>NZ_DAMCTG010000106.1:0-16728 GCF_032113835.1 Achromobacter sp. | reverse complement strand
AGCATTTCCATTTCTTCGCCGGTCAGGTCGGTCAGCGGCGCACGCACGGGGCCCGCGTCGTGGCCAACCAGCTTGGCGCCGGCCTTGACGATGCTGACGGCGTAGCCGGCCTTGCGGTTGCGGATTTCCAGGTAAGGCAGGAAGAAATCGTCCAGCAGGCGGTTGGTGGTGTCGCTGTCGCCGGCGGCGATGGCGTTGTAGAACTCCATGGCCATCTTGGGCACGAAGTTGAAGACGGCCGACGAGTAGACCGGCACGCCCAGCGCGCGGTAAGCGGCGGCATAGACTTCAGCGGTGGGCAGGCCGCCCAGGTACGAGAAGCGGTCGCCCATCTTGCGGCGGATGCGGACCATCGATTCGATGTCGCCGATGCCGTCCTTGAAACCGACCAGGTTGGGGCAGCGGTCGGCCAGGCGGGCCAGGCTGTCGGCCGACAGACGCGACTGGGCGCGGTTGTAGACGATGACGCCGATGTTGACCGATTTGCAGACCTGTTCGACGTGGGCGGCGATGCCGTCCTGCGAGGCTTCGGTCAGGTAGTGGGGCAGCAGCAGGACGCCCTTGGCGCCTTGGCGTTCGGCTTCCTGGGCGTAGGCGATGGCGGTGCGGGTGGGGCCGCCAGCGCCGGCCAGGATCGGCACCTTGCCTTTGCAGGTCTGCACGGCGGTGCGGATGACGTCGGAGTATTCGTCGGGAGCCAGCGAGAAGAACTCACCGGTGCCGCCGGCGGCGAACAGGGCGGTGGCGCCATAGGGAGCCAGCCATTCCAGACGAGCCGCATAGCTCTTGGCGTTGAAATCGCCGTTCTGGTCGAAGTCGGTCACGGGGAAGGACAGCAGGCCTTCCGAAACAATGGCCTTGAGTTCTTGCGGAGTCGTCATGTTGCGCTCATCCCTAAATGGCCGTCGCAGGCGAAAGGTAGGTGCTTGCGAACGGGATGCGGTGGTAAAAGGTGGGTCATCGTACAACATCAAATTGCCGGATTCAAGGCGCGTCCCCATGTGGCGCCGCATTTACAAGGGGAAACCCGAAATTCCTTTCTGATGCCTTTCAGCGATATTCTCTTGGTTGTACGATAACGTACGGTGCCCGCAGCGGGGCATCCATCAAGGCTAAAGGATTCATCATGCAGGTTGCAGTCGAGCAGTCGCCCGTTCTCATCAAGATTCATCCCGACGACAACGTCGCCATCGTGGCCAATGATGGCGGGTTGCCGTCGGGAACCGTTCTGCCCGACGGTCTTCAACTGGTCGACGCCGTGCCGCAAGGACACAAGGTTGCGCTGACCGATCTGGCCGAAGGCGACGAGGTCAGGCGCTACAACGTGGTGGTCGGTTATGCCGCCAAGGCGCTGCCGCGCGGCAGCTGGATCAACGAACGCGTCACCACGATGCCGACCGCGCGCACGCTGGAAGACCTGCCCGTCTCCACGCGGATTGCGCCGCTGCCGCCGCTCGAGGGCTATACCTTCCAGGGCTACCGCAACGCGGACGGCACCGTCGGCACGCGCAACATTCTTGCCATCAGCACCACGGTGCAGTGCGTGCAGGGCGTCGTCGAGCACGCGGTCGCGCGCATCCGCCGCGAACTGCTGCCGCTGTATCCCAACGTGGACGACGTGGTGGGCATCGAGCACACCTATGGCTGCGGCGTGGCCATCGACGCGCCGGGCGCGGCGATTCCCATCCGCACGCTGCACAACATCGCCCGCAATCCGAATTTCGGCGGCACGTCCATGGTGGTGAGCCTGGGCTGTGAAAAGCTGCAGCCGGAGCGCCTGCTGGCGCCCACCGCCATCCCGATCCGCGCCGGCGAGGGCATGGGCGGCGACGGTGTGGACACCATCGTGCTGCAAGACGAAGAGAACGTCGGCTTCGATTCGATGATCCAGCTCATCATGCGCACGGCCGAGCGCCACCTGCAGAAGCTCAACGCCCGCCAGCGCGAAACCTGCCCGGTGTCGGACCTGACCGTCGGCGTGCAGTGCGGCGGCAGCGACGCGTTTTCTGGCGTGACGGCCAATCCGGCCGTGGGATTTGCGACCGACCTGCTTGTGCGCGCCGGCGGCACGGTGATGTTCTCGGAAAACACCGAGGTGCGCGACGGCATCGACCAGCTGACTGCCCGCGCCGAAACGCCCGAAGTCGCCGACGCGCTGATCCGCGAAATGGCCTGGTACGACGCGTACCTGCAGCGCGGCATGGCCGATCGCAGCGCCAACACCAGCCCCGGCAACAAGAAGGGCGGCCTGTCGAACATCGTCGAAAAGGCGATGGGGTCGATCGTCAAGTCGGGTTCGTCGCCGATCCATGGCGTGCTGTCGCCCGGCGACCGCCTGACGCGCAAGGGCCTGATCTTCGCGGCCACGCCCGCCAGCGACTTCATCTGCGGCACGCTGCAACTGGCCGCCGGCATGAACCTGCACATCTTCACCACCGGCCGCGGCACGCCCTACGGGCTGGCGCAGGTGCCGGTCATCAAGGTCGCCACGCGCTCGGCGCTGGCGCGCCGCTGGCACGATCTGATGGACGTGGATGCCGGCGTCATCGCCACCGGCCAGGCCTCGATCGAGGAAGTGGGCTGGCAGCTCTTTCAGATGATGCTGGACGTGGCCAGCGGCAAGAAGCAGACCTGTGCGGAGAAGCTCAAGCTGCACAACGCCCTGGCGCTGTTCAACCCGGGCCCCGTGACCTGATCGGGGACCCAACCCGTCCGTAGCGCCATCGCAGAATAAAACCACCGAGAGGAGACAGCCGATGGAAATTGACCCGCAAGTCCAGGCCGGCCGGCGCCGGCTGCTGGGCGCCGCGCTTGCACTGGCCCCTGCCAGTCTCGTGCACGCGCAGTCTTTCAGCTTCACCCCGCAGCAGCGCTACCCGGACCCCTCGGTCCGGATCCTGGACCCGGAATTCGCCAAGTACCGCATCTACAGCAGCAGCGTGGAGCAGCTTGCGACCGGTTTCCGCTGGCTGGAAGGTCCGGTGTGGTTTGGCGACGGGCGCTATCTGCTCGCCTCGGACATTCCCAATAACCGCATCATCCGCTGGGACGAAACCACCGGCGAAACCAGCGTGTTCCGTCAGCCGTCCAACTTCAGCAACGGGCTCGCCCGGGACCGCCAGGGCCGCCTGCTGGCCTGCGAACACCTGACGCGCCGCGTCACGCGCACGGAATACGACGGCAGCATCACGGTGCTGGCGGACCGCTTCGACGGCAAGCCGTTCAATTCGCCCAATGACATCGTGTGCCAGCGCAACGGCGCGATCTGGTTCACCGATCCGCCGTTCGGCATCGGCGGACACTGGGAAGGCGACAAGGCCACGCCCGAACTGCCGCATTCCGTCTATCGCATCGACCCCGCCAACGGCCGCGTGACGCTGGCGTTGGGCGACCTGGCCGGGCCCAACGGCCTGTGCTTTTCGCCTGACGAGAAGGTGCTGTACATCGTCGAATCGCGCCACCAGCCCAACCGCGTGATCTGGGCCTTCGACGTGGGCGCGGACGGCGCGCTGTCCAACAAGCGCCTGCACGTCGACGCGCAGGGACCCGGCGCCATCGACGGCATCAAGTGCGACGAGGCCGGCAACCTGTGGTGCGGCTGGGGCAGCAACGGCTCACCCGACGCCAAATCCGAGGACCTGGACGGCGTGATGGTCTTCAACCCCGCGGGCAAGGCCATCGGCCACATTCGCCTGCCGGAACGCTGCGCCAATCTTTGCTTTGGCGGCGCCAAGCGCAACCGCCTCTTCATGGCGAGCAGCCATTCGCTCTATGCCCTGTACGTGGAGACCCGCGGCGCGGCATAGGCACATCCCCACCGCGGCCTCACCAGGCCGCGGGACACTTCAACACACATACCAAACAGTGTGGAGACAGCATGAACCCGAGCAAGAGACAGTTCCTGGGCAGCGCCGCGGCGCTTTGCCTGACGCCCCTGGTGCCGGCATGGGCCCAACCCGCGCAATCGGCGCAATGGCCGACGCGGCCCGTGCGCATCGTCGTGCCTTACCCGCCCGGCGGCTCGTCGGACATCATCGCGCGCATCCTGGCGCCCCGGCTGGCCGAAGTGCTCAAGCAGACCGTGGTCGTCGAGAACAAGCCCGGCGCGAACGGCAACCTGGGCGCCGGCCTGGTGGTGCAGTCGGCGCAGGAAGGCCACACGGTCCTCCTGTGCGACGTCGGCGCGCTGGCGATCAGCCCGTCCGTCTACACCAAGCTGACCTTTGATCCGTCCAAGGACCTGCGCGCCGTCGGCATGCTGGCGTATTCGCCGCACGTGCTGGCCGTGCACCCGGACGTCAAGGCCAAGACCGTGCAGGATCTGGTCGAGCTGTCCAAGAAAGAGCGCATCAACTTCGCCGTCACCGCCATCGGCAGCGCGCCCCACCTGGCGGCCGTCGCGGTGCAGCAGGCCACCGGTGCGCAGTGGGAATACGTGCCGTACAAGGGCGGTTCGCAGGCGGTCACCGACACCATCGGCGGCCAGACGCAAATCATCATGAACGGCCTGCTGGCCACGCTGCCGCACATCAAGTCGGGCAAGCTGCGCGCGATCGCGATTTCGAAGAGCGAGCGCATGAAGCTGGTGCCGGACATCCCCACCATCTCCGAGCAAGGCGTGAAGGGCTTCGAGTCCGGCACGTGGCAAGGCGTGATGGCCCCGTCCAACATGACCGACCCGGTGGCGGCCCAGCTGCAGGCGCTGATGGCGCAGATCGTCACCCAGCCGGACGTCACGGCGCAGTTGAACGAGCAGGGCGCCGAGATCGTCACCAAGAGCCCGGCCGAGCTTGCGCAGTTCTTCAGCAGCGAGCGCGCACGCTGGGCCAAGGTTGTGGCCAGCACCGACATCCGCCTGGATTGATCGGGTCCGGCCCCGCCTTGCTAGGGGCGGGGTTCGGGAGCACACTGGAATTGCGTCCAGGCTTCGGCCTGGACCGATTCCGTGGAGCTCAGTCAATGAAATCCTTGTTTGCCGCGGTGCTGATTGGGGCATCCGGTGCGTTGTCGGCGCTGGCCGCCGCGCCCGCGCTGGCGCGCGATCCGCTTCCGACCGTGCCATCTCCGCCCGCATCCGCCCGCACCGTGCCGGATACGTGCCTGGGCACCGACTGCCCACGCATCGTGGATCCGGGCAAGATAAATCGGGACTGCCTGGGCACGTCGTGTCCGGGTTCCCGCTACCCGCCGCCTGCGGCGACGCCCGCGCGGCCGCAGGACCAGCCCGGGTTGAAATCGCCCACCCGGACATGGCTGCCGCCGATGCCGCCCCGGCCGGGGCAAACGCCCGTGGGACCGCTGACGCCTGCGCCCGCATTGCCGAGGTAGGCGCGGCGCTGCCGCATTACTTGTTGATTTACTCGTCGCACATCCGCAGGCTGTCGCGATACGGCTCGGCCTGCGTCATGGCGGCCAACACCTCGTGCAGTGTCGCCTGGACGATCTTGACGGCCTGCGTCAACGGTCGGCTTGATGCCGTCGCCACCATCAGGCGCGTGGACAGGCCCGGTTCGACGATCCGGCGGGCGATCAGCTTGCCCGATTCGACCTCATTCATCACCGCGGGCAGGGCCAGCACGGTGTGCGCCAGGCCTTCGACGACGATGTCCTTCATCAGCTCCAGCGCATCCATTTCGAACGCCACGTTCAATGGCATGTCGGCCTGCGTGGCGGCGTGTTCGAGCGTGCGGCGCAGGCCGTGATTGCGCGTGGGCAGCGCCAGCGGCAGGTCGCGCAGGGCCGAAAACGGGATGGCCGGCATCGCACGCGCGGCGGGCGACAGGCCTTGCGGCGGGGACACCAGCGCAAGGTCCAGTTCGGCCAGCGGTGCGACGGCGATGTGCTGCGAACGCCGCGCGTCGTGCAGCACGGCGATATCGACTCGGGCATTGGTCAGCCATTCGTGCACGTAGCCGCTGTAACCCGTGATGATGTTGAGCTGGATGCGCGGATGGCGCCGCCAGACCTCGGCCACCAGCCGCATGCCCACCATGTGACAGAGCGTGGGCGTGAGTCCCAGCATCACCTGGCCGGACGGCGACTTCTGGTCGTTGTGGAACTCGGTCACCACGTGGTCCATCTGGCGCATGAGCGGACGCAGCCTGTCCAGCAGTTTTTCGCCGTCGGGAGTCAGCGAGACGCCGCGCCCGTTGCGGTAGAGCAGGGCGCAGCCGCATTCGTCTTCCAGCTTGCGCACCTGCCGGCCAAGCGCCGACTGGGCGATGCCGAGCACCGATGCGGCGCGTGAGAAGCTGCCCAGATCCGCGACGTGGATCAGGTTTTCGATCTTGCGTAGGTCCATCGTCTCCGGAGCGCGGCGCCCACGCCGCCGCGCGCGCCGCTGTCTCATTCTTGTATATCTGGTTGCCAGAGTATGCCTAGTTGGGCGTGGGATGCCAATCTAGAATGCCCTGGACCTTTTCCTGCCGGGGCTTCCCACATGACCGCATCCGCAACACCGAACACCTCCGCCCACGCGTTGATCCGGGTGCTGGCCGCCAACGCGATCGACCGCGTGTTCGTGGTGCCCGGCGAAAGCTATCTGGGCGTCCTGGACGCGCTGCATGACTTTCCCGGCATCGACGTGGTGACCTGCCGCCACGAAGGCGGCGCCGCATTCATGGCCTGCGCTGACGCCCGCCTGACCGGGCGCCCCGGCGTGGTGATGGTCTCGCGCGGTCCGGGCGCCGCCAACGCCGCGATCGGCGTGCATGCCGCGCAGCAGGATGCGGCGCCGATGATTCTGCTGATCGGTCAGGTGCCGAAGAAGGACGTGCGCAAGGAAGCGTTCCAGGAAATCGACTATCAGAAGATGTTCGGCTCGATGGCCAAGTGGGTAGTCGAGGTGACCACGCCCGAGGAACTGGCGCCGGCCGCCTTCAAGGCCGTGCGGGTGGCGATGGCGGGCACGCCGGGCCCCGTGGTGATGGTGGTGCCCGAGGATGTGCAGCAGGCGATCGTGGACCAGCACGACTGGACGGCGATGCCCGAGAGCCCGTCTCAGCCGGCTCCCGACGGGCTGGAACGCATCCACGCGTTGCTGTCGCGCGCACACAGGCCGCTCATCATCGCCGGCGGCGGATTCAACGTTCCGGGCGGCCGGGAGGCCTTGATGCGCCTTGCGGAACGCCATTCCATTCCGGTGGTTGTCTCGTTCCGCCAGCACGATCTGTTTCCCAATACGCATCCGCTCTATGCGGGCGATCTCGATCTGGCGACGCCGGCCGCGCAGGTGGCGGCGCTGGATGGCAGTGATCTGATCCTGGCGCTTGGCACGCGACTGGGCGACATCACGACGCAGGGCTACACCTTTCCCGCGCATCCGCGGCCGCGCCAGACGCTGGTGCATTGCTATCCCGATCCGCATATCGTGAACCAGCACTTCGCGGCCGACGTGGGACTGGTGGCCGATCCCGCGGCCACGGCGGCGGCGCTGGCCGGGCTGCCCGCCACGGGTGGCGGACTGGCGCGCGAGGACTGGACCGCCACGCTGCGCACCATCCGGCAACAGACGGCGGCATGGCCGCAAGCCGCAGGTCAGGCCGTGGACGACGGCATTCCTTTCGCCGCAGTGGTCAAGGCGTTGGAAGCGCAGGCGCCCGCGGACGTTGCAATCTGCCTGGACGCCGGCACCTTCGCCGCGCCGGTGTACCGCCACTTTCCCTTCGCATTCCCGCAACGGCTGCTGGCGTCGCAGTCGGGCGCAATGGGCTACGGCACGCCGGCGGCCATCGCGGCGCAGTTGCGCGATCCGAAGCGGCAGGTCGTGTGCATGGCAGGCGATGGCGGCTTCGCGATGACGGGCAACGAGATGGCCGCAGCCGCCGAGCGAGGACTGCCCATCCTGTTCATCGTCGCCAACAACAATTGCTACGGGTCGATCCGCCTGCACCAGGCGCGCACGTATCCGGGGCGATATGTGGGAACGGACCTGGCCAGCCCCGACTTCACGCTGGTGGCCCGTGCCTACGGACTGCAGGCCGAATACGTGACGCGCGCCGATCAACTGGACGATGCGATCGCGCGTGGCCTGGCGGCGGACGCGCCGTATCTGCTGGAGGTGCGCACCAGCCTGGGCGCCATCCTGCCGGCGAGCGTGAGCCACGCGGCAGGAAGCGACCTCGTGCCGCGCGGCGAATCTCACGACTTGTAGCCGGGGTCCTTGCGATCCATCAGGCGCAGCATGGCGGGCCATTCAAGTTCGCCGAACGGCCGGCGGGTGCCGGGCTGGTACAGCAGCCATGTCTTCTCGATGACCTCGGGCGGCGGCAGGCAGAGCTCGCGCCCCGAGCTCAACGCATCCACCTGCGCCTTGCAGGCCATTTCCAACCAATAAAGCGTATTGAACGCCTGCGCAATCGACGGCCCCGCGGCAAGCAGCCCGTGATTGCGCAGGATCATCGCGTCGGACGATCCCAGATCCGCGACGAGGCGCTCGCGTTCGTCCAGGTCGATGGCGACGCTCTCGTAGTCGTGATACGGGATCTTCGCGAACCGCATTGCGGTCTGCGTCAGCGGCAATAGGCCGCATTTCAGCGCCGACACGGCCATGCCCGCCCGCGTGTGCGTGTGGATGACACACGCCACGTCGTGCCGCGCGCCATGGACCGCGCTGTGGATCACGTAGCCCGCGGCATTGATGCCGTAACCGGACGGCTGATCGAGAATGTTGCCGGCCAGGTCGATCTTGACCAGGCTGGACGCGGTGATCTCGTCATACATCATGCCGTAGGGGTTGATGAGCAGGTGGTCGTCGGTGTCCGGGATGCGGGCGGTGATGTGGTTGTAGATCAGGTCGCTCATGCCAAAGTGCGCGACCAGCCGGTAGCACGCGGCCAGTTGGACGCGGGCGTCCCATTCCTGGCTGCTCATTTCCGCTTTTGTGTTCATGGTTGCCGTTCCTCCTGTCAGTCCGTGCCTTTCACGTTGAATTCGCGGACCACGCCGCCCCACGATTCGTACTCGGATTTCATCATCGCGCCGAATCGCGCCGGCGATTCGGTGGTGCGTACCTGCGCGCCCAGGTCCGCGAGCTTGTCGCGCACGGCGGCATCGGCCAGTACGGCATTCATTTCGCGCGCCAGCTTTTCCTGGATGGCGGGCGGTATGCCGGCGGGCGCAATCAGCCCGAGCCAGGCGCCCATGTCAAAACCCGGAAAGCCTTGCTCCGCGACGGTTGGCACGTCGGGCAGCGTGGGCACGCGCTCCGGCGTGCTGACGGCCAGCGCCTTCAGGCGGCCCGCCTTCACCATTGCCAGCGACGACACCATCGTGTCGAAGGTCGCGTACGTGCGTCCACCGACGATGTCCGTCTGCGCCTGGCTACTGCCCTTGTACGGAACATGCACCATCGTCGCGCCGGCCTTGGACAGCAGCACGGACGTCACCAGGTGGCTTGTCGTGCCGACGCCGGTGGTGCCGTAGGTGTATTGCCCCGGTTTGGCCTTCACGGTGTCCAGGAAGTCGGTCAGGTTGCGGGCCGGGTTGTCGGCGCTGACCACGAACAGATACGGCAGCCAGGTAATCAACCCGATCGGGGCAAAGTCCTTGCGTGCGTCGTAGTTCAAGTTGGGATAGACGTGCGGATTGATCGCCTGCGGCGCGGACGCGCCGATCATCAGCGTGTAGCCGTCAGGTTTGGCGCGCGCGCCCAGGCCCGCGGCGATGGAGCCGCCCGCACCCGGCTTGTTCTCCACGATGAACTGTTGCCCCATGCGCTGCGCGAGCCGTTCGCCCAGCATGCGCGCCACCGTGTCGGTCGCCGTGCCCGGCGGAAAGCCCACCAGGATGGTCACCGGTTTGGCGGGGTAGGGTTCGTCCTGGGCCTGCGCGGCGCCGCCCGCGGCCCACAGCGTGGCGGCCAGCGTGACGGCCAGTAATCTTGCGTGTCGCATCTGTCGTCTCTCCAGTCATTATTTTTTGATGGCGGGAGAGCGATGGCGCCGGCCCGCGTCGGGTGAGGCTCCTCGACCGCCCCGACGCCTTTTACGGTCGCACACCGCAAGGGCGGCTTCAATGACACGGCGGGCCAAGCAGATAGCGCGAAACGGCATAGACGGCGCACGGCGCCGGATGCCGCAGGTATGATGGGCTCCATTCCGCCTGTCAATCTCCGCACCGGCCCTCGCGCGCCGGTCTTTCCGAAGACGCCACCCCATGAACGACCGCCTGCAGCAGACCCTGCGCCGTTTCGACGACTACAACGCCAAGGACCCCAACACGTTTACGTGGGAAGGCGAATCCTGTCCGCAAGAGCTGTTTCTGGCGCAAAAGCTGCACGAGTGGGTCATGAAGCTGGCGCCCGACGCGTCCGAGCCGCTGATTTTGGCATCCCGGTGCCAGCACATCGGCCGCTGGGAGATCACGCGCGCCAGCTATCCCGAAGGCCGCATCGGCTATCTGACGTGGCGCAAGGCGCTGGCACGGCATCACGCCGGCATCGCACAACAGATCATGAAAGACGCGGGCTATCCGCAAGCGGATGGCGAGCGCGTGGCGGCGATCCTGATGAAGCAGGGCATCAAGCAGGATGCGGACGTGCAGGTCATGGAAAACGCGCTGTGCCTGGTGTTCCTGCAATACCAGTACGAGGCCTTCTACCCGGCCCACGAAGACAAGATCGTCGAGATCCTGCGCAAGTCCCTGCTGAAGATGGACGGCGCGGGGCATCAGCAGGCCATGACGCTGTCCTATTCGGAAAAGGGCATGGGCTACATCAAGCAGGCGCTGGCGGCGCTTGAGGCGGCAGGCTAGATACTGCCGCGTGCATGCAGAAAGGCCTGCGCCCGGCCGGGAGTCGTTCTCCCGGCCGGGCGCAGGCCTGTATTGCTAATGACGGGCTTATTCGTCGGACGCTTGGGGCGTGACGTCCGCGGGAGTCGCACCTGCCGCGTTCGCGTCCGGGGCTTTGGCTTCAGCGGCCTTCACATCCACGGCTTTCACATCCACCGCTTTCACGTCCGGGGACGTCACGTCGGCAGGTTGCGTGTCAGGGGCGGCGTCGGCAGCCGGCGCCGGCGTCTGCTCGGCAGCCGTCTGCGCCTTTTTCTCGGCCCGTGCGCGCGCGGCGTTGCGCGACGCATTGCGCGATGCCATGCGCTTGGCGTGACGCGCTTCGTTGGCGGTCACGGCGCCGGCGGGTTCGCCGTTCAGGTCCACGCGCGGCGCGTCCTCGACCATGCTGGCCCAGTAGCGGCGGCCATCGCACCACGTCTTGACGGCTTCCTTGATCTGCGCCTCGTCGAGCTGCAGTTGCTCGGCATGTTGCACCAGGTCCGCCAGCACGCCCAGCTTGAGCGGCAGCTTGGGCGCGGGGTTCTTGGGGAAGGCCTTGGGAAAGTGACGTTGCAGGCGCGAAATGGCGACGACCACGGGATCGACCGGCGTCTCGCGCTTTTCGGGACGCGGGGCGCGCTGGCCCTTGTCGCCGCCTTGCGCGCGCTTCGCCTTGTCGCCACCCTGCGGACGCGGACCCTTGCCGGCGCCTTGCGGGCGGCGCGGCTTGTCCGTGCCTTGCGGTCGCGATTCGTTCTTCGAGCCTGCCTTGTCAGGCGACTGCTTGATAAGCAATTCCCGGATCGCGGCTAATTGTTCTAGTCCCATGTGCTACACAAAAAAAAGGTTGAGGCGGCGAGCGTATCCGCTGCACCGCCAGTTGTCGGCCTTTCAGCAGCCCTGAATTCTGCTACCCGGAGATGACCACGAGCAGCGCCAGCGACAGCAGGATACCGAACGCGGCCAGGGCAAACGGCAGTAGTAGAACATACACGCCGCGTTCGTGCCCCCGTCCATGCGCCAGACCGGCGGCAATCGACATCCGGACCGGCGAAAAAAACCCCATCGACGTGCCCGAAACGTGCAGCAACGCGGCGGCTGCGGGCACGTTCAGACCGGCCTGAAGCGCTAATGATAGCTGGGAAGACATGAACAGGCTGTTCGGCGCGTTGCCGCTGTTGGCCAGAATGCCGAACGCGCCGGCCAGAAGCGGTGTGATCAGGATAGTCCAGTCGCGCAGGCTCGAGAATAGTCCATCGGCATAGGCCCGCGAAATCCCCGCGCCCGCCAGCACCTCGGCCATCATTGCGAACAGAAAGACGGACATGACGGCATGACTGCCTGTCATCCACGCGGCGCGCGACTGGGCCCGCAGCGTCCCTGGATGGCGCTGCCAGACTGCCATGGCCACGGCTCCCGCGATCAGCCAGCTTCCCGCATGCAGAAAAGGCATCCACGCGGGCAGGTCCGCATAGGGTTTGACGTCCGCCAGGCCGGCAAGACCGCGATTCAGGCCGGGTACGAGCCGCGTGGCCACCAGCCAGGCGATGAGCGCGATGTAGGGCAGGGCGCGCCGTGCGGCGTCCAGCGCCTGCCCGCGATCGGGCCTGCGGTCCGCCAGGAAGCGCACCACGATCAGCGGACCGTACGCCGCAAGCAGCGCCGTTTCCGGCCCTAGCAGTGCCGTCGCCGCTGTCAGCAACGCCAGGCTCGCGGCCATCCAGGCTGCTTCGCGCCCCAGTTCGGCGGCAGGCGCGGACAACGCCGCGCGTGCGGCGGTGCGCCAATACAGCGCCAGCCATACCCCCATCAGCAGCGCCACGGGGACCATGCTGTACAGCGCAAGCTGCGTGGCCGGCACGCGCGCATAGGCCGAGGCCAGCAGCGTGCCGCTTCCCATTGCGCCCCACGGAATCAGCGTCTGGCTGAGCAGTGCGAACACCATGATCTCGCGCGGCTTCAGGCCCAGCGGGCGGATCAGCATTACCGTACCCAGCATGCCCACGCCAAAGCCGGTGGCGGACTCGGCAAACGGGCCGACAAGGAAACAGGCAAAGAAGAGCAGCCGGCGCCGGGCGAGGGGATCCAGGTGCATGGCGTCCGGCGGGCCGCCTGCCGCGTCCGTGCGCATGCCGGCTTGCGCCGCCATCTGCCAGAACAGCAGGCCGCCGAGGATGTAAGGGGTAATGATCCAGCCGATCCAGAGCCCGCGTTCCAGGGCAACGGCTAGTTGCGCCGGCGAGAACGGCGCAGGCGCTCCAAGCAGGGCGACGGGCACCGCCGCAATCAGGCCCAGCGCCGCGGCGATGGTCGTGTTGACGCGCCCGCTCGCGATCGCGGCGATCACGGTCAGCGCCGGCAGGGACCACAGCAGGTACATCATGAAAGAAACATCCGCATCGCCCGGGTGAAGTCGCGGCGCAAAGCGTATCAGTCTATGGCGGCGGCGGGTAGCCGTGGCGGCGGGCGGAACGAAGGCGGGCGGAACGAAGGCGGGCGGCGCAGGCCGGGACGCAGGCAAGCAGGCAAGCCGGCGTCCAGACGCAGGAACGCCGGCTGGCGTTGGCGCGCGAGCCGGCGTTCAGGGGTGACGGGTCAGGTCGGTATCGCGTTATCTACTGGTTCGCGCCGCGGATGTTGCCGGCGATACCGCCGGCCGCACCGCCAATGGCGGCCCCCGTCCAGGCGCTGCCCCCCGCGATGGCGGCAATGCCGGCGCCCGCCGCGGCGCCCATCAAGCCACCCGTGACGGTGCCTTGCTGTTCCTTCGTCATGTTCGTGCATGCGGCCAGCGATGCCATCGCAATGGCCAGGCCTATCGTGCGGATAGTCTTCATGGCGGCTCCTAGGGGGTGCGTTTGGTCTTCGTGGCAGGCACGACAATCTCGAACCAGATCGTCTCCATGACGGGGCGATCCAATTGGGTCGGATTGGCGGCATACCAGCGGTCGATGGTCTCGCGCACCGAATCCAGCGTCTGGTTCTGCAGGCCCGCGGAAAACTTGGGCACCAGCGTCTGCGTATCCGGCACTGCGCGGCGTTGCTGGTAGGCGCGTTCGACCTCAAGCGCATTGGCCACGCCCAGCAGATAGGCCTTTTTGAGGTTGGCGTCGGAATCGGTCCAGTGCTTGCCGGTGATGATCGGGGCGGGGTCCGAGGGGGCGGCCGTGACAGCCGACCCGAACAGCATCGAGAGGGCTACGGTCGCTGGGCCAAGCAGGTGTTTTACTCGCATCGCATCGCTCCTGTGGGGGAACAAAAGATAGAAAACAACCTTCGCGCGCGATTCGGGCGGGGGGATCGAGATGGCCGATCGAAAAGCGGTACCGATCAATTTATGCCTGAATGCGTGGTCATGCAAGACCGGATTACAGGACGGATCGGCCGCTTATGGTCACTCAATAGGCGGCGGATGGACCCTGCGCCGCGGGGCGCACGTCCGGCGACATGAAACTTGCCGCCAGCCGGCGGGCGCTATTGGCGTAAAGCAGGACGTCCACGCCGACCGCCACAAAAGTGCATCCCAGATCCAGATAGCGGCGCGCGAGCGCGGGGTCCGATGTCAGCGTGCCCGCCGATTTGCCGCGCTCGATGATTACCCGCATGGCGCGCTCGATCGCGGCCTGCACGTCCGGATGGCCGGGGCGGCCCCGATGCCCCATGGACGCGGCCAGATCGGCGGGTCCGATGAACACGCCGTCCACGCCGGTCACATCGCAGATGGCCTCCAGGTTCGACAACGCCTGCACCGTTTCCGCCTGCACCAGCAGGCAGATCTCGTCGTCGGCGATATCCAGGTAGTCGTCGCGGGCGCTCCAGCGCGAAGCGCGCCCCACGGCGCTGCCGACGCCGCGTACGCCCTGCGGCGGATAGCGTGTGGCGGCCACCAGTGCGCGGGCCTGCTCGGCGGTGTCGACCATCGGCACCAGCAGATTCTTCGCGCCGATGTCCAGCATCTGCTTGATGAGCGCGATCTCTCCGGCCACCACGCGCACCACGGGTTGGGCGCGGTAGGGTGCGACGCTCTGCAGGGCGGCCAGGGTGCCGCGCAGGTCGTTCGGTGCGTGCTCACCGTCGATCAGCAGCCAATCGAAGCCTGCCGTGGCGGAAACCTCGGCCAGATAGGGGTCGGCCATCGAGAGCCACAGGCCGACCTGGGCTTGCCGCTCGGCGAGGGCCGTCTTGAAGGGGTTGTGTGCGGGCATGCGTTAAAGCTCCTGAAATGACGGGTCAGCTGACGATGCCCAGATGCCAGGGCACGAACTCGTGGTTGCCCAGCCCCAGCGCTTCGCTTTTGGTCGGCGCGCCCGAGGCCGCGCGCAGGATGTGCTCGAAGATGCGTTGTCCCATCTGCGCGATGTCCACCTCGCCATCGAGCACCGCGCCGCAATTGATGTCCATGTCCTCCACCAGGCGCGCATACATGCTGCTGTTGCTGGCAAGCTTGAGCGTGGGCGCAGGCTTGGAGCCGAACATCGAACCGCGGCCCGTCGTGAAGCAGATCAGGTTGGCGCCGCTGGCGATCTGGCCGGTGACCGCAACGGGGTCGTAGCCGGGCGAATCCATGAAGACCAGGCCCGCGCGGTCGATGGGCTCGGCATATTCATACACGGCCTGCAGCGGCGTCGTGCCGCCTTTCATGGCGGACCCCAGCGATTTCTCGAAGATGTTGGCCAGGCCGCCTTGCTGGTTGCCGTGGCCGACAACGCCATTGAACTGCGCGTTGTGTCCGGCCGTGTACCGCTCCCACCATGCCAGCCGGTCCAGCAGTTTCTGGCCCACTTCGGGCGTAACGGCGCGGCGCGTCAGCAGGTATTCCACCCCGTGGATCTCCGGGGTTTCCGACAAAATCGCCGTGCCGCCGTGACGCACCAGGATGTCCATGGCCGCGCCCAGCGCGGGATTGGCCGTGATGGCCGAGTAGCCGTCCGATCCGCCGCATTCCAGCCCGATCTTCAGATGGCTTGCCGGCACGCTGCTGCGCCGCGCGGCATCGGCCTGCGGCAGCATCTCGTCGATGGCCCGGATGCCCGCCTCGATCGTGGCGCGGGTGCCGCCCGTGTCCTGCATCACGAGCGTGCGCACCCGCGCGTCCCCGGCCAGATCCTGGGATTCGATCAGCGCCGACACCTGATTGCGTTCGCAGCCCAGTCCCACGATCAGTACGCCAGCCAGGTTAGGGTGCCGCGCGTAGCCGGCCAGCGTGCGCCGCAGGACATCGAAATGCTCGCTGGGCGACGACATGCCGCAACCGCTCGTCTGCGCGAACGCCACCACGCCATCCACGTTGGGGAACGCGGCAAGGCGTTCAGGCGTGAAGTGCTGCGCGATGTGATGGATCACCGTCGCGGAACAGTTCACCGACGCGAGGATGCCGATGAAATTGCGGGTGCCCACCCGGCCGTCTGGCCGTACGTAGCCCTGGAACGTCGCGCGTTCGGCCTCGGACAGCAGGTCGACCGGTCGCACGTCGCGACAGAAGCCCGGGTCGCGCTCAAAGTCGGCGAGCGCAAGATTGTGCGCGTGCACGTGCTCGCCGGCTTCGATGTCGCGCGCGGCCACGCCGATGATGGCGTCATATTTGCGGACCGGCGTGCCCTTTGGTATCCGGCAGGCCGCAATCTTGTGGCCGCCCGGCACCTGCGCGCGCACCCGCAGTCCCAGCGCCGGAATTGCCATGCCCAAGGCCAGGGCTTCCCGGGCGACCAGCACATTGTCGTTCGCGTGCAGCCGGATCAATGGATTGGAAGTCACCGGGGATCAGCCTTTCTGCAGCATTTCTTTCAGTTTCAGGCGCGCGATCAGCGCGGTCTCCTGCGCATAGACCGACGCCACATAAGCCTGGTAATCCGGGCCGTCCAGATACATGACCGGCGCATCGATGCGATCCGCCACCTGCTTGAAGGCGTCGCTCTTGACCGCGGTGCGGAAGGCCTCGCGCAGCTTGCGCTCGAC
>NZ_DAMCTG010000105.1:0-16889 GCF_032113835.1 Achromobacter sp. | reverse complement strand
AATCGTGGGCGATCGCCTCCCCGGTGACCGCGGCGTCGGGCGACCTACGAAGATCGGACGCAGCCTTGCCGTTATCGCCGCTGACGCAGCCTTGAAGCTATTGCCGCGGCCGCTTGTGCACCGGCCCCACGTGTTGCTCGACGGTCTTCCTCGTCATCTTCCCCGCGCTCTCCAAAGCACCGGCGCGCTCTTCGCGCAGACGCCGCAGCACTTCGGTCGGCGCGACGCCGAAGTGCGCCGCGAACTTGCGCTGGAACGTGCGCCGCGACATGCGGCAGGCGTCGGCCATGTCGTCGACCGACCAGCGGGCCGACAGGCGCGCCTCCATTTTTTCGACCAGTTCCCGGAACGGCGCGGCCACGCGGTCCTGCAGCCGCAGCGTCTGGCTGTACTGGCGCTGGTCGCCGTTGCGGCGCATGAAGACGACCAGCCGCCGCGCGACCTGCTGGGACAGCGCAGCGCCGAAATCGCGCTCGATCAGGGCCAGCGCCATGTCGATGCCGGCGGTGACGCCTGCGGAGGTCCAGTATTTGCCGCTTTCGATGAAGATGCGGTCGTCGTCGACGCGCAGGCCGGGGTAAAGCTGGCGCAGCCGGTCGGCCGACCGCCAGTGCGTGGTCACGGCGCGGCCGTCGAGCAGGCCGGCGGCGGCCAGCACGAATGCGCCGGTGCAGACACTGCTGGTGCGGCGCGTGCCGGCGTCGCGGCGGCGCAGCCAGGCGCGCGTTTCGCCGTGCGCCGCGGCGCGGTCGACGCCGGGGCCGCCGGGCACCAGCAGCATGTCGATGGGGTCGTCGCCGTCCGCCTCAAAAGTGCGATCCACCTGCATGCGCAGCCCCTGTTCCCAGGTGGCGACCACCGGCGATGCCGCGATCGTGTTCAACGCGTACAACTGGCGGCCCGCTTCTTCGTTGGCCGAACTGAAGGCCTGCCACGGTCCGGCCAGGTCGAGCGGCTGGAAACCGTCGTACAGCACGAACATCACGCGCTGTGGCGCGATTGGCGCGCATTCTGGCGCACCGCGTGGCGGGTGTTCGCCTATGCTGGGTTCTGGCGTTTTCATGGGAGCAGCGTCATGAAGGTGAATATCGTCTTGTTCGAAGGGCTGACTCAGCTTGATATGACCGGGCCGTACGAAGTGCTGGCGAACGCGCCGGGATTTACCGTGGATTTTGTCGCAAAAACGATGGATCCGGTGCGTTGCGACCGGGGGCTGCGCTTCGTGCCCACGCAAACGATCGACTCGGCGCCGCCGTGCGACCTGCTGGTCGTGCCGGGCGGACCGGGCACGGACGACGCCATCGTCGATCCGGCGTGGGTGGATTTCACGCGTCGGCAGGGGCAGGGCGCCAAGTACCTCTTCGGCATCTGCACGGGCTCGCTGCTGCTGGGTGCGGCCGGGCTGCTGCGAGGCAAGCGGGCGTCCAGCCACTGGCGGGCGCGTGAGCTGCTGGCGCGCTTTGGGGCCACGCCGAGCGACGAGCGCCTTTGCGTGGACGGCAACGTATTCACGGCCGGCGGCGTGACGTCGGGGATCGACATGGGGTTGAAGGTCGTGGCGTCGCTGTGCGGCGAGGATGTCGCCAAGCTGATCCAGTTGCAGATCGAATACGACCCGAAGCCGCCGTTTCCGGGCGGCACGCCGAAGACGTCGGACCCGGCCATTGTGGAGCGCTATCTGGCGATGTCGCAGGCGCGTTTCGAGCGGCGCAGCGCGGCGGTGGAGCGGGCGGCGGCGGCCATGCCGTGAGGCGATGAGCCTTACCGGCCCAGATGATCCAGGGGCAGCGGACTCTGCTTCTTCACCGTCTGGATCGCGAAATTGCTGCGGATGTCCTTCACGCCGGGCAGTTTCAGCAGGGTATGCAGCAGGAACTGCTCGTACCCGCGCAGATCAGGCACCACGACCTGCAACAGGAAGTCGGACTCGCCGGACACCAGATGCGCGGCGATCACTTCCGGCAGCGCGCTGACCTCGTTGCGGAACATCTCGGCGTCGCGCTCATGGTGGCGCTCGACCTTCACCCCCACGAATACCGTCAATCCCAGTCCGACCTCGTGCGGGTCCAGCCGCGCTTCGTAGCCCTGGATGACGCCGGCTTCCTCCATCATCCGTACGCGCCGCAGGCAGGGCGAGGGCGACAGGCCGATCTGGTCCGCCAGCTCCACATTGGTGAGCCGGCCGTTCTTCTGCAGCGCCTCCAGAATTCGGCGGTCGTAGGCGTCAAGTTGGCGTTTTGGCATGGATGTGGGGGATTTCTGGTGTGATTGGTGTGTTGTGCCAGGAATAGTATCCAAGTTGGCAAGAATGGCAAGCACATGCCAGCCCCTTTTTCCTAGAATCTCGCCATTGAAATCTTGTGGTGGAGTGCGGTCATGGCCGATATGGCGTTGTTTCTGGGAGCCTTGCTGATTGTGTACGTGGTGCCCGGGCCGGACATGATCCTGCTGCTGGAAACCGGCCTGCTGCGCGGCCGTGGGCAGGCGCTGGCGGTGGCGGCGGGGCTGGCGATTGCACGCGCGGCGCACGTGACGCTGGCCGCGCTGGGTCTGGCGGCCTTGTTCAAGACGCACCCGTGGGCGTTCGACGCGGCGCGTACCGTGGGCGGTTGCTATCTGGTGTGGCTGGGGATCCGTCTGCTGCGCGCGCCGCTTGCGATTCCGCCCCTGGACGGGGAGGCCGCGCCGCGGCATGCAGGCTGGGGGCCCGCGCTGATGAGCGGGGTGCTGACCAACGTCCTCAACCCCAAGGCGTTGCTGTTCTGCTCGGTGCTCCTGCCGCAGTTCGTATCGCCCGAGCGCGGCCCGATCGGCCAGCAGTTCGCCGTGCTGGGCGTCATTCTGGTCGGGTTGGGCCTGACGTTCGACGTGCTGTGCGCGCTGGCCGGCGGCGCGGTAGGCCGCTGGATGTCCGCCAGCCCGCGCGCGCAAAAGATCCAGGCCCTGGTCTTCGGCACCGCCCTGATCGGCTTCGGCCTGCGCCTGACATTCGCCAACCGCCCCGCCTGACGCGCGCGGCAATTTGCCAGGTGTCTAACACCGTGTGGAGGTGATCGGCAGCTTGCTAGGTGTCTGACACCCTGGGGAAGTGATCGACAGTTTGCGGCTGCATCTCAGAGGGTGTCAGACACCGGGACCGGAGCAACGAACTGGGTGACTGAAGCCCTGACGATGGTTCTGTAGGACCAAATGAGGTGTCAGACACCCGTGGTTTTGTAGGACCAAATGAGGTGTCTGACACCCTGGGGAAGTGATCGGCCTTTTGCAACTGCATCTCAGAGGGTGTCAGACACCGGCCCAATGCGTCGAACTTCCAAACAAAACAAGGCCCGGCGCACCATCGCACCGGGCCTTGTTGTTTACCACCGCGCCAGCATCACTTGCCGAAGGCGAACGAAGCTGCATCCACCTCGTCATCTTTCGTGCGCGGCGGGACGGCGCCGTCTTCCAGCAGTTCCGCGGGGTCCAGCCCCTTGGTCAGCTCCAGCGCCTGGCGCTCGAACAGGCGCCGGTACAGGCCGCCCTTCAGGCGGATCAGCGCGTCGTGGCTGCCTTCTTCAATCACGCGGCCATGGTCCATCACCAGCAGACGGTCCAGCGCCCGGACCGTCGACAGGCGGTGCGCCACCACCAGCGTCGTGCGGCCTTCCATCAGGCGGTCCATCGCGCGCTGGATCAGGACCTCGCTTTCGCTGTCCAGGCTGGACGTGGCTTCGTCCAGGATCAGGATCGGCGCGTCGGCCAGGAACGCCCGCGCGATCGCCACGCGCTGGCGTTCGCCGCCCGACAGCTTCACGCCGCGTTCACCGACCAGCGTCTCGTAGCCCTTGGGCAGGGCCATGATGAAGTCATGCGCGCTGGCCAGTCTGGCCGCCTGCTCGATCTCCGCCTGCGACGCGCCCGGACGGGCGTAGGCGATGTTTTCCGCCAGCGTCCGGTGAAACAGCACGGGCTCCTGCTGCACGATCGCGATCTGGCCGCGTAGCGACGCCTGCTTCACCTGGGCGATGTCCTGCCCGTCGATGGTGATGCGGCCGCCGTTCACGTCGTACAGGCGCTGGATCAGCTTGATGAACGTCGTCTTGCCCGAACCCGAGTGGCCGACCAGGCCCACCCGTTCGCCCGGCGCGATACGCACCGAGAACCGGTCGTACAGCGCGACGTTGTGCGCCCCGTAGCGGAACGTCACGTCTTCAAAGCGGATCTCGCCCGCCGTCACCGCGATGTCGCCCGCGCCCGGCCGGTCTTCCACGCCCAACGGCTGCTTTTCCAGCGACACCAGTTCTTCCATGTCGTTGACCGAGCGCTGCAGGTTGCGGATGTGCATGCCCACGTCGCGCAGATAGCCTTGCAGGACGAAGAACATGGTCAGCGTGAACGTGATGTCGCCCACGCTGGCCTGGTTGCGCGACCACAGCAGCAGCGACGCGCCCAGGATCGAGGCCTGCATGGTCACCAGCATCGCGCCCTGGATGCCGCCGTTGAACGTGGCGCGGATCCAGGTCCGGCGCGTGCGGCGACGCCACTTGTCGATGACGCGGTCGAGCCGCGCCTCTTCACGCGTCTCCGCGCCAAAGGCCTTGACCACGGCGTTGCAGCTGACCGCATCGGCCAGCGCGCCGCCCATGCGCGTGTCCCACGCATTGCCCAGCCGTGCGGCGGGCGCCACGTACGCCAGCGACAGCGTTGCGGTGACGGCGATGTAGAGCACCGAACCCAGGCCCACGACCAGCCCCATCAACGGCCAATGCGCACCCAGCAGCGCGGTGGCGCCCAGCAGCATGACGACCGACGGCAGCAGCGCCACCAACAGCGTGTCATTCAGCAGGTCCACCGCCCACATGCCGCGCGTGATCTTGCGCACCGTCGAGCCGGCGAAGCTGTTGGCATGCCAGTCGGTCGAAAAGCGCTGCACGCGGTAGAAGGCATTGGAGGCGATGCCGTTCATCATCTTCAAGGTGAAGGTGATGATGTTCTGGAACACCGCCTGGCGCAGCAGCGTCCCGCCCACGCCCAGCGCGACCAGCAGCCAGAAGGCCGTGATGGCGGCGTTCCAGGCAAGCTGGTCGCCGGCCGCGCCCGACGCCACCGCGTCGACCAGGCGGCCGGCGTACATCGGGGTCAGCACGTCGGCCACGGCGGACAGCAGCGCCAGCGCCACGATGACCACAATGCGCAGCGGCTGCCGGCCCCAATAGCGGAAGGTAAAGCCCAGGACATCCTTGAAGGCCTGTCCTCGAAAGTCGATTTTTTTTCTAGCCATTGCCATGGCCTGGCGGCAGGGAACACGCCAGGTTCCTTGTAAGGAAAGAGGGAAAACACGCCGTGCGCCGGAAGGGGCGCTGGCAACTGCGTTAGGGGTTCAGATGGACACGGCGGACCGGTCGCCAGGTAGGGAACTGGCGATGGAGCCGCGCGGGCGACGACTTAATGGCGTCGCGGGGACACGCGCGGGACGGCGTTGGGCATGGGGTACATCATGCAGCCTCCCTGTCGGTGGGTGAGGGAAAAAAGGAATGGGCGCGAGGCCCGAATTGCCGATTCTATCCAAGTGATGTAGGCGAATCAACGGGCCGTGCCGGGGGACGGAATGCGCTGTCGGTTTTTTTCAACGCGTCGCTAACCGGGCAGCGATGCCGCGCCCGCAGCGGTATACCCACCCTGATGGCTTGCCAGCCGCGCATACACCCCTTGCTTGCGCAGCAGTTGGTCATGCGTGCCGGATTCGGCCAGCGTGCCTCGGTCCAGCACCAGGATCAGGTCGGCGTCGCGAATTGTGGACAGGCGGTGCGCAATCACAAGCGTCGTCCGGTGGCGCATCAGCACGTCGAGCGCGCCGCGCACCTGCATTTCCGACAGCGTGTCCAGGTGCGACGTGGCTTCGTCCAGGATCAGCACGGGCGCGTTCTTCAGGAAGGCGCGCGCAATCGAGATGCGCTGGCGCTGGCCGCCCGACAACTGCATGCCGCGTTCGCCCACGCGCGTCGCCAGGCCCTCGGGCAGACGCTGTACGAAGTCGGCCAGCGCCGCCTGCTCCAGCGCGCGCATCAGCTCCTCGCGGCTGGCTTCGGGACGCGCCAGCCGGATGTTGCCCTCTAGCGTGTCGTTGAACAGATACGTGTCCTGCGTGACCAGCGCCACGCGCTCGCGCAGGCCGTCCAGCTGAAGTTGACGCACGTCCACGCCGTCCAGCTTGACCGCGCCCTCGCGCGGATCCCAGAAGCGCAGCAGCAGGCTGGCCACCGTGCTCTTACCCGCGCCCGAGGCGCCCACGATCGCCACCGTGGCGCCGGCAGGCGCGGTGAAACTAAGCTGGCGCAACGTGTCCTGGCGCTTGCCGGGGTAGGCGAAGCTGACGCGCTCGAACGCCAGCGACAGGCCATGCGGCGCCACCGGCGCGGGCCGCGGGCCATCCACGACCGGTTCGGGTTCGTTGGCCACCACGTGCAGACGGCGCGTGGCGGCGATGGTGTCGGCCAGTTGCCGGCTGACCTGCGAGATCTCCGACACCGGCAGGAACGTCGCCAGCGCGATCAGCACCAGCAGCGGCAACATGCCGGCTTGCAGCGTACCGGCCTGCACCTGCAGCGCGCCCACGACGGCCACGGCGAGCCCGCCCAGGCCCATCGCGATTTCAAACCAGGCAGTCTGACGAGACAGGTCGCGCAGGATGGCAAGACGCCGGGCGCGGTAGTGATCGGCCACCTTCAGGAATTGATCGCGGCGCCGGCCCGTCGCCTGGAAGGCGGTCAGGTCGGCCAGGCCCTGGATCGTGTCGGTGGTGTGGGCGCTCATCTCACCCAGCGCCTCGCGCGCCTTGTCGCCCAGCGCGTCGACGCGGCGCCGGCCGCGTACGGGGGAGACCAGCGCATACGCCAGGAACGGCAGCAGCGCCAGCGCCACCGGCCAGCTGTAAAACCCCAGGAAGCCCAGCACGGACAGCGGCACCAGCACGGACACGATGGCCGGCGCGATGGTGTGCGCGTAGAAGTACTCGACCATCTCCACGTCCTGCGTGGCCAGCGCGACCAGATCGCCCGAGCGGCGCTGCAGCAGGTACGCGGGCGCCAGCCGTTCCAGCTTGTCGTAGAGCTTGACGCGCATGTCGGCCAGGAGCTGATAGGCCATCGCATGCGCCAGCCAAGACTCCAGCCAATGGAACAGCGCGGCCAGCGGGGCGGCGATCAGCAGGCCGACGATCAGCGCGGTGGTATCGCCGCCGTCGCGGATGGCGGCCACGATCAGGGCGCTGAATACACCCACGCCGATGAAGGCGGCGACACGCGCCACGCCCAGCAGAATGGTCGCGATGAGCGTGCCCCGCCATGGACGCACCACCGACAGCAGGGTGCCCAACGTGGCGCGCCAGCCGACCTGGTCGGCATCCGCGTCCAGCGACCGCAGGGCCGGACCGGGCGCGTTGATGTCGTCGGGCTCAGCGGCGGTATCGCCCGCAGCCTGCTGCTTTGATGGCGGCGAGCCGGCGGCCGGGTTGCGGTGCGCGGCCGCCTGTTCGTGCATCAGGCGGTAGTACAGCCCTTTCTCGCGCATCAGGTCGGCATGCGGTCCGGCCTCGGCCACACGGCCCTGGTCCAGCACCAGGATGCGGTCCGCGCCGATCACGCTGGCCAGCCGATGCGCCAGGATCAGCGTCGTGCGGCCGGCCATCAGGCGGTCCAGCGCCTGCTGGATCAGCGCCTCGTTCTCGGTGTCCACGGACGACAGCGCCTCGTCCAGGATCAGGATGGGCGCGTCGCGCAGCAGGGCGCGGGCGATTGCCACGCGCTGGCGCTGGCCGCCCGACAGTTGCAGGCCGCGCTCGCCGATGCGCGTGGCGTAGCCGTCGGGCAGCGCCATGATGAAGTCGTCGATGTTGGAGGCGCGAGCGGCGGCGCGCACCTCATCAAACGTCGCGTCGGGGCGGCCCAGCCGCAGGTTGTCGTCGATGGTGCCGTGAAACAGCGTGATGTCCTGGCTGACCAGCGCGATGTGCGACAAGAGGAATTGCGTGTCCAGCGCGTTGACGTCGTGCCCGCCCACGCGGACCGCGCCGGATTGCGGCACGCATTCGCGCAGCAGCAGCCGCACGATGGTGGATTTGCCCGCGCCGCTGGGGCCGACCACGCCGACCCGTTCGCCCGCCGCAATGCGGAACGCCAGGCCCCGGTGAGCGGCGCGTTCAGGGGTGTACGAGAAGGCGACGTTGTCGAATTCGATGGTCGGCGAAAGCCGGGCCGGGGCCGCTTGTGCGGCGCGCGTGTCGGGTGCGGGCGTGAGGGGCTGCGCGTCCGTCAGCGCATGGATGCTGGCGGCAGCCGACTGTCCCAGCATGCCCCGGTGCAGCACCGCGCGCAGGTCGCGCAACGGACGGAAGATCTCGGTGCCGGCCATCAGCACGATCAGCAGCGCCTCGACGCTCATGTCGCCGGTGGTCACGCGCCACGCGCCCAGCGTCAGCGCAAGCGCGGCGCCCAGCGCCACGCCCAGGTCGCTGATGCCGCGCGTCAGCAGGCTGACCGAAAGCACCCAGAACGTGTTGTCCGACAGGCTGCGCGCGCGGGCGGCAAGCCGCTCGCCCCACGCCTTGCCCTGGCCATACGACTTGAGCGTGGGCAGGCCTTGGACCGCGTCCAGGAACTCTTCGCCGAATTCATTGAGCGAACGGCTGCGCGCCAGGCTGGCACGCCGGTCCAGCATGTGTACGGCCATCGGCCCGAACAATGCGAACAGCGCGGCGGCCAGGAAGACGAGGGCAGTCGGCACGTCCCAGAACGCGATGACGGCAAAGATGGCAAACGGCGCGGCCGCCGCGATGGCGACTTGCGGCAGGTACTGTCCGAAGAAGGTCTGCAACTGTTCGACGCCGTCCACCACCGTCAGCATGACGCCGCCCGTGCGCTGATTGGCGAACCAGGCGGGTCCCAGCGCGACGATGCGGTCGTACAGTTTTGCGCGCAGCGTGTGCTGGATGGCGGCGGACGTGCGGTTTGCTTGCACCGTGCGGCAGTCGTCCAGGAACGCCCGCAGCAGCACCATGGCCGCCACGCAGAGCGCGGGCGTGGCCCATTCCTGCCACGGCGCCCCGTCGAACACGCGCGCGAGCAACTGTCCCAGGAACACATACCGCGCAATCCCGGCCGCCAGGGCCAACAGGCCCAGGAAGATGCCGCCCGCCATGCCGGCGCGCAGACCCTCGGTCAGGCGCCAGAGCCTCGAATCGAAATACATAGCCATTACTCCATCCAGAGCCTGCATCGTCCCCGATCCGGCGCGCGCGCGAAAGCGATGAATTTTCAATCAAGGGTTGAGATAAACTCAACCGATGTCCGACACGCCCAACCGAACTCCGCCGCTGGCCGCCTTGCGCGCCTTCGAAGCCGTGGCCCGCCTGGGCAGCCTGAGCCGCGCGGCCGCCGAGCTAAACGTCACGAAAAGCGCCGTCAGCCATCAGTTGCGGGCGCTGGAGGCCGATCTGGGCGCGCCGCTCTTGCGCCGGGGCGGCACCGTGCGGCGCGCCGAGACCACGGAAGCGGGCGCCGCGCTGCTGGCTTCCGTACAACAGGCCTTGACCCTATTGGAGACCGCCTGCCGCAATGTCCGGGCCAGCGCCCGCGGCAAGCGGCGCTACACGCTGAACGTGTCCGCCAACCCGTCGCTGGCCGCGCTGTGGCTGGCGCCGCGCATCGGCCGTTTCATCAAGCTGCATCCGGACACCGACATCCAGGTCTACCTGCACGCGAGCCAGGATCCGGCCTGGAAGACCCAGGACATCGACCTCGCCTTCCTCCACGTTCGGGCGATGGGGCCGCACATCGCCGCGCCGGGCGACATTCCGCTCATGACTGAAACCGTGGTGCCGGTGTGCAGTCCGGCGCTGGTGGCCGAGGGCGACCGCAACGACCCGCGCGTGTTCCTGCGCCACCGCTGGCTGGAGGAAAAGCACATCGACAGCCCCGAGACCGACTGGCGCACGTGGGGGCCGCGGCTGGGGATTGCGCCGGATGACTGGCAGGATCCGATGGTGCTGAGCGGCCTGAGCACCGTGGTGGCCGCCGCCGCGGCGGGGGTCGGCATCGCGCTTGGCCGAGCGCCGCTGATCGACGAGGACCTGGCCAGCGGCCGGCTGGTGCCATTGATGCCGCATCTGCGCATGCCGGGCTCGTGGGGCTATGTCATGCGCATCCACGACAACCGGCCGATGGACCCGTCATTGCCCGCGCTGGTGGAGTTTCTATCCGAGGAAGGGCGAAGCACGGGGGCGTGGCAGCGTCCGGGCGACGCATTCGGCGCAGTGGCCTCGCGGCAAATCACGCCATGGGGAACGCGATGAACCGGACCATGCCCAAGGTCACGCAGCGCCGGACACGGGGAACGCCATTACTGGCGCCGCGGTTCGCCCCCTTGCTGGCCGCCGTGGCGCTGGGCCTTGCGGTGGTCCCGTCCGACCTTCTGGCGCGGGATAGCGCTGCGCAGGACTTCCAATCGCTCGACGCCGAAGCCCGCGCGCAGGGCGTGGCGCCGCCGGGCATGCCCTGCGGGGACTTTCTGCAGGCGTTGGGACGAAAGCCCGCCCATGTCGAATATCTGGGCTGCGAACGGCACGATGACCGGCAGGCCAAACCCATGATCGCCCGCTACCAGGTGACCGGCGCCCACGCGGCGGCGGCGCACGCCCAGCTCCGCGACGCGTTCGGCCTGCCGCCGCTGTCATACGTCTGCTGCGGCTGGGAAACCGCGCCGCATTCCTGGCGCGGCGGACAGGACGGGCTGCAGTACGGCGTGGGCATGGGCGTGGAATCGCCGCGCTATCCCAGCAACGAATGGGACAGGATTCCCGCTTTCAGCATCACGGTCACGCTGTACACCGGCATCATCTAGGCCGTGCGCGCGCGCTCGCGTCAATCTCCGGCCAGTTCCATGCTGCGTGTCACTTCCTCCTGCACGCGCTCCCAGATCGCCCGTTTCAATTCGACGAATCGCGGCGACAGTTGCACGTCCGCGCTGCGCGGGTGCGGCAGGTCGTTCTGGATGTCCTGCACGATGCGGCCGGGCTTGGACCCCATGACGGCCATGCGCGTCGACAGCGTCAGGGCCTCGTCGATGGAGTGCGTGATGAAGACGATGGTCTTGCCGCTCTGCTCGTAGATCGACAGCAGCTGGTCCTGCAGCACCTGGCGCGTCATCGCGTCCAGCGCCGCGAACGGCTCGTCGAACAGCATCACGTCAGGGTCGTTGGCCAGCACGCGCGCGATCGACACGCGCTGCTTCATCCCGCCCGACAGCGCGTGCGGAAATTTGTCCGCCGCATGCTTCAGGCCTACCATCTCGATGAACTTGCGGGCGATCGGCGCGCGTTCCTGGCGCGACATGCCGCGCATCTTCAGGCCGAACTCCACGTTTTCCTGCACGGTGCGCCACGGAAACAGCGCGTACTGCTGGAACACCATGCCGCAGGCGGCGGTCACGTCGGTGACCTTCTTGCCGTTGATCTCCACCGACCCCGTGTTGGGCGTGATGAATCCCGCCATCAGGTTCAGCAGCGTCGACTTGCCGCAGCCCGAGGCGCCCAGCAGCACCAGGAATTCCCCGCGCTTGACCTCCAGGTTGACCTTGTCCAGCACCGGCACTTCGCCGTAGGCCTTGGAGACGTCCGTCAGCCGGATCATCGTGTCGTTCATCGCTGCCATGCCAGCACCCATCGTTCAAGAAGCCGCAAACACAGATCGGTCACCAGCACGGTGAAACTGATCAGCACCATGCCCAGCACCACGGTGTCGGTCTGGAAGAATTCCTTGCCGTTCATGATCATGAAGCCCAGGCCTTCCTTGGACGCCACCAGCTCGGCCGAGATCACGCAGGTCCACGACAGGCCCAGGATGATCTTCATGCCCGACAGGATCTGCGGCAGACAGCCCGGAAACAGCACCTCGCGCATGACCTGCCAGCGGTTGGCGCCCAGGTTGCGCGCCGCGCGCACCAGCACCGGATCGATGCTGCGCGAGGCCTCCATCACGTACAGCAGGGCCGGCACGAAGGACCCCATGAACACGATGCTGTACTTCTGCGTTTCGGTGATGCCGAACCACAGCAGCGACAGCGGAATCCAGCTCATGGACGGCAGCGGGCGCAGGAACGAGATGATGGGATCGAAGACGGCGCGTGCCACCTTCGAGGTGCCAAGCAGGATGCCCAGCGGAATCGCGACGATCACGGCGGCCAGAAAGCCGACCATGACGCGGCGCGTCGAGGCCAGCACGTTGTAGAACAGCGTGCCCTGATCGGACATGGAGAGCGCGCGCGCAAGAATCTGGGACGGCGCGGGCAGAAAGATGGGATCGACCGCGCCGGCACGGCACAGGCCTTCCCACATCAGCAGAAAACCGAGCAGCGAAAACACGCTGACCCAGAGCAGGCGCGTTTCGCGTGAAGACGAGCGTGTGGACATAGGCAGACAGTCCCGGGCTCAGAGGTACGCGGACTGGACCCAGTCCTTGACGGTGGGCGCGCGGTCGATCTGCTTGAGCGACACCAGCATTTCGGCCAGCTTCTGCATGCCGTTCACGAAGTTGCCGGGCTCGATCATCAGCGCCTTCTGGTCTTCGGCCGAATACCACTGCGTCTGCTTGATGACGGCAAGCTGCTCGTCCTTGGACAGGCCGGTCAGCTCCAGCAGCACGCCCGCCGCTTCCTCGGGCTGGTTCGTCAGCATGGCGTTGGCCTGGAACACCGCCTGCAGGAACTTGCGCACGGCGTCCGGGTTTTCCTTGCCCAGCTTGGCGTGCGTCAGCAGCACGTCGGGTCCGGGCGTGATGGCGTATTGCTTGTAGAGCGAGAACGCAGTGTCGTCCAGCAGCACGTGCGTGCCCGGCACGGCCTTGATGCGGTCGAAGGCCGGCGTCCAGGCCACGGCCGCGTCGATCTGGCTGCCCTGATAGGCGGACAGCAGGTTGGTCGCGGGCAGGTTGATGATGGAGACGTCGCGGTCGGGGTTCAGGCCCGCCTGGCGCAGCACGTCCAGCAGCAGCACATGCGCGCTGGAGGCGTAGGTGACGCCAATCTTCTTGCCCTTCAGATCGGCAACGGACTTGACGTTGTCGCGCACCAGCACGCCTTCGGCGCGGCCGAAGTTGTTCGGGGTGGCGATGACCTGGAACTGGCGCGCGCCCGCAGCCATCAGCGCCAGCGACGACACCACGCCGGTGCCCGCCAGATCCACATTGCCCGCCATCACCGCGCTCATGCGGTCCGACGACGTGGCGAAACTCTGCCACTTGATGTCCAGCCCCTGCTTGGCGAAGAGGCCCGTCTTCATCGCGATGTAGGCGGAGTAATGGCCCAGCCAGGCCGAGCCGCCATAGGTGTAGGACGCGCCGGCGGCGCGGCCGATCATCGGAAAGCCCAGGGCGCTTGCGCCCGCGAGTGCAGCGGTGCGCACCAGCATGGCGCGGCGATTCATGTTCATATTTTTCCCCTACTGTATGTAGATTGACCGATAGATTCCATGTCGCCGGCACTCTGGGGTGCGGCAGACGAGACTTTCGCCCGAGCGCCTGGCGGCGGCATGAATATAAGGAGCGGCGATGGTCAACATCAGCGGTGCTTAAAGAGGCGCGCTGCTGCAAGGGGTGCTTCGGCCGGGCCGCAAGGCGGCGGCCCGGCCTTGTGCCATGCGCGTCAGATGCCCTGTCCGCCGGACACCTCGATGCGCTGCGCGTTGACCCAGCGGTTGTCTTCGGAAAGCAGGCTGGCGATCATCGGACCGATATCGTCGGCCACGCCTACGCGGCCCAGCGCCGTCATGTCCGCGAAAGCCTTGTTGAATTCGGGCGTGTCGCGCACCGCGCCGCCCAGGAAGTCCGTTTCGATGGCGCCCGGCGCCACCGTGTTGACGGCGATTCGGCGGTGGCCAAGCTCCTTGGCCAGGTAGACCGTCAGCACCTCGACGGCGCCCTTGGCCGCGGCATACGCGGCCCAGCCCGGCGCCGACACGCGCGTCAGGCCGCTGGACAGGTTGACGATGCGTCCGCCGTCGGCCAGCAGCGGCAAAAGGCTTTGCGTCAGGAAGAACACGCCCTTGAAGTGCACATCGATCAGCTTGTCGAACGCCGCCACGCTCATGTCGGCAATCGGCGCCATGTCGCCGTGCCCGGCGTTGTTGACGAGGTGATCGAAGGAATCGCGCTGCCACGTCCCGGCCAGCACCGTGCGCAGCCGCGCTGCGAAGTCCGGAAAGGCGGCCACATTGCCCGCGTCCAGCTGCAGCGCCACGGCCTTGCGGCCCAGCCGCTCGATCTCGGCGACGACCTCGTCGGCCTGCGCCGCGCGGCTCTGGTAAGTGACGACGACGTCGTTGCCCTTGCGGGCGAGGGCCAGGGCGGCGCTGCGGCCCAGGCCGCGGCTCGAACCGGTAACTAGAGAAATCGTGCTCATGGAATGGCTCCTTGGTGGGTTGCGGTGAGGCTTCATTCTGTGGCGGATGCGGCGGACGGCCTTTGCCTGAACCTTGGCGTTGTTGGCCTGATCCTCCAAATGTGCCTCCCGGCGCACGGGAACCCATTACGATGGCCCGGTGGCAAACCTTTGTGATCCCTCCCATGAACGACATGCTGCAGAACGACACCTTGCGCGCCGCCGCCAGCCGTTACGCGCAGGCCCACGCCAGCCCGGCGGGCGTGGCACAAACGCCCATCCGGGGACTGGCCGTCATCCGCGCGCTGCAGCCCACCGGGCTGGACTACGCGATCTCGCGGCCGCTCGCCTGCCTGGTGCTGCAGGGCGCCAAACGCGTGGCGCTGGGCGCGGACACGTTCGACTTCAGCGCGGGCGATTCGCTGCTGATCATGGCCGATGTGCCCACGGTCAGCCAGATCACGCGGGCCGGCGCCGGGGAGCCGTACCTTTCGCTGGTCCTGGATCTGGATCTGGGCCTGATTGCCGAGCTGGCGCTGGAGATGAAGCTGGGGCCGGTAGACCCGGGCGCGCCCGTCCGGGTGGAACAGACCGACGCCGAGGTCGCCGACGCCGCGCTGCGCCTGATGCGCCTGGTCGAACGGCCGTCGGCGCTGCCCGTCCTGCAGGCGCAGCTGGTGCGCGAAATGCACTACTGGCTGCTGGCTGGCCGCCACGGGCAGGCGATCCGCCAGCTTGGCTGGCCGGGCAGCGCCGCCCAGCGCATTGCGCGCGCGGTCGCGCTGCTGCGCGCCGGGTTTGCGCAGCCGCTGCCGGTCGAGCGGCTGGCGGCCGCGGCGGGCATGAGCCCGTCGTCCTTCCACCAGCACTTTCGGGCGGCCACGTCGCTGTCGCCGTTGCAGTTCCAGAAGCAACTGCGGCTGATCGAGGCGCGCCGGCTCATGACCGCCGAAGGCGCGACGGCCAGCAGCGCGGCGTTTGCAGTGGGCTATGAAAGCGTCCAGCAATTCACCCGCGAATACCGGCGGATGTTCGGCCTGCCGCCGGGCAAGGACGCCGAGGCGATCCGCGGCGCGGTCGGCGCGGCCGCCTGACCCCGTGCGCGCCTTTTCACAACGCTTTTATTAAGTATTCGCGGCGCTTATATTGCGGCGGCTCCGAAACGGCGGGTCCACACTCGCCGCACTTGTCCTTGGAGCCTTGTCGTGAAAAGTTTTGACGTGATCGTGATTGGTGCCGGCGTGATCGGCAGTTCGGTGGCGTTTCACCTGGCCGAACTCGGCGCGAAGAACGTGCTGGTGCTGGACCGCGAGACCATCGGCGCGGGCACCACGTCGCAGTCGTCCGGCATCCTGCGCACGCACTATTCCGTGCGCGAGAACGTGGAACTGGCCCAGCGTTCGTGGAGCGTGTTCAATAATTTCGCCAGCTATCTGGGCGACGACGAGGCCTCGTGCGGCCTGGTCAAATGCGGCTACCTGATCACCGCCGCCGACGACGACAAGCTGGAACCGCTGCGCGGCGCGCTGGCGCAGCAGCAGGCGCAGGGCATCGCGCTGGAATTGCTGGATGCCGCGCAGGCGCGCGAGCTGCTGCCGATCGCGTCCTTCGACAACGCCGCGCTGATCGGCTACGAGCCCGAGGCGGGCTTTGCCGACGCGTATCTGGTGGCCACCAGCTTTGCGCGCGGCGCCCGCCGCCGCGGCGTCACCATCCGGGAAAACGTCAACGTCCAGCGCCTGATCGTCGACAACGGCCGGGTGACGGGCGTCGTGACGTCCGAAGGCGACTACAGTGCGCCGCTCGTCATCAGCACGCAGAACATCTGGACGCCCGAGCTTGCCGGCTGGACGGGCGTCGCCATGCCCGTCGTGCCGGAGCGGCACGCCGTGCTGGCGCTGGAATGCGACGCGGCGCCTTATACGTATTCAATGCCGGTCTTCAAGGACCTGGCCTCGCCCGGCATGCTGTATTGCCGCAGCTACGGCGGCAACCAGATGCTGGTCAGCGAAGGCGTCGTTGGCGAGGCCCTGCAAAAGAGCGACGCCGAGCAGGGCGACATTCCGCTCGACTACGTGGCCGAGGTCGGTGCGCAGGTGGCGGATCGGTTTCCGGCGTATGAGACCGCCGGGCTGGCATCGTCGTGGACCGGTGTCTACGACGTGACGCCCGACTGGAACCCCGTGCTGGGCCGCGTGCCCGGCGTCGAAGGGCTGATCGTGGGCTTTGGGTTCTCGGGTCACGGCTTCAAGCTGTCGCCCACGGTAGGCCGCGTGCTGGCGCAAGAGGCGCTGGGGCTGGCGACGGACGTGTCGCTTACGCCTTATGAACTGGGGCGCTTTCAGCGCGGTGCATTGTTGACCGGAAAGTACGGCCTTGGCGCAGTCTCCTGATCCCCACGATCCGGTGCGCGCCAGTTGGCTGGCGCTGCCGCCCGAGCCGTGGAAGAACGGCGGGGGCGTCACGCGCACGCTGGCGGC
>NZ_DAMCTG010000104.1:0-17976 GCF_032113835.1 Achromobacter sp. | reverse complement strand
AGCGCAGCCCGCGCGCCTACTGGCGCTGCCCGGAGGCCATTCCCTACCTGGTCGTGGTGCTGGGGGTCGGGCTGGTCATCTCGGTGTACCTGTTCATCAAGGACGTCTACACCGATCCGCTCGAAGCGCTGCGCTACGGCATGTTCAACACCATCTCCATGGCCACCACCACCGGCTATGCCAACACTGATTTCGCGCAGTGGCCGTTGTTTGCGCCGCTGACGATGCTGCTGCTGTCGGGTTTTGCGACGTCGGCCGGATCGACCGGCGGTGGCATCAAGATGATCCGCGCCATCCTGCTGATCAAGCAGGCCCGCAACGAACTGGTGACCATGCTGCACCCGCATGCCATCAGCCCGGTCCGGATCAACGGCCGGGCGGTGGAAACGCGCACCATGTCGTCCGTGCTGGCGTTCATGCTGTTCTACGGCCTGTCCATCGCAGTGTTCACCAGCCTGCTGCTGCTGTCGGGCCTGGACCCGATCACGGCGTTCTCGGCCGTATTCGCCAGCGTGAACAACACGGGGCCGGGCCTGGGTCCGGTCGGCCCCATGGGCACCTTTGCCGTGCTGTCGGACTTTCAGATCTGGGTCTGCACTTTTGCCATGCTGATCGGCCGCCTGGAGCTGCTGACGGTGCTGGTGCTGTTCACGCCGATCTTCTGGCGCAAATAGGCGCCGCAAAGTCCCGAATTCATAAGGGATAACCCTAATAAGGGTTATCCCATCCCTTCTCGAAATCCCCGTCTTTTCTGGCTTCGCGTGGCGCGCTCGCCCACGAGCCGCGCCAATCCTGGGCGGTAAGCGCTTGCTTACTTTTCTTCAGAGGGAAAAACCGGATGATTCGCGATGTTGCACACAAATGTCACGATTTTCAATCGTTTTGCCACAAACCTGCGGCTATCATGCGTTCACAAGCCGCCGTCTAGTGCCCCCCGGGAAGTTGCCGGGCTTCAAGGTCGAACGGCGCATACCCTCATCAAACATTCAAAGGAGTCCGAGATGGAACAGATCCCGTTCATTTCGTCGGCCCCCAATACCCTGGGCATCGAACTCGAGCTGCAACTGATCGACCCCCGCAGTTTTGACCTTGCTGCAGCCTCTGACGAACTGTTGGCCCAAATGGCCAATCATCCTATTGCCGACCGCGTCAAACCCGAAATCACGCGGTCCATGATCGAACTGAACTCCTCGGTGCACGAGCACCCCATGGGCCTGCTGGTCGAAATGCGCGAGATGCGCGACGCCCTGGTCGAAGCGGCCGATGCGGTCGGCGTGTCGGTGGCGGGCGGTGGCGCCCATCCCTTCATGCGCTGGCAGGAACGCTCCATCTCGGATACCCCGCGCTTCCAGTACCTGGCCGAAATGTACGGTTACCTGGCGCGTCAATTTACGGTGTTCGGCCAACACATCCATTTGGGCGTGAAAAGCGGCGACGACTCCATCAAGCTGCTGCGCCGCCTGTCGCCCTACGTGCCGCATTTCATCGCGCTGACGGCGTCTTCGCCGTATTGCGAGGGGGTGGATACCCTGTTCTCGTGCTCGCGCCTGAATGCGGTCAACAGCTTCCCGCTGGCCGGCCACATGCCGCCCGAGGTCAAGGACTGGTACCAGTTCGAAGCCCACCTGTCGCAGCTTCGCGCTTTTGGCCTGGCCGAGAGCATCAAGGACCTGTACTGGGATATCCGTCCCAAGCCCGAGTTCGGTACGGTAGAAATTCGCGTCTGCGACACGCCGCTGACGGTGGAGCGTGCCTGCCAGGTGGCGGCGTTTGCCCAGGCGCTGTCCGTGCTGCTGATGCGCGAGGAAGACCCCAGCGACAACGCGTGGCTGTCGTACCGCAGCAATCACTTCCAGGCCTGCCGTTTTGGCCTGCAGGGCAGCTACGTGACGCCCGACGGGCAGCGCGTGCGCCTGATCGATCATCTGCGTGCGCTGTTCCAGCGCTTGATGCCGGTGGCCGAGGAACTGGGTACGGGCGACATGATCGCCGCGCTGCGCGACGACGCCATGCGTGCCGGCAACGACGCCCGCTGGCTGCGCAGCCAGTACCATCGCCTGCGCGATCTGCCGCTGGTGGTGGAAGCCATGTCGAACGCCTGGCGCGGTACGGCGGCGCCCGTTGCGCCGCCGGCAGAGCCCACCGCGGTGCTACGCCGCCGCATCCGGGCCACGTCTGAACCCATGCAGGGTCTGTCGGCGTCCGAGCCGGGCGTGACCGTGCCGGAACGCCTGCACTAAGCCAGGCAGGCGCCGGAATTCCTGATCAGGGGGTTCCGCGCTGCCGGCCGCCGATCGCGCTGATGGACAGGCGGGTTTCGCCCGCCACGGTCCGATGCGCGGCGGCACGCCAGGCGTGGCCGTAGGCCACTTCGATACTCAAGACGATCAGGCCGTCCGCATTGCGTTGCGCTTCCAGCGCCGCGCACAGGCGGTCGCGCCAGTCGCGCCCCACCAGCCCGCCGCGGCGTCCTTCGGCCGGGTTGCCGCCCAAGGCGCGCACGTCCTGCAGCAGCTTTTCCGGGCTGCGGTAGGTCAGGGTCAGGATTTCCTGGTCCATCACCGGATCCGCGAAGCCGTTTTCCACCAGCAGGTCGCCGAAGTCGTGCATGTCCACAAAGGACGGCGTGGCCGTGCGCAGGCCGGCATCCACCAGCGCCTGCCGCAGTTCGCGCAGCGTGGCCGGCCCCAGACAGGAGAACATCGCCAGGCCGCCCACTTTCAGGATGCGGCGCCATTCGGCCAGCACGGCGTGCGGTTCGCGGTGCCAGTGCATGGCCATGTTCGACCACACCAGTTCCAGCGATTCGGGCGGCAGTCCCGTATTGGCCAGATCGGCGTTCACGAACGCGGGGGCGGCCGGGCCGCGCCGCGCCAGCTTGCCGATCCAGGCCGACAGGCCGCCCGGCGCGTGGCGCTGGCGCGCCTGCGCCAGCAAGGGTTCACAGTTGTCCAGGCCGGTGTAGGCCGCCTCGGGATACCGTTCGCGCAGCAGCGGCAGGTTGTCGCCGGCGCCGCAGCCGGCGTCCAGCATGGCCTGCGGTTGCACGCGGATGTACTGCAGGCGGCCGAGCATGCGGCGCGCCACTTCGCCATAGAGGAATTGTGCGTCGGCCAGATCGTCGCGGCGCGCGAACTGGCGCGGCACGTCGGCGCTGACGAGAGGCAGGGAGGGGGGCGTTGCGGTTTCTGGCAGGGACATTTCGGTCGCGCTCGCGGGATCACCCGGGGCGGAGCATGGTTTGATCTGGGATGGCTCACATTATTGCCCATCCCGGCGGCAGGCTCCGATTGTCCCTACTGAACATGGGGCGACGGCTGTTGTCGCTCCTGGGGTGCGATTGTCCGTTGTGCGGGGCGCGGGTGGCGGGCGCGCGGCTGTGCGCGGGGTGTCAGGCGGACATCCTGGCCGGGCCGCCGGGGGGCTTGGCAAGATGCCCGCGATGCGCGCTGCGCCTTCAAGGGAGCGGACAGCATTGCGCGGCGTGTCTGGCGGAGCCGCAGGCGTTCAGCCGCACGGTCGCGGCGTTTGACTATGCGCCACCAGGCGACGCGCTGGTCCTGATGCTCAAGACGCAGTTGCGGATAAGCATGGCGCCGGTGCTGGCGCGAATGATGGCGCAGGCGGTGCGGGAGGCAGCGGCGCAGACCGGCGCGCAAGCCGTCGGCATTCCGGGATCCAGCGTGTCCGGCGCCACGGCCGAAAGCCGGCATTGCATCGCGGTCCTGCCGCCCGATCTCCTCCTGGTGCCCATTCCTGCCAGCCGGGCGTCGCTGCGTCAGCGGGGCATGAACCCGGCGGCCGAGATCGCGCGCAGCCTGGCCGCCGAACTGGCGCTGCCGCCGCCGCGTCTCCTGCTCGCGCGACGGCGCGAAACGCCCCGCCAGGCCAGCCTCGGCCGGCGTGCGCGGCAGCGGGGGGCGGCGGGTCTCTTTGTGTGCACCGGCCCCGTTCGCGGGCGGCATGTGGCGGTGGTGGACGATGTGATGACCACCGGCAGCACCGTGGGCGCTGCGGCGGCTGCCTTGATGACGGCGGGCGCGGCCAGCGTGATCGTGCTGGTGGCGGCGCGGACGCCCTGATCTGCGTGCATCACCGCTTGGGTTCCCGTTTGGATCCCCGTCTGTATCCGCGCTTGCCCCCTCGCCCGCATCCACGCCCGTATCCACGCCACCTCCGGGCCGCCATTCCGGCTCGTGCCACCAAATCGGCGACAATCACGCTCGCGCGGCCGCTTCCGGCCGCAGACCTTTCCCCCTTTTGCACGCGCCATGTTCCACGTCATTCTCGTCTGCCCGGAGATCCCTCCCAACACCGGCAACGCCATCCGGCTGTGCGCCAATACCGGCGCGCAACTGCATCTGGTGCGTCCCCTGGGGTTCGAGCTGGATGATGCCCGCATGCGGCGCGCGGGGCTGGACTATCACGAGTGGCAGCCCGTGCGCGTCCACGACACGCTGCAGGAAGCCCTGGACGACACCGGCGCGGTCGCATCCAGCATCTATGCGCTGACCACGCACGCGCAGCGCAGTGTGGCCGACGTCAGTTTCAAACCGGGGGATGTGTTCGTGTTTGGCCGCGAAAGCGCCGGCCTGTCGGACGAGCATCAGGCGATGTTTCCGCCGCAGCAGCGGCTGCGGCTGCCGATGCGCGCCGGCCAGCGCAGCCTGAATCTGTCGAACGCCGTGGCGGTCACGGTGTTCGAAGCCTGGCGCCAGCTGGGTTACGAAGGGGGCGCGTAGGCGCCGCCCTTCGGTCTGAACATCAGTCCAGCGACAGCTTCAGCTTGTCGATCACCTGGTCCCAGCGCGCCTTCTCATTCTTGATGCGGTTGGTCAGGGCTTCCGGAGTGGAGGGGGCCGGCGTGAAGTATTGCAGCGCCAGCTGCTTGCGCACGGCCTCGCTATTGATGATGCGGGCCAGTTCGCTGTTGAGCCTTTCGACGATCGGCGTGGGCGTGCCGGCCGGCGCCAGGATCGCGTTCCACGAGATGGCCTCGAAGTCCGGATAGCCCTGCGAGGCCATGGTGGGCACGCCGGGCAGGGCGTCGCTGGGCTGCAGGCTGGTCACGGCCAGCAGCTTGACCTTGCCGTCGCGCGCTTGCGGCACGGCAATCGCCGGCACCATGAAGCCGGCCTGCACGTCGCCGCCGATGATGGCGGTGATGACCTGCGGAAAGCCCGAATACGGGATGTGGGCCAGGTCCACGCCCGCGCGTTCCTTGAACATCTCCATGGCCAGGTGGGCCGAGCTGCCCGGGCCGACCGACCCGTAATTCAGCGAGTTGCCGCGGCCCTTGACCAGCTTGACGAAGTCCTGGACGTTGTCGACCTTCAGGCTGCCCGGCACGACCAGCACGTTGGGGCTGGTGCCGACCAGCGACACCGGCTCCAGGTCGGTCAGCGGGTCGTAACCCAGCGTCTTCTTATAGAGGGTGGGCGCGGTGACCAGCGGGCCGTTGATCGTGTAGAGCAACGTGTAGCCGTCGGGCTTGGCCTGCGACACCATGCGCGTGCCGATGTTGCCGCCTGCGCCCGGCTTGTTGTCGATCACGATGGGCTGGCCCAGGGCCTGGGACAGCGGCTCGGAGATCGTGCGCGCCAGGATGTCGGGCGACGAGCCGGGCGGGAAGGGCACGACCATGTGGATCGGGCGCTCGGGCCAGTCGGCATGGGCGGCGACCGGCAGGATGGCGGCCAGGCTCAGGCAAAGGCCACGCAGCAGCGGGCCGACCCGGGACTTGCGGGTTTGCGTCATGAAGGATGTCTCCTCGGGGTAGGTGTCGTGTCAGCCCAGCCCTTCAGAGCGCGCATCCCGCGCCAGCAGGGCCGAGACGGCGGTCATGGGTGCGACGCCTTCGAACAGCACGGCGCACACGGCTTCGGTGATCGGCAATTCGACATTGATGGCGCGGGCGCGGTCCAGCGCGGCGCGGGCGCAGCGCACGCCCTCGGCGGTGATGCCGCTGGCCAGGATGTCGGCCAGCTTGCGGCCGGCGCCGATCTCCAGGCCCACGCGCCGGTTGCGCGACAGCTCGCCGGTGGCGGTCAGCACCAGATCGCCCAAGCCGGTCAGCCCGGCGAAGGTCTCTGCCTGCGCGCCCAGCGCGACGCCGAATCGGGTCATCTCGGCCAGGCCGCGGGTGATCAGGGCCGCGCGGGCATTGGTGCCCAGCGCGAGGCCGTCGCCGATGCCGCAGGCAACCGCAATGACGTTCTTGAGCGCGCCGCCGACCTCGACGCCGATCAGATCGGTGCTGGCGTAGACGCGCAGCGCCGCGCCGTGGAAGGCGGCGGTGGTGGCGTCGCGCAAGGCGGGGCTGCTGCTGGCGACGGTCAGCGCAACGGGCAGGCCCTGGGCGACTTCGCGCGCGAACGAGGGACCCGACAGGGCGCCGCCGGTCGCGCCGGGCAGGGCCTCGCGCATGATTTCGTGGGGCAGCCTGGCCGTGTCGGCTTCAAAGCCCTTGCACGTCCAGACAATGGGGGTGTCTTGCAGTCCCAGTGCGGGCAGCCGTTGCGACAGCGCCTCGCAGATGGACGTGAGACCCGCGACGGGCACGCCCAGCACGATCAGGCGGCGCGCGGCGTCGTCCTGCAAGGTGCGCAGCGTGGCGTCCAGATCAGAGGAATACTGCAGCGTCTTGGGCAGGGAAATGCCCGGCAGATAGCGGGCATTTTCGTGGGTGGCGGCCATGGCGGCCGCTTGCGCGGCTTCGCGCGCCCAGAGCTGGGTGGGGTGGCGGCGGCTTGCGGCCGCCGCCAGGGCGGTGCCCCAACTGCCCGCTCCCAGGACGGCGACGCGCAGGCGCGGCTCGGCGGGTTGGTTCATGGGGCGCCGCGGGGTGCTTATTGGCGGGTGGCGCCGGGCGGCAGGATGATGCCCGATTCGGCGCCATTGGCGCCGGCGGCCTGCTGCTGTTGCTGTTGCAGTTCAGCGATGCGCTGCTCGTACAGGGCCTGGAAGTTGACTTCGGTCAGGTGCAGCGGCGGCATCGAGGTGCGGGTGATCGCGTCGGCGACGTTGGCGCGCAGGTACGGGTACAGCATCGTGGGGCAGACAATGCCCAGCAGCGGATCGAGTTGCTCTTCGGGGATGTTGGCCGCTTCGAAGATGCCGGCTTGCGTGCCTTCGACCAGGTACACGACCTTGTCGTTGATGCGCGTGGTGACGGTGACGGTGACCGTGGTTTCGAACACGGTTTCGGCCAGGCGCTGACCGCCCACGGTGATGCTCACCTCGACCTGCGGCGCTTCCTGTTCCAGGAACACGTGAGGCGCGTTGGGCATTTCCAGCGAGAGGTCTTTCAGGTAGACGCGCTGCAGATTGAACGAGGGCGCGTCGTTGCCGCCTTCTTGCTGGGTGTTTTGGTCTTGATCAGCCATGAGTGTTTCCGTTGGTGGGAGAGGCAAAAAGGGGCGATTAGCCGTTCAGCAAGGGGGTGAGTCCACCCGAGCGGTCCAGGGCCATCAGGTCGTCGCAACCGCCGACATGGGTATCGCCGATGAAGATCTGCGGGACGGTGCGCCGGCCGGTGCGTTCGATCATGACATCGCGTTGGGACGGTTCCCGGTCGATCTGGATGATTTCCAGGTCGGCCACGCCACGCTGCTCGAGCAACGCCTTGGCGCGGGAGCAATAGGGGCAATAGTCCTTGCTGTACATGACGACTTTGTTCATAGGGCGCTCCTGTGGGTACAAGAATAGGTAGATGGGGGCGAGTCCCCCTGCTTCAACCCTTCTGGGTTACCGGCAGGCTGGCGGCCGACCAGGCACGCATGCCGCCTTCCAGCGGCACGACGTCGGTGAATCCCTGGGCGCGCAGCTTGGCGGCGGCGCGGGCCGAATCGCGGCCGTTGTCGCAAACCACCACCAGCGGCTTGTTCTTGGGCAGCGAGCCGGCCTTCTGCTCGATGTCCGCTGCCGGCACGTTTCGTGCCTGAGCGATGTGACCGGCCTGGAATTGCTCGACGGGGCGCACGTCGACCCACACGGCATTGCGCTGGTTGACCATCTGGATGGCTTCAGTCGTGCTGATGGCGGACCCGGTCCGGCCCTTGCGCAGGGCGGGAATGATCAGCATCACGCCGGAAACCACGGTGACGGCGACGATGAAGATGTTGTTTTTATCGAGCAAGAATTGCAAAAGGTCCACGAAGGCTTCCTGTAGTACGTCGGCGGGCGTTGCGTTGGCTTTTCGCGCACGCAAGTCCTGCCTGGTAGGGGCGAACCCTGATGCGTCGCGTCCAGGACATGGACGCGGTGCGCCGGGGCAAAATCACGGGCAAAATCACTCAATTATAAAATGAGCGCATTCCTTAACCATCCTCCAACTTTAACCCGCCCGGCGGGCGCCCCAAACCATGCACAAACTCGTACTGATGCGCCACGGTGAAAGCCAGTGGAATCTTGAAAACCGTTTCACCGGCTGGACCGACGTCGACCTGACCGACACCGGCCGCGAACAGGCCCGCAAGGCGGGCGAGCTGCTCAAGAAAGAAGGCTTCACCTTCGACCTGGCCTACGCCTCGGTGCTCAAGCGCGCCATCCGCACGCTGTGGATCGCCCTGGACGCCATGGACGCCATGTACACCCCGGTCGGCGTGAACTGGCGCCTGAACAAGCGCCACTACGGCGCCCTGCAGGGCCTGAACAAGTCCGAAACGGCCGCCAAGTACGGCGACGAGCAGGTCCTGATCTGGCGCCGCGCCTACGCGATCGCCCCGGAACCGCTGGACCTGGACGACGAACGCCACCCGCGCTTTGACAGCCGCTACGCCAAGATCCCGGCCGACCAGCTGCCCGCCACCGAGTGCCTGAAGGACACGGTCGCCCGCGTGCTGCCGTTCTGGAACGACTCCATCGCCCCGGCCATCCGCGCCGGCCGCAACGTGCTGATCGCCGCCCACGGCAACAGCCTGCGCGCCCTGATCAAGCACCTGGACAACGTGTCGGACGACGACATCGTCAACCTGAACATCCCGACCGGTCAGCCGCTGGTCTACGAACTGGATGATGACCTGCGTCCGATCCGCCACTATTATCTGGGCGATGCCGCCGAGATCGAGGCGGCCATGGCTGCGGTTGCGGCTCAGGGCAAGGCCAAGAAGGACTGATATCTCTATGCGTCGCACGGCGGGGTTGTTGTTGGCGGTCATGTTGGCCGGTGGGGCGCTGCCTGCGCGCGCCGCGCCCAGTGACCTCGCCGGGCGTCAGTCCGACGCCGAAAAACAGCAGGCCGCCTTGCGCGACCGCATCGAGAGCCTGCAAAAGGACATCGACGACCGCGAGGCGGCCCGCAAAGAGGCCGCCGACGCGCTCAAGCAGTCCGAATCGTCGATTTCCCGCATCAACCTGCGCCTGAAGGAGCTGGCCGACGCCAACCGCAAGGCGACGGCCGATCTCGCATCGCTGGAAAAGCAGATCACCGCGCAGGAGGCCGTGCTGGCCAAGCGCCGCGTCGAACTGGCCGACCAGCTGCGCACCCAATACACCAGCGGCCTGTCGCCCTGGACGGCGCTGCTTTCCGGCGACGATCCCCAGGTGCTGGGCCGCAACCTGGGCTACCTGGACTACGTGTCCCGCGCCCGGGCCGACGCCGTGAAGGCGCTGCGCGCCGACATCGACCGGCTGGCCGCCCTGCAGGCGCGCGCGGACGAACGCCGCGCCGAAATCGAAAAGGGGGTTGCCGAGACCTCCGAACAGAAAACCGCGCTGGTCGCCCAGCAGAAAGAGCGCGCCAGCCTGCTGGCCCAGCTTGAAGGCCAGATCGCCGCCCAGCGCGCCGAGGCCAACAAGCTCGGGCGCGACGACCAGCGCCTGTCGCGTCTTATCACCGATCTGGACGCGGCCATCGCCAAGCAGATCGAGGAAGCCCGCAAGGCCGAAGAGGCGCGCAAACGCGCCGAAGAAGCCCGCCGGGCCGAGGAAGCGCGCCGCGCGGCTGAAGAAGCCCGCCGCGCCGCCGAAGAGGCCAAGAAGCGCGCCGAGGACGAGCGTCGGGCGCAGGACGCCCGCCGCAAGGCCGAGGCGGACCGCAAGGCCGCCCAGGACGGCGCCCGCCGTGACAGCGAGGCCCGCGAGGCCGCACAGGCACGCGAACAGGTCGAAGCCGCCGCCCGCCAGAACCGCGGCCCGGTGGCCGTGGCCGACCCGGACGCCGCCGGCCTGCGTCCCGCCGATCAGCGGCAGACCCGCATCGGTGGCCCTGCCGATACCCCGCCGTCAACAAAACCCGCGGATCCCCCCAAAAAAGCGGAACCTGTTGAGGAATCCGCCACTCCAACGCGCAGCGCATCGGCCCAGCAGACCGCCAAGGCGCCGCCCGTGGGCGGCGGCAACGGCCTGCGTCATGGGCTGGCCATGCCGGTGCGCGGCCAGGTGCAGGGCAGGTTCGGGGTGGATCGTCCGGACGGCGGCGTGTGGCGCGGCGTGGTGCTGCGCGCGGCCGAGGGTACGCCCGTCAAGGTGGTGGCCCCCGGTACTGTGGTTTACGCCGATTGGCTGCGGGGCTTTGGCAACCTGATCATTGTGGATCATGGTCAGCAATACCTGACCGTCTATGCTTACAACCAAAGTCTGCTCAAACGGGTGGGCGATGCGGTGGCCGGCGGGGATACTATTGCTACCGTCGGCGCAACCGGCGGCCAAGTGGAATCCGGCCTATACTTTGAAATTCGCCATCGTGGCGCTCCAGTGGACCCGGCCCAATGGCTGGCGCAGTAGATGTGACGGCTGGTGCAGCCGGTTTGCTGGAATGCAATCGGCGTAAACGCTGTCGGTAAATGAATGTCGTTGGAAAAATACCGTTGGTAAATTACCAAACCCATCGGCGAAAACAAAATTCGGGAAGTGTGCATGGGCACTCGTAAGTTTCGCGGTTTCGGTCTGATTGCCATCGGTGCGGTGGCTGGTGTGTTGCTGAGTGTTGGCGTGACTGCGGTCGCCCAGCGCGGCAGCCCCCTGCCTCTGGACGAGCTCAGGCAACTGAGCAACGTATTTGCCGCCATCAAGAACAACTACGTCGAGGCCGTCGACGACAAGACCCTTATCGACAATGCCATCTCGGGCATGGTGTCGAACCTGGATCCCCACTCCGCCTACCTGGATGCCGACGCGTTCCGCGAAATGCAGACCGCGACGCAGGGCGAGTTCGGTGGCCTGGGCATCGAGGTCGGCGCGGAAGACGGCTTCGTGAAGGTCATCTCGCCCATTGAAGACACGCCCGCGGCCCGCGCCGGCGTCATGGCTGGCGACCTGATCATCAAGATCGACGACACGCCCACCAAGGGCATGACCCTGAACGACGCGGTCAAGCTCATGCGTGGCGCGCCCAAGTCGCCCATCACCCTGACGATCATGCGCGCCGATCGCCCGCAGCCGATCGTCGTGAAGATCGTGCGCGACATCATCAAGGTGCGCAGCGTGCGCAGCAAGATGCTGGACAACGGCATCGCTTACGTGCGCGTCGCCCAGTTCCAGGAAAAGACCGGTGCCGACCTCGCCCGCCAGCTCAAGGAGCTGGGCGCGAAGGAACCGCCCAAGGGTCTCGTGCTGGACCTGCGCAATGACCCGGGTGGCCTGCTGACCAGCGCCATCGGCGTGTCCGGCGCGTTCCTGCCGCCCGATGCGCTCGTGGTGTCCACGGACGGCCGCACGCCGGACGCCCGCCACAAGTACCTGGCGACGCCTTCGGAATACGCCCGCGGCGAAAGCAACTACCTGTCTGGCCTGCCGGCCTGGACCAAGACGGTGCCGATGGTGGTGCTGGTGAACGTGGGTTCGGCCTCGGCCTCCGAGATCGTGGCCGGCGCGCTGCAGGACCACAAGCGCGCCAAGGTGCTGGGCAACCGCACGTTCGGCAAGGGCTCCGTGCAGGTGATTCTGCCGCTGTCCGAAACCACCGCGGTCAAGCTCACCACGTCGCGCTACTTCACGCCCAGCGGCCGCTCCATCCAGGCCACCGGCATCGAACCGGACTACGTCGTTGCCGATACGGCCGACGGCGACCTGTTCCGCCTGCCGCGCGAAGCCGACCTGCAACGTCACCTGTCCAACCAGCAGACCACCAACGAAATCAAGTCCAGCGCCGACCAGGACAACGTGGAACTGCCGGCCAAGGTGTTTGAATTCGGCGGCAAGGACGACTTCCAGCTCCAGCAGGCCCTGAACCTGCTGGCCGGCAAGCCGGTGCAGAAGGGCTCGGCCCGCGCCCAGGCCAAGGCTGACGCCAAGGCCGGCGGCGGAACGCCCCAGCGCATGAAGATCACGCCGACCGGAGTCGAGCCCAGCAAGGACAAATGAACGACGAGCAACTGCTGCGCTACGCCCGCCACATCCTGCTGGACGAACTCGGGATCGAAGGGCAGGAAAAACTGCTGGCGGCGCGTGTGCTCATCGTGGGGGCGGGCGGTTTGGGATCGCCCGCCGCGCTCTACCTGGCCACCGCCGGCGTGGGCGACATCACGCTGGCCGACGACGATGTCGTCGAACTCAGCAACCTGCAGCGCCAGATCCTGCATACCACCGCAAGCGTCGGCCGGCCCAAGGCCGAGTCCGGCCGCGACATGCTGGGCGCCTTCAATCCGCAGACCCGCGTTCACGCCCGGGTCGAGCGCCTGAAAGACCAGGCCTTGTCCGATGCCGTCGCGCAGGCGGATCTGGTGCTGGACTGCACCGACAACTTCACCACCCGCCACGCCATCAACCGCGCGTGCGTGCAGCACCGCAAGCCGCTGGTCTCCGGCGCCGCCATCCGCTTCGACGGCCAGGTCAGCGTCTACGACCTGCGTGACGACAACGCGCCGTGCTATCACTGCCTGTTTCCCGAAGCCGACGACGTCGAGGAAGCCAACTGCGCCACTATGGGCGTGTTCGCGCCGGTGGTCGGCATCATCGGCAGCATGCAGGCCGCCGAAGCCCTGAAATTGCTGTCCGGCGTGGGCGAAAGCCTGTCCGGGCGCCTCCTCTGGCTGGACGTGCGCACCATGCAATGGCGCAGCGTCAACGTGCAGCGTGACCCCGAATGCACGGTCTGCGGCCACCGTGGGCACGCCTGAAGTCTGCCGGCATTGAACCCAAGAACAATACTAAAGGTTTCAAATACCTGCTATAACGCCAGCCAGCCTACTGATTTCGGGTAGAGGGGCATGGACATGACGGCGTGGAACAAGGACTGAAGTTCAGCCTGCCCAAGTGGCGGCTGACACGTTGGCTGACGCATTCCGGGCATGACACGCCGGCGGACATCCGCGCGGCGCTCATTGCCAGTCTGTTCGGCACGCTTCCCATTTTTGCCGGCGGGGTCATCAACACCCTGATGATCTCGGGCGTCGTCGCGTGGCGGCGGCCCGAACCGCTGTATATCTCGTGGCTGATCCTGGAGGTCGTGCTCGCGCTGGTGCGCGTCGTCATCCTGCGATCCGCGCTACGGGCGGCCCCGAAGGGCGGCAACACCCACACCGACCTCTACATCCTGCTGGCCCTGTTCTGGGCGTTCAGCGTAGGCTATGGCGTCTTCATCACCTTCCTGAACGGCGACTGGCTCGCCGCGACACTGGCCGGCGTGTCCTGCGGGGCCATGGCCGGCGGGATCTGCTTCCGGAATTACGGCGCGCCCCGACTGGTGGGCGCCATGATTTTCCTGAGTCTTGGGCCGATGTGCCTGGGCGCGCTCTTTACCGGCGAATGGGTCACGGCGATCGTCTTCATTCAGATCCCGTTCTATCTGATTAGCATGGTCATTGCCTCGCACCGGCTCAACCGCATCCTGGTGTCCACGATGCTGGCCGAGCGCGCCAGCGACCGCCGCGCCAGCGAAGACGCGCTGACCGGCTTGGCCAACCGCGCCGGCCTGCAGGCCGCGCTGGAACGCGTGTGCTCCAGCGCCCGCGGCCATGACAGCGCCGCGGCGCTGCTCTACATGGACATGGACGACTTCAAGCGCATCAACGACACGCACGGCCACGCCGGGGGCGATCAGGTGCTCAAGACCATTGCGGACCGCATGCGCGCCATGCTCCGCGTGGACGATGTCGCCGCGCGCATCGGCGGCGACGAATTCATCGTGCTGGTCACCGGCATCGACGCCACGGCCGCGCTGCGGCTGGGCGAACACCTGCTGCGCGACGTCTCCCAGCCCATCACGCTGACCGACGGCAACCGCGTCTGCGTGGGCCTGTCCATCGGCATCTCGATCATGACGGGCGCCAACCGCACCCCGCAAGGCGCGCTGGACTCCGCCGACGCCGCGCTTTATCGCGCCAAGGCGCAGGGCGGCCGCTGCTGCGTGGTGGATCAGAGCGGGCAGATCGCGGAAAACGAAGGATTGCAGAGCGCGTCGGTCGCGGCTTGATAGGGCGGCGACGGCAGGTGACCGAAATGGTCCGAATGGTCCGGATTTGTATGCTGCGGGGGATTGCCGGTTAAGCAGACGCTGAAGCAGCGGAATCTCAGCTGAGTCCCGCCGACCGGGTCAGTCGCCTGGATCCGGCCGCATTCGAGCCTCTATTCCGCCGCACTCCCATTGCGCGATCCCGCCGGTGCGGTCGTTCCATCGGCTCATGAAACAACAAAGTTATCAGATAACCTGAAAAATCTGCCTATAATCCGCTCATGTTGACCAAGAGCCTCACCCTCACCGAGCAGGTTGCCCGCCAGCTCGCCAGCGACATCGCGGACGGTGTTCACGCCGTCGGCGCCAAGCTGCCGCCTGGACGCGTGCTGGCCGAGCAGTACGGCGTCAGCGCCGCCGTCATCCGCGAAGCCACGGAGCGCCTGCGCGCCCAGGGGCTGATCCAGAGCCGGCAGGGTTCGGGCAGCACGGTCGTCTCGCGCACCGGGGCGCAAGGCTTTCAGGTATCCACCGGCATCGCGGTCGACCGAAAAAAGCTCGCCAGCGTCTACGAACTGCGCATGGAACTCGAAGGCGGCGCGGCCGCGCTGGCGGCTGTCCGCAGCACGCCGGCGGACCTGGACGCCATGAAAGCAGCGCTCGACTTGCTGCAAACCCATCTCGACCACCCCGAGGCCGGCGTCGAACACGACATCGCCTTTCACGTCGCCATCGCGACCGCCACGCACAACAGCTACTACCAGGACCTGCTGCAGTACCTGAACCTGCAACTGCGCCTGGCGGTCAGCACCGCCCGATCCAACAGCCGCCTGCAGGAAGGCCTGACCGCCGCCGTGCACCAGGAACACGTCGCCGTGTTCGACGCCATCCGTGCGCGCGATCCCGACCGCGCCCGCCAGGCCGCCATCCGCCACCTGCAGCAAGCCGCCGGCCGACTGCAACTCGATCTTCTCTCTCCTGCAGCATCCCACATCTCATGAGCGCATCCGACTTTTCTCAACGGCTGGTCCAAGCCCTGGGCCCCGACACCGTCTTCACCGACCCGGCGGACATCGCGCCGTGGCTGTCCGATTGGCGCGGCCTGTACAACGGCCAGGCCCAGGCGGTTGTGCGCCCGCGCACCACGGCCGAGGTCGCCACGTGCCTTGCTCTGTGCCAGGAAGCCGGCGTGCCGGTCGTGCCGCGCGGCGGCAACACCGGCCTGTGCGGCGGCGCCACGCCTGACGGTGGAGCCAACAACGTCGTCATCAGCCTGGACCGCATGAATGCCGTGCGCGGCATCGACACCGTGGCCAACACCATGGTTGCCGAGGCCGGCGCCATCCTCGGCAACCTGCGCCGCGCCGCCCAGGACGCCGGCCGCCTCCTGCCGCTCAGCTTGGCCGCCGAAGATTCCAGCCAGATCGGCGGCAACGTCGCCACCAATGCCGGCGGCGTGAACGTGGTGCGCTACGGCATGGCGCGTGAACTGGTACTGGGCCTGGAAGCGGTGCTGCCCACCGGCGAAATCTTCCACGGCCTGCGCACCCTGCGCAAAGACAACACGGGCTACGACCTCAAGCAACTGCTCATCGGTTCCGAAGGCACGCTGGGCATCATCACTGCGGTGGCGCTGCGCCTCTACCCGCGCACCGACGTGCGTTCGGTGGTGCTGGCCGCCGTCGAATCGCCCGCGCAAGCGCTGCAACTCTTCGAGATCCTGTTCGAACAATGCGGCGCACGCCTGCAGGCGTTTGAGTTCTTCACCGGCGACTGCCTGGACCTGGTGCTGACGCACGCCGAGGGCGTGCAGGAGCCGTTCGAGCAGCGCTACCCGGCTTACGTGCTGGTGGAACTGGCCGACACGACCGACGAGGCGGCCCTGAACACGCTGCTCGAAAACGTCATCGGCACGGCGCTCGAACGCGGCCTGTGCCTGGACGCTGCGGTCTCGGCCTCGCTGGCGCAGTTGCAGACGCTGTGGAAGCTGCGCGAGGAAATCTCCGAAGCCCAACGCGCCGACGGCCCGCACCTGAAGCACGACGTGTCGCTACCGATCGAACGCATCCCCGATTTCATGCAAACCGCGGAAGCCCGTGTACGCGCCCTGTACCCCGACATTCGCCCCTTCATCTTCGGCCACTTCGGCGACGGCAACCTGCACTACAACTTGTCCCGCCCGTCAGGCGCAGACCGCAACTGGGTAGCAGAGCATGGGGCGGCGATCACGGATGCAGTGTTGGATGAAGTGAATCGCTATGGCGGGAGTATTTCTGCAGAGCATGGGATCGGGCAGTTGAAGCGGGAGCATTTCTTGCATAGCAAGGATGCGGTGGAGCTGCGGTTGATGCGGGAGATCAAGAAGGTGATGGATCCTGCGGGGATCATGAATCCTGGGAAGTTGTTGTAGGCGTTACGGGGATTTGTTGATCGGGGTGTTTGTTCGGTGATGGTTTTTGGGTTTCGTGGGCTGTGTGGGATCTTTGTGGGTTGCATGCGGTTTTCGTAGGTTGCATGTGGTCTTCGTAGGTTGCATCAGATCTTCGTAGGTCGCCCGACGCCGCGGTCCCCGTGGGCACGAGCGCCCACGATTGCGGTCCGGAGCCTTCGCTCCGGACTGCCCCGTTGTCATCTTCGTCCGCCTTCGGCTCCCTTCAGATTCCCTCGGGCGCATCGACGGCGCTCGCGCCCACGGTGACCGCGACGCCGTGCTGCCAGGGTCTTTGGTTTGCGCGCTGCAAGACCTGTGGTCAGGGCAGGGGATTTGCGGGGCCGCCGATTGCTGCCGCCCGGGCGGCGGCAATCGGCATCTGTTTCGTGGGACGTTGTGGCGGTGTGCGCTTGCGCGCTGGTGGGGATCGGTTTGCTAATGGTGCTCGCCGACGGGGGAGGGGCGGTGATGGGCGGCGCGCGTCGATGGTCAGCCACAACCTGCCGACCTGTACGCGCGCCGCCCATCGGCACTGGAGTTCAATTGGCGATTAGTGACGGCTTTGCCTGAACCTGCCGAGAGCGTCTGCCATTGCCGGTGTCTGACACCCGTGGGAAATGCGCTTGGTATGACGCGAATCTCACCTGGGTGTCAGACACCTCACTTGGTCTTACGAATCTACTGGTGTTAGACACCCGACTTCGTCTTACGAGTTTGCGCGTGTCGGATACCCGATTCGGTCTTACGAGGTTGCTGCCGGTGTCTGACACCCTCGGGAGATGAACTTGGCCTGACGCGAATCTCACTGGGGTGTCAGACACCTCACTTGGTCTTACGAATCTACTGGTGTCAGACCCCCGACTTTGTCTTACGAGGCTGCGCGTGTCAGATACCCGATTTGGTCTTACGAGGTTGCTGCCGGTGTCTGACACCCTCGGGAGATGAACTTGGTATGACGCGAATCTCACCTGGGTGTCAGACACCTCACTTGGTCCGATTCATGTCGGCTCTGCTTGAGTTTGGCGAGATCGTCTGCCGCTGCCGGTGTCTGACACCCTCGGGAAATGCTCTTGGTATGTCGCGAATCTCACCAGGGTGTCAGACACCTATCGCAGAAGCCGCCACACGCGAAGCGTCATCGCCACGACGCAAGACGCTGCGTAAGCCCCCAAAGGCCGCCCGCGCGGCCGGCCGGGGGCGGGCACCGCAAGAC
>NZ_DAMCTG010000103.1:0-17998 GCF_032113835.1 Achromobacter sp. | reverse complement strand
AGGCAAGTCCGGAGCGAAGGCTCCGGACCGCAATCGTGGCCCCGCGCGCCCCGGGCCGCCACCGTGCCGGACGTCTTAAGGACCAACACCGCACCAACAGCAAACAGCGTACAAAGACCTACGGTGCTAGTTCACAGCCCACAAGAAATCACGCAAATCAAAGCACCCCAGCAATCGCATCCCGAGCCTGATGCGACAGTTCCAACCGCGTCGGCAGACTCCCATCCGGGTGCCGCGCAGCCAACGGCGGCAAAAACACCACTTCGACGGATAGACCGGTCACGCCCAGCACCCGCCAAAGATTACCCACCAAAGACTCCTCGCCCACAAACGCCGCATATCCGCTGCGTTTGCCGTGCTGCATGAACCGCAGCGCCACGGGTTGGATTTCGATTGCCGCCGCGCGGGCGGGTTCGAAGAGACTGGCGTGGAAAGGGAGGAGCTCGAAACCTTCGGTCGTCGTGCCTTCCGGAAACAGGCCGACCGCGTCGCCCTGTTTGAAACGTGCCTGCATCGACTCACCCATCGCGTGGACCGCGTGGCGCTGGCCGCGTTCGATGAAGAGCGTGCCGGCTCCCGCGACCAGCCAGCCGATCACCGGCCATGCGCGGATTTCGCTCTTCGCCACGAACGATGTCGCGCGCGCCGAGTTCAGGACGAAGATGTCGACCCAGGACACGTGGTTGGCCACCAGTAGCACCGGCCCTTCCAGGCGCGGTTCGCCCTTTAGGACGACCTTCACGCCACAGGCTGCCATCAGCCAGCGTGACCACCGGCGGTTCAGGCGGGCGCGGGCCGCGGGGCGCATCAGGGGGTAGGCCAGGCCCACGCTCAGCAGGCCGAAAATGATCAGGGGCAGGACAAGGCTCAGCCGTAGGACAAAGCGCAGCAGCTTCAAACTGGAGTCTCCCAGGCCGGTTGGCCACCGACCACGGTGGCTCGTACTCGACCGGGCAGCATCATACCTGCGAAAGGTGTCTGGGCGCTGCGGCTTTGCAGCGCGGCCGGCATCACCATCCATTCCGTGTCCAGGTCCGCCAGGCACAAGTCTGCCGGCGCATCCACGCCCAGGTGCCCGCATCGGCCCAGGTGCGGCGCGACGGCGGACAGCACTGTGGCTGGGCCCGACGTCACGCGCGCCAGCGCGTCGCCGATGGGGCGGCGGCTGTCGCGAGCCCACTTCAGGGCCAGCGACAGCAGCAATTCCACGCCTGTCGCGCCGGGCGTCGCGACCGCGAATGGGGCGGCCTTGCCGCGTGCGTCCACCGGCGTGTGATCCGAGCACAGCGCGTCGATTACGCCGTCCGCCAGCGCCGCCTGAAGCACGTCGCGGTCGCGCTGGCCCCGCAGCGGTGGCGACAGGTGGTGGTTCGTGTCGAAGAAGCCGATGTCCACGTCCGTCAGCAGCAGATTGTTGGTGGACACGTCCGCCGTCACCGGCAGGCCTTCGCGGCGGGCCGCGCGCAGCAGGTCCACGCCGGCCGCTGTCGACAGGTGCGACAGGTGCACGCGCGCACCGGTCGCGCGCTGCAGTTCGAAGATCGTGTGCAGCGCCACGGTCTCTGCCTGCGCCGGCATGCCTTCCAGGCCCAGGCGTTCCGCATACGGGCCGCTGGCGGCCGACGTGCCGCGCGCTAGCCAGGCGTCTTGCGGGCGCAACCACAGCGTCTGGCCCAGGCCGCTTGCGTAACGCATTGCGCCCCAAAGCACCCGCGTGTCCGTCGCCAGGGATTCGCCCTGTGCGAACGCGATGCAACCTGCCCGCGCCAGCAGCGCCATTTCCGTCAATGTTTCGCCGGCCAAGCCCACGGTCATCGCGCCCAGCGGGTGGATAACGCACTGCCCTGCCTGCGTGTGGCGCATCAGCGCCTCGATCTTGGTCGGCTCGTCCGGCGGATTCTCGGCATCGGGCGGCAGCACCAGGCGCGTCACGCCGCCGGCCAATGCCGCGCGCAGTTCGGCCGGCGCAAATCCCGCTTGGCCAGCGTTGCCCGCTTGCGCCACACGCGCCGACAGGTCAATCAGTCCCGGCAGCACTGCCAGGCCCTTTGCCTCAATACGCCGATCGGCCTGGAAGGCGTCGGGCGCCGCGCCCACCGCGACGACGCGGCCCGCAGAGATGTAGAGATCGTGCTGGCCATCCACGCCGTTTGCGGGATCGATCAGGCGGCCGTTGGCAATGTGCAGCCTCATGGCGCCGCTCCGGCCAGTGCGCGCAGGGCGGCAGTGCGCAGCGGGTGTGCAAGCGCTGCGAGGCGCGCCTCGGCGGGTTCGAGGGCGGCTGCGATGTCGCCATCTACCTCCACGCCCGGCGCCAGCCGGCCGGCGGGCAGCAGCAGCACGTCAGGCTTGGCGACCGACAGCGCCGCCGGCGTGATGCCGTGGGTGCAGGCGTATTCGCGGGCCGACGGAAGCTGCGCGCCGCTGATCTCTTCGACATTCAGCGGCAGCGCGATCACCACGTCGGCGTCGCTCAGGCTTTCCTGCAGTGTTGCGCAGGCGCGCACGCCGAGTTGGGCCAGGCCGTCAGGCAGCAGCGTGCGCGGGGCTGCGACGCGTACCTCAGGCACGCCCAGTGTGGTCAGCAGATGAATGACGGAACGCGCCACGCCCGAGTGGCGGATGTCGCCCACCAGCGTCACGACGAGGCTGGTGAGGTCAGGTTTGATTTCGATGATGGCCTGCACCAGCGCCAGCGCCGCCACGGGATCGGCATGCCTGCCGTCGCCCGCATTGAGCACATGCAGGCCCGGCGCGGCATGGGCGGCGGCACAATGGGCCGCGCCGCTCTGGCCGTGGCGCAGGATCAGCACCCCCGGCGCCAGCGCGGCAACCGTCTCGGCAAGCGCCAGGACGGCTTGCGGCTCCAGCGGCACGGGCAGCATCGACAGGCTGGCCGCTGCGGCGGCGTAGGCGTCGCGGTCGGAAGTGTCCGCATCGGGCAGACACAGGAACACGGGCATTTCCGGTGCGACAGGCGGCTGCGGATCGTCGGGCGCGGTCTGCGCGCGCGCCATCTCGAGCAACCGCTCGACGTGACGGCGCGGCAGCCCTTCCGTGGTCAGCAGATGCGTGAGTTCGCCGCGGCGATCAAGTTGCGGATTGAGCATGGGCAAGACAGGCCGCGGCCGTCAGACCGCGGGCAAGGCATCCAGATAGCGTTGCAGGATAACCGCCGCGGCCATCGCGTCGTCCGCGGCGTGCGTGCCGAGCAGGCGTTGCGCCTCCATGCTGGAGCCACGTTCATCCACCAGTTCCACGGCGATGCCGAAGCGGCCATGCAGTTGGTTGGCAAAGCGCCGGCAGCGTGCGGTGGCGGGCTGTTCGCCGCCCTCGGCGTCCAGCGCCAGGCCGACGACGACGCGGTGCGGCTGCCATTCCTGCAGCAGCGCCGCGATGCGGCCAAAGCGCGCATCGCGGACTTCGCTGAAGATGATTTCGAGCGGACGCGCCTGGCGCGTCAGCGTATTGCCGATGGCAATGCCGATCTTCTTTTCGCCGAAATCGAAGGCAAGCAGGGTTTCTTCAGGCATGGCCTGCGTCGCCCGCCAGCATGACAGGGTCGATGCCCAGCAGCTTGAGCGCGGCGGGGTAGCGTTCCTCGGGCGGCACGTCGAAGATGATGTGCGCGTCCGCGCTGACGCTCAGCCAGGCGTTCTGCCCCATCTCGCTTTCGAGCTGGCCCGCGCCCCAGCCGGCGTAGCCCAGCGTGACCAGCATGCGCGCCGGTCCGTTGCCGTCGGCCACGGCCTGCAGCACATCGCGCGAGGTGGTCAGCGCCATGTCGCCCAGCTTGATGCTGGAACTGTAGTCGCCGGCGGGCGCGTGCAGCACAAAGCCGCGGTCGGTCTGGACCGGTCCGCCAAAAAAGACGAACGTGTCCTTGACCGGTCCGATCTCGAGCGTCAGTTCGATGCGCTCGAACAGCGTGCCCAGCGTCAGATCGGTGGGGCGGTTGATGACCAGCCCTAGCGCGCCGCGGTCCGTGTGTTCGCACACGTAGATGACGGAACCCGCCAGGCTCCCTTCGACCATGCCCGGCATGGCGATCAGGAACTGGTTGGCGAAGTTGGCCGCTTGCGTCGCAGCGTGTTCGTGATGTTTTTCCGTCATGGCAACCCCTTCATGGGTAGTCTGAGAAAACCGTTGGGATTGATTGCGCAGACGCAAACGTCATGCCTGGCGGCAGTCCGACGGTGACGAGGGATGGGGTATGCCCCATCTTACGAGCCCTGGCGGAAGTTGTCGGCGTGACTGTTTCAGATTTCCATCAGTTCGAAGTCCTCTTTGCGGGCGCCGCATTCGGGACAGACCCAGTTGGGCGGCACGTCTTCCCAGCGGGTGCCGGGCGCAATGCCTTCGTCGGGCAGGCCGGCCTCTTCGTCATAGACCCAGCCGCAAATCAGACACATCCAAGTACGCATAGTTCTCTCTTACATCAAAACCCCACCGGCGTCCCCGCGGTGGGGCAAAGGTGAGGGGCTTCCATTAGAATGGGGACAATCTTACCGAAACCCAATAGGGGTTCCCCTGATTCATGCCAAATGAGCCGGGGCACCCTCAATCAAGCGCTGTCACGTGGCCCCCGTTACTCCCCCTCTCGTTTTGGTCTTCGGCCCGCTCGATCCCTCCGGATCAGACGGTTTGCCCGCGGATGCCGTCACCTGCGCCCGTCTGGGCTGTCATGGCCTGGCGGCCGTGACCGCGCTGACCGTGCAGGACACTGCCGGCATCGAAGAAATCCACCCCGTTTCGCCCGACCTGCTGGACGACCAGGCGCGTTGCCTGCTCGAAGACATGTCGGTTCAGGCCATCAAGGTGGGCGGACTATACACCGCGGAAACGGCAAGCGTGGCGGCGCAGGTCGCCGCCGACTACAGCCAGGTCCCGCTGGTGCTGCATCTGGGCCAACGCGCGCAGGTGCCCGCCAGTGCCGCCGACGAAGACGAGGCCGACGACCTGCTGGCCGCGACGCTCGAACTGGTATTGCCGCAGACCGACCTGCTGGTCATTGAACACCTGCGCCTCGCGCAGTGGCACGCCGACGGCGACATCGATATCGGGGACGCACCCACGCCCATGCACGCCCTCGTGGCGGCCGGCGCGGCGTGGGTCCTGGTGCTGGGCAGCCCCCAGCGCCCGGGTCATTTCGCCAACGTGCTGCTCGGACCCGGCGGGCAAACCCATACGTGGCCCTGGCAGGCGCCGCCCGACCGCAACGGCGACGCTGGCGGCTTGGCCGCCACCGCGATCACCGCCATGCTGGCGCAGGGCCTGGAAATGCCCGAAGCCGTGCGTCAGGGTCTGGTCCACGCCGACGCCGCCGTGGCCGCCAGCTTCCTGCCGGGCATGGGCCGGCGCATTCCCAACCGGATCCAGCCCCAATGAAACCGATCCGCTTTCCCTCCGGCCTGTATGGCGTGACGCCCGAATGGGACGACACCGACCGCCTGCTGAAAGCCGTGCGCGACGCCGCCGCGGGCGGCATGCGGTCGCTGCAACTGCGCCGCAAGAACGTGCCCGATGCCGTGCGCGCCGCGCAGGCCCGCGCGCTGGCGCCGCTGTGCCGCGAACTGGGCGTGGTGTTTCTCATCAATGACGACTGGCGCCTGGCGCTGGATGTCGGCGCCGACGGCGCTCACGTGGGCCGCGACGACGAAAGCCTGGCGCACATCCGCCGCGAAGCCGGCCCCGATCTGATCCTGGGCGGTTCCAGCTACGACGACCTGACGCGGGCACGTGAATTGCTCGACGCCGGCGCCGACTACATCGCGTTCGGCGCCATGTTCGCGTCCACCGTCAAACCCGACACCGTGCGCGCGCCGCTGTCCGTCCTGACCGAAGCCCGCCGCCTTGCCGACGAACGCGACGCGCCCCGGCCCGCCGTCGTCGCCATCGGCGGCATCACGCCGGCCAACGCGCCGCTCGTGGCGCAGGCCGGCGCCGACGCCATCGCCGTCATCACGGCCCTGTTCGAGGCGCCTAGCGTCCGGGCCGCCGCCGTGGCCTGCTCCGCGCCCTATTCCGCCAACCCCAACCGCAAGTCCTGATACCCATGTCCAGTAACGCTCAGCTTTTCGACCGCGCCTGCCGCAGCATCCCCGGCGGCGTCAACTCGCCCGTGCGCGCCTTCCGCTCGGTGGGCGGCACGCCGCGCTTCATCAAGCGTGCGCAAGGTCCGTACGTGTGGGACGCGGAAGACAAGCAATACATCGACTACGTCGGTTCGTGGGGACCGGCCATTCTGGGCCACTCGCACCCGGAAGTCGTGCGCGCGGTGCAGGAAGCGGCCGTCAACGGCTTGTCGTTCGGCGCCCCGACCGAAGCGGAAATCGAACTGGCCGAAGTGCTGATCTCGCGCCTGCCGTCGCTGGAACAGGTGCGGCTGGTCAGCTCCGGCACCGAGGCCACCATGACGGCCATCCGACTGGCGCGCGGCGCCACCGGCCGCGCCAAGATCGTGAAGTTCGAAGGCTGCTATCACGGCCATTCGGACAGCCTGCTGGTTAAGGCCGGATCGGGGCTGCTGACCTTCGGCAATCCCAGCTCGGCCGGCGTGCCGCCGGAATTCGTGTCGCACACGCTGACCCTGGAATACAACAACCTGGATGCCGTGCGCGAAGCCTTTGCGCAGCACGGCGCCGACATCGCCTGCATCATCGTTGAGCCTGTCGCCGGCAACATGAACCTCATCAAGCCCGCGCCCGGCTTCCTGGAAGGCCTGCGCGAGGTCTGCACGCAGCACGGCGCGCTGCTGATTTTCGACGAGGTCATGACGGGCTTTCGCGTGGGACCGCAAGGCGTGCAAGGGCTGACCGGCGTCAAACCGGACATCACCACGCTGGCCAAGGTAATCGGCGGCGGCATGCCGGTGGGCGCCTTCGGCGGCAGCGCCGAGGTCATGAAGCACATCGCGCCGCTGGGCGGCGTCTACCAGGCCGGAACGCTGTCCGGCAATCCGGTGGCCGTGGCCGCGGGGCTGGCCACGCTGCGTCTGATCGGCGCGCCGGGATTCTACGAGAATCTGTCGGCGCAGACCGCCAAGCTGGCGCAAGGCTTGCAGGAACGCGCCCGCAAGGCCGGCCTGCCCTTCTCGGCGGATTCGGTCGGCGGCATGTTCGGCATCTACTTCAGCGACAGCATCCCGGCCTCGTTCGCGCAGGTCTCGGCCTGCGACACCGCCGCGTTCAACCGCTTCTTCCATGCCATGCTGGACAACGGCGTGCACTTCGCGCCGTCCGCCTTCGAAGCGGGCTTCGTGTCGGCCACGCACGACGACGCCGTCATCCAGGCCACGCTGGATATCGCGGACAAGGTCTTCGCGGGGCTTTAAGCGTCAGGTTGGAGCGGGCATCTGGCCCGCTTTCCTGGAGCGGGCCAGATGCCCGCTTCCATCACGGCGCCTTGTACTGTTCGTACAGCGCCGTCACATTCTTCACATAGGCCTGGGTTTCGGCGTACGGCGGCACCGCGTCGTACTTGCGCACCGCGCCCTCGCCCGCGTTGTAGGCGGCCAGCGCCAGATCCAGGCGGCCCGGATACCGGTCGATCAGCCGGCGCAGGTGGCGCGAGCCGGCCTGCACATTGGTCGCCGGATCCACCAGCGCACGCTCCACGTCATCCACCGACAGCAACGGCGCGGCCGTCGCCGGCATCAGCTGCATCAGACCCAGCGCGCCCTTGGGCGAGCGGGCATCGCTGCGGAAACCCGATTCGATGGCGATGATGGCCGTCAGCAACGCCTGGTCCACCCCGGAATCCAGCGCGGCGCGGGCGATCAGATTGTCGTGCTTGGTGGTGGGTTTGACGGAGCTCCAGCGCAACGCCGGTTCGGCCGGCGCCCGGGTCACGCGGCGGGCGCCGTCGCCGGCTTCCGGCTCACAGGTCAGGCACAATTTCTCGGCGCCGCCGCGGACCGCCGCCCGAGCCTGCGCGCGCTTGTAGTATTTACCGGTGCCGGTTGGCACCTTCATCGTGCGCCACACGCCGAACGGATCCTTGTAGCGGTAGGTGTCGGCGGCTTGAACGGGCGCGGCGGCCGCCAGCGCCAGAGCGCCCGCCGCCATCACCGCCATCCCGCCGACGCGGGCCAGGATGGCGCGCGTGGCCGAAAGAATGGAGGAAGGTGGTTGGGACATGGGACGGGGCTCCGGCGGCGTCCTGAGACGCGTTGGCGAGCCCTAATGCTGCTTGCACCATCCCGATCCTGTCTTTCCTGCCGATGATCTAGATCGCAGCCGCGCGCGCGTTTCCCAGGGAGAATCGGGGACGCGACTAGGACATGCGGCCGATAAATTTGACTGTTACCTTCGGCAATGATCGTCCTGGCAAAGAATATGACGTAATATTTCGTTCAATTACCAAATGATTGAACCGGCCGCTCGTGCCGGGATCGGAGAGAGGGTGAAATGGGCGCAGAAAACATGCTCCAGTTGATGCTGGATGCCGACACCAACGTCCTGACGGCGGTCTACACGCCACCACCTCGTCCCGAACCCGCTACCGCCGCCGGTGCGCCCGGCACGGCGAACGCGGAAGGCGGCGACCCCGCTGATGCACCGGCCGGGTCACAGCCCGCCTCACAGGCCGATGCGCAGACGGCCGAGGACGACGCGGACATTGCCGTCGCCGATGAAGCCGACGCCCCGCTCGTCAATACCGACCTGCCGACGTGGGACGTGCTGGTCGCGGCTGCGGCCGCGAAAGGCTGGGGCGCCGACGCGCTCGACAACCACGCCATCGTCGCCTTCATCGATCTGTGCCGGACGGCCACCGAACCCGTCCAGAGCCCCGTCGGCCAGGTCGTGGACGGCAGCTTCGACATCGAGTTGAACGCCACCCGCATGGCGGCGACGCTGACGCTGCATCCGCCCAAGGGCGGCAAGCCCGTCGCGCTGGAAACGGTGCGCCAGGCCCTGGCGGACCAAGGCATCGTGCACGGCGTGCTGGACGGCGCGTTGGCCGAGGCCGTGGCGCTGGGACGCGCCGAGACCATTCTGGCCGCGCAGGGCACGCCGCCCACGCGCGGCACGCCCACCCGATTTGAAAGCCTGCTCGACCGCCTGAAGCCCCGCGCCGAGGACATCGACGAACTGGCGCAGGTGGATTACCGCGATCTCGGCAGCCTGCTGCTCGTGTCGCCCGGCACACCGCTCATGCGCCGCTTTCCGCCGCTGCCCGGTGTGGACGGCACCAACGTGCTCGGCGAGGCCGTGCTGCCCGACGAGCTGCCCGACACGCCGTTTTCCAAGGAGCTGTCCGGCGTCGAGATCGATCCGGAAGATCCCCTGCTGCTGCGCGCCGCCATTTCCGGCACGCCAACGCTCATCACCCATGGCGTGCAGGTCAACCCGATGGTGGAGGTCGACGCCGTCAACCTGTCCACGGGCAACATCAACTTCGAAGGCTCGCTGCAGGTGCGCGGCGACATCGCCGCCACCATGGAAGTGCGCGTGACCGGTGACGTGGTCGTCAACGGCACCATCGAAGCCGCGCTGGTCGAGGCCGGCGGCAGCGTCACCGTCAAGGGCGGCATCATCGGCATGGCCGAAACCGGGCATGACGCCGCGGCGGCGCCGCGCACCGCGCACATTGTCTGCGGCGGCACGCTGCGGGCCAAGTTCATCGAAAACGCCGTCATCAGCGCGGGCCAGGACATCGACGTCGAACGCGAAATCCGCCAATGCAGCATCGCGGCCGGCGGCAGCGTGAACGTGGGTCCGCCCAACACGCAGCAAAGCGCCATCACGGGCGGCGAGACCCGCGCCTTGCTGGCGGTCCGCGCCGGCACCATCGGCTCGCCGGCCGGCATTCCGACGCTGGTGCAAGCCGGCCTGGACCCGCACGCCGACATCAAGCGCTCGGCGCTCACGCGCAAGCGCCTGAAGATGAACGAGGAAAAGGCCAAGCTGGAACAGCTGCTGATGTTCCTGCAGGCGAACCCGCAACGGGCCACGGGCGACGTCGTCGAGCGCGCGCGCAACACGCACACCAAGCTCATCGGCGACCTGGCCGGGCTGGAAACCGAGGAAGCGCAACTGGCCCGCGACCTGCTGCCCCAGCAGAACGCCACCATCGCCGCCACGCGGCGATTCTGTAGCGGCACGAAGATCCAGCTGGGCAACAAGATGCAGGAATTCCTGGAAGACCAGGTGGGCGGCAAGGCGGGATTGGAAGAAGGCGAGATCGTTATTCGCTAGAGGCCTGAGTTCGAACCCAGGTGTCTGACACCCTGGCGGCACCGCATCAAGCCGTCGGCGGTCTCTCAAGGGTGTCAGACACCCTCGCGGCGCGAAGATGCCCGACATCGTGCTGCCACCCGACCTGCCTTCGAACCCAGGTGTCTGACACCCGGGTGGCACCGCGTCGGGCCGTCGGCGGTCTCTCAAGGGTGTCAGACACCCTCGCGGCGTGAAGATGCCAGGCACCGCGCAGCCATCCGGCCTGCCCTACCGTCAGGCGCCGTCGTCCGGCATCAATTCCTTGAACCACACCCGCGGTGAGATGCCGCGGTCGGGGCCCAGGATCGAGAAGCCGCCATCGACCGGAATGTCGACGCCCGTCATCCACGACGCCGCGTCCGAACACGCAAAGCACACCGCCGCCGCGATCTCTTCGCCGGAGCCTACGCGGCCCAGCGGATGGAAATGCGCGCCCACCGCGTCGGCCGCCTGACGCGAGCCGCCAGACAGCTGTTCCACCGATGGCGACCACGTCCACGCCGGCGACACCGCCAGCACGCGCACGCCCGACGGCGCGAGTTCCACCGCGAAATTCTTGGTGATCTGCAGCAGCGCAGCCTTGGACGCCGGATACAGCGCGCGCCCGGCCGCGCCGAACTTGCCGCCGGTACTGCCCAGATTCACCACCACACCGCCGCGAGGTAAATGCGCCGCCGCGAGCTGCGTGAAGATCGCCGCCGACACGAGGTTCGTGTCCAGCGTGCGATGCCATTCCTCACGCGTCGACGCCAGCCCTCGATCCGCGTACTGGCACGCATTGTTCACCAGGAAATCCAGCCGGCCAAAGCGCGCCAGCGCGGCATCGATGCAGGCCTGGATCTGGGCGTCTTCACCGATATCCGTTTCGCAAAACAGCGCGCGATCGCCCAGTGCCTGCGCCAGCGCCTCGCCTGCCTGGGCATTGCGGCCGACCAGCACAACGTTGGCGCCCGCCGCGACGAACCCGCGCGCGATGTCCGCGCCCAGGCCCTGCGTGCTGCCGGTGACGATGGCGGTCTTGCCCGCCAGGCCGGGAAAGCCGGAGAAATCCATGTGTATTCCTTGTCAGTTGGGCGCGGCGGCCCAGCGCACCGCATCATGCACCGAGCCCGTCTGTGCGATCAGCCGCATGCTGGCCAGCGACGCCTCGTGCACCGCCGGATCGGCCGACGCACACGCGTCTTCCGCCACCATCACCGAGAAGCCGATATCAGCGGCATGACGCACCGTGCCCTCGACCACCGAATGCGTCGCCACGCCGGCCACCACCAGCCGCCGCGCACCCAGCAGCCGCAGGGTTTCCTCCAGCGGCGTGCCGTAGAACGCGCTGATGCGCGTGTGCTTGACGACGAACTCGCGCGTGCTGCCCGCCAGCGGATGCAGACCATCGTAGAACGCGCTGCCCCACTGCCCTTCCGGCACCGCACCGATCGTGGCCACGTTGCGAAAGATTGCGCAGTTGGGCAGCAGGTCCGCGTAGTCGGGACGAAACGCGATGCGCACGTGCACGATGGGCAGCGCGTGCGACCGCGCGCCCTCGAGCAAGGCGGCGGCGTTGTCCAGCAGGCGCTGGCGCGCCCCGCTGTCGGCGTCCAGCCCGACGCGGATCTTGCCTTCCGGATGCAGCACATCGTTCTGATAGTGCAGCGCCAGCACCGCCACGTCCGCGTTCATCACACAAACACCTCGAACGCGTCGTGCGCATCGTCGCAGTTGACGAGGTCCACGCGCTTCATGCGGATGCGCCAGCCATCGCCCTCGGCGGCCAGCTTGTGGGTGTACCGCCCGGCAAGCTGGCGCGGCTGGCGCTTGCGCCACTCGGTCATCTGAAAGGCCGAGTGCACCACCAGGTTGCCGGCCGCATCCACACCCTCGACCTGCACGCCGCCCACCAGCCGCACGCTGCGCGTCGGCGGCTGTTGCGACCAGTTGCGCGGATGCTCCAGGCGCCGGATGCGCACGTCGCGCAGCATGCGGTCTTCCCAGAAGATCGAAATGAAGTCGTACGGGCTTTCCTGGCCATGCTTGCGCGGCATCCAGTACATGCCGTCCTCGGTCCACAGCGCCTGCCAGTCGTCATAGCGCCGCTCGTCCAGCAGCCGCGCCTCGCGGTACAGGAACTGCGCGATGCGGTGGTAGGCATCGGCGGGCACGTCGGCCGGCGCAAGATTCGCGGTGCCGACGTCGAAATCCAGATCTAGCAGCATGCGCCGTCTCCCTTGGCGGTGGCGCCATTCCCGGCGCCGGCGCCCGCCTCCATGTAAGCCTTCCACGCGCGGAACTGATTGCGCATGGGCAATTCGCTGGTGCCGTTCACGGACACCATGCCATCGGCCTCGACGCGGTCCGTGCCGTGATAGCGGTGCATGCTGACCCAATCCCCGCCGCGCGTCGCGTTGCCTTCCTGGCAGCGGTTGTAGAGCTCGATGTCGTCCGGCATGACGTTGGACGACGGCGAATTGATGACGTTGGCGTACAGCATCGCGCGCTTGAACACGCCCTCCGGCGCGCCCTTGCAGCGGAACGTCTGGATCTCGATCAGCGTCCGATCCACCGCCACCGGCCGGATCACGCGGAACTGCTGGAACACCGTGTGGGGCGAGCCGCTGCCGTAGATCACCGTGTTATGGCGGTTCATCCCCAGGATCTCGCGGGCGCGCTGCTCGCCGTATGCGCCGGTCAGCGACTCGAAGTGCGCGCGCGACACGGGATCGCGTTCGGCGGCGCCCGGATTGAAGATGCCTTCCATGTAGCCGTGGCCGTTGTCATAGGCGCGCAGTTCCAGCTTTTCCCAGAACTCGTAGGGCTCGCCGTTGCCGTCCATGATGTGCAGCTCGAGCGGCATTTCGCCCATTTCCTTGGCCTCGTCGCGCGCGGCCGCGTAGGACGATTCGTGCGTCACGCGCGCGTGCATCGTGTCGTGCAGGTTCTCGTAGAAGACCTTCCAATTCGAACGCTGCATCACCCGGAAGATGCCGCCCGCCACTTCCACCTCGCCCACCGGCGAGCGGTCGCACAGGTTGTCGATGGACGAGCGCACGCCGCCCAGGAAGTCTTCCAGCGCCTGGCCCTCGGCCGACTGGCTGGCGAACACGAAGCCGCGGTAGCTCTCCACGCGCGCCAACCGCCGCATCGAGAACGACGGATCCGTAGGGTCGTACGACGTGCCTTCCAGCCCTTGCTTGAGCGGCACGCCCAGATGACTGCCGTCCAGCTTGAACGTCCACGCGTGATACGGGCAACGGAAGAACTTGCCTGCACAGCCCTCGCCGTCGGCCACCACCTTCGCGCCCTTGTGCGGGCAGCGGTTGTACAGCACGTGCACGCGGCCATCGGCGGCGCGCACCATCAGCACGTCCTGATCGCCCAGGCGCGTCGTGTGATAGTCGCCCGTCTTGGGCACCTGGCTTTCGTGGCCCACGTAGATCCAGGCGCGGCCGTAGATGCGCTGCATCTCGATGTCGAAGATCGCCGGATCGGTGTAAAGGTCCCGGTGCACGCTGTCGCCGCGCACCAGCCCCGCCAATTGTTCGTCGGTATAAGGCATGTCGTCTCCCTACTTGTTCGCGCTGTCTTTCCAGCGCGCCATCAGCGTGTTCGAAGGCAGCGATTCGTCCAGCAGCTTGGCCGCGGTCTCGCGCCCGGCCGTGGGCAGGCCGGCCGGATCCAACAGGCCCACCTGCACCAGCACGCTGGCCTGATCCCAATAGATGTGCTCGTGATAGAGCTTGTCGCCGCGGAATTTCACGATGGCCACCAGCGGAATCTCCACGGCCTTGCCGGTGGGTGCGACGCCCGGCAGCATCCAGTCGATCTCGGTCGTGTGGGTAAAGCAGAACAGCAGCTCGTCCACGATCTGCGTCGCGCCCACCGTGCGCGACAGCGGAACCAGCCGCGTATCCGGCGGATTGCTGTTCACGAAATGATGCTGATAGAAGCGCGACAACTCCTTGTGGCCCACGCCGCCCGTCATCGTCGGGATGTGATTGACGTAAGGCTCGGCCACCATCGTCGCCATCGTCGCCGCCACGTCGCGCGTGCCGAATTCATACTCGCAGTGCTTGTCCCACAGGTACGAATAATCGAACTCCGGCCCGATCGTGCGCTGCAACGCCGCCATGCTGCGCTGGTGCGCCATCAGCGCCGACGGCTTGTCGTAGTGATCGCCGCCCGTGCGCGCAAATGCGTGGTCCACGCCGGGATACACGTACAGCTCCACGCCCGGCTTGCCGCCCAGCGCCTCCAGGATGCGCTGGCGCGCTTCGGGCGGACAGAAGCCGTCCTGCTCCGCAATGTGCAGCACCAGGCGTCCGCGCAGATGGGCGGCCTCTTCAAGGCTGTCCTCGATGCCCACGCCGTAATAACCCACCGCCACGTCCGCGTCCGTGCGGCACGCCGCCAGATAGGCCAGCTTGCCGCCCAGGCAATAGCCCAGCACGCCCGCGCCGCCTTCCTGTTCGGGCAGCGCGCGCAGCACGGCAAGCGTCGACGCGATGTCCTTGATCCCCAGATCCACGTCAAAACCCTTGTAGAGCTCGAACGCGCGCGGCATGTCCGCCGGGCCGTCCGTCAGCTGGATGCCCGGCTGCTGACGCCAGAACAGGTCCGGCACCAGCACCACGTAGCCTTCCTCGGCCAGCAACTGCGCGCTGCGCCGCATGAAATCGTTGACGCCGAATATCTCCTGGCACAGCACCAGGCCCGGGCCGCGGCCCGAGGCCGGCACCGCCAGATAAGCGCCGAAGGACTTGCCATCGTGCGAGGCAATCGTCACCTCGCGCGTCGTAATGCGTTCAGTCATGCGTATCTCCTGTATTGCAAAGCCGCGGCGGCCTACTTCATCTGGCACGAGGCCGCGAAGGGATCCTGGTATTGCGTCAGCACCGTGCCCGACAGCTTGTTCGACAGCTTGCCGCTGGCGTCCGCCTCGACCACGCGCAGGTAATAGTTCTGCACCGGGTACTGATTGCGGTTGAACTTGAAATCGCCACGCACCGACTTGAAGTCCGCACGCCGCAGCGCCGGACGCAGTGCTTCAGCATCGAGCTTGCCGCCCGTCTGGCGCACCGCGCTGTCCAGCAGCATCGCCGCGTCATAGCCCTGCGACGCGTACAGCGACGGGCTGCGGTTGTAGGTCTTCTTGAAGTCCTCGACGAACTTGCGGTTGGCCGGGTTGTCGAGTTCGGCCGCCCATTGCGCCGTATTGCGCAGGCCCTTGATCGGCGCGCCCACCGCCGCGATCGTGTCCTCGTCGCCCGAAAAGCCCGGCGCCAGCAACGCGATGTCCTTGGACAGCCCCGCGCCGTTGAACTGCTTGATGAAATTCACGCCCATGCCGCCCGGCAGAAAGAAAAACACCGCATCCGGCTTGCTGGCGCGCAGCTGCGTGATCTCCACGCCATAGTCCAGCTGGCCGAGCTGCGTGTAGATCTCCTCGGCCACGCCGCCCTTGTACAGGCGCTTGAAGCCGTTCAGCGACTCGCGTCCGCCCGGGTAATCAGGCGCGATCAGCGCCACGCGCTTGTAGCCCTGGTCGGCCGCGTACTTGCCCATCGCGGCCGGAATGTCCTCGTTCTGCCAGGCCACCGCGAAGAAATTCGGATTACAGCCCGCGCCCGCGTAGTTTTCCGGCCCGGTATTGGTGCTGAGATAGATCGTGTCCGATTGCAGGATCGCCGGCATCACCGGCAGCAGCACATTCGAAAACACGATGCCCGTCATCACGTCCACGCGGTCGCGCTTGAGCAGCCGCTCCACTGCCTGGCGCCCGGTATCCGCCTTCTGCTGATCGTCGGCCACCACCACTTCCGCCGTCAACCCGCCCAGCTTGCCGCCCGTATGCTGCAGCGCCAGATTGAAGCCATCCCGGATCTCGTTGCCCAGCGCCGCCCCCGGTCCCGACAGCGTGGTCAGCAACCCCACCTTCACCTTGTCGGCCGCCGACGCCGCCCCCGGCGCGCCCACCGCAGCCCCCACGCAAACCAGCGCCGCCAGCGCGCGCCGGCTCCATCGATTTCGATTCATGTGCCACCCCGTATTCGCCGCCAGCCGCGCTGGCGGAAAGCTGACAGAACCCGTCTGCCGTCGGTACACGCATGCCGCCGATTCAAGTCGCCCAGCTTACGCGCCGCGGCGCCCCCATTCCAACAGGCCCGCCCACCGTGCGCGCGCCTCCCGGCAAGATTAGGCCCGCGCCCACCCCGGCTCTATCCGAATACCGCCACTCTTATCCGGGATTCACTTAATTCCCAATGGCGCACGATTCCTTTACGCTGCCCGCAGATACGGGATCGGTCCCGTCCCGGAGGCTTCCATGCACGGCTGGTCCCGACTAGAGCTGGCGCCCTTGCTGAAACGGCGCGTCTTCAGCTCCACGCAACAGGATGAGACCCGCGCCCGCGTGTCCGAAGCCCTCAAGGACCACCGCCTCACCTGGAAAGGCGGCCGCGTCGACGCTGAACTGAACCGGGGCCGATTCGGCTCGCTGACGGTCTGTACGTTGCGCTACGGCGCCGAAGTCCACATCGAACCCGACCGCCTCCAGGACTTCATGCTGGTGCAGGTCCCCCTGCGCGGCCGCGCCCGCATCGAGTGCGGCGACGAAGGCGTCAACGCCGACCCCGACTGCGCCGCCGTCATCGCCCCCAACCGCCGCCTGCGGCTGCACTGGGAAGCCGGCTGCGAACAACTGCTGCTCAAGATCCCAAGAGGCAAACTCGAAGCCATGGGCCAACGCGCCTTCGGCGAAGCCGCCGCCCGCCCCCTGGACTTCAGCCCCGCCCTGCGCCTGGATACACCCATCGGCGCCGCCTGGCGCAGCATGATGGGCAGCCTGATTCACTTGCTCCCCACCCTGGACGACGGCGCCCGCCGCCCGCCCGCCGCGTGGCTGGAACACCTGGAGGACACGCTGGTTCTGCACCTGCTCTATAACCAGCCGAACACGTGGCAAACCCACGCGGGCATGCCCCACGCCGTTCCCCGACGTCTAAGCGTGGCCGAGGCGTTCATGCGTGAACGCCTGGGTGCGCCATTGACCCTGAACGCCATCGCTCGCCATGCTGGAGCCAGTGCGACTGCGCTCACCCGGCTTTTTCAGGAACACCGGAATACCACACCGATGAATGCGCTACGCGCGTTTCGCTTGGACGCAGCGAGGAGCCGGCTGAAGACCCAGCCGGATGCGAGCGTCACGGAGGTGGCGCTGAGCGTGGGGTTTGGGCATTTGGGGAGGTTCTCGGAGTATTACCGGGAACGGTTTGGGGAGTTGCCGAAGGAGACGCGGCGCGCGGGCGGGTGATGACGGATTGCGGTGTGTGACACCTGAATCGGTCTTACGCACCGCGCACGGTGTCAGACACCCGGCGAAGACCGCTGCGCAATGACGGCTTTCTCATGCGGGTGTCAGACACCTGATTTCGGTGGCATGCCCACAAGAAAATACGCAAAAGCGAGGGGTGTCTGACACCGGAGTTAGTCCTACGCGCTTGCGATGGGTGTCTGACACCTGAATCAGTCCTATGCGCCGCGAGCGCGCAGCGTCGGCCCGTGGACGCAAGACACCGCGTAAGCCTCACCAGGCCGCCTGCGCGGCCGACGTGGGGCGGGCACCGCAAGATGTTTCATAGCCAAGCGGACGCAGGCAAGAACCTCAAGAACCCGACCCGACCCAGCGCCCGCCAAGTTCAAACCACCCGAGCCCGGCGTGGCGGCGGTCTGGGGCGCGCGGGGCGTGTAGATGCGCCCGAGGGAAACCGAAGGGAGCCGAAGGCGTACGA
>NZ_DAMCTG010000102.1:0-18318 GCF_032113835.1 Achromobacter sp. | reverse complement strand
TCGGAAGCGAGAATTCTCTTATTTGATAATTCTCGAATACGATAGTTTTTTGACGTGGCTGAGGTAATAGGGGAATGCCCGGATGGGTGGAAAGGGCGCGATATCGGGGCCGCGTTATCCCAGTTTGCCCAGCAACCCGATCAGCTTGCGCCGTTCGGCCGCGCCCAGCTTGCCGCTGATGCGTGCGTCGTGCGCCTGCACGGCCTCGGTGATGGCGGCCAGCGCGGTGTGGCCGGCCCGCGTCATGGCCAGCGCGTACGCGCGCCGGTCGTGTTCGGCCTCCTGGCGCTCCACGTAGCCCAGGTCCTGCAACTGGTTGACGATCTGCACCGCGCCCGAGCGCGCAATGCCCAGGATGCGCGCCAGGTCGGTGAGCTTGAGGTTTTCATTGGCGGCGATCAGCGTCAGCGCGGAATAACGCTGCGGCGTGATGTCCCACGGCGCCAGCGCGGCCAGGAAATCCTCGTAGATCAGGATCTGCGCGCGGCGGATGGCGTAGCCGACCAGGTCGTCCAGCGCGCCGTACTGAATGCCGGGCACATGCGGATCGAAGTGTTCGCCTCGGGCAGCAGGGCGGCGAGGGTGTGGGGCGGAGGCTCTGGACATCGGGGGCGTATCGTGAAACGGGGCCTCAACACTAATGCAGGCGTCTCCGCCGCGCCACCGGATTGCGGGAAATCCCTCGTGCGAAACGCGGGGCGATTTTGTTATGTTGCATAACAAATAAGACCAGGAGTAGACATGCAAATCGTCATTGCCGGCGCCGGTATCGGCGGGCTGACCCTTGCGCTGATGCTGCATCGGCGCGGCATCGGCTGCCGCATCTATGAAAGTGCGCAGGAATTGCGGCCGCTGGGCGTCGGCATCAATCTGCTGCCCCACGCGGTCAGCGAGATCGAGCAACTGGGCCTCATGCCCGAACTGGCCGAACGCGCCATAGAGACCTCGCAGCTTCACTACTACAACAAGCTCGGCCAGCCGATCTGGCGCGAACCGCGCGGCTTGCAGGCCGGCTATCCGCTGCCGCAGTTCTCGGTGCATCGCGGCGAATTCCAGATGCTGCTGGCAGAGGCCGTGCGCGACCGGCTCGGGGCGGACGCCATCGTGCCAGGCATGGTGCTGGAATCGGCCAGCCAGGATGCGGCGGGCGTGCACGCGCAGTTCCGCCGACGCGCGGACAACGCGCTGCAGACCGTGCACGGCGACATCCTGGTGGGCGCCGACGGCATCCACTCGGCGCTGCGCCGACAGCTGCATCCGGTGGGGGACGATCCCCGGTTTTCCGGGCGCATGCTGTGGCGCGCCGTGACCGAGGCGCCGCCGTATCTGGACGGGCGCAGCATGTTCATGGCGGGTCACCAGGACCAGAAATTCGTCTGTTACCCGATCTCGGAACCGCTGCGCAAACAAGGCCGCTCGCTCATCAACTGGATCGCCGAGCTGTCGATCCCCGGCGCGGAACTGCCCGCCACCGACTGGAACCGCAAGGTCGACAAGTCCGTCTTCGCGGATCGGTTCGCCGATTGGCGCTGGGACTGGATCGACATCCCCGCCATCATCGACGGCGCCGAGGCGATCTATGAATTTCCGCTGGTCGACCGCGATCCCTTGCCGCGCTGGACGCGCGGGCGCATCACGCTCTTGGGCGACGCGGCGCATCCGATGTATCCCATCGGCTCGAACGGCTCCGCTCAGGCGATTCTGGACGCGCGCTGCCTGGCCGACTGGCTGGCTCAGGCCGAGCGGGGCAAGGCGCGCTCGGCAGAGATCGCGCTGCTGGAGTACGAAGCCGAACGCCTGCCGCGCACCGCCGGCATCGTGCTGCGCAACCGTCTGAACGGCCCCGAACAGGTGATGCAGATGGCCGAAGAGCGCGCGCCGCAAGGCTTTGCGAACATCAACGACGTGATATCGGGCGAGGAGCTGGCGGCGGTATCGCTGCGCTACAAGCAGCTGGCGGGCTTTGACCCCGCCGCGCTGCGTCTTGCCCGCGGAGAAAAACCTTGAGCGGCCCCGAATCCAACAACGAAGCCAACAACGAAGCCATCCACGAACCCCACGCGCCCCGGCTGGAACACGTGACCACCGTCGTCGTCGACGTGGGCGCGCCGCAGGAAGTGGGCGATACGCCGCAGGGCCGGCGCCGCGTGATCCCGATCACCGGCGGCACGGTCGAAGGCCCGCGCCTGTCCGGCAAGGTGCTGCCCGGCGGCGCGGACTTCCAGATCATCCGTTCGGCCACGTTCACGGACATACACGCGCGATACGTGATCGAGACGCCCGCGGGCGAGCGCGTGTATGTCGAGAACACCGGCATCCGCACGGGCAGCGCCGAGGACATTGCGCGGCTGGCGCGCGGCGAAGCCGTCGATCCGGCGCGCATCTACTTTCGCAGCTATCCGCGCTTTGAGACATCGTCGCCCGCGCTCGGCTGGATGAACGAGAGCCTGTTCATCGGCACCGGCGCCCGCTACCCAGACCGCGTCGAACTGCGCTTCTATCGCATTTGCTGAACCCGCGGCAGCCGCCGCGGCATTAAAAAAACCAGGAGACAACCATGCAAACGATGCTGCGCCGCCTGCTGGGCGGCTTCATGCTGTGCCTGCCGCTTGCGGCAGCCGCCCAGTTTCCCAATGGGCCGGTGCGCCTGAACGTGGGCTTTCCGCCCGGCACGGGACCGGACATCGTCGCCCGTACCCTGTCCCAGCACCTGGGGCCGATCCTGGGCGAAAGCGTGGTGGTGGAGAACAAGGTCGGCGCGGGCGGTCAGATTGCCGCGCAGACCGTCGCGCGCAGTCCGGCCGACGGCCAGACGCTGCTGCTGGGCGAGGTCGGCTCGATCAGCATTTCGCCCGCCACCTACCGCAACCTGAACTACGATCCGCCGCGCGATTTCGCGCCGATCTCCGAGGTCGTGCGCGCCGACTTCGTACTGGTGGTGCCGGCCAGCTCGCCCTACAAGGACTTGGCGGCCTTCGTCGATGCGGCGAAGAAGGCGCCGGACCGCGTGAACTTCGCCACCTTTGGTGCGGGCACGCCGGGCCATTTCGGCGCGGAGCTTTTTGCGCGCGAGGCGGGCCTGAAGATCGAAGCCATCCATTACCGGTCAACGGGCGATGCCGTGTCGGGACTGGTGTCCGGTGGCGTGCAGGCGGCCTTCGTGACGACGGCGCTGGCTGCGCCCCAGGTGCAGGGCGGCAAGCTGCGCGCGCTGGCCACCACGGGCGCGAAGCGCTCGCCTGCGTTGGCTGACGTACCGACGTTCGCGGAGGGTGGTCTGCCTGCGGTCAACTTCGGCGCGTGGTTTGCGCTGTTTGCGCCGGCCGGCACGCCGGACGCCGTGCTGACCAGCCTGCAGGCCGACAGCGCCGCCGCGCTGCGCCAGCCGGCCGCCGTGAAAACGTTGGGCGAGGCCGGATTCGTCGTCGTGGGCTCGGACCGGCAGGCGCTGCAGGCCTTGCTGACGGCGGAATCGAAGCGCTGGGCGGACGTGGTGAAGGCGACGGGGTTCCGCGCCGACTGACGGATCGACGGGATCGGCAATTGTCTATAGTCACAAGTTCTTTAAATCTTCGTGCTTCACAGGAGACCCGCTGCATGTCCGATCCCACGTCCGACCCCACCTACGATCACGTCCTTTCCCATCCCCCTCGTTGCCTGGACGGCGTGCGCACGGCGCCCGCGCCGCTGCTCGTGGAGGACCGCGGCGAGGTCGCTGTCGCGTTCCGCCTGCTGGGCGCGGACGGGGCGCAGACGGGCGAGATCTTCGGGTTTGACCTGCGCGATTACAACGAACACGTCGAGGACTACGAATTCGTGTCGCCGCTGGCCGTGAAATGGGACGGCGCGCCGGAAGGCGTCGTGGTGTTCGACAGCGACATCCACGGATATCACGGCGAGCTGGATTGCTCAGCCAAGATCCGCGGCGAGGGGGCGGCCCAGGCTTTCATTTGCCCCGCCTGCCAGGGCACGCGGTTCAGCGTCTTCGCGCAGTTCGACTACGACGGCACGGACGAGCTCTGGGACGAAGACCCGGACACCGTGCAGAACTTCTTCAGCAATCTCATCGTGGCAGGCCAATGCGCGTCCTGCGATACGGTGACGCGCGTCCTGGACATGGATCTCTGACGAGAACAGGCGTCTGAAACCGGCCGTCTGAGGGCGGCCGATTCATCGCGCGGATCGCACATTTCTGCCCCTTTGGCATCACCAGTGGAACAGTATGTTCCAGCCAAAGTGCGTTTGAACGGGTATTCGCGTCATGGTCGAGCCGGTAGAATGCCTCCCATCGTCATCTCTATCTACTGGTCGAAAGGTCAAATAATGAGCAACGCATATCTCGAAGCGCTCAAGCAGCGCCGCACGCAGTATTCGCTGGGCCGCAACCTGTCGGCCTCCAAGGAAGAATTGACCACGCTGATCCAGGACGCGATCAAGCACAGCCCGTCCTCCTTCAACTCGCAAAGCTCGCGCGCCGTGATCCTGTTTGGCGCCGAAAGCGACAAGCTGTGGAACCTGGCCACGGAAGAAGTGCGCAAGGTTGCGCCCGCCGAAGGTTTCGACAAGACCGAAGCCAAGCTCAAGAGCTTTGCCGCCGGCGTGGGCACCATCCTGTTCTTCGAAGACCAGGACGTGGTGCGCAGCCTGCAGGAAAAGTTTGCCCTGTACGCCGACAACTTCCCGGTCTGGTCCGAGCAGTCGGGCGGCATGGCCCAATTGTCCGTGTGGACCGCGCTGGCCAACGCCGGTGTCGGCGCCAGCCTGCAGCACTACAACCCGCTGATCGACGCCGCCGTCGCGCGCGAATGGAACGTTCCCGCCTACTGGAAGCTGCGCGCGCAGATGCCGTTTGGCTCGAACGAAGCCGGTTTCAGCGACAAGGCTTTCATGGACGACGCCGACCGCTTCCGCGTCTTCGGCTGATCGCTCCGGGCGTGCTTGGCACGCCCCACATGACCGCGGTCTTCAGGCCCGCATTGCTCGACAGGGCAATGCGGGTCTTGTCATTGCGCAGCCGGATCATGGCCGAAATTCCGGCCCGCCTGCGGGTGGTATCCGTTTGACCGAGCCCCCATATCGGCCGCGCCGGATGGCGCTATAGTCGACCGATCCCCTACCAGCAAGGAGACGTCATGCAGACCAACGAGCTTCATCGCGGCCGTCTGATCGATCACATCCAGCTTGTCGTGCGTGACCTGCCGGCCAGCCAGCGCTTCTACCAGGCGGTGTTCGATGCCCTCGAGGTGCCCATGGGCGGCACGGCCGATGGTTACTTCTGGGCGGACGAGCTCTTTGTCTCGTCGGCCGACAGCCAGGCCGCGCTGGGCCAATTGACGGGACGCCACCATCTTGCGTTCCAGGCGCGCGATCAGGCAATGGTCGACGCGTTCTACAAGGCGGCGCTGGCCCACGGCGGCAAGGACAACGGCGCGCCGGGATTTCGCGAATACCACCCCGGCTACTACGGCGCCTTCGTGCTGGATCCGGACGGCAACAACATCGAAGCCGTGTTCCATGGCGAAGCCCGGCGCAGCGCGCCGTCGGTCACGGTGACGTTCTGACCGGAGCGTTTCCGTGCAGCTGCGCCATCTCCGGTACTTCGTGAAGATCGTTGAGGCGGGCAGTTTTTCCCGCGCGGCGGCGCTCATTCCGGTGGCGCAGCCGGCGCTCAGCCAGCAGATCGCGGCATTGGAAGAAGAACTGGGCGTGACGCTGCTGCATCGCAGCGCGCGAGGTGCGCGCCCCACACCCGCGGGCGCGGCGCTCTACACGGAAGCCGCTTCCATCCTGAGCCGCATGGAGCGCATCCCGCAGATCGTGCGCTCGCTCAGCGGCGACATCCAGGGCGTGGTTCGCATCGGCATGTCGTCCACGCTGGCGTCGTTTCTGGCCGGCGAACTGATGGAAAAGTGCCGGGCGGCGTTGCCCAAGATCAGCCTGCGTTTCAGCAGCGATGCCAGCGGCCAGTTGGGCTCGCGCATCCGCGACAGCTCATTGGATCTGGCGCTGGTGTTCGAAGACGAACCGACCACGGGTTTTGCGCGCCAACCGCTGTTCCGGCAACGGCTTTTCGTGGTCAGCCCGCGCAAGCCGGGGCGCCGGCCGTCCGCCATGCGCTTCGAGCAACTGGCCGACATGCCGCTCATCCTGCCCGCGCATCCCAACATGACGCGCAATCTGCTGGACCGGCTGTTTTCCGAGGCCGGCATCGCGCCGCAAGTGGTGGCGGAGACCGAGGTCTATTCCGGCATGTTGTCGGCGGTGCAGGCAGGCATCGGCCATACCATCCTGCCGCTGGGTGACTTCTCGGGCCAGCCGGGCAACGCGATGGTGTCGGCGGTGCTGATCGAACCGCCCGTCTATCTGACGGCGGCGGTCATCGCGTCCAATGACGTGCCGCTGGCGCCGCCCGCCGACGCGGTGCGCACGCTGCTCAGCGAATTCGTGATGCAGCAAGTGCGGGAAAAAGGACTGGCCGGCGCGGAACCGCTGCCTTCCTGACGCGCCGCTAAAAGGCCATATCCGCCGCCGATACCCGCATATCAACATAGTATTTTTGCTGTTTCGCCGGCAGGCGCAATCTTCACTCCCATGCAGCAACCGCAATGTCTGCGGCCTGCAGAACTGGAGAGTGATGATGGCTAAGCTGGTTTATCGCGTGGTGTCCGCGTGCGGAGCGTTGGGATATGGATTTCCCCGTGAATCGCTGCAAAAGGCGCTGGAAGGGCGGATCGACGCCGTGATCTCGGATGCGGGATCGATGGACGCCGGCCCCTATTACCTGGGCACGGGAACCGAATACTTCGAACGCGAAGCCGTGAAGGCGGACTTTCGCCACATGGTCGAAGCGGGCGAACGCATCGAGGGTCCGGTCATCCTGGGAAGCTGCGGCATGGCGGGCGGCAACCGCAACCTGGACTGGATGATCGACGTCGCCAAGGAAGTGTTTGACGAGCTGGGCGTGAAGGACCGCGCCGTGGCCGTCATCCGGTCCGAGCTGGATCCGGCGAGCGTTATCCGCGAATTCCGGGCGGGCGCGCTTCGGCCCACGGGCGCCGGGCCGGAGCTGGACGCAGCGGCGCTCGAAGAGAGCACCATCGTGGGTCAGATGGGCGTGCATCCGCTCATCACGGCGCTGGAAAGCGGCGCAAAGTACGTGCTGGCCGGCCGCGCGTGCGACATTGCGCTGTTCGCGTCCGACATGATCCGCCGCGGCATCGACCCGGGTCTGGCGTATCACGTGGGCCATGTGCTGGAATGCGGCGCGCTGGCCTGCGACCCGGGCTCGCCGTCCGATTGCCTGGTTGCCGAAATCTACGACGACGGCACGGCGCTTTTCGTGGCGCCGGACTCGGGGCGGCGCTGCACGCCGTATTCGATTGCGGCGCACTCGCTCTACGAGGAAAGCCATCCGCAATTGCAGTTCTATCCCGAAGGCATCCTGGCGATGGAACATACGGAATTCTTCGCGCGTGACGCCCGCACAGCCGGCATCCGCAACAGCCAGTTCGTGCATGCCGGCAAGCCGTGGCCGTGGAGCATCAAGCTGGAGGGCGCGCGGCGGTTGGGCAAGCGCAAGGTGTCGCTGGTCCATCTGGACCCCGCGGATCTGCCGCGCGTCCCCGGCGACGTGCTGGTCTATGGCCGCAACGGCGTGCAAGCCGTGCCGCTGCGCGAGGGCGAAAAAGAGCTGGGCCTGATCGTGGAAACGTGCGCGGCGACGCCGCAGGCGGCTGAAACGCTGGCCAGCCTGCTGACTCACTATCTGATCCACTACGGCTATGCGGGCCGCAAGGCCACCGCCGGCAACATCGCCTATCCGCTGTCGCCCAATCTGGTGAGCTTCCGGCGCGAGGACGGGCAATACGGCGCGGTGGTTCCCAGCGGCACGCGCGATCCGGTGTTCCAGGCGAATTACCCGATGATCAAGGACGCCGTCATCACGCTGGTTCAGGCGGAGTTTCCGGACGCGCTGCGCGCCGCGACATGGAAAATCCATGAGGCCGACGCGAGCCACCCGGTCGCGCTCGTGCGCACCATCGACCGCGATCCTCGCGTGCTTGCAGACCGCCATCACGCCGAGCTGCAACGCCTGCTGTCGCTGGCCGCCGCGCGCGACGGTTCGCGCCTGGACATGGATGCGGGCGATGCCTACGAATGGACGCTCTACCACCTGCTGCAGAACGAGGACATCATCAAGAACCGCATGTTCCCGATCACGTACTTCCGCGCCAACGGCAAGACGTGGACGGAAAGCGGGTCCGGCCGGCCGCGGTATTACGACATCGGCATCACGGACTACCAGGGCAATCTGGACGATCGCACGCTGTCCCTGATCGCCGACGTGCCGCCCGACGGCTCGCCCCAGCGCGAACAGCCACTGCTCGACATGGCCGTGGTGGTCCGCAGCAAGGACGCGGGCATCAACCGGCTGACGTTCGACATCGTGTTCAATTCGGCTGCCGACTACGAAGCCGCATTGCGCTCGAACGTGTTCTGCCCGGCCAACGTGGCGCGGGTGTTGGGCGTGGCGCCCGAGCGCGTGGTCGGCACGTTCTTCGTGGATAGCTGCAACGCCATCAAGCTGACCATCGACCGCCCGAACATTTCGGCTTCGCCGGACGAGCGCGACGTGTTCGGGGCGCAGCAGCAGGCCGTCATCGAGCGCCTGTCGATTCCGCATTACGCGGAGCGGCTGGCGATGGCGTCGGCGCTGTAGCGCGCGTTGATGACGCCGCCGATCGCATCCGGGGAGGGCGATCGGCGGTGTGCCGTTTTCGGGGCGTCCCCGGTTTCATGCCAGAATTGCGGGCTGTCCAACCGCCATCGAACCCGAGAAGAATCCGATGAAACCTGGAATTCCCGCACTACGGTTGTTGTCCCTGGCTGGCTTGTTCGCATTGTCCGCGCCCGCGCTGGCCATCGATTGCAAGAAGGCATCCACCGGCGTCGAGAAGCTGATCTGCGCCGACCGCGGCGCGGTGTCCGCCGACGCGGAATTGAATCGCAGCTACAACGCACTGTTGAAGTCCGCGCCCGATGCCGAGATCCGCACCATGCTGGTCGACGGCCAGAAGCGTTGGCTGGCGGCGCGCGACAACGCACTGGAAAGACTGATCGAGTCGCCCGACCTCCTGCCCGATGGCAAGACCCCCGCGCAGGCCGCGCGCAGCCTGATGCTTGCGCGCAGCGCCGAGTTCAAGGAAAAGGCCAAAGGGTCCGACACGCCGGTCCTGGTCGCGCGGGCGCTGGATCAGCGCAAGTTCCGGGCGCAGTTCACCGGCGGCCCGTTTGCCGGCTTCGCGTCGTCGTGCGACGTGCTGCCGCCCGACTACAACAACTACTCCTGCTTCGCGACCCGCCATTACCAGCACAATGACCGCGTCTGCTCGGTCGACGAATACTGGGCTTCCGGCGGCGTCTACACGAAGCGCTACGTGGCCAACGTGGTGAACGGCAAGCCCAAGGTCATCGCGTCGTGCTCGTTCAGCAGCGCCGACGAGGCGTGCGACGACGGCAATGGCAAGACGAAGTGGAACCGGTCGCCGGCTGCGCCCGATTTCAAATATGCCGACAAGCCGCTGCCCAAGATCGACGGCGACGTCTTCGATACCGACGACTACGAATGGGCGCAGGCCTGCCTGGCGAGCCCGGCGTATCCCGCTGACAAGTAGCGCGTTCAGGCGTGCGCGGCCGCGCGGGGGGCCGCCGGGGAAGGTGTCAGACTGTAATTGCGCGGGCGCCGGCCGTGAGGGTTTGGCCGCGCCCGCCGGATGGACATTTCCCATGCGCGGCTCGCGGCGCGCCAACGTTTCGATTGGGCCGCCCGGAGGCGGCCCAGCCGCAAGATTTGGAAACGGACTGCCCCGCGTGGCGGCGATTTCGTCCACGCCACGGACGTAGAATCCCGCTTTTCATCAAGGCCACGCGGCTGACAGGAACCAATCATGAAAAAAACCATCCTTCTTGCATCCGTCTGCGCGGCGCTGCTGTCTGCTTGCGCGCCCACGACCTCACCCCGCGAAGGATCGTCCGCCATGCCTGATTCCGCCACCACGTCCGCCGCTACCTCCGCCGAAACTCAGGCCAGCCTGAGCGCCTACCACTGGCGCCTGACCGCCGCCACCGACGCCGCGGGCAAGTCCATCGCGGCGCTGCAAAAGGGCGTCGAGCACCAGGTGCGCCTGACCTTCAAGGACGACGGCGTGAACATCCGCGGCGGCTGCAATGCGCAGTTCGGCGGGTTCACGTACAAGAACGGCGTGCTGACCATCGCGAACCTGGCGTCCACGATGAAGGCGTGCGAACAAAGCCTGATGCAGTTGGATGCCGAGATCGCCCAGCGCCTGAAGGGCGATCTGCGCGTGACGCTGTCGGGTGATAAGGCCGAACCGGCGCTGGATCTGACGACGCAGGACGGCAGCGTGCTGAAGTTCGTCGGCGAACCCACGCCGGAAACGCTGTACGGCAGCGCCGGACAGGTCATGTTCCTGGAAGTGGCGGCCAAGCGCGCCGAATGCAGCCATCCCATGATTCCGCACTATCAGTGCCTGATGGTGCGTGAACGCAAGTTCAATGACGCGGGCATCGCATTGCCGGCGCCGGACAAGTGGCAACCGCTGTACCAGTCGATCGAAGGGTTTGAGCACCAGGAGGGCGTGCGCACCGTGCTGCGCGTCAAGCGCTACGACTGGAAGAACCCGCCCGCCGATGCGCCGTCCAAGGTCTACGTGCTGGACATGGTGGTGGAGCAGGACGCCTCGGGCAAGCGCAAGTAAGTGTGGGGGGCGCTAGCGAGATCGGCGCGATCCGCGCCGTTAGCGCCCTGTTCGCGATTAGCGCCTTTGGCGCCCGGTCACCAGGTGACGTAAAACATCGCCTTGGCCAGCACCACGATGGCCAGCATGTGGCAGAAGACGCTCAGGTGCAGCCGGCCTTGCAGCGCGCTGGTGAGCTTGCGCTGCTTGGCCAGCACCAGCGCAGTCGCCACATGAATCAGCACGCTGACGGCCAGCGCGATCTTGATGGACAGCAGCAGGCCGAACGATGAGGCCAGCGGCGCGGACAGCGCGCCGCGGTGTTGCCAAGCCAGTCCCAATCCCGCCAGATACAGCACCGCCACCGACCACGGCACCACCGAACGCACGCGCGGCCCGAGCTGACTGCCCAGCGCCTTGCGCACGTCGGGCGGCAGGCGGCGGTGCACCGGTTCAAGAAACAGCACCTCGAACGTGACGGTGCCGACGAACAGGAAGGCGGCAAGCAGATGCAGGATGAGCAGCACGGGATAGAGGGTCATGACGGCATTCTCCGCCCGCGAATGGCGCCACGAAATGACAAACATCAAGGGCGCCATCGCAGGTTAAATCGCCCCAGCAAGCGGCGCTCGTCAGCCCTGGTGTCAGACACCCGTTGTGATGCCGCCACATACTTGGACCCAGGTGTCAGACACCCATTGAGACGCCGCCGCAAGCTGACGGCCATCTCCGACGGGTGTCTGACACCGACCCAAGCACGCAACTCAGCTCACTTGACCGCCGGCTGCAGCGTCAGCGTGTCCGACCGCTGGCTCTCCACCTTGGCCCGGCTGAACGCCATCGGGAAGTACTCGCCCGTCGCCCAGCCCTTGAGCAGGTCCTGGTAATGCGGGCTGCGCGGATCCGCCGATTGGCCCGGCACGTTCTGCACGCGCGAGTTGTCCCAGTCGGACACGTCGATCACCTGGCGGTACGACGCGCCGCTGGTCACGCGGTAGTCGCTCTTGCGGAACGTCGCGCGGTGCACCGTGTCGTTGTCGCCGCCGACCGGATAGCGCGGCGTGCCCCACGCCTTGGCGGTGTCGGGCGGCAGCAGGCTGGCCAGGCTGTGATCGAACTGGATGTGGTGCAGCTTGCCCCACTGCCATTGCTTCGAATCCGGCCCCATCTTCGCGGTCAGCTTGGTGAGGCCATCGGCCAGCGCCTGCAACAGCAGGGCGTCGCGGCCCTGGTCCGGACGAGGACCGAAGGCGGCATCGGGCGTGGCCAGCTTTTCCAGCGTCTTGCGGGTGGACAGCTCGCCGAATGCCGCGCGCCCGTTTGCCGGCACATACAGGTCGGTCACGCGCTTGACGACCTCCGGCAGCCAGAAGGCATAGACGGTGGCGGCCCGGGAGTCCGTGGCCATGCGGTAGTCCCAGTCTTTCAGCAGGCTCAGCGCCGCGCCGACGTTCGCATCCGCCGAATTCAACGACTTGGCGTAGCCGCCCAGCGTGCGGGCAGGAATCGACAGATTGTCGAACTGCAGGTCCTGCGACTGCTGCACGGTCAGCCCCTTGCCGTCGGCCACCACCTCGCGGATGCGCTGGATGCGGAAGGGTTCGGCCCAGGTGCGCGCCGACATGTCCTTGTACGGATAGTTGGCGGGCAGGTTGTACTCGTTGGCCGTGGCGACATAGCCTTCGGGCGGGTTGAAGACGCGGGGCAGGGAGCTGCCGGGCAGCACGCCGCGCCATTCGAAATCGCCATTGCCGGGCACGGGCAGCATGCCGGACCAGTCGTTACGCGGACGGATGGGGGCGATGCTGCCGCCGAACCAGCCGATGTTGCCGTCCACGTCCGCGTAGACCATGTTTTCGCTGGGCGTGTAGTGCTTTTCCATGCCGGCCACGAACTCGTTCCAGTTCTGCGCCTGGTTCAAGCGCAGGCTGGCCAGGTAGGCGGCCGTGCCCGGAAATTCCAGGTAGGCGGCGCGCAGGGCGTACGCCTTGCGCCGCACCGGATCTTCATGGATGACTGGACCATGACGCGTGAACTTCAGGCTGCGCATCGCAGGCGACGCGCCGCGCACCGGGATGTTCTCGTCGATCTGACGCATCTTTTCCCAGCGGCCCTGATAGCGGTATTCGCCGGGATTCGCGGGGTTGGTGTCGTAGACGTACAGGTCTTCCTCGTCGCCGAACGCGAAGATGGTCAGGCCGAACGCAATGCGGTCGTTGTGGCCCATCGATACGCCCGGCAATGACGGTTCGCCCGCGCCGATCACGTTCCAGCCCGGCGCATTCAGGTGGACCATGTAGCGCAGCGACGGCATCGTGATGGACCGGTGCGGGTCGCCCGCCAGGATGGGCTTGCCGGTGGCGGTGCGCTCGCCGCTCAGCGTCCAGTTGTTGCTCTCGTAGCGCGGCGCCAGCGGATCGAAGGCCGGGTCCAGCGACGCGAGCCGGCCCTCGGACAACGCGCTGGCCAGCTTGGCGCGCTCGTCCGCGGCAAGCGGGCTGCGCGGGAAGTCACCCGCTTCGAACTTCTGGCCGTCCCGCGCCAGCCGGTAGGTGGCCAGGATGGATTTGTTGATCTGGGTTACGTCCAGGCCAGCGGGCACCTGCAGCGCCAACGGCGGCTCGAAGGTGCTCAGCCCTTGCACGTTGTTCAGGCCCAGCGCGGCGATCTGCTCGGACATCCGCACTTCCTCGCTGACGTTGCGCGTCAGGCCGTAGATGCGGATCAGCGAGGTCTCCGGACTCCAGTAGCCGGGCTCGGTGCCGGTCAGCTTGAATTCCGGCGGAAGCTGGTCGGGATTGGCCTTGACCCAGTTCACGTAGGCGTTGATGCCGTTGGCAAACGCGGTGAGGATGGCCTGGCCTTCGGGGTGGTAGCTGGCGAATTCCGCCTGCATGTCGCCCCGGTACAGAAAGAGACGCGCGGCGCGGTCCTGTTCGATGAAGCGCGGGCCGAACTGTTCGGCCATCTTGCCTTCGCCCTGGCGGCGCCACAGGTCCAGTTGCCAGAGACGGTCGCGAGCGGCCGAAAAGCCCTGGGCAAAGAACAGGTCCGCCTGGTTCTTGGCGTAGATGTGGGATACGCCGTGTTTGTCCCTGACGATTTCCACGGGCTGCGACAGCCCCGCCATGGCGATCGTGTCCTTCTTGCCGCCTGGCGAGGCGCAGCCCGCCAGCACTGCGATCAGGCCGCTCGCCAAGAATGCAGCGGCCCTGCGCTTTAACGTACGCATAGACTTCTCCTCCGGGTTATTGATCTTTTCTATGCCGGCACTACGCAGGACGCTGGAAGCCGCGCCGAACGCAACACCATGCAGCGACTAGAACTAAAGCAGAAGCCCAGGGATAACTGTTTTATTTGATTAAATCTGGCAGGACTTGTAACGCCTGGTTGATCTCCCCGCGCCAGGGCGGGGCGCAGCCGGCTGATATCCAGTCCTCGAAACGCGCGTGCAGGCATGAAATTTTTGGTCACGACATCGCGATCCGGCCGGTAAACTCGGGCGCCCCGCATACCGCCGGCGCGCTTGCCGTCCGCCGTCATCACCCATAGCCGTATCTTCATGCCGATCTCCGACCTCGCACGCAGCCTGTCCCGTCCCATCCTTGCCGCCGACGACCTGGAGTCGATGGAGCAATTCTTCCAGCGGCCCGAGGTTGGCGCCTTTCTGACTCATGCCCGCAATCCGGCGAACACTGCCGCGGCCCTTCGGGAATGCGCCGATCTTCTGCCGCAACTGCATCCTTCCCATGCCGCGGCGCTTGCGCTGATGGGCGGTTCGCTGGTGGAGGGCGGCGCCGATCCGGCCATCCTGTTTCCCACGCTGCACGCGCTGCTGCGCGACTGGCTGCAACGCCTGCGTCCGTTCTGCGCGCAGGAAGTGGAAGAGGACGATGAGGAGGTCGAGGAGGACGACCGCCAGGCTTGGACCGATGCGCAGGCCAGATTGGCCGAGGTGCCGCAGGACGCATTCTGGGAGGTTGAAGCCCTGCAAGCCGCCGTTGACGTGCTGGTGCTGCCCATGATGACCATGCTTCTGCGTCACCGCGGCAATCATCAGGCGTTCATCGCCGACGACGCGCTGATGGCCTTGCTTTACGCCATGGCCACGCTCAACGACAGCCTGCCGTTCGATCAGCTGCATTACCTGTGGCTGGCGTCGCGCGTGAGCTACGAAGACGAACTGGTGGTCGTGCTGCCGGCGTCCGGAACGGGTTTCATCGCCGAGGCCCATGCCATCAACAACACTTTCCACGCCTTCACGCTGCTGCAAATCCTGATCGGCGAACACGCGCAGGCGTTGGGCGTGCAACGGGAGATCGCCACGCGCTCGCCGGACATGGACGGCGACACGGCCGACTTCCAGTGGTTGCAGGCCGGCGCCTATGCCGGAGGCGAATTGAAGAACATGCTGAAGTGGGCCTGGGGCGAAGCCGCGCTGCGCGACCACCCGGCGCGGCACGGCAAGCGCGTGCTGATCGCGCTGGAAACGGACGAGGGGACGACGCGCAACTGGTCGGGATTCAACGGCGTCATCCACGAAGCCCAGCAGCCGTCCATGACGTTCACGCGCTATCTGACGCCGGAGGAAGTGGCGTCGTACTTGGCGTGAGCCGGCACAGGGTCAGCTGCGCCCAAACATCCCGTCCACGCCGTCCTGTAGATCGAAGACGTCCGACACGCCATACAGGCCGATGGGCTCGCCCAGACCGCTGGCGTCGGGCGGCGTTTCCACGCAAGCCTTGATCAGCACGAACTGGCCGGCTGGATCCGGCATGAACTTCATGCCGGCGACGGACATCCGTTCGACCCGCACGGTGCCGTCGTTGTAGCGGCGGCCGCGCGCGGGCGTATCGCGTAGTTCGTCGATGGCGGGCACATGGTCGAAGACGGCGTCGTAGAACTCGATGACCGGGCTCTGGTTGGTTTGCGCGCAGCGGTGGACATAGGCCGCGTAATGGCGGCCATCGAGCTGAAACGACACTACGTCGCCCGCGCGGTAAAACGTCAGGCTGTCGGGCAGGCCGGGCGCGCGCTTGAGTGGCGCGGGCGGCGTGCGCAGGAAGGCGGTCTTGATGGCGGCGGTCTTGCGATGGAAGTCGTCGCTCAGGGCCACGGCCTCGTTCAGGGCGTCGATGGCGGCATCCGCGCGGTCCGCGATGCCGGCGTCGGCGATACCGTACTTGTGTAGCAGGATGGCCAGCGCCACGGCGGTCGTGTGGCGATACAGGGGCGAGGCCGCGTCGTCGCCGGCATGCAGCACGCAGTTCCAGCGGCGCAGCAGGGGCGGCAGCACGCTGGCCGTCGGGTTGGCCGCGATGGCGGCGTCATGGCGGGCGCGCGCCATGGCGTCTGCCAGCAGGCGGGCAAGGTCTTCGTCCAGCGTCTGGACCAGGATGTCGGCGGCGAGTTTCTTCAGCGCCTGGGCGTGCGTGATGGCGGTCATGGCGTCGGTGTTGGCGGTGCCGCGCTGCCGGTGTGGCAGGCGAGTGGGCGGCGAATGGGCGGCAGTGGATCAGGCCCGCAGCGTGTCCCGCACCTGCATGAGCGCGAATCCCAGCAGGTTCAGGCCGCGCCACAGGTTGGGTTTGCCGGCTTGGTGGCCCCAGAAATTGACGAACTTGAGTTTGGCGCCCGCGTTGTAGCGGCGGCGCAGGTCTTCGATGTAGCGGGTATCGGTCATGCCGGAAGGCGGGGTCCGGATAAAGAAGAGGCTGGAGGATAAAGGGCGATGGTGTCGCCTCCGTTACCAGATGCAAGTTGATCCGCCGAATGTTTGCCGATACGGCGGCGCGCGGCGGGCAGGCCGCTCTGCCGCCGCGCGTCGTCACCGTGTTGCAGGCATCACCACCGGCGCTGCGAGCCGCTCTGCGGCTGCGATGCCGGCTGGCCCATGTCGCTGGTCCGGATGGTGGTTTCGTATTTCTTGTAGTCCTCGATGTAGGTGGGCGTGTTGACGTTGGGGCTTTCCTCGCCGGCCCATTGTTCTTCCAGGCCGGATTCGCGCCATGCGGCCAGGTCGCGTTCGACGTCGGCCCGGGTGGGCGTGAAGTCCGAGGATGGCGCCGCGGTGGCCGGCGCCGTGGAGGCGGATTGCGCACCCGCGGGGCTGGACAGCAGGGCAAAGGCCGCCAGCGCAGCGGGGATAAGGGCGCGGAATGTCAGGACAGGCTTCATGAATGGCTCCTTGGGGACGCGTGGGGGCGCAGCGTTGGGGCCGGTGTCGTTCGGACGTGCGCGATGGCGCCGCACGGCCGAGGGCAGCTGCGAGGCCGGATGGGCGGAGTCATGGTCGGGCGGGGCGGGAGGCACCGGTTTGCGGGCCTGCCGATAGCGAGCGCAGACGGGATGGTGACCCGACAGGCGCAGGGTGGCCAGGGTCTCATGCCTTCGCGCTCATCGTAGGGCCGCATGGGTGCAGGCCACATACTCAAAATTGAGTACGCCGGGCGGCGCGACCGCGCGTGCTACAGCAATGACGCCAGACGGACCAGTTCTGACTGGCGGCTGCACTCCATCTTGGTCAGCAGCGATGCCACCTGCTTGCGCACCGTCAGGACGGAGGCGTGGCGCAGGGTGGCCACTTCTTCGACGCTGTGGCCTGCGGCCAGCCCCGCCAGCACCGCGGCTTCGGCATGCGTGATGGAGAACACCGATTGCAGCTTGGTGACGTCCGGCATGGCAAAGGCGCTCTTTTTGCGCATGCGCACCAGCAGCATGCGGCCGCCGATGAGGCTGAGCGCGGGCGGCGCCGCGCTGATATCCACCCAGAACAGTTCGCCCCAGCCCGAAGCGGTGGCCATCGATCGCATCTGGCCGTCGCGCGCCACGGCGGCGCAGTGCGCATCGAACAGCCGCTGCACCTTGGCGTCCGCGTGGCGCAGCCGGCGGCCGTGCAGTATCCAGCCATTCACGTCATCCAGAAAGCCCACGGCCAGCGGCGACAGCTTGTCGACGATGCAGTCCACACTGATCAGCAGCACCGCTTCATTGACCTCGGAAAAGGCGCTTTCCAGCGACTTCCAGCCGATGGCGCGGGTGCGCTCGCGCTGCGACAACTGATGGCGCAGCAGGCGGAAATAGCGCGCGTAATCACCCGATTGCAGCCGGTCGCCCGCCTTCGCGTCGACGGACGAACGCTGAAAGCCGATCGCGGCGTGCAGCACGGTGTTCGATTCGATGATGTGCGCCAGCACCTGCGCCATGCGATGCCGGGCCATGAAGTCCGCATAGAACTCGGTGCGGTGCAACTGCGCGGGTTCGTACATCCGCGTGGTGTCCAGCCAGGTGCCGGCGGGGGCGTTGCGCCCGTCCTGCTCAATGATGTCGCAGTTGCAATAGTGCTCCTGGTAATCCGAGGCGCACGCGTCGGAAAGACCGATGGCGGTCAGGGTCAGCAGCTTGTTCCTGGCGTCGAACACGATGAGCGCTCCGCTGTCGGCCCCGACTAGATCACGGGCCGTGTCCAGGATGTCGCGCCACGGCGGTTCGGGGTCGGTCAGATGGTCGACGGCCTCGACGGCGCGGCGCAATGCGATTCGATGATCGGGCATGGCGTGCC
>NZ_DAMCTG010000101.1:0-18463 GCF_032113835.1 Achromobacter sp. | reverse complement strand
CACGCGCGGACGCGGCGTGACCTCGCACGTCGGCATCTACATTGGCCAGAACAAGTTTGTCCATGCGCCCCGCCGCGGCACCAAGGTTCGCGTCGACGACATGAAGACCGCCTACTGGTCCAAGCGTTACCTCGGCGCTCGCGCCTACCTGGACACCCCGCCCAAGCAGCTGCTGGCGCAGGCTTCGCGCTAAGCGCAATGCTGGCGGACGGCGCCCGGCGGGCGCCAGGGGATAAACGCAAAAACGCCGGCACACGCGTGCCGGCGGTTTCGTTCCTGAAACAAATGCTCAGCCCCGGCCCACGAACGGCATGTTGGTGGCCATGAGCGTCATGAACTGCACGTTGGCGTCCAGCGGCAGGCGGGCCATCGCGGCCACGGCCTGCGCCACATGCGCGACGTCCATGCGCGGCTCCACCTTGGTGCTGCCATCGGCCTGCAGGATGCCGGCGGCCATGCGCTCGGTCATTTCCGTGGCGGCGTTGCCGATATCGATCTGGCCGCAGGCGATGTTGTACGCCCGGCAATCCAGCGAAATCGACTTGGTCAGCCCGGTCACCGCGTGCTTGGTGGCGGTATAGGCAATGGAAAACGGCCGCGGCGCGTGCGAGGAAATCGAGCCGTTGTTGATGATGCGGCCGCCTCGGGGGTGCTGCGCCTTCATGATGCGGATCGCGGCCTGCGCGCACAGGAACATGCCCGTGAGGTTGGTGTCGACGACTTCGCGCCACACGGCGACCGGCAATTCCTCGATCGGCACGGCCGGCGCGCCCCGTCCGGCATTGTTGAACAGCACGTCCAGGCGGCCGTATTCGCGCTGGGCGGTATCGAAGAGATCCCGGACCGCCTGCTCGTCGGACACGTCCGTCGGCACCACGAGGGCCCGCAGGCCGTCTTCGCCGGCGGCCGTCCGGGTGGCTTCCAGCGGCTCGCGCCGGCGGCCCGCCAGCACGACCCGATAACCCTGCGCCAAGAATTCCAGCGCGACCGCGCGGCCAATGCCGGTGCCGGCGCCCGTGACCAGGGCGACGCGGGGCGGATCGATCTCGTTCGTGTTCATCGGATTCTCCGTCTTATGAATGCGCGAAATCCTACCCGAATCGTCTTGCAGATGCTGCAAGCGAAGGTTCCAAGCGCGACACACTTTCTACATTCGCGCCAAAAGGATGACACGCGCCCGATGCGCCGCCCTCGCTGCGAGCCGCCAGCGTAGTCCCAACGGCGTACCAGCGCGGATTCACGCGTGGCCGGCGCGCGCGGCCAGCCGCGCGATTTGCTATTCTTCGAGTCTCAGCATCACACGCCGGTCACATTCATTCATGCACGCCACTCCCGGAAACGTCTTCATGGTCGTCGCGCCCAGCGGCGCCGGCAAGTCCAGCCTCGTGAAGGCCCTGCTTGCCCAGGACTCCTCCATCCTGCTTTCCATTTCCTGCACGACGCGCGCACCCCGCCCCGGCGAAGAAGACGGCTGCGAATACCGCTTTGTGTCGGTCGACGATTTCAAGCGCATGCGCGAAGCGCAGAACCTGCTGGAATGGGCCGAGGTTCACGGCAATTTCTACGGCACGCCGCGCGACCGCATCGACGAGGCGACCAGCCAGGGTCGCGACGTGCTGCTGGAAATCGACTGGCAAGGCGCGCGCCAGGTGAAGCAGCGTTTCCCGCGCGCGATCGGCATTTTCGTGCTGCCGCCGTCCATCGATGAACTCGAAAGCCGGCTCAAGGCGCGCGGTCAGGACGAGCCCCAGGTCATTGCCCGCCGGCTGATGGCCGCGGGCGGCGAAATCGCCCACGCGCCTGAATGCGAATATGTTATTATTAATCAAGAATTTAGCGTAGCCCTGTCGGAGCTGACCCAAATCGTCAGCGCCGCACGGCTGCGTTTTTCGTCTCAGGCCGCCCGTCACGCCGAGTTGTTTGCGCAACTTGGCATCCCGGCCGAACACTGAGCCGAACGCATTCTCCCCATCATCCATCAGCACCAGGTGTCCTAATGGCTCGCATCACTGTCGAAGACTGTCTGAATCAAATCCCCAACCGTTTCAAGCTCACGCTGGCCGCGACCTACCGCGCCCGTGAATTGGCGCAAGGCCACGCCCCGCGCCTGGACAGCAAAGACAAGCCCACGGTCACGGCACTGCGCGAAATCGCGGGCGGACTCACCGGCGTGGAAATGCTGCGTAAAGTTCCCACCTGATACGCTCCGGGGGGCTGCAAGCATGGCTTTTCCCGGGCTGAAGTACGCTTCATCTGGTCTGCTTGCCGCACTGCGTGCCGGCTCCCGTCTTGGGCGCCGCACGGGCAAGAAAGACAAGAATTCCCCCACGCCACCGTCCGTCGCCGCTCAAGAAGCGGCGGACGCGACCGGATCCCCGGTCGCCTCGCTGGCGCCGCTGACCGAAATCATCGGCAGCTATCTCGACAAAAATGATGTAGAGCGCGTGCGCGAAGCCTATCGCTTTGCGGATCAGGCGCACCTGGGCCAGTTCCGCGCCAGCGGCTCGCCCTACATCTCGCATCCCATCGCCGTCACCGAAATCTGCGCGGGCTGGAAGCTCGACGTCAACGCGCTGTCCGCCGCCCTGCTGCACGACGTGATGGAAGACCAGGGCATCGCCAAGCACGAACTGGCCGAGAAATTCGGGCCTGAAGTCGCCGAGCTGGTCGATGGCCTGTCCAAGCTGGACCGCCTGGACTTCGCCACCAAGGCCGAACAACAGGCCGAGAGCTTCCGCAAGATGCTGCTGGCGATGGCGCGCGACGTGCGCGTCATCCTCATCAAGCTGGCCGACCGGCTGCACAACATGCGCACGCTGGACGCGGTCAACCCCGAAAAGCGCCGCCGCATCGCCCGCGAAACGTTGGACATCTATGCGCCCATCGCGCATCGGCTTGGCCTGAACCTGCTGTTCCGCGAACTGCAGGACCTGTGCTTTGCCGCGATGCACCCGAACCGCTACCAGGTGCTGTACAAGGCCGTCCTGGCCGCGCGCGGCAACCGCCGCGAGGTCATCACCAAGATCGCCGACTCCGTGCGGGCCGCCCTGCCCGCCGCCGGCATCGAGGCCGAAGTCAGCGGCCGCGAAAAGACGCTGTTCGGCATCTACCGCAAGATGGTCGACCAGAAAAAGTCCTTCTCGGATGTGCTGGACATCTACGGTTTCCGCATCGTGGTCCACACGCTGCCCGAGTGCTATCTGGCGCTGGGCACGCTGCATCAGCTCTTCCGCCCGGTGCCTGGCAAGTTCAAGGACTACATCGCCATCCCCAAGGTGAACGGCTATCAGTCCCTGCACACGACGCTGGTCGGCCCCTACGGCACGCCGGTCGAGTTCCAGTTCCGCACGCGCGACATGCACCACGTCGCCGAGGAAGGCGTGGCCTCGCACTGGCTGTACAAGGGCGCGGACCTGACGCTCAATGACCTGCAGAAGCGCACGCACCAATGGCTGCAATCGCTGCTGGACATCCAGAGCCAGACAGGCGATTCCGGCGAATTCCTCGAGCATGTCAAGGTCGACCTGTTCCCGGACGCCGTGTACGTGTTCACGCCGCGCGGCAAGATCATTTCGCTGCCCCGAGGCGCCACGCCGGTCGACTTTGCCTATGCAATCCACACCGACATCGGCAATCAGGCGGTCGCGGCCAAGGTCAATGGCGAGTTCGTGCCGCTGCGCACCGAACTCAGCAGCGGCGACACCGTGGAAATCGTCACGTCGCCGGCCTCGCGCCCCAATGCGCAATGGCTGAACTACGTGCGCACGGGCCGCGCGCGCTCTGAGATCCGCCACTATCTGCGTACCGTCAAGTACGAAGAATCGGTGGCTTTCGGCGAACGCTTGCTGGCCCAGGCGATGCAGGAGCTGCATATGCCGCTGCCCGCCACCGACGACCCGGGCTGGCAGAAACTGGCGCGCAGCACCGGCGCCAGTTCGCGCGAGGAAATCCTGGCCGATATCGGCCTGGGCAAGCGGCTTGCCGCGGTGGTTGCCCGCCGCTTTGCGCCGGAGCACCAACTGGTCGCCACCACGGCCGCCGCGGTGGACGAACTGACCTCGGCGCGCAGCGCGCCCATCCTGATCCAGGGCAACGAAGGCCAGGCGGTGCAGCTGGCGCCGTGCTGCGGCCCGCTGCCCGGCGACCCCATCGTGGCCGGCATGCGCATGGGTCATGGACTGGTGGTGCACACCGCGGATTGCCCCGTCGCATTGCGCCAGCGCCTGCGCGAGCCGGAGCGCTGGATCAACGTGGGTTGGGACGCGCAGACGGCCAAGCACCTGGCGACGCGCCTGGACATCGTCACGCGCAATGAACGCGGCGTGCTGGGACGGTTGGCGGCAGAAGTCACGGCCGCCGACGCGAACATCATGCACGTCACGATGCACGACGACGCCGTGTCCACCGTGTCGCTGCACCTGACCATCCAGGTCGACAGCCGCAAGCATCTGGCCCAGGTCATCCGCGCCATCCGGCACGTGCCGCAGGTGCAGAAGATCGTCCGCGTGAAGGGCTGAAGCCCTCCTTACCGCGCACACCAAAAAAAGGCGTCCGGCCACAAGCCGGACGCCTTTTTTACGTCACGTCAGGTCACGTGCTGCAGGAAGTCCTTCAGGCGCTGGCTGGGCGGATTGCTCAGAAGCTCTTCCGGCGGACCGTCGTGGGCGATCTTGCCGGCGTCGATGAAGATCAGCCGGCTGCCGACCTTGCGCGCGAATTCCATTTCGTGCGTGACGACCACCATGGTCATGCCCTCCTCGGCCAGGTCGCGCATGACTTTCAGCACTTCGTGGCGCAGTTCGGGATCCAGCGCGGACGTCGGCTCGTCGAACAGCATCAGCTTGGGCATGATCGCCAGCGCGCGGGCGATCGCCACACGCTGCTGCTGGCCTCCGGAAAGCTCCGACGGATAGTGATTCATGCGTTCGGCCAGGCCCACCTTGGCCAACAGGTCCTTCGCCAGTTGACGCGCCTCGGCGCGGCCCTGGCCCCGGGTGTGGACGGGGCCGAACATGACGTTTTCCAGCGCCGTCATCTGCGGGAACAGATTGAACTGCTGGAACACCATGCCGGCCTCGCGCCGGATCTCGCGCACCGTCGCCGCGTCGCCCTTCACGCTGAGGCCATCGACCAGCAGATCGCCGTCGTTGATGGTTTCCAGCACGTTGATGCAGCGAAGGAAGGTGGACTTGCCGGAGCCCGACGGCCCCACCACCACCACGACTTCCCCGGCGTCGATATTGAGCGAGATGCCGTTCAGCACCGTCGAGTCGCCAAAGCGTTTGGTGACGTTATGAAATTCAACCATGCTCATATGATGCGCATCCTTTTTTCGACCAGATGCAGGGTCAACGCCATCAGGCCCGTGAGGATCAGATAGATGATCGCCACGGCGGACCAGATTTCGACCGCCCGGAAATTGCTGGCCATGATTTCCTGCCCCTGACGGGTCAGTTCCGCCACCCCGATCACGATGAACAGCGACGAATCCTTAAGGCTGATGATGCACTGGTTGCCCAGCGGCGGGATCATGCGCCGGAAAGCGACCGGGCCGATGATGTGCAGCAGGATCTTGTGAAAAGGCAGGCCCATGGCCTGCCCTGCTTCCTTCAGGCCCTTGTGGACCGACAGCAGCGCGCCCCGCACGATTTCCGATATGTACGCCCCCGAATTGATGATGAGGGTGGCGATCGCCGCGAATTCGGCGTCGACCCGGATGTCTGCCAGCAGCGGCAGCGCAAAGTAGATGAACATGACCTGCACCACGATCGGCGTACCGCGGATGACCGCGACATAGACCTGCGCAATGCCCGACACGATCGCGTTCCCGTAGGCCCGCGTCACGCCCGAGAGCGCGCCGAGCAGGAAGCCACCCACCAGGCCCCAGAACGTGATCTTGATGGTCATGAGCGTACCCGTCAGCAGATTGGGTATCGCGTCCTCGATGACAGCCCAGTCAAACTCCACGATCTTCCCCCTATGGCGCGCAGCGGCGCGCCCGCATCATGGCGGACGCGCCTCGCGGCCGGGAGCGGTGGCGTTTGTCACCCCGGAATCCGGCAAGGCGCCGGACCCGGTCCCTCACCGCGGCTTACACGGCGCGTCCGTGAAAAGTGCCGCTAGCCGAGCCGGTCAGGGCTTCTTGCCGAACCACTTGGTGTAGATCGCGTCGTACTCGCCGCTGGCCTTCAGGTTGGCGAGCGCCTTGTTGACCTCGGGGACCAGTTCGCTGCCCTTGGGGAAGGCGATGCCGTAGAAGTCGCCGCTCTTGACCGAGCCGACCACTTTCACGCGGCCCTTGCCGGCCGTGTTGGCGTAATACTGGACGTTCGGCGTGTCGTGCACGGCGGCGTCGACGCGCCCGGTGGCCAGTTCAAGGTACGCGTTGTCGATGTTGGGAAACAGCTTGAGCTTGGCGTCCGGCACCTGGGCCTTCAGGAAGTCCACGGTCGCGGTGCCCGTCTTGACGGCGACGGTCTTGCCGGCCAGGGACTTGGCGTCCTTGATATCGGTGTTCTTTTCGCCCACCAGGATGGCCAGGCCGCTTTCGTAATAGGGATCCGAGAAGTCGATGACCTTCTTGCGGTCGTCGCGGATCGTGATGCCCGCCAGCGCGGCGTCGATGTTCTTGGTCTGCAGGCCGGGAATGATGCCGGCGAAGTCCATCGGCTGAAGCTTGTACTTGAGGTTGAGTTCCTTCGCGATGGCCGCCCACAGATCGACGTCGAAGCCGACATAGGTGTTGCCCTGCTTGAATTCGAACGGCACGAAAGCGGTATCGGTGGCCACCACCAATTCCCTGCCCTGCGCCTGTGCGGCCGAAGCGGCGCCGAACAGGGTCAGGGACAGGCCCACCATTGCGGCGGCGACTTTACGTTTGATCATGAAACTCTCCTCTTGGGGAGCGCCAGGCACCCCGGGCTTGTTGTAAGGGCATGATTCCTGGGCCACGCCGGGTTCGCCGGCGCAACTTATCGTCGATCTTAACGCATCAGATGGAGCCCGGCGGAACGACAGTCCCCTTACAATCCGCGAGACATCCGGAGGTTTTCGATGGCCTACAAATACGTACGCATCGCTGGAAACCGCCGCCAGGTCGGCCTGGCGCTGGGCAAGCTGGCCCGTCCCATCATGGGGTCCTATCTGGAACAGAGCGGCGCCTGGGAGACCCTGCGGCCGTGGCGCGGCCATCCTTTCGTCGACGAACTGGCGCAGCAGACGGAGGCCGCCCTGCCGCAGATCTGGGAAGAATTCGAAGGCCTGGCCGAAGGCCTGCGCATGCCGCTCAAGGAACTGCTGCTATGGCATTGCCGTGGCGATCTGCTGCACAGCACCACGGATGGCTGCACGTCGGCCGTCCTGCGCACCGCCGACGGCTCGCGCTGGATCGGTCACAACGAGGACGGCGATCCCTATCTGTATGGCCGCTGCCATCTGGTGGACGTCGCGCTGGACGATGCGCCGGGTTACCTGAGCTTTTACTACCCGGGCTCCCTGCCCGGCCACACCTTCGCCGCCAACCGCGCAGGCCTGGTGCAGACCATCAACAATCTGCGCACCCGGCAGCGGCATGCGGGCGTGCCCCGCATGTTCGGGGCGCGCGCAGTCCTGGACTGCTCCACGCTGGATGAAGCAGTGGCGCTGCTGCACAACCTGCCCCACGCAGGCAGTTTTCATCACACGCTGGGCGCGGCGTCGGACCCGCGCCTGCTCAGCGCCGAGGTCACGCCGGGTTCGGTGTCCATTCAGGAAATCGGCCGGCGCTACGGCCACGCCAACCACATGGTGCACGCGGCCACGCGAGGCCAGGCGCAGATCGTCACCGAATCGTCGCGGGCGCGGCAGAACCGGATCGAAGGCCTGGTGGATGGGTGGCTGCCGGAATCGGGCAGCACGGACATGCTTGCCGCCCTGCTCGACACCGAGGGCAAGCTGCCGATCCTGCGTACCGCCAAGGATGATCCCGACGACGAGAACACCCTGGCGACGGCGATGTTCGAGATCACCGATGAGGCGGTCGTCCTGCGCGTCTACGACCGCAAGGCGCGCGCCGATATCGCGCTGGATGTGATGTCCGACCCCGACTGATCGGGACCGGACACCCTGGCGTGCATCACTGCGCGCCGTAGCCTCCACCTCCGGGCGTTTCCACCACGAAGATATCGCCCGGATGCAGTTGCGCGCTGTCCTGCGGACCGAGCTCCTCGATGGTGCCGTCCACGCGTTCAACCGTATTGCGGCCCATGGCGCCCGGCTGGCCGCCGGCCAGACCGAACGGCGCGTACCGCCGGTTGTTGGACAGGATGGCCGCGGTCATGTCCTCCAGGAAGCGGATGCGGCGCACGCCGCCGTCGCCGCCCGGATACCTGCCCTGGCCGCCCGAACCCTTGCGGATCTCGTAGGACTCCAGACGGACGGGGAACCGGAACTCCAGCACTTCCGGATCGGTCAGGCGCGAATTGGTCATGTGCGCCTGAACGACCGACGTGCCCGCAAAGCCCTCGTCGTGCGGACCGGCCGCGTCGATGCGGACCGGACCCGCGCCCGTGCCACCCGAGATGGTCTCGTAGTACTGGTGGCGAGCGTTGCCGAACGTGAAGTTGTTCATGGTGCCCTGGCTGGCGGCCAGCACGCCCAGCGCGCCGTACAGCGCGTTGACGATGCACATGGACGTTTCCACGTTGCCCGCGACCACCGAGGCGGGCGGGTTCGGACGCAGCATCGAACCTTCCGGCACGATGATGGACAGCGGCACCAGGCATCCATCGTTCAGCGGGATGTCGTCGTTGACCATCGTGCGGAACACGTACAGCACGGCGGCCACGGCGATCGCGCCCGGCGCGTTGAAGTTGTTGTCCAGCTGCGCCGACGTGCCGGTAAAGTCCACCACCGCGCTGCGCGCTTCGGTGTCCACCCGCACGGCCACGCGAATGACCGCGCCGTTGTCCAGCGGGTATTCGTAGCTGCCATCCTTCAGCACCGAGATCACGCGGCGCACCGCCTCTTCGGCGTTGTCCTGCACGTGGCCCATGTAGGCACGCACGACATCCAGGCCGAAGTGGTCGCACATGCGCAAGAGTTCCTGCACGCCCTTTTCATTGGCGGCAATCTGCGCATGCATGTCGGCGATGTTCTGATCAGGGTTGCGCGCCGGCCAGCGGCCCGATCCCAGGATCCCGCGCGCCGCCGCTTCGCGGAACTCGCCGTCCTTGACGAGCTGGAAGTTCGTGAACAGCACGCCTTCGTCTTCGACCGTCTTGGAGTCCGGCGGCATCGAGCCGGGCGTGGTGCCGCCGATGTCGGCGTGGTGGCCGCGCGATCCCACGTAGAACAGGATCTCGCGCCCCGCCTTGTCGAACACCGGCGTGATGACCGTGACGTCGGGCAGGTGCGTGCCGCCGTGGTACGGATCGTTCACGACGTATGCGTCGCCGGGCATCATCTTGCCGGCATTGGCGTTCATGACCGTGCGCACGGACTCGCCCATGGAACCCAGGTGCACCGGCATGTGCGGCGCGTTGGCGATCAGGCGCGCCTGCGCGTCGAAGATGGCGCAGGAGAAGTCCAGGCGTTCCTTGATGTTGACCGAGTACGCCGTGTTCTGCAGGCGGTAGCCCATCTGCTCGGCGATCGACATGAAGAGGTTGTTGAAGACCTCGAGCATGACGGGATCCGCCTGCGTGCCGACCTTGCGCTGCTCGCGGCGCGCTTCCACGCGGCGGATCACGAAGTGATCCTGCGCCGTCAATTCAGCTTGCCAGCCGGGCTCGACGACCGTGGTCTGGTTGGGCTCGGAAATGATGGCCGGGCCTGCAACCACGTCACCGCCGGCCATGTCTTCACGCACGTACAGCGGCGTGTCGCGCCAGGCGCCCGCGCTGTACATGCTGACCACGCGCCGCGCGGCCAATGCGCCCTCGCGGGTGCGCGACGTCGACGCTTCGCCGACGCGCTCGCCGCCGCCCGTTGCCTCGACCGAGATGGTCTCGACCACGAGTTCGCGGTTGGGCATCAGGAACGAATAGCGCTGGCGGTAGGCGGCTTCGAAGTCGCGGCGCGCCTGATCCAGATCCGAGTACGCCACTTCCAGCGCGGTGTCGGTGCCGCGGTACTTCAAATGCAGACGGCGCTGCACCGTGATGTCGGCTTGCGCCACATGCTGGCGGCGCAGTTCGCCGACGGCCTGGCCAGCCAGCACGTCCAATTCGTCCTTCAGCTCGCCCATGAGGGCCGCGTCCAGCACCTTCTCGACCGTCTTCTGACGCATGTCGGTCTGATCGGCCAGGCCCATGCCGTAGGCCGACAGCACACCGCCCAGCGGGTGCGCGAAGACCGTCGTCATGCCCAGCGCGTCGGCCACCAGGCAGGCGTGCTGCCCGCCGGCGCCGCCGAACACGGTCAGCGCGTACTCGGTCACGTCATGGCCGCGCTGCACCGAGATGCGCTTGATGGCTTCGGCCATGTTGCCCACGGCGATCTCGAGGAAGCCTTCGGCAAGCTGCTCGGGCGACATCTCGCGGCCCGTGGCGGCGCGCACGTCGTCGGCCATCGCGGAAAAGCGTTCGACCACGGCGTCCCGGTCCAGGGCCTCGTTGGCCTCGGGTCCGAACACCTTGGGGAAGAAATCGGGCTGGATCTTGCCGAGAAGGACGTTGCAGTCCGTCACTGCCAGCGGACCGCCGCGGCGATAGCACGCCGGCCCCGGATTGGCGCCCGCGGAATCGGGGCCGACGCGCAAGCGCGCGCCGTCGAAGTGCAGGATGGAACCGCCACCGGCTGCGACCGTATGGATGCTCATCATGGGCGCGCGCATGCGCACGCCGGCGACCTGGGTTTCGAACTCGCGCTCGAACTCGCCCGCGTAGTGCGACACGTCGGTGGACGTGCCGCCCATGTCAAAGCCGATCACCTTCGGGAAACCGGCGATTTCGCTGGTGCGCACCATGCCGACGATGCCGCCGGCCGGACCCGAGAGAATCGCGTCCTTGCCGCGGAAGCGGTGCGCGTCGGTCAGGCCGCCGCTGGATTGCATGAACATGAGCCGGATGCCCGGCAGTTCGCCGGCCACCTGATCGACGTAGCGCTTCAGGATGGGCGACAGATAGGCGTCCACCACGGTCGTGTCGCCGCGCGAGACGAACTTGATCAGCGGGCTGACCTCGTGCGATACGGACACCTGGGTGAAACCGATCTCGTCGGCGATGCGCGCGGCCTGCTGCTCGTGGCCGGTGGCGTGCCAGGCGTGCATGAAGACGATGGCGACCGCGCGGATGCCGTCGTCGTACGCTGCCTGCATGTCGCGGCGCAACGCGGCTTCGTCCAGCGGCTGGATGACCTCGCCGTCCGCCGCGACGCGCTCGTCCGCCTCGACGACGGATTCGTACAGCATCTCGGGCAGCAGGACATTGCGGTCGAAAAGACGCGGGCGGTTCTGGTAGGCGATGCGCAGCGCATCGCGGAATCCGCGCGTCGTGACCAGCAAGGTGCGTTCGCCCTTGCGCTCGAGCAGCGCGTTGGTGGCCACCGTGGTGCCCATCTTCACGCACTCGACCTGGTCGGCGGGCACCGGCTGGCCGGGCGCGATGCCCAGCAGCTTGCGGATGCCGGCCACCGCGGCGTCGCGGTACTGCTCGGGGTTTTCCGACAGCATCTTCGCGGTGGTGGTCGTGCCATCCGGACGGCGCGCCACGATGTCGGTGAAGGTGCCCCCACGGTCAATCCAGAATTGCCACTTCATAGTTGTCCTTGAAAACAAGAGACCGCCGGAGCACGTTCGGCCACGGTCGGGTTGCTGACAGATCGGGGCCTTGCCCCGCATGTTGGATTCAGAGCGATGTGGCGGCGCGGGCCGCCTGGTCGTAAAGGCCCGACAGCGCGCGCAGCGTGTGCGCCAGTTGGCGGCTGAATTCCAGTCCGCCTCCGCCCGGGCCGTCCAGGCCGGCGGTCAGGCATTGCTCGCGGATTTCGCCGTAGCGCTTGAGAATCGCCGCGCCTTCGGGCGTGACGCTGTAGAACACTTCCTTGCTGCTGCGCTCGCCGCGCACCACGCCCAGCCGGTCCAGTTTCTTCAGCGCATAGCTGACGATGTGGGTGTCTTCGACATTGAGCGTGAAGCAGATGTCGGCCAGCTTCTTGGGCCGCTCGCGGTGGTAGACGTGGTGAAACACCATCACGTCGGTGGGCGTCAGATCCGGCAGGCCCGCGGCCGCCATGCACCGCACCGTCCAGCGATCAAACGCGTGGCTGGCGATCATGAGGCCGAACTCCACCTCGGAAAGATCAGGCGCGCTGCCGCCGGCAAGATGCGCGGACGAGGCAATCAAAGTGGGGGTCATAGAGGCGGACGCCGAGTTTTAACTGAGCGAAATACTAATAATTTATCTACATTTCATCAATAAAAAATACTCGAGCGCCGCAAAAAATCCCTCGTTTCGAGGGAATACCCCTACCGCGCGGGCGGCGCCGGAGCCACTTACGGTGCGGTCCACCCCATGGGCAGATTGGCCCGGATCATCCAGCCGGCGATGGAAATGCGGGCCGCGATTTCGGGCATTTCGTCGCCCGGACCGAACCAGCGGGCGTCGGCGATTTCATCTTCCTGGATACGGATGTCCCCGGAGACATAGTCGGCGGTGAACGCGACCATCAGCGAATTCGGAAACGGCCACGGCTGGCTGCCGAAATACTGCAGATTGCCGACCTTGAGGCCGACCTCCTCGTAGACCTCGCGATGGACCGTCTGCTCGATGCTTTCGCCCGGTTCCACAAAGCCCGCCAGCGCCGTGTAGCGCGCCGCCGGCCCGTTGGCATGGCGCGCCAGCAGGATGCTGTCGCCCTTGCGGATCAGCACCATCATCGCTGGCGAGATACGCGGGTAGGCGGACAGGCCGCAGGCCGGGCACCGCAGGCAGAACTCGTGCGCCACACGTTCGGCGGGCGTGCCGCAGGCGCCGCAGAACCGGTGGGTGCGCGCCCATTCGGCGATCTGATAGGCGCGGCCGGCGAGCGCCATGCCTTCGTCGTCGAACACGCCGAAAAGCGAACGCAGCTTCTTGAAGGCGTAGCCTTCGGGCGCTTCGAGGCCGGGGTCGACGCAGGCCGTACGGTATGGGGATCCGGTCTCCATCCAGACCGGCTGCAAGGCGGCGGCGGCCAAACCAATGCGTTCGCACAACGCCGAATCCGGCAACACGCTGGACGATGCTTCGACCAGCAACTCATCACGGCGAAAAACGAAATTCACGCGACCCTCTTCACTGCGTCTTCGATTCCGCAATCTTAGAAGAAAAAAAGCCCGCCGGACGGCCAATCGCCGGCGCACGACGCAAACTTTGCGGCTTCATTGAACCTTCAACCAATGAACAACATCGCCCCCTAGGAATTACCCGTAAAACGGCGATTTCCCGCGCTTTGTTACCGCACAGCAACATAGAATGGCACGGCGCTCAGGCGGCGCGAAACCGCGCCGCGCTTTCTTTTTTTCGCAATGCCTATCGGGTCAGACCCGTCTTCATCATTCGCAAAGAAGGACCACCATGTACAAAAAAATCTCGCTGTTGACCGGCAGCATCGTCCTGGCATTCAGCGCGGGCGCACAGGCCCAGACCAAGTGGGATCTGCCCAGCGCCTACCCCGCCAGCAACTTCCACGTCGAGAACCTGACGACCTTCATCAAGGACGTCGATTCGCTGTCGCAAGGCAAGCTCAAGATCACGCTGCACAACAATGCCTCGTTGTACAAGGCGCCCGAAATCAAGCGCGCGGTGCAAGGCAATCAGGCGCAGATCGGCGAGATCCTGCTGACCAACTTCGCCAACGAAGACCCGATCTACGAACTGGACGGCCTGCCCTTCCTGGCCACCGGCTACGACGCGTCGTTCAAGCTGTACCAGGCCCAGAAGCCGTTCCTGGAAAAGAAGCTGGCCTCGCAAGGCATGACCCTGCTGTACGCGGTGGCATGGCCGCCCCAGGGCATCTTCGCCAACAAGGACATCAAGCAGATCAACGACATGAAGGGCCTGAAGTGGCGCGCGTACAGCCCCGTCACGGCCAAGATCGCTGAACTGGTCGGCGCGCAACCCGTGACCGTGCAGCAGGCCGAACTGGCCCAGGCGCTCGCCACCGGCGTGATCGACTCGTACATGTCGTCGGCTTCCACCGGCTACGACACCAAGACGTACGAATACATCAAGAAGTTCTACGACACGCAGGCCTGGCTGCCCAAGAACGCCATCATCGTGAACAAGAAGGCATTCGATGCGCTGGACCCCGCCACGCAGGAAGCTCTGAAGAAGGCCGGCGCGCAGGCCGAGGAACGCGGCTGGAAGCTGTCGCAGGAAAAGAACAAGTGGTACCAGGCCGAGCTCGCCAAGAACGGCATGGAAACCGTCCAGCCCACGGTTGAGCTCAAGGAAGGCCTGAGCGTGATCGGCAAGCGCATGCTGGAAGACTGGCTCAAGAAGGCCGGCGCAGACGGCCAGACCATGATCGACGCCTACAAGAAGCAGTGATATCGCCATGCGCCGCTTTCTTGATGGTCTTTACGGCGCAGCCGGCCTTCTGGCCGGCTTGTGCACGATAGGCGTACTTGTGTCGGTGCTGGCGGCCATTCTCGGCCGTCAGCTCGACCTGCACATTCCCGGCACCGATGCCTACGCCGGCTACTTCATGGCCGCCGCCGGCTTCCTGGCGCTGGCCAGCACGTTCAAGCACGGCGAGCACATCCGCGTCACGCTGCTGCTGAATTCGCTGAATCCCGCCGGGAGCCGCAGGCTGGACATCTTTGCCCTGGCCGTCGGTTCCCTGCTGGCCGCCACCTTCGCCTTCTTCAGCATCAAACTGACCTACGACTCCTGGCTGTTCAACGACGTGTCCACGTCGAACGACGCCACGCCGCTCTGGATTCCGCAGACGACCATGGCCGCGGGCACGATCCTGTTCTTCGTCGCCCTGGTCGATGAACTGGTCCGCCGTTCGCGCGGCATCGCCGCCGCCACTTCGCAGCAAACCCATGAATGAACTTCTCGTCATTACCTTATTGGTCGTTTCGATCTTCGTCCTGCTCGGTTGCGGGGTCTGGGTCGGCCTGACGCTGGCGGGCACGGCATGGATCGGCATGGAGATCTTCTCCAGCCGCCCCGCCGGCGACGCCATGGCCGTCACGATCTGGGGCGCCTCGTCCAGCTGGACGCTGACCGCCCTGCCGCTCTTCCTGTGGATGGGCGAGATCCTGTTCCGCACGCGGCTATCCGAAGACCTGTTCAAGGGGCTTGCGCCCTGGCTGAACCGGCTGCCGGGCCGCTTGCTGCACACCAACGTTATCGGCTGCGCGATCTTTGCCGCCGTGTCGGGCTCGTCCGCGGCCACCTGCGCCACGGTCGGCAAGATGACCATTCCCGAGCTGACGCGCCGCGGCTACCCCGAGGAGAAGATCCTCGGCACGCTGTCCGGCGCGGGCACGCTGGGCCTGCTCATTCCGCCCTCGATCATCATGATCGTGTACGGGGTGGCGGCGGACGTGTCCATCGCCAAGCTGTTCATCGCCGGCATCATCCCCGGGATCGTCCTGGCGCTGATGTTCAGCGGCTACATCGCCTGGTGGGCCATCCGCAATCCCGGCGAAGTGCCGGCCGCGGACCCCGGCCTGACGTTCATGCAGAAGCTGTCGCGTTCACGCCACCTGATTCCCGTGCTGCTCCTGATCGGCGCGGTGCTGGGTTCCATCTACACCGGCATCGCCACCGCCACGGAAGCGGCGGCGGTGGGCGTGGTGGGCGCGCTGATCCTGTCGGCGCTGCAGGGGTCGCTGAATGGCTCGACGTTCATGCAGTCGCTGCTGGGCGCCACCCGGCTGTACTGCATGATCGCCCTGATCCTGGCGGGTGCGCAGTTCCTCACGCTGGCGATGGGCTATATCGGTCTGCCGCGGGCGTTGGCGGAATGGATCGGCGGATTGGGCCTGTCTCAGTTCGGCCTGATCATGGCGCTGATGGTGTTCTTCATCATCCTGGGCTGCTTCCTGGACGGCATCTCGATCGTGGTGCTGACCATGGGCGTGCTGCTGCCGACGGTGCAGGCCGCCGGCATCGACCTGATCTGGTTCGGCATCTTCATCGTGTTCGTGGTGGAAATGGCGCAGATCACGCCGCCGGTGGGGTTCAACCTGTTCGTGCTGTCCGGCATGAGCGGGCGTGAGCTGCCCTATATCGCGCGCGCGTCGCTGCCGATGTTCTTCCTGATGATCGCCGCCGTGCTGCTGCTCTATGTGGTGCCGGGCATCGCCACCTGGCTGCCGCTGCACATGACGCTGTAACGTCGCGTTTGCGCCACACGAACCCCGTTCCAACGAACGGGGTTTTTTCATTTCCGTTCGTCCGCTAACAGGGCGGCGCGGGTTTATCGGCCTGTAAACCCGGGAAAACGCCGAATGTTTTCGATATTCCTCGCTTCCCAACTTACTTAGAATCCCCAGGCGCTCGTGACTGGTAACGGCACGACGCATTTCTGCAAGCTGGCCCCTGCTCCGGACCCGCGCCAACCCTGGCGTCGGTGCGGCGGCCTGGCACCCGGCCAACCGCCGGGCGCAGCAAGCCAAGCCACAAGCGCGGCGCAACTACAAATCAGCTACACCTGGAGGAGTCCAACATGAAGCGCATCACCTTATCGCTGGCTGCGGCCGGCCTTGGCCTGGCCGCCGGCGCGGCAAGCGCCGAAACCAGCGTCACCCTGTACGGCATCGCCGACGTCAGCATCCGCTACCTGAGCACCAGCTCGGGCGCCGTGGGCGAAGACGGCAGCCGCGTCTCGATGGAAAACGGCGCCATCTCCAACAGCCGTTGGGGCCTGCGCGGCTCCGAAGACCTGGGCAACGGCAACCGCGCCTTCTTCCGCCTGGAAAATGGCATCAACCTGCAGAACGGCAAGGGCTCGGACACGACCAAGGCCTTCAGCCGCCTGGCCTATATCGGCCTGGACGGCGGCAGCATCGGTACGCTGACGCTCGGCCTGCAGAACACGCCCATGTTCGACCTGCTGGCCGACTACTTCGACCCGCTGACCGTCGGCAACTACGAGCAGAACGCCTGGCTGCCCGCCGCCATGTCGCGCGTGCGCACCAACAACATGACCAAATACGCCAACACGTTCGGCAACCTGGCCGTGGTGGCGTCGTGGGCAAACGGCGACGACTGGGACGACCGCAAGGCCGGCCAGCAGTATGGCGCCAGCCTGCGCTACACGATCGGCCAGCTTGGCCTGGGCGCCGCCTGGCAGCAGACCTACGCCGCCACCGATTCCGACGAGCGCCAGCGCGCCTGGAACCTGAACGCCTCGTATCAGTTCGAGTCGGCCAAGGTCTTCGCGGGCTACTTCAACGGCCGCGACGAAACGGGCTGGGTCAACGGCGTCATGGGCGGCACCACCACCGCCAGCCTGGACCGCAAGGACAACGGCTACTTCGCCGGCGTGACCTGGCAAGCCACCCCGCGCTGGGCCATCACTGGCGCCGCTTACTACGACCGCAGCGAGAACGTGGTCGTCGAAGGCGACAAGGGCAAGCGCTACGCTCTGGTCGCCGTGGCCGAATACTCGCTGTCCAAGCGCTCGCAACTGTACGGCACCGTCGACTGGAACAAGGTCAGCGACGCCGCCAGCGGCGAAATCGCGGGCAAGAGCACTCAGCTCGGCGCGGCAGTGGGCTTCCGCCACATTTTCTAACCCCCTGCGTGTCTGACACCCGGCGCACCTGAGCAATCGGCCACCGAGGCCTATACCTCAGCGTGCCGGAAACCCCGGGTGTCTGACACCGGCCGAATCCTCTGACCGTCCCCAGTGTCTGACACCGCCCACTTACCAGGTGTCAGACACCCGAGTGACGCCGTCTTCCATTCAAGGCCGTCTCTTAGGGTGTCAGACACCCAAGCCACTCCGTCTTCCATCCAAGGCCGTCTCTTAGGGTGTCAGACACCAAGCAGCGCCGTCTTGCACCTCAGCGGTCTCGCGCAGCTCCCTACCTCTTGCCCCCCGCCCCCACCACGGCGACAATCCTCGCGTGCCTTTGCCGATGTCACTGGAATGACGGCGGCGCATCGCGCGTTGTCTTTTGGCCTCCGCGCCGCGCCAATCCTCCACCCTGATCCGGGCCCACCGCATGCGTTTCATCGAACCGCGTTCGCTTGCGCCGCCGGTCCGCCCGTTGCGAACCGTGCGCGCCATGCTGGCCGCGCTGCTCACGACGCTGCTGGCGGCCTGCTCCTCACCCGTGCAACTGATGCCCACGCCCGTCAAGTTCACGACGGGCCAGTCGGACCCCTTCGCGCACAAGGCGGCGGCCGACCTCACCTCGATTCCGCTGCTCTACGCCACCAACCGCGCCGTCTTCCTGGAGTCGCGCCAACCCTTCTATTCGATCTTCCCCAGCGACACGCTGCGCATGGGCGTGGCCAAGGTGCAGATCGGCGACGGC
>NZ_DAMCTG010000100.1:8999-18484 GCF_032113835.1 Achromobacter sp. | reverse complement strand
ACGTCGCCACGCTGCGGCAGCAGCGCCACACGGCGTATCCCGACCCGATCGCCGCGGCGCTGCGCGCCGAAGATGCCGGCGCCGACCTGATCACGCTGCATCTGCGCGAAGACCGGCGCCACATCCAGGATGCCGACGTCTACGCGATCCGCCCGCAACTGCGCACCCGCATGAATCTGGAATGCGCGGTCACGCCGGAAATGCTGGAGATCGCCTGCGCGGTCAAGCCCAGCGACGTCTGCCTGGTGCCCGAAAAGCGCACCGAGCTCACGACCGAGGGTGGGCTGGAAGTGGCCGGCGCCTTTGGCCCCGTGTCCGACGCCGTGGCGCTCCTGGCCGAAGCCGGCGTCCGCGTGTCGCTGTTCATCGATCCGGACCCGGTCCAGATCGCCGCTGCCGCCAAGGCCGGCGCACCCGTCATCGAGCTGCATACCGGCGCCTATGCCGAAGCCGAGGGTGAAGCCGCCGAGGCCGAATTGCAACGCATCCGTCTGGCCGTGGCCGAAGGGTTGCGCCACGGGCTGCGTGTGAACGCCGGCCATGGCCTGCACTATGGCAACGTCAAGCCGGTGGCCGCGCTGGACGGCATTTCCGAACTCAACATCGGCCACGCCATCGTCGCGCAGGCCATCTTCGACGGTTGGGAAAAGGCCGTGCGCGACATGAAGGCGCTGATGGTGCAGGCCCGCCTGCATGCGCTGCGCGGGCTGTGAACGCGGGCCGATGACGCGTTTTGACCGCTAGCCAGGCGATGCCGATGTCCGACTCCACTTCCGCCACGCCCGCCGGCGCCATTGCCGGCATCGGCATGGACCTGCTGCGTATCGACCGCATCGAACGCGCGCTCGCCCGCCACGGCGACCGGTTCGCCGAAAAGATCCTCGGCCCCGAGGAACTCCTGAAATTCCACGCCCGCCGCGCCCGCGACCCGGTGCGCGGGGTGCGCTTTCTGGCGACGCGCTTTGCCGCCAAGGAAGCGTTTTCCAAGGCGATCGGGCTGGGCATGCGCATGCCGATGACGTGGCGGCGCGTGCAGACGCTGAACGCGCCGGGCGGCCGCCCGGTGCTGGTGATCGCGCCCGAACTGCTGGACTGGTACGCTCTCCGGTTCGGCGCGGCCCACGTTTCCATTACCGATGAATCCGACATGGCCGCCGCGTATGTGGTGGTCGAGCGCAAGCCCTGAGATCGGGGCCATCCCCGCCGGCTTGCCGCAATAGCTACAAGGACAGCCTCCATGGCCAAGAAAAAATCCAAGGCGGTCCTGCCCCCCGGCCCCGTGATGGTCGATGTGGCGGGATACACGCTCACGAAGGCGGAAAAGAAGCGCCTGCGCCACCCCCTGGTGGGCGGCGTCATTCTTTTTGCCCGCAATTTCGAGAACCGCGCCCAGCTCACCGCGCTGACGCGCCAGATCCACAGGGCGCGCAAGGAGCCGCTGCTGATCCTGGTGGATCACGAAGGCGGCCGCGTGCAGCGCTTCCGCGAGGACGGCTTCACGCCCTTGCCCCCGATGCGCGCGCTGGGCGAACTGTGGGACAACGATCCCCTGCAGGCGATGCGCCTGGCGACCGAGGCCGGTTACGTCCTGGCCGCCGAGCTGCGCGCCTGCGGCGTGGACATGAGCTTCACCCCGGTCCTGGACCTGGACTACGGCGTCAGCAAGGTGATCGGCAACCGCGCCTTCCACCATGATCCCCGCGTGGTGACGATGCTGTCGCGCGCGCTGGTGCAGGGCCTGGCGCTGGCCGGCATGTCGTCCTGCGGCAAGCATTTCCCCGGCCACGGTTACGTCGGCGCCGACTCGCACCACGAGATCCCGGTCGATCCGCGCACGCTGGACGAGATCCTGAAGGACGACGCCGCGCCCTATGCGTGGCTGGGCGATGCCGTGCTGCCGTCCGTCATGCCCGCGCACGTCATCTACCCCAAGGTGGACAAGCATCCGGCCGGCTTTTCCAAGCGCTGGGTGCAGGGCATCCTGCGCAAGCGCCTGGGCTACGATGGCGTCGTGTTCTCGGACGACCTCACCATGGAAGGCGCCTCGGTCGCTGGCGACATCCTGGACCGCGCCAACGCCGCGCTGCGCGCTGGCTGCGACATGGTGCTGGTGTGCAACCGCCCGGACCTGGCCGACGACCTGCTGGCGCGCCTGGAATTCGACCATGCGCCCGAGTCCGTGGCGCGCATCCGGCGCCTGATGCCGCGTTTCGATGCGCCCGATTGGGACACCCTGCAAGCCGAAAGCCGTTACCAGAATGCCCGACGACTTCAATCTCAAATCGTTCCTGTCTGACCTGCCGCATCTGCCGGGCGTGTACCGGCACCTGGATGCGGCGGGCGAGGTCATGTATGTCGGCAAGGCGCGCGACCTGAAGAAGCGCGTCTCGTCGTATTTTCAGAAGACGCTGTCCAGTCCGCGCATCGCCCAGATGGTGGCGAAGGTGGCGCGGCTTGAGGTCACGGTGACGCGCTCCGAAGCCGAAGCGCTGATCCTGGAAAACAACCTCATCAAGAGCCTGAAGCCGCGCTACAACATCCTGTTCCGCGACGACAAGTCCTATCCGTACCTGCACATCACCGGGCATGACTGGCCGCGCATCGCGTACTACCGCGGCGCCACCAACAAGCGCGGGCAATTCTTCGGCCCGTTCCCCAACGCCTGGGCGGTGCGCGAAACCATCCAGATCCTGCAGAAGGTCTTCCGGCTGCGCACCTGCGAAGACAGCGTCTTCGCCAACCGCTCGCGTCCCTGTCTGCTGCATCAGATCGGGCGCTGCTCGGCGCCGTGCGTGGGCGCGATCGAGGCGGCCGAATACGAGCGCGACGTGCATCGCGCCGTGCGCTTTCTGAACGGCGAGGCCAAGGACGTCATGGGCGAGATCGAAGCCCGCATGCTGCAGGCCTCCACCGAGCTGCGCTTCGAGGAAGCCGCGGCGCTGCGCGACCAGATGGGCTCGCTGGCGCGCGTGCTGCATCAGCAGACCATGGAAAACGTCAGCGGCGAGGACACCGACATCATTGCGGTGGCCATTGCCGGCGGCAAGGTCTGCGTGAACCTGGCCATGGTGCGCGGCGGCCGCCATCTGGGCGACAAGCCGTTCTTTCCGTCGCACGCCGAGGGCGAAGCCGCGCCGCAGGTGCTGGAGGCCTTCGTGGCCCAGCATTACACCGACAACGCGATGCCGCCGATCCTGGTCTGTTCGCACACCTTGCCCGATCCCGAGCTGATCGCGCTGCTGGTCGAGCAATCCGGCGGCCGGCCATCTCGCGTGCTGACGCGTCCGCAGGGCACGCGCCGGTCCTGGCTGGAACAGGCATCCAAGAACGCCGAAATGGCGCTCGCCCGCGCGCTGACCGAATCCGGCGCCCGCGCCGCCCGCACGCTGGCGCTGGCCGAAGCGCTGGACCTGGACACCGACGAAGCCGCGCTGGACGCCCTGCGCATCGAATGCTTCGACATCAGCCACACCGCCGGCGAAGCCACCCAGGCCTCCTGTGTGGTGTTCGAACACCACGACATGCAGCCCTCGCTGTACCGCCGCTACAACATCGCCGGCATCACGCCGGGCGACGACTACGCCGCGATGCGCCAGGTGCTGACCCGCCGCTTCGCCAAGGTCGCCGACGGCGACGCGCAGATGCCCGGCCTTGTCCTTATCGACGGCGGCAAGGGCCAGGTCGAGGTCGCGCGCAAGGTCTTCGCGGAACTGGGCCTGGATATCCAGACCCTGGTCGGCGTGGCCAAGGGGGAAGGGCGCAAGGTCGGCCTGGAAACCCTGGTCTTCGCCGACGGCCGCCCGCCCGTCGCCCTGGGCGGCGAATCCGCCGCCCTGATGCTGATCGCCCAGGTGCGCGACGAAGCCCACCGCTTCGCCATCACCGGCATGCGCGCCCGCCGCGCGAAGACGCGCAACGTCTCGCGCCTGGAAGAAATAGAAGGCGTAGGCGCCCGCCGCCGCCAACGCCTCCTGGCCCGCTTCGGCGGCTTCTCCGGCGTCGCCCGCGCCAGCATCGAGGACCTGGCATCGGTAGACGGCATCTCGCAGGACTTGGCAATCCGCATTTATGAGGCGCTGCGCTGAAGCCCCGGACTCGCCCAGATGTCACGAATTTGTGTCACCCTCGCCGCCGACCACCGAGACGCCAGAACGTGCAGCCTCGCCGATAAGCTCGACGACGTGCCAGAACGAACCCTCCAATTCAAGCCCATCTCACCAACCCGCCCCCAAATTTCAACTACCCGCCCCGACGAGCAATCCGGGCCGCGCGGATCCGGCTCCGCCGGTCCGCAGAGGCGCCCCCTTGAGGGGGAGGCGCCGAAGGCGCGTCGGGGGTGGGCTCCCTCTCGGGGGGAGGCTCCCTCTGTTAGGATACGGACACTATGCCAATTAACGTTCCCATAATTCTGACGTGGCTGCGTATCGCCATGATCCCGCTGGTAGTCGGGCTGTTCTATCTGCCCGAAAGCTGGATGTCTGTTCCCATGCGCGACACGCTGGCGGCATGGGCTTTCATCATTGCCGCGCTGACCGACTGGTTTGACGGCTGGCTTGCCCGGCGCTGGAACCAGACATCGGCATTTGGCGCCTTCCTGGACCCCGTCGCCGACAAGTTGATGGTCTGCGCCGCCCTCATCGTGCTGCTCGACCTGAGCCGTGTCGATGCCTTCATCTCCCTCATCATCATCGGCCGCGAAATCACGATTTCCGCGCTGCGCGAATGGATGGCCAAGATCGGCGCCAGCGCCAGCGTGGCCGTGCACCGGTTGGGCAAGTTCAAGACCGCCGCGCAGATGATCGCCATTCCGTGCCTGCTGTACAACCAGTCGATCTACGGCATCAACACCAAGCTGCTGGGCGACATCCTGATCATCGTGGCCGCGGTGCTGACGGTCTGGTCGATGCTGTATTACCTGCAGCGCGCCTGGCCCGCGATCCGCGAAAAGGCCATGTAACACCGATTTCCCGGGCCGGCTGCGCAACAGCCGGCCCGGTGCAGTTGCAATACCGCACGGCGGCCCGGCTCGCGCAAGACGGCCGCCGTGTCACTTCAAGAGCGATATGCCGGCTCGAACCGGCACGGCCCGCGCGCCGCAATCGCCATGAATTCGACGCCCGGACGCAAGTCCGCGCGCCGCCGGAGACAACCCGCGATCCGCCCAAAGCGGCCCGCAACCTGCCGCCCTCGCGCGGCCTTGTGCAATGAACACCGCTACCGCCGCCACCCCCTTGCTCTCGGACGCCGACGTACGCCGGCGCGACTGGAAAATCATCCTGCTCATCGGCGTGGCGCATGCCTCGTCCCACTTCTTCCAGCTGGTCCTGCCGTCGCTGTACGTCGCGCTGGGCCAGGAATTCGGACTGGATTTCGCGCGGCTGGGCCTCCTGGTGTCCACGTTCTACGTGGTGTCCGGCATTGGCCAGGCGTCGTCGGGCTTCGTCGTGGACCGCATCGGCGCGCGTCCCGTGCTGTGGTTCGGGCTCGCCTGCTTCGTCCTGTCGGGCGTGCTGATCGGCTCGGCCACGGGCTACCTCATGCTGATGGCCGCGGCGGTCGTGGGCGGCATCGGCAATTCGGTCTTCCACCCGGCTGACTATTCGATCATCAATCACCGCATCACCGCGCCGCGGCTGGGCCACGCGTTCTCGGCGCACGGGCTGACCGGCAACCTCGGCTGGGCGCTGACGCCCGTGTTCATCACCACCATCACGCTGCTCGCCAACTGGCGCGTTGCGGCTTACAGCGCCGCCGGCCTCGTGGCGCTGGTGCTGCTGCTCACGGTGCTGGGCCGCGACCTGCTGGGCGGCCCGTCCCCCGTGGACGCGGGCGGCGACGCCAAGGACGCGGGCAATGCGCCCAAGTCCGCCGCCAAGCCCCAGGAGGGCGTGCTGGCGACGCTGTCGGCGCTGCTGGCCAAGCCCGCGCTCTGGGGCGCATTCCTCTTCTTTGCCTGCACGTCCATCGCGCTGTCCTCGGTGCAGAACTACACGATCCCGCTGCTGGGCCAGCTGTACGACCTGTCCAAGGTCACGGCCAGTTCGGCGCTGTCCGGCTACATGGTCGCCTCGGCCGTCGGCATGGCTGCGGGCGGCTTCCTGGTGTCGGCCAATCCGCGCACCGAACGCACCGTCATGGTCGCGCTCATCCTGGCCGGCCTGACGCTGGTCGTGCTGGCGCTGGGGCTGGTGCCGGCCGTGCTGGCCGCGCCGGTCGTGGGGCTGGCGGGCTTCTGCTCGGGCGTGGCCGCGCCGTCGCGCGACATGCTGATCCGCCGCGTGACGCCCAAGGGCTCGACCGGCTCGGTCTACGGCCTGGTGTATTCGGGTATGGACGTGGGCTCGGCGCTTGGCCCGCTCGCCTTCGGCCTGCTGCTGGACGCCGGACTGCGGCAGGGCCCGTGGGTGGGCGCCGGCGTGGCGTTCGCCGTGGCAGCCTTCCTGGCGCAGTGGATCGCGGTGCAGGCGCGCCGCGCCGAACCGTCCGCTGCGGCGGCCCCCGCGCGTCCCTGACCTTTTGACCGTCCCGGACGGAGCCAACACCACGTTGCGCGCCGTCAAGGTTCCCTTTCAAGCCAGGACGGCGCTCCGCCCCGGTTGACGCCTCGCAAGGTTGCGGCATGGCTTCGTCGCTGTAATAACCACGTAGTCGCACTGGTTATTCACAGGAGAAGCAAATGAGAAAGAAAACTACGCTGCTGGCCGCGGGGCTGGCACTCGGTCTGTGGGCAGGGCAGGTCTGGAGCGCGTCGCAAGAACCCATCCAGCCCATCGAACCGGCTGTCATCAAGGAACCGGCCAAGGTCGAGTTGGGCAAGAAGCTCTTCTTTGATCCCCGTCTGTCGCGCTCCGGCGCAATCTCCTGTAATTCGTGCCACAACCTCGCCATGGGCGGCTCGGACAACCTGAAGGCCTCCATTGGCCACAAGTGGCAGCAGGGCGGCATCAACTCGCCAACGGTGCTCAACTCCAGCTTGAACATCGCCCAGTTCTGGGACGGCCGCGCCAAGGACCTGCGCGAGCAGGCGGGCGGCCCGATCGAAAACCCGATGGAAATGGCCTCCACGCACGAACTGGCGGTGCAGGTGCTCAACTCCATCCCGGGTTACCGCGCGGAATTCAAGCAGGTCTTCGGCAAGGACACGATCACCATCGGCGAGGTCACCAGCGCGCTGGCCGCGTTCGAGGAAACGCTGGTCACGCCGAATTCGCGTTTCGACCAATGGCTCAAGGGCGACAAGAAGGCGCTGACCGTGCGCGAATTGGCGGGCTATGAGCTCTTCAAAAACAGCGGCTGCGTGGCCTGCCACAACGGCGTGGCGGTGGGCGGCAACTCGTTCCAGAAGATGGGTCTCGTCACGCCCTATGTCACCGAGAACAAGGCCGAAGGCCGCGCCGCGGTCACGGGCAAGGACGCGGACCGCTTCAACTTCAAGGTGCCGACGCTGCGCAACGTAGCGCTGACCTACCCGTACTTCCATGACGGCGAAGCGGCCACGCTGACGCAGGCCGTCGACGTGATGGGGCGCCTGCAACTGGGCCGCACGTTCACGCCCGAGGAAAACGGCCAGATCGTTGCGTTCCTGAAGACGCTGACGGGGGACCAGCCGGTCATCCAGTACCCGTTCCTGCCCCCGTCCGAAGACGACACGCCGCGGCCTGAGCCGTTCGTGAAGTGATGCAAAGACCGTGAAGCGAAAGCGGTAGAACAAACGCGCCAAAACAACACGGCCGCCCCTCGGGGGCGGCCGTTTTTGATGGGCACAGCTTATCCGGAGCCGATATCCGGGGCGTTCCTGCTGGTCTGCTTACTGCCGAACCGTGCGCACGTCCGCGGGCGGCGCCGCTTCGAAGTTGCTGCGCCACGGATTGATGTCCAGCCCGCCGCGACGGGTGTACCGCGCGTACACCGTCAACTGCTCCGGCCCGCAGGCCTGCATGATGTCGCTGAAAATCCGCTCCACGCAGTGCTCGTGGAATTCCGCGTGCTGGCGGAACGACACCACATAACGCAGCAGGGATTCGCGGTCGATCGGCTTGCCCCGGTAGCGGATCTGCACGGTGGCCCAATCGGGCTGGCCCGTCACCGGGCAATTCGACTTCAACAGGCGCGACGCCAGCGTTTCCTCGACCACGTCGCCCGCCCGGGTGCGCAGCAGTTCGGGCGCGGGCTCGTAGGTGTCTATCTCGATATCCAGCTTGTCTATATAGATGCCGTCCAGCTCGCCCATCTGCAGCTCGGAAAAGCGTTGCGGCAGGAAAAAGTCCAGGCCGACCGGCGCGCCCGCGGCCGCGCTCAGGTCGCGTTCCAGCCGGCCGCGCAGCGCCGCCGAATTGACGAGGCGAGTCTGGTTGAACGAATTCAGGTACAGCTTGAACGACTTGGACTCGATGATGTTGGGGCTGTCGGCCGGCACCGAAAACGTCGCCATTGCCACCCGCGGCTTGCCCTTGGCATCCAGCCAGGACAGCTCATACGCGTTCCACAGGTCCACGCCCGTGAAAGGCAGGTTGCCGGCGGTCAGGTTGAGCGCTGCGCGATTGTGCGAGCGCGCGATGGGAAACAGCAGCGAGGGGTCGTATTGCGAGGCGTAGGCCACGCTCTGCCCAAGCGGGCCGTGAGACAGGGTCATAGCAGAGACAAATGAAACGGGGATGGCGGCATTGTAGGCGCTTAAAAAGCGGCCGATTTTCCGCAATGTGAAACGTAACTCTCGGCATGTGAAAGTTCGTGCTGCGTAGCAGCGGGGCGGCATTTCACAAACGACAATGGCGTTTCATTATACAAAATGTCGCTCATAACTCATTGATTTAAATGGCTAAGATTTTTCGTCTTGTATAAGACCTGGCTTCACATTGCTCCGCAGCACAGGCATAGACTTTCTCCCATCGATTCACGCAAAGCCAGACGCGAATCTTTTGAAGTCTCTTATCACTGACCAGGAGCATCACCATGAGCAATCGCGAAACCGAAATCCGCAACCTCCAGAAAGACTGGGCCGAAAACAGCCGCTGGCAGGGCATCAAGCGCGACTACAGCGCCGAGGACGTCATCCGCCTGCGTGGCTCGATCAGCGTCGAACACACGCTTGCCCACCGCGGCGCCACGCGCCTCTGGGAACTCCTGCACAGCGAGCCGTTCGTCAATTCGCTGGGCGCCCTGACCGGCAACCAGGCCATGCAGCAGGTCAAGGCCGGCCTGAAGGCCATCTACCTGTCGGGCTGGCAGGTCGCCGGTGACGCCAACCTGGCCGGCGAAATGTATCCCGACCAGTCGCTCTACCCCGCCAACTCCGTGCCGCAAGTGGTCCGCCGCATCAACAATTCGCTGACGCGCTGCGACCAGATCCAGTGGATGGAAGGCAAGAACCCCGGCGACGAAGGCTACATCGATTTCTTCGCGCCCATCGTGGCGGACGCCGAGGCCGGTTTCGGCGGCGTGCTCAACGCCTATGAACTGATGAAGGCCATGATCGAGGCCGGCGC
>NZ_DAMCTG010000100.1:0-8899 GCF_032113835.1 Achromobacter sp. | reverse complement strand
TCGGCGGCGTGCTCAACGCCTATGAACTGATGAAGGCCATGATCGAGGCCGGCGCGTCGGGCGTCCACTTCGAAGACCAACTGGCTTCCGTGAAGAAGTGCGGCCACATGGGCGGTAAGGTGCTGGTGCCCACGCGCGAAGCCGTGGCCAAGCTGGTCTCGGCCCGTCTGGCCGCCGACACCATGGGCACGCCGACCCTGCTGCTGGCTCGCACCGACGCTGACGCCGCCGACCTGGTGACCAGCGACGTCGATGAAAACGACCGCCCGTTCATCACCGGCGACCGCACGGTGGAAGGCTTCTTCCGCACTCGCGCCGGCATCGATCAGGCCATTTCCCGCGGTCTGGCCTACGCGCCGTACGCCGACCTGATCTGGTGCGAAACGTCCACGCCCAACCTGGAATACGCCCGCAAGTTCGCGGACGCCATCCATCGCCAATTCCCGGGCAAGCTGCTGGCCTACAACTGCTCGCCGTCCTTCAACTGGAAGAAGAACCTGGACGACGGCACCATCGCCAAGTTCCAGCGCGAACTGGGCGCCATGGGCTACAAGTTCCAGTTCATCACGCTGGCCGGCTTCCACGCGCTGAACTACGGCATGTTCGAGCTGGCCCACGGCTACGCCCGCCGCCAGATGAGCGCCTTCGTGGAATTGCAGCAGAAGGAATTCGCCGCCGCCGAAATGGGCTTCACCGCCGTGAAGCACCAGCGCGAAGTAGGCACGGGCTACTTCGATGCCGTGACGCAGACGATCGAGGGCGGCAAGTCGTCCACGACCGCGCTGACCGGTTCGACCGAGGAAGCGCAGTTCGAACACGGCAAGACGCAGAAGGCCGCATAACGCGGCTGTGTCGGCCGGCGGCGCCCGGTCCCCGCAAGGGGCGCCGGACGCCGCGTGCAGGTGTGTAGTTGCAGGTGCTGTTGTAGGGTGGATTCAAGGGTGCCTGCGGGCACCCTCTTTTTTTGTTCCACGACGACGCTATTACCGCAGTACGCTGGACGGTGCGAAGGCCAGGGTGCCCAACGGTCTTCGCCTTTTTCCTCGTCAGGAGCCATCCATGAACGCGTCCACGCACGCCATCATCCGTGAAACCGCAGAGGCATCCGCGCAAGGCCGCATCCATTTCGGCCAAGTCGTTGGTCGACTGGCGGACGCAGGCGTCGATGGCACGTTACGTACTTCGGCCGCCGCGGCGAAGCGCACGACGAGAAGTTTCCCGACTGAACCCGGGCGGCCCCAGGGGAAGCAGGCCTATGCGGCAACGCGCGTTTCTCTCAGCGACGCCATGTCGATCACGAAGCGATATTTCACGTCGTTCTTCACCAGCCGCTCGTAGGCTTCGTTGACGGCCTGGATCGGCACCATCTCGACATCGCTGACGATGTTGTGTTGGGCGCAGAAGTCCATCATCTCCTGGGTTTCTTCCATGCCGCCGATCGCCGAGCCCGCCAGGGATTTGCGGCCCATGATGAGGTTGGCGCCGGGAATCGGATCCAGCGGCGTCAATGCGCCCACCAACGCCATGGTGCCGTCCAGCGCCAGCAGCGCCATGTAGGGATTGACGTCGTGGCTGACGGGAACCGTGTTCAGCAGGAAGTCGAACGTGCCGGCGTGCGCCGCCATCGCGTCCGCATCGCGCGAGACCAGCACGTCGTCCGCGCCCAGTCGCTTGGCGTCGCGGGCCTTGTCGGCAGACGTTGTGATCATCACCACGTGCGCGCCCATTGCGTGTGCGAACTTCACGCCCATGTGGCCCAGGCCGCCCAGACCGATGACGCCCACCTTCTTGCCGGGGCCGACCTTCCAGTGGCGTAGCGGGGAATAGGTGGTGATGCCGGCGCACAGCAGCGGCGCGACTGCCTTCAGGTCGAGCTTGTCGGACACCTTCACGACGAAATGCTCGTCCACGACGATGCGATCGGAATAGCCGCCAAACGTCAACTGGTCGCTGCCGCGCTCCTTGTCGTTGTAGGTCAGCGTGGCGTTTTCCTCGCAATACTGTTCCAGGTTCAGCTGGCACGCCTTGCAATGGCGGCATGAGTCCACCATGCAACCCACGCCGGCGTAATCGCCCACCTTGAACTTCGACACGTTCTTGCCGACCTGCGCGACGCGGCCGATGATCTCGTGGCCGGGCACCATGGGGTACATGGAATTGCCCCAGTCGCCGCGTGCCTGGTGCAGGTCGGAGTGGCAGATGCCGCTGTACAGGATGTCGATCAGCACATCGTCGTCGCCGGGTTCGCGGCGGGTGAAGCTGAAGGGGACGAGCGGGGTGTCGGCGCTGTGCGCGGCGTAGCCTTGGGCTTGGATCATGACGGCCTCTTGGGATGTTTGTTGAGCAGGCGTTCACAATATGCCGGGCGAAGACCGCGTTCAAGCTAGAATTTCGGCATGATTTATTGAATGAATTTGCACAATCATGGCGCTCGACAACCTGTCCCACCTTGCTGCGTTCTCCGCAGTGGCCCGCCTGGGCAGTTTCCGCAAGGCGGGCGAAGACCTCAGCCTGTCCACGTCGGCGGTCAGCTACGCGATCCGGAAACTGGAAGAGCGGCTGGGGGTGAATCTCTTTAACCGCACGACGCGCAGCGTGGCGCTGACCGACGCGGGCCAGCGCCTGGCCGAGCGCCTGCAGCCCGTGCTGCACGGGCTGGACGACGCGCTGGACGAAATGAACCACTTTCGCGGCTCGGCCGCCGGCACGCTGCGCATCAACACGTCGCGTGCCGCGTCATACTTGCTGCTGATGCCAATGGCGGGACGGTTCCTGGCCGCCTATCCGGACATCCGGCTCGAGATCGGCGAGGACGACAGCTTCGTCGACATCGTGAAATCCGGCTTCGACGCGGGCGTGCGGCTGATCGATGCCGTGCCCGAGGACATGGTGGCAGTGCCGATCGGCCCGGCGCTGCGCTCCGTGGTGGTGGCCTCGCCGGATTACCTGCGGGACCGCGAGCCGCCACGGCATCCGGCCGACCTGATGAAGCACGAATGCGTCCGCTACCGTTTTCCCAGCGGCCGGTACTTCAAGTGGGAATTCAAGCGGGACGGCGAGGTGCTGGAGTTCGACGTGCCGGGGCGTCTGGCTCTGAGCGACGTGCATGCCGAGGTGCGGGCGGCCACCGACGGCATCGGCATCGGCTATGTGCCGGAAAACTACGTCGCCGGACTGTTGGCATCCGGCAAGCTGGTGCGGCTGCTGGACGACTGGTGCCCGACGATCCCCGGATTCATGCTGTATTACCCCCGGCAGCGCCGCGTGTCATCGGCGCTGCGGGCGTTTATCGACATGGCGCGGCAGTGACGCGCCGAAGCTGAAGCCGAAGCCGAAGCCGCCGTCCCGGCTAGCCCGCTTCGGCCTCGGCGCCGTATAGCGACGCCAGACATTCGGCCAGCGGCGCAATGCCCTTGGCCAGTTCGTCGACCGCGGCGGCGTCCACACGCGGCAGCGGCGGAATCTCGGCCAGCACGCGCACGCCGCCAAAGCGCTCGATGGCTTCCTTGTTGCCCGCGGACGGCGGGCCGCTCATCACCACGCCAAGCACGGGAATTCCGCGCCGCTGCAATGCCGTGAGGCTCAGCAAGGTGTGGTTGATGGTGCCCAACCCACTGCGCGCCGCCAGCACCACGGGCATGTCCAGGCGCGCGATCAGGTCGATCATCATGTGCGTGTCGTCGATCGGCACGTACAGGCCGCCCGCGCCTTCCACGATCAGCGGCGCGCGCGTCGCGGGCGGCACGATGGTGGTGGCGTCGACCACGGTGTCTTCCAGCGTGGCGGCCGCCCACGGCGACAGTGGCGCCTGCAGCACGTAGGCGGGCAGGTGCAGACGGTGGGGCGGCAGCTGCGCCAGTTGGGCCACGGTGTCGGTGTCGCCCGGCTCCTCGGCCACGCCGGTCTGCACCGGTTTCCAATAGTCCGCATTCCAGGCGCGGGCCAGGATGGCCGACACCAGGGTCTTGCCGATACCGGTATCGGTGCCCGTCACGAAAACGCCATTCGGCCGCTGCATGGTTTTTTTCCACATACCGTACGCCAGGTGATAGGTCACCGTGGCTCCTTGTTCGTCAAACGCGGCCAGCACCCGGCGCAATTGCGCCGCGCCCAGCGGCGGGCGGCCGGGCGCGGGCGTGGTCGCGCCGATGCCCTTCAGGCCCCGCAGGAAATGCAGGCCGTCAGGATGATCTTGTATCAGGCGTTCGCTGCGCACGCTACCGGTCAGATCGGTCATGGCCGGACGGATGGCGCACACTGGCGGGTAGGCCGGCGTCGCGGGCGCCAGGCCGGCGGCGGCGTGCGCCGCCTGCCATTCGGCAAAGGTGCCCGCGGCCAGCGTGGCCACCGCCAGATGGCCACCCGGCGCCAGCAGGCGCGCCAACCGGCCCAGTCCCGCGTTCAGGTCCGAAAACCACTGCACGGCGAGGCTTGAGCAGATCAGGTCGAAGCCGCCTTGCAGCCCGGCCGGATGCTCGCCGTCCAGCAACTGATGGCGGGCGGCGCCGGGCAGGGCGGGGCCAAGGCGCGCGGCGGCCAGCATGCCGGGTGAAATGTCGGTCACCGTCCAGTCGGCCGCCCCGAGTCGGCGGGCCAGCGCCTGGGTCAGCAGTCCGGTGCCGCAGCCGATTTCCAGGATGCGCGGACGGGGCGGCAGGGGCAGCAGGGCGATGTCGCTGGCCAGCCGTTCTGCCGCGATGCGCTGGATGGCCGCATGGTCTTCGTATCGGGAGGCGGCGGCGCCGAAGCGGTCGCCGACGCGGGCATTGCGCACAGCCTGCGTCATGTGCGCTGCGCCAGGCGGGCGGCGAAGCCGCGGATATGCGCCGCGCACCAGCCGGTGTCCGTGACGGGCAGGAGATGTCCGCCTTGCTCGCGCCAATGCAGTTCGTCTTCCGGCCGGCAGGCAAAGGCGGCGCGCGTCATGGCGGCGGGGACGATGGCGTCCGCGCCGCCCGCCAGCGCCAGCAGGGGGACAGGCAGCGCCGCGAGCGCCGGGCGCTGGTCCTCGTCGCGCAACGCAGCCAGATCGCGGCGCAGCGTCGCCACCTGTGGCGGGCCGAAAGGCGTTTCATCGCCGCAGCGCTGGCGGAAGTCCTGCACCACGGCGGCCGGAGAATCAACCAGGCGCTTGTCCATTCGATCCAGCAGGCGGGCCGGCACGCCAGAGGGAAAATCGGGCGCGGCGCTGAACCGGGGAAAACCATTGATCGACACCAGCCCGATGCATTGGTCCGGCAACTGCCGCAACAGGCGCAACACGCCGAGCGAATGGCCCACCGCAATCACCGGGCCCGTGACGTCAGGCTCATGGGTGCGCCCGAAATAGCCCGCATCGCAAGCGGCTTGCGGCGAGTCGGCCAACGCCGCGCGCAGCGGATCCCAGAACGCGGCGTCGAACGCCCACCCGTGAATGAAGCGCAGCATCGGGCGCGCTGGCGAAACCGTAGCCGCCGTCATGCCAGCACCGCCGCAAAACCCGCGATCAATTGGGACACCTCGTCGTCGCGATGCGCGGCGCTGAGCGCGATACGCAGGCGACTGGTGCCGGCGGGCACCGTGGGCGGGCGGATCGCCACGGCCAGCAGGCCACGGCGCTCCAGGCCGGCGGCAATGGCCAGCGCGCGGGCCTCGTCGCCCACGATGGCGGGCACGATCTGTGTTGAAGACGCGCCCGTGTCCAGGCCCATGCCGCGCAGCGCCGTGCGCAGGCGGTCGCCGCTGGCCGCCAGCCGGGCGCGTTCGGCGTCCAGCGTGGGCGCCAGATCCAGCGCCGCGTCCATCGCACCCAGCACGGAAGGCGGCAGCGCGGTGGTGTAGATGAAGCCCGAACACGCATTGACCAGAAAGTCGCACAGCGCGCGCGAGCCCGCGACGTAAGCGCCAAAGCCGCCCAGCGCCTTGCTGAACGTGCCCATGGCCAAGTCGATCCGTCCGGGCGCCAGCCCGGCCAGGCCCATGCCGCCGGGACCGAGCACGCCGGTGGCATGCGCTTCGTCCAGGTAGACAAAAGCGTGGAAGCGGTCGGCCAGGTCCGCCAGCCGGGCAACGTCGGTGCGGTCGCCGTCCATGCTGAACACGCTCTCGGTGATGATGAAGCGCGAGACAGGCGTCGCGCCCTCGGCCGCCTGCGCGCGGCTGGCCAGCAGGCTTTCCAGATGATCGAGGTCGTTGTGGCGAAAGCGGATCTGCCGTACGCCCGCGGCTTGGCACCCGTGATGCAGGCTTGCGTGGTTGAGCTTGTCGGCGTAGACCTCCACCTCGCCTTGGCCGGCGGCCGCGCGCAACAGGGCGGGCAGAACCGCCGCGTTCGCCTGCCAGCCGGAGGCCAGCACCAGGGCGGCTTCGGTGCCTTTCAGCCGGGCCAGCTTGGCCTCGACCTGTTCATGCAGGTCCAGGTTGCCGCACACCAGCCGCGAGGCCTGGGCGCCGGCGCCGTGGCGGGCGGTCCATTCGCGCGCACGCTCGACCAGCAGCGGATGCCGGGACAGCCCCAGGTAGTCATTGCTGGAAAAGTTCAGGACGGGGGCGCCGTTCAGCACGATGCGCCCAGGCGGGGCGGATGAGGCCGTGCGCAGCCTTCTGCGCTTTTGGCGGGTATCGGCGAGCGCGAGCTCGGCGGAGAACAGCGAATCCAGCTTAGACATCGATCAATCCGGCAGCGGCCCGTCGCCTGCGCGCCGCGGCGGCAGGCAGGGGCGCGAAAAAGCGCCCGCGCCAGGCCGTAGAATGCGGGCCATTGTAGTGGAGGCGCAACGGCTCCCCGGGCGCATGCGGAGCGTGCAGCGCCCCCTGGCCGCGCCGCCTGATTTCAAGAGGTGAACGATGCACGCGCCCGACTGGATGATCCAAGGCCAACCCCATATCTGGCTACCCTATGCCCAGATGAAGACGGCGACGCCGCCGCTGCCCGTGGTGCGCAGCCAGGGCAGCCTGCTGGAACTGGCCGACGGCCGCACCCTGGTGGACGGGGTGGCATCCTGGTGGACGGCCTGCCACGGTTACAACCATCCGCATATCGCGCAGGCCGTGCGTGCGCAACTGGATGCCATGCCGCACGTGATGTTCGGCGGGCTGACCCACGAACCCGCCTTGACGCTGGCGCGCCGCTTGGCCGCGCTGCTCGGCCCGGGACTGGACCGCGTCTTCTATACGGATTCCGGCTCGGTGGCCGTCGAGGTCGCCATGAAGATGGCGCTGCAGTTCTGGTTGAACCAGGGCGAACACGGCCGCACCCGCTTCCTGGCCTTCCGGGGCGGCTATCACGGCGACACCTTCGGCACGATGGCGGTGTGCGATCCCGACGAGGGCATGCATAGCCTCTTTAACGGCATGCTGGCCGGACACGACATCGTCAGCCTGCCGCGCGACGAGGCGGGGCTGGCCGAGCTGGACGCCTGGCTTGAGCCGCGCGCATCGCAATTGGCCGGCATCCTGGTCGAACCGCTGGTGCAGGGCGCGGGTGGCATGCTGCTGCACGATCCCGAAGTCCTGCGCCGCCTGCGCCGCCTGGCGGACAAGCACGGACTGCTGCTGATCTTCGACGAGATCTTCACGGGTTTTGGCCGGACCGGCACCTTGTTCGCCTTCGAGCAGGCCGGCATCCGCCCGGACATCATCACGTTGTCCAAGGCGCTGACCGGCGGGACGCTGCCGCTGGCGGCCACGGTGGCCAGCGATCGCGTCTTCCAGGCCTTCTGGTCCGACGACCCCGGACACGCGCTGATGCACGGCCCCACCTTCATGGGCAATGCGCTGGCGTGCGCCGCGGCCAATGCCTCGCTCGACCTCTTTGAAACTGAACCCCGGCTGGCGCAGGCGCAGGCCATCTCCGCCGCCTTGGCCGCCGGGCTGGAATCCTGCCGCGAATTGCCCTGGGTGCGCGACGTGCGCGTGCTGGGCGCGATCGGCGTGGTCGAGCTGGACGGCATCGCCGACCGCGAAGCCCTCAAGCGTCGCCTGGTCGAGGCGGGCGTCTGGGTGCGCCCCTTCGGCAACGTGGTCTACTTGACTCCCGCGCTCACCATCGAAGCCGAGGATCTGGCGCTGCTGACCGGGGCCGTGACGACGGTGCTGCGCGCGGGGCGCCCGTAAGACGATAACGGGGGCGGGCGGTGCGGCGGTAGGGCGATTGGCCGCTGGAGCGATAGCGCGGCAGGGCGGTTTGCTCGTGTACGGGGCGTCGGCAAACCGCGACAACCGCCTTGATTCAGATCAAGGCGGTCGGGGACGGGCCTGATTACCATCGGCAACATGCGTGCCAAATCGATTTTCGCCGTTCCGGCCAGCCTGCCCGATGCCGACCGCCAGCAACGCCGCCATGCGCTGGTGCGTCTGTCGCTCGCGTGGCTGGCAATGATGCAGGTCATGATGTTTGCCTGGCCCGGCTATCTGCGCCACGAATCCATGCCCGCGGACGCGCTCGAAACCCTGGACTGGGCCATCGTCCTCATGAACTGGGCCAGCTTCGCGCTGACCGTGCCCGTCGTCCTGTATTCGGCATGGCCCATCTGGCGCCACGCGGGCGCCAACCTGCGGCAAGGCCGCGCCGGCATGGACGTGCCGGTGGCGCTCGGCATCATCGCCGCCTTCATCCCCAGCGTTCACGCCACGTATACCGGCCGGGGAGAAGTCTATTTCGATTCGGTCACGATGTTCGTGGCGTTCCTGTTGACCGCCCGCTATCTCGAGCTATGCGCTCGCCAGTCCTTCGGCGGCGCAGGTTCCGCCGGCCGCCGCCATGCCCGCATCGAAGACCAGCGCCTGCTGCTGGGCGCGCGCGCCGACCGGGTGGCATCGCATTTCGTCATGGTGCAGGTCGCGCTGGCGCTGGCTGCCGCGGCGGGCTGGGCCTACATCGATCCCGCCCACAGCATCCCCGTCATGGTGGCGCTGCTGG
>NZ_DAMCTG010000099.1:5879-18816 GCF_032113835.1 Achromobacter sp. | reverse complement strand
GACGTACAGGTTTTCCAGCGGGAAGGGATCGACGCACTTGGCCAGCAGGCCGATGACTTCGTCGGCCTTGGCCGACGCGGCCGCGTCAATGACGAGCCAGTTGTTCTTCGGGTCGATCCAGACGCGCGTGTCGCGATAGACGCTGAAGGCGCGCGGCAGAAGCTCGTCGGTGACGCGCTCCTTGATTTCCTTCATCTGCTTGCGGCCTGGCTTGTAGCCTTGCTGCTCTTCGATTTCCTGGGCGCGCGCCTTGGCGACCTGGTTGATCACGGTACCCGGCAGAAGCTTCTTTTCGGCGCGCAGGCTGAGCAGGATCTGGCCGTTGACTTCGTGGGCCAGGCCGCCGTTCTCGCGCGGGGGAACCCAGCCCAGACTTTGCATTTCCAGGTTGTTGCCGGACTGGTACGCATGCTTTGCCAGCGTGTCTTCAAGCTGATCGCCGGTCAGGGTCCAGGGCGAAGAGAGGCGGTAAATCTTGAGATTCTTGAACCACATGAGCGTCGGCCAAAAGGGTTGATTCTATACGACGTGGCGACTTTGCCGAAGCGATCCGTTGCGCGCGGCAGCAGGCGACACGTTCTGTCACTGACAGGGATGGACCTATCCGGTAATGTCCCGCGCACCAACGTGAGATTGGAGTGAAAACATGAAAATCATTGGCGCGATCCTGATTGTCCTGGGCGTGGTTGCCCTGGCCTACAAGGGCTTCAGCTACAAGTCCGAGGAAACGGTCCTGCAGATCGGATCCGTGAAGGCCACGGCGGAAACCGAGAAGTCGGTTCCCATCCCGACGTGGGCAGGCATTGCCGCGATCGTGGCGGGCGTCCTCGCGATCGGCGTGGGCATGCGTCGTTGATCTGCGCCGGCCGCAAGGCCGGCGGTGTGGCATCAAAAGGCATGAAGAGGGCGGTCGCGTTGCGGCCGCCCTTTGTCTTTACGCGTGGTCCATGAGATCCGCGGCCGCAAAAAAAGCGGCCCGGCTCAATAAAGAGTCGGGCCGGTACGGGAGCACACAATACCGCGTCATAAAAGGCTCGCGGGGAACGCGGTATTGGTGTCAGAAGAGCAGCCCTGCAATCGTCTGACAGGGGGATCAATCGTCAGGCAATCTTGCGCAAGGCCGTAATCTGAGCGCCCAGTCTACTGGCGCGGGTCTGACATGGTCCTGAAAGTGCGAATAAAAAAAAAGCTCCAATCAGGAGCTTTTGAAAGGCCGGGCAGGCGCAGCAGTCCCGCCCGGCGGGGGATGGTCTATCAGGCGTTGATGTCGTTGTCCTTGGATTCGCGCACGAACAGCGTGCCGATGACCAGGGTCATGACCGCGATGATGATCGGATACCACAGGCCGTCGTAGATGTTGCCGGTGGCAGCCACCACTGCGAACGCGACGGGAGGCAGGAAGCCGCCGAACCAGCCGTTGCCGATGTGGTAGGGCAGGCTCATCGACGTGTAGCGGATGCGCGTCGGGAACATTTCCACCAGCATGGCGGCGATCGGGCCGTACACCATGGTCACGTACAGCACCAGGATCGTCAGCAGCACCACGACCATCACGTTGTTGGTCTGGGCCGGATCGGCCTTGGCCGGATAGCCGTGGCTGCGGATCGAGGCGGTCAGCGTCTTGTCGAGTTCAGCGACCTTGGCCTTGAACTCGGCGGGCGCCAGCGAGCGGCCGTCGAACGACGTGAACTCTTCATTGCCGATCTTGACGCGGGCCACCGAACCCGCCGGAGCGGCTTCGTTGCGGTAGTTCACCGAGTTGCGGGCCATGAACGACTTGATCACGTCGCAAGAGCTGGTGAACGACGCCGTGCCCACGGGGTTGAACTGGAACGAGCACGTGCTCGGATCCGCGATCACCGTGACCGGTGCGGTGGCTTGCGCCTTTTCGAGCGCCGGGTTGGCGAAGTGCGTGAGGCCCTGGAAGATCGGGAAGTAGGTCGCGGCAGCGATCAGGCAGCCCGCCATGATGATCGGCTTGCGGCCGATCCTGTCGGACAGCGCGCCGAAGATCACGAAGAACGGCGTGCCCAGCAGCAGCGCGATGGCAATCAGGATGTTCGCGGTGTTGGCGTCGACCTTCAGCGTTTGCGTCAGGAAGAACAGGGCGTAGAACTGACCCGTGTACCAGACCACGGCCTGGCCGGCCGTCAGGCCCAGCAGCGCCAGGATCACGACCTTCAGGTTCTTCCATTGGCCGAACGATTCGGCGATCGGCGCCTTCGAACCCTTGCCTTCTTCCTTCATGCGCTTGAAGGTGGGGGATTCGTTCAGCTGCAGCCGGATCCAGACCGAGATGCCAAGCAGCACGACCGAGATCAGGAACGGAATGCGCCAGCCCCAGGCCTTGAAGTCGTCTTCGCCCATGAACGTGCGGATGCCCAGGATGACCAGCAGCGACAGGAACAGGCCCAGCGTTGCGGTGGTTTGAATCCAGGACGTGTAGAAGCCGCGGCGGCCGTGCGGAGCGTGTTCAGCGACGTAGGTCGCCGCGCCGCCGTATTCGCCGCCGAGCGCCAGGCCTTGCAACAGGCGCAGGACGATCAGGATGGCGGGAGCGGCCAGGCCGATGCTGGCGTAGCTGGGCAGGATGCCGACGAGGAATGTGGACAGGCCCATGATCACGATCGTGACCAGGAAGGTGTACTTACGTCCGACCAGGTCGCCCAGCCGGCCGAACACCAGCGCGCCGAACGGCCGCACCGCGAAACCGGCCGCGAAGGCCAGCAGCGCGAAGATGAAGCCCGCGGTCGGGTTCACGCCGGAGAAGAAGTGTTGGGCAATGATGGCTGCGAGCGAGCCATATAGATAGAAGTCATACCACTCGAACACCGTGCCGAGTGAAGACGCGAAGATGACCTTGCGCTCCTCCTTGGTCATCGGACGCGGATCCGCGGATGGACCGCGGCCTGCCATGGTAGTTGTGCTCATGATGTCTCCTCGTTTTTAGGCCGGCGGTTTTCCGCCGTGCTTGACCCTCCGCCGGCAAGACCGACATCGAGCTATCGCCACATTGGGGGCCGAGGCTGACGAGGTTCTGACGTGACCCTTACTCGAATCTTAAAATTGAAACAAATAGTAAATGCACAGGGGAAGGCTAGGGATAGTCCTTAGCTGTCGAGCGTGTCGGGCGGGGGCGCGTAGAGGGGAAAAACAACGCGGATGCGCGTGCCGGGCAAGTCGGAGTGTTCGGTGGGATGGTCGCCGATCTCCACGCTTGCCTGATGCTTCTGCGTGATTTCCCGCACGATCGCCAGGCCCAGTCCGCTGCCATCGGACGTCGTGCCGAGCACGCGGTAGAAGCGGTCGAACACGCGCTCACGCTCGTCTGGCGCAATGCCCGGCCCAGAGTCCTCGACCTCCAGGATGCCTTGGCCATCCACCTGCAGGACGCGCACGGTGATATGGCCGCCGCGCGGGGTGTAGCGCAGCGCGTTGTCGACAAGGTTGTTCAGCAATTCGGCCAGCAGCAGCGGATTGCCGTTGATCTCGACGGGCGTGTCCGAGCCTTCGAACCCCAGATCCGTGCTGAGCGACAGCGCCAGCGGCACCCAGTGCATGGTCTGTTCATAGGCGATGGCGTTGATGTCCGTGCGCGTCAGGCCGATGGCGCTGGGGTTCTCGGCCCGGGCCAGCAACAGCAACTGATTGACGAGCCGGGTCGCGCGTTCCGAACCCGTCACGAGCTGGCGCAAGCTGGACTGCATTTCCTCGGGACTGGCGTCGCGCAGCGCCAGTTCGGCCTGCGTGCGTAGTCCGGCCAGCGGCGTCTTCAACTGGTGCGCGGCGTCGGCCACGAACCGGCGCTGCGCCTGCACGTTGGCAGACAGGCGGTCCAGCAGGTCGTTCATGGCCGCGACCAGCGGCGCAATCTCGGACGGCGCGGCGCGCTCGTCGATGGGCGAGAGGTCGTCGGGCCGGCGCGCGCGCAGCCGCTGCTGCAGCGCATTCAACGGCGCCACGCCGCGCGACAGGCCGAACCAGACGAGCAGCACGGCGATGGGCAGCACCACGAACTGCGGAATGATCACGCCCTTGATGATGTCGTTGGCGAGCTGCGTGCGCTTTTCCACGGTCTCGGCCACGATGAAAAGCGCCGGCTGCGTGCCGGGCAGGTGCAGGTCGACCCAGGTGAAGGCCAGCCGGATGCCGAAGCCGCGCAGCGTGTCGTCCTCGTATTGGACTTCGCCGGGGCGGGGCTGGCCCACGGTGGTGGGCAGCGGCAGCGCGCGGTCCCCGCCCAGGTATTCGCCGCGGCTGCCCAGCGCCAGCCAGAACACGCTGTCAGTCTCGTCGGCGCGCAGCACGTCGCGCGCGGCATCGGTCATCTTCAGCACCGCGCGGCCGTCCTGCGCGTGGACCTGGCGCGTCAGCACGTGCAGGTTGTTGGCGAGCGCGCGGTCATAGGGCACGTTGGCGATGTTCTGCGCCACCACGTAGGTGATGGCAACGCTCATGGGCCATAGCAGGAAGAGGGGGGCGAGCATCCAGTCCAGGATCTCGCCCAGCAGCGAGCGCTGCGGCGGCGCGAAGCTCGGGCCCTTGGACCCGGCTTGCATGATGTCCAGGGCTTCCTGGTTGAGCGGCTCTGGGGAGGGCTCAGCTTGCGAGGTACGCCGCACCCTGGTCCCGCTCAAGACAGTAGCCCAGGCCGCGCACGGTGACGATCTTCACGCCGCTGGGCTCGAGCTTCTTGCGCAGGCGATGCACATAGACCTCGATGGCGTTGGTGCTGACTTCCTCGCCCCATTCGCACAGGTGGTCGACGAGTTGGGTCTTGCTCACCATGCGGCCGCTGCGCGTCAGCAGGATCTCGAGCAGGCTGACCTCGCGCGCCGACAGGTCCAGCGTCTGGTCGTCGACGATGGCGACGCGGCCGGTCTGATCAAACAGCAGCTTGCCGTGCTTGAGCATCGTGGCGCCGCCACCGGCCCCGCGCCGCGTCAATGCCCGCACGCGGGCTTCGAGTTCGGACAGGGCGAAGGGTTTGGCCATGTAGTCGTCGGCGCCCAGGTCCAGGCCTTTGACGCGCTGTTCGATGCTGTCGGCGGCGGTCAGGATGAGAACGGGCAGGGCGGAATTGCGGGCGCGCAGGCGGCGCAGGACTTCCAGGCCGGCCAGTTGAGGCAGGCCGAGGTCGAGGATGAGGAGGTCGAAAGCCTGGGCGGCCAGCGCGGAATCGGCGGACAGTCCGTCGCGCACGGCATCGACTGCATAGCCGTTGTGGCGCAACGAGCGGGACAGGCCGTCGGCGAGGATGCTGTCGTCTTCGGCGATCAGGATACGCATGGGCTGCTGCTAGGAAGAAACACGCCGGCCCGGGGGCGGAAAAAGGGCAAAATACCGGGATCGCTCCGGATTCTGTCACACGGCGTCGGGCTTGCCACTCAGGGTATACGTGCAAAGAACTGGCACACTGGGTTTTTGTCCAGTACAATCCGATGCCATAATCTGATCCTCATTGCCAGACCCGCAGTTTTCCGACTTCCAGATACGTTACAGACAGGACTCCTCATGGACGACAAAACCACCAAGGCCGCCGCTTCGGAAAAAGCCAAGGCGCTTGCCGCCGCTCTCTCGCAGATCGAAAAGCAGTTCGGCAAGGGCTCGATCATGCGCTACGGCGACAACGAGGTCTCGCACGACATTCAGGTGGTCTCCACGGGCTCGCTCGGTCTGGATATCGCGCTGGGCGTCGGCGGTTTGCCGCGCGGCCGCGTCGTTGAAATCTACGGTCCGGAATCGTCGGGCAAGACCACGCTCACGCTGCAGGTCGTTGCTGAAATGCAAAAGATTGGCGGCACCTGCGCCTTCGTCGACGCCGAACACGCGCTGGACGTTCAATACGCCTCCAAGCTGGGCGTCAACTTGGCCGACCTGCTGATCTCGCAGCCGGACACGGGCGAACAGGCGCTGGAAATCACCGACGCGCTGGTGCGCTCGGGTTCGGTCGACCTGATCGTCGTCGACTCGGTCGCCGCGCTGGTCCCCAAGGCCGAAATCGAAGGCGAAATGGGCGACTCGCTGCCCGGCCTGCAGGCCCGCCTGATGAGCCAGGCGCTGCGCAAGCTCACCGCCACCATCAAGAAGACCAACTGCATGGTCATCTTCATCAACCAGATCCGGATGAAGATCGGCGTCATGTTCGGCAACCCTGAAACCACCACCGGCGGCAACGCGCTCAAGTTCTACGCGTCCGTACGTCTGGACATCCGCCGCATCGGCTCCATCAAGAAGGGCGACGAGGTCGTCGGCAACGAAACCCGCGTCAAGGTCGTCAAGAACAAGGTGGCGCCCCCGTTCAAGCAAGCTGAATTCGACATCATGTATGGCGCCGGCATCTCGCGCGAAGGCGAAATCATCGACCTCGGCGTGGCCGCCAATGTCGTCGACAAGTCGGGCGCCTGGTACAGCTACAACGGCAACCGCATCGGCCAGGGCAAGGACAACGTCCGCGAATACCTGAAAGAACACAAGGACATGGCTATCGAGATTGAAAACCGCGTCCGCGAAAACCAGGGCATCGTCAGCCGCGCCGCTGAATTCGTGCCCACGGCGGAAGACACCGCCGAGTAATCGGTGCGTTCTTCGGGGCTCACTGCAGTTTGGGTGTGCTCCGTCGCCGGCCCCTCGGGGCGAATGACATGCGGCAGGCGCCATCACGGGCCTGCCGTTTTGCTTAGCAAGCAGGAAAGCGCATGAGCTGGAAATCGACTCCCGCATCCGCCGAACGCCTTCGCGCCAGGCTGGACGACGAATTCGAAACGGTCGCCAAGCCGCAAGGCTTGCGGCGCACGTCCGATGCGCGGGTGGCCCGCGAGACCGCGGCGTCCGAGGATTCGGCTGATGGCGCCGAATCTTCCGGCCTGTGGCAGCGCAGTTCCGAACAGCGCGGTTCCGACCAACGCGGCGCCGGGCGCGGCCGGCGTGCCGAAGCTGCCGCCAGCGCCGGCGATGCGTCCACGTCTGACGGCAAGCAGGCCCGCAAGGGGCCGTCGCTGAAGATGCGGGCAGTGGGGTATTTGTCGCGGCGCGAACACGCGCGCGAAGAACTGGCGCGCAAGCTGGCTGCTTACGCCGAAGATGCGGCCGAGGTCGAATCCGTGCTGGACGCACTCGAGAAAGAGGGCTGGCTGTCCACCGAACGCTTCGCGCAAAGCCTCGTTCATCGGCGCGCCTCGCGGCAGGGCGCGGCGCGCATCGTGCAGGAATTGCGCCAGCACGGCGTGGACGACAACCAGGTCGCGGAATTGCGCGATCAGCTTCGCGCCACCGAGTACGACCGGGCGCTTGAGGTCTGGAAAAAGCGCTTCAGCGCCAAGCCCGAAGACCGCACGGCGTATGCAAAGCAGGCCCGCTTTCTGGCCAGCCGGGGTTTCGCGCACGACGTCATCCGGCGCATCCTGGGCGAGGGCGACGAAGATTGAAGCCGCGCCGGCCGGCGTCGATCCGGCCGGCGTCGTTCCCTTACGTCATCACTTCGCCGACTTGATGCCCGACAGCGTCTTGAAGCAGACGTCGCGCGTGATGGTCAAAAACTCGTCGATATACGAGGCGTCGGTGTCCTCGCTGCGCACCGTCGCATACAGCGTGCGCCACACGCCTTGCGGCCCCAGGCGGCAAAGCCGCAGCCATCCCTGATTCATGTATTCCGTCAGCGCCCAATTGGGCAGGGCCGCCACGCCCCGATTGCTGGCCACCAGTTGCGCAATGATCGGCGTCAGCTCGGCCTTGCGGATGGCGGCCGGCTCCACATCCGCCGGATCCAGGAAGGCGGTAAAGACGTCCAGACGCTGCTTGTCCACCGGATAGGTGATCAGCGTCTGGTCCGCCAACTGCTCCGGCATGATGAATTTGCTGCCCGCGAGCGGGTTCGATTCGGACACGGCCAGCACCAGCTCATATTTGAATAGCGGCAGGTACTCCACCGCGTCCAGCGGCTGCGGGTCCGACGTGATGACCAGATCCAGGTCGCCGCGCACCAGCGCGGGCAGGGGGGCAAACGAGAACGCCGCGGACAGGTCCAGCGCCACATCCGGCCATTGCACGCGGAAGGCGTCCAGCGCCGGCATCAGCCACTGAAAGCAGGAATGGCAGTCGATCGCCAGGTGCAGCCGGCCGGTGCGCCCGGCCGCCAGGCGTTGCAGGTCGCGTTCCGTGGCGCGGATGCGTGGCAAGACCTCGTCGGCCAGCGCCAGGACCCGCAATCCGGCCGTCGTCAACCGCGCGGGCCGCGTGCGGCGATTCAACAGGGGCGTGCCCAGCCGGGTTTCAAGGTCCCGCAATTGATGCGACAGCGCCGATTGCGTCAGGTGCAGGCGTTCTGCAGCTTCCTGCAGACTGCCGCCGTCGCGGATGGCGGTCAGTGTTTCGAGGTGGCGAATTTCCAGCATCGGGCGGGTTTATATAAGACGAATCAACAAGGGCATCCCAGGCGTCGAATCGCGCTTACGGGAACGAACCGGCATTCTATGAGATTTCCTCATCTTATGAATGTAGACATTGATTTTGATTCATTTTGATTTGGCGTCAGAATGACCGTCACTTGAACAAATTTTGTGGGATGGCGAGTTCACATGACTACGATTCATAATTTGGGTTTCCCCCGCATTGGCGCCCAGCGCGAACTCAAGCGCGCTGTTGAAGCTTATTGGGCTGGCAAGCAAACCGCCGAAGCATTGGAAGAAACTGGCCGCGAACTGCGCGCCCGCCATTGGCGCCTTCAGGCCGCGGCTGGCGTCAAGCTCGTCCCCGTGGGCGATTTCGCCTGGTACGACCAGATCCTGGAATGGACGACGCTGCTCGGCGCGGTGCCCGCGCGCTTCGGTCAGAAGGACAACGACCCCGTCTCCCTGGACACGCTCTTTCGCATGGGGCGCGGCCGCGCGCCGTCGGGCAAGCCCGCCGCCGCCTGCGAAATGACGAAGTGGTTCGACACCAATTACCACTACATCGTCCCGGAACTGGTGCCCGGCCAGAGCTTCCGCATTGCCCGCGAGACCCTGTTCGAGCAGGTCAAGGAAGCGCAGGCGCTGGGCCTGCAGGTCAAGCCGGTCATTCCCGGTCCGCTGACCTGGCTGTTCCTGGGCAAGGGCGACGCCTTTGCCGGCGGCCCCGCCGATGCCGGCAAACTGCAGCTGCTGGCGGCGCTGTTGCCCGTCTATCACGACGTGCTGGCGCGCTTTGCCAAGCTGGGCGTCGAGTGGGTGCAGATCGATGAGCCCATCCTGGCGCTCGACCTGCCGCAAGCCTGGCGCGACGCGTTCAAGCAGGTTTACACCACCCTGACCGCCAGCGCCGTCAAACTGCTCGTCGCTACCTACTTTGATGGGCTGAAGGACAACCTGTCGACGGCGCAGGCCTTGCCGGTCGCCGGATTGCACGTGGATCTGGTGCGCGCGCCGGAACAACTGGCCGCGGTGGTTGCCGGCCTGAACGACGGCCAGGTGCTGTCGGCGGGCGTCATCAACGGCCGCAACATCTGGCGTACCGACCTGGACGCCGCCATCGCCACGCTGGCGCCGATCGCGCGCCAATTGGGCGACCGCCTGTGGCTGGCGCCGTCATGCTCGCTGCTGCACGTGCCGGTAGACCTGGAAAACGAAACCGAACTGGACGCCGAACTTAAAAGCTGGCTGTCCTTTGCCGCGCAGAAACTGGACGAGCTGAGCCTGTTGGGCCGCGCGCTCGACAGCGCCACGGATCCGACGGTGCAGGACGGCCTGGCCGCGCAACGCACCGCACTGGCCGCGCGCCGCGCCTCGACGCGCATCCACAATCCGGCCGTCGCCCAGCGCATGGCCGCCGCCGCGAGCGTGGCCCGCGACCGCGCTCCGTTCGCCGGCCGCATCGCGCGCCAACAGCAACAGCTGGGTTTGCCCGCCTATCCCACGACGACCATCGGCTCGTTCCCGCAGACTGCCGAAATCCGCGCGCTGCGCCGCGACTGGAAGGCCGGCGCCCTGACGGACTCGGCGTACGAGGCCGCCATCCGCAAGGAAATCGAGGAAGTCATCCGCTTCCAGGAAAAGGTGGGCCTGGATGTGTTGGTGCACGGTGAACCCGAGCGCAACGACATGGTGGAGTATTTCGGCGAGTTGCTCGCCGGCTTCGCCTTCACGAAGAACGGCTGGGTGCAGAGCTACGGCTCGCGCTGCGTGAAACCGCCGATCATCTTCGGCGACGTGGCGCGCCCCGCGCCCATGACGGTCGGTTGGTCGTCCTACGCGCAGTCACTGACCAGCAAGCCGGTCAAGGGCATGCTGACCGGCCCGGTCACCATCCTGCAATGGTCGTTCGTGCGCGACGACCAGCCGCGCGAACAGACCTGCCGCCAGCTTGCGCTGGCCCTGCGCGACGAGGTCGTGGACCTGGAAGCGGCCGGCATCAACGTCATCCAGATCGACGAGCCCGCCATCCGCGAAGGCCTGCCGCTGCGCCGCGCCGACTGGCAGGCGTACCTGGACTGGGCCGTGGACTGCTTCCGCCTGTCGACGGCCGGCGTGCGCGACGAGACGCAGATCCACACCCATATGTGCTATTCGGAGTTCAACGACATCATCGAATCCATCGCGGCCATGGACGCCGACGTGATCACGATCGAAACGTCGCGCTCCAACATGGAGCTGCTCAAGGCCTTCGAGGACTTCCGTTACCCGAACGACATCGGTCCAGGCGTGTACGACATCCACTCGCCCAACGTGCCCGAGGTGGACTGGATGGTGGACCTGATGAACAAGGCCGCTGCCCGGCTGCCGAAGGAGCGCCTGTGGGTGAATCCCGATTGCGGCCTGAAGACGCGCGCCTGGCCGGAAACGGAGGCCGCATTGATCGGCATGGTCCAGGCGGCGCGCGCCCTGCGCGACGCGGCCTGACCCCATGGCCCGTCCCCGGCGCGAAGGCGCCGGGACATCGCATACCTCAACCCGGCCGCGCCCCGATTGCGCGCGCCGGGTTTTTTGACTGCCACGCACGGCGATTTCGGGGCAGTCCGGGCGCCGGCCCCCTGCGAGCCGCCGCCGCCACGCACGCCAGCGTGCGGGATAGCGGGCCATCCCCCGGCCAATTAATACGATTGCGGCAGGCCGCCTGCGCTATACTTTGAAGGTTTTGTTGCCGCGCACCATTACGCGCTGGCCGTCTCTGCCCCGCAGGCCCCACGCATGCCCTTGCCACCGCCGGATTGTCCTCGTCAGCCGCTGCATACGCGTTCCATACGTGTGCAGTCGTACGCGCGCGACGACGGCAACTGGGATCTGGAAGCCGAGCTTATCGACGTCAAGGCGTACGATTTTCCCAAGCGCGACGGCGAGATGTTCAAGGCCGGGCAACCCATCCACCATATGCACCTGCGCATCACCATCGACGAGCAATTCTCGATCGTGGCGGCTCAGGCTGTCTATGACGCGGCGCCTTACGGCGAGCATTGCAAGGCCATCGAGCCGGCGTACACTGACCTGATCGGCATGAACCTGCTCAAGGGGTTCCGTCGCCAGGTCAAAGAGCGGTTCGGGCATGTGGAAGGCTGTACGCACATGACCGAACTGTCGCAGGTGCTTCCCACCGCGGCGGTCCAGACCATGGCCAACCGCCGGCGGCAGGAACCCAACCCGAACCGGCGTCCATTCCAACTGGACGGCTGCCATGCGCTCAGCACTGGCGGCCCTGTGGTGGCTGAGCATTATCCCGAGTGGTACACCGGGGGTAGCGCTGAGGCATCGGCCGAGTCGTCCTCCGATTCACCTTCTTTTTCTCATACGTCCTGACAGGTAACACATGAAAATCCACGAGTATCAAGGCAAGGAACTGCTGAAGCAATTTGGCGTCCCCGTGCCGCGCGGGATCCCCGCTCTTTCCGTCGACGAGGCCGTGGCTGCCGCTGAAAAGCTGGGTGGACCGGTTTGGGTCGTCAAGGCACAAATCCACGCGGGTGGCCGCGGCAAGGGCGGCGGCGTCAAGCTGGCCCGCTCGCTGGACGACGTCCGCAAGCTGGCCTCCGAAATCCTGGGCATGCAGCTGATCACGCATCAGACGGGCGCTGAAGGCCAGAAGGTTCGCCGCCTGTACATCGAAGACGGCGCCGACATCCAGAAGGAATACTACGTGTCGCTGGTCACCGACCGCGCCACGCAGAATGTCGCTTTCATCGCTTCCAGCGAAGGCGGCATGGACATCGAGGAAGTGGCTCACTCGACGCCCGAAAAGATCATCACCGAATACATCGACCCGCTGACCGGCCTGTCCGCCGAGCAAGCCACCAAGATCGCCAACGCGATCGGCCTGCCCGCCGACTCGACCGCCCAGGCCGTTGACGTGTTCCAGAAGCTCTACAAGTGCTACATGGACACCGACGCCTCCCTGGTCGAAATCAACCCCCTGAACCGCGACAGCAAGGGCAACATCATCGCCCTGGACGCCAAGTTCAACTTCGACCCCAACGCGCTGTTCCGTCACCCGGAAATCGTTGCGTACCGCGACCTGGACGAAGAAGATCCCGCTGAAATCGAAGCCAGCAAGTTCGACCTGGCCTACATCCAGCTCGACGGCAACATCGGCTGCCTGGTGAACGGCGCCGGTCTGGCCATGGCCACGATGGACACCATCAAGCTGTTCGGCGGCGAGCCGGCCAACTTCCTGGACGTCGGCGGCGGCGCCACGGCCGAGAAGGTCACCGAAGCCTTCAAGATCATGCTGGCCAACAAGAGCGTCAAGGCCATCCTGGTCAACATCTTCGGCGGCATCATGCGCTGCGACGTCATCGCCGAAGGCGTGATCGCTGCTTGCAAGGCCGTCAACCTGAACGTGCCGCTGGTCGTCCGCATGAAGGGCACCAACGAAGAACTCGGCAAGAAGATGCTGGCCGATTCGGGTCTGCCCATCATCAGCGCCGACACGATGGCCGAAGCTGCCACCCGCGTCGTAGCCGCCGTCAAGTAAA
>NZ_DAMCTG010000099.1:0-5779 GCF_032113835.1 Achromobacter sp. | reverse complement strand
CAGTTCCACACCCGCATGTGCCGTGAGTACGCCAATGGCAAGGCCGCCTTCGTGGCCGGCGTGAACCCCAAGAAGGCGGGTGAAGACTTCGAAGGCGTGCCGATCTTCGCGTCGGTCAAGGACGCCAAGGCTGACACCGGCGCCACCGTGTCGGTCATCTACGTGCCGCCCGCCGGCGCCGCTGCCGCCATCTGGGAAGCTGTCGAAGCCGAGCTGGAACTGGTCATCTGCATCACCGAAGGCATCCCGGTCCGTGACATGCTCGAAGTCAAGAACCGCATGAAGGCCAAGGGCAGCAAGACGCTGCTGCTGGGCCCGAACTGCCCCGGCCTGATCACCCCGGACGAAATCAAGATCGGCATCATGCCCGGTCACATCCACCGCAAGGGCCGCATCGGCATCGTCAGCCGTTCGGGCACCCTGACGTACGAAGCCGTGGCGCAAGTCACCGAACTGGGCCTGGGCCAATCCAGCGCCGTCGGTATCGGTGGCGACCCCATCAACGGCCTGAAGCACGTCGACGTGCTCAAGCTGTTCAATGACGATCCCGACACCGACGCCGTCATCATGATCGGCGAAATCGGCGGTCCGGACGAAGTCAACGCCGCGCAGTGGGCGAAGGACAACATGAAGAAGCCGGTCGTCGGCTTCATCGCTGGTGTCACCGCTCCTCCCGGAAAGCGCATGGGCCACGCCGGCGCGCTGATCTCCGGCGGCGCCGACACGGCCGATGCCAAGCTGGAAGTCATGGAAGCTTGCGGCATCCGCACCACGCGCAACCCCTCCGAAATGGGCAAGCTGCTCAAGTCGGTGCTGTAAGTCTCAGCATTGCGCAAAAAAGCCCGCTTCGGCGGGCTTTTTTTTGTTCGCTTTTTTGATGGTTTCTTAGGGTAATCCCGCGTCCAGGAAGCGGCCGGGGCAATCATACGGAAAGCTGAACGAAACTATAATGAAAGAAATTTTGCGCGTACCAGCAAGAATGCCGTCGGGCTCGCACCAAGACGGTCAGTACGTTTCTCCGTTCAAATTCACCCATTAATTTGGTTTTCTCCTAGGGGGATCACACCTAGGAAAGAGAGGCATGGAACTCAGTTCAGCGGCATTCTGGATCGCGTTGCTCCAGATCATTTGGGTCAACATTCTGCTATCAGGCGACAACGCCGTGGTTATTGCGCTGGCGGCGCGCTCGCTGCCTCCGGCACAACAGAAAAAAGCGATCGTGGTCGGTTCCGCCGCTGCGATCATCATGCGTATCGTGCTGACGCTCGTCGCGGCCACGTTGCTGCTGCTGCCGTGGCTCAAGCTGATCGGCGCACTGCTTCTGGTCTACATCGGCGTGACGCTGCTGCTGCCGGAAGGCGAAGAAGACGGCGCTGGCAAGACGCAGGGCAATCTTCTCACCGCCATCCGCACCATCATGATCGCCGACCTGGTCATGAGCCTGGACAACGTGGTGGCTGTCGCCGCCGCTGCGATGGGCGATACGACGTTGCTGGTGCTCGGTCTGGCCATCAGCATTCCCCTGGTCATCTTTGGCAGCACGCTGCTCCTGAAGGTCATCGAACGCTTCCCGCTCATCGTCTGGGTCGGCGCGGCGCTGTTGGGCTTCATCGCGGGAGAACTGCTGGTGGGCGATCCTGCTTTGCAAGAGCCCGTTGCGCGTATTGACGCCGCGCTGGGTGTGACGCAGCATAGCTTCGCGCTGATGTCGGGCGCACTCGGTGCAGTGCTGGTGCTGCTGATTGGTAAAGTTTTACTGATGCGCCAGAAAGCTGACTGAAAGCTGAACTACAATAATATGTTTTTCTAAATAAACCTGCCGCGCGAAGGCGCGCGGCAGGGCGGCCGGGCCGGGACCGGCCATTCTTTTCATAAATGCCTTCGGGGGTTCAAAGTGCTTGAGTTTTTTCAGACGCTGAGTTGGGCAGCGGTATTTCAAATCATCCTTATCGACATCCTGCTCGGCGGCGATAACGCTGTCGTGATCGCGCTGGCGTGTCGCAACCTGGCGCCCAAGCAACGGATGCAAGGCATCTTGTGGGGCACCGCGGGCGCAATCATCCTGCGCGTCGTCCTGATCGCCTTCGCGATGCAGCTCCTGAACATCCCGTTCCTGAAGGTCGTCGGCGGCGTGCTGCTCGTCTGGATCGGCGTCAAGCTCCTGATTCCCGAAGACGATGCGCATGGCGACATCAAGGGTGGCACATCCATCGTCGCGGCCATCAAGACCATCATCATCGCTGACTTCGTGATGAGCCTGGACAACGTGATCGCCATTGCCGGCGCCGCGCAGAACGCGCATGCCGACCATCAGCTTGGCCTGGTCATTTTCGGCCTGGTCGTCAGTGTGCCGATCATCATCTGGGGCAGCACGCTGGTGCTCAAGCTCATCGACCGCTATCCGCTGGTCGTCACCTTCGGCGCGGGCCTGCTGGGCTGGATCGCTGGTGGCATGCTGGTCACCGACGTTATTGTCGAACGTCAATTTGGTGTTCAGCCGACTACGGTTAAAATCGCCGCTGAAATCATTGGCGCCTTGCTTGTTGTTGTCCTTGGACGGTGGCTGGCAAGCCGCAAGAACGCTTCCAAGGAATCAGCACATGAGTCTGCGTAGATCCACCGATCCCCAGCAATCCGAATCGGGCCTGAGCCTTCTTCAGGGTCTGTTCGTGCTGGCCATCCTCGGGGTAGTCGCGACGGTCATCGTCTCCAACTTCGTTTGATGGCGTCTCGTGTCTCTACCGCAACGTCTGGTCATTGCGACCCGCGCCAGCCGGCTTGCCCTGTGGCAAGCCGAGCATGTGCGCGATCGGCTGCGCACGCTGTACCCAGCGTGCGCAGTTGAACTTCTTACCCTGACAACCCGAGGCGACCAGATCCTCGACCGCACGCTGTCCAAGGTGGGCGGCAAGGGTCTGTTCGTCAAGGAACTCGAAAACGCGCTGCTCGACGGGCGCGCCGATCTCGCTGTCCACTCCCTGAAGGACGTGCCGGTGGATCTGCAGGCCCCGTTCGAACTTTGCGCCGTCCTCGATCGCGCGGATCCGCGCGATGCCTTCGTGTCCAACCGATATGCCTCGCTGGCGGACCTGCCCGCGGGCGCCGTGGTCGGCACGTCCAGTTTGCGCCGCGAGTCCCAGATCCGTTCCCGGTTTCCCGCTCTGGTGGTCAAGCCCCTGCGCGGCAATCTGGATACGCGCCTCGGCAAGCTCGACAAAGGCGATTACGACGCCATCGTGCTGGCGGCGGCGGGCCTGGAGCGCCTTGGCATGGGCGATCGCATCCGCAGTCTGCTTGACCCGGCCGACAGCCTGCCGGCCGCAGGGCAGGGCGCTCTCGGCATTGAAATCCGCGACGATCGCGACGACATGCGTGCGTGGCTCGCGCCGCTGGTCAGCGCTGACACCACCGCATGCGTGCTCGCGGAGCGCGCCGTGTCGCGCAAGCTGGGCGGCTCCTGTCAGGTGCCATTAGCCGCGTTTGCCCAGATTGCCGGCGGCACGCTGTCGCTGCGTGCGCTGGTCGCATCGCCGGACGGCACTCGCATCGTTCATGCCACGCACACCGGTCCGGTGGAACAGGCCGAAGCCATTGGCGAAGCCGCCGCCTCCGAATTGCTGGACGCGGGCGCAGCGGGGATCCTCCGCGAACTTCTGCACAACGAGCCCGACTGATGGACCCGGCGTTTGCAGCCGCCGAAGGGCCGCGCATCGCCATCCTGACGCGGCCCGCAGGGCGCAACGAAGTGCTGGCCGGCCGCCTGCAGGGCGCCGGTTGGCAGTCCTGCATCCTGCCCGCGCTTGAAATCCATCCCATCTCCGTCGCATCCGAAGACCTGCCCCGGCCTTCGGACTTCGACCTCGTCGTGTTCGTCAGCGGCAATGCCGCGCGCCAGTATCTGAACCAGCTTGCCCAAGCCGATGGCGCGGCCGGCTGGCCGTCAGGCGTGGCCGCAGCCACGGTCGGACCCGCCAGCGCGCAGGCGCTGCGCGGCACCGGTCTTTTTGGCGCGAATACAACAGTTCTGCACCCGGACGATTCCGCTCCCACCCACGATTCCGAGGCGCTGTGGCGCGTGCTCGAGGCCCAGCCTCGGTTGCCCGCGCGCGTGCTGGTGGTGCGGGGCACCCAGGGACGCGACTGGCTCGGCGACAAGCTCGAGGCCCATGGGGTCCACGTAATGCGTCACGCCGCCTACCAGCGGCGGCCGGCTGTCTGGACCCCTGATCAGCTTGGCGCACTGCGGCGCTGGGCTGATACAGGCGTCAACGCCACCTGGCTGCTCACCAGCGGGGAGGGCGCCGATGCCGTCCACGCCCAACTCAATGCCGCGGGCCTGTCAGGCTGGTGGCGGCGCTGCCGCTTCGTGATCACGCACCCCTCGCTCGCAGGCCGCCTGCCATCCTCCTGTCATGGCGTATCCGGGTCGGCGATGGTAAAAATCTGCGTGCCGAACGACGAGTCGATATTCCAGGCTTTTGTTGCTGCTTGATTCGTTGGTTCGGACTGACACCGAATACAATCGCGTCATGACAGATAAGACTCCCGCTACCGATTCGGCCGTTCATCCGGCCGCCCCGGACGCAAGCGCGTCCGCATCGGCCCCGGCCGCCTCCGTCAAGGCCCGTCCGGCCAAGCGCGGCAGTGGCCCCTTGGTCACCGCCCTGATAATCGTCATCCTGCTGGCCGTTGGCCTGGGTTATGCGCTGTGGAAGCAACGCACCCAGTTCGTCTCTGCCGGCCGCGAAGTCGCAACGCGCCTGGACACGCTTGGCGCCGACGTCGCGCAAGCCCGCAAGGACACCCGCGAAGCCCTCGCTCTGGCGCAGGCGCAGTCGGGCCGCGTCGCCGAACTCGAAGACACGCTGCGCGAGACGCAAAGCCAATACAACGCTCTGCAGCAGGCCTGGCAGAACTTCAACGACAGCGCCAGCGACGAGCTGCTGGCCAATGACGTCGAGCGTCTGCTGACGATCGCCAACCAGCAATTGCGCCTGGCAGGCAATGTGTCCAACGCCATCGTCGCGCTGGAAACCGCCCAATCGCGCCTGGCGCGCGCCGACCGTCCGCGTTTCTCGAGCCTGCAGCAATCCATCAACGGCGACCTGGACCGCTTGCGTGCCGTATCCACCGTCGATATCCCCGCCCAGTCCGGCCGCATCGAGCGCCTGGTTGCGCTGATCGGAAAGGCGCCGCTGCTGGTGCCCGATACCGTGTCGCCGGGTGTGGCCCCGGTGGGTCAAGCGCAGCCGCCCGCGCCGGCCCCCGCAGTCGATCCGCAGGCCGGCCTGCCCGCCGACGCGCCGTGGTGGCAGCGCTGGCGCGCCGAAGTCGCCTCGTGGCCCGGCCGTGCGGGCTCCGCGCTGGCCCACGAACTTGGCGGACTGATCACCATCCAGCGCGTGGACGAACCGGCCGCGCTGCTGCTGTCGCCGGAGCAGGCGGATCAGGTGCGCGGCACGCTGCGCCAGCGGCTGCTGACCGCGCAATTGGCGATGCTGATGCGCCAGCCCTCCGTCTGGAAGAGCGAGCTCGACAACGTCGGGTCGACGCTTTCCAAATACTTTGATGGCCGCTCGCCCGACACCGTCGCCGCGCAGAACCTCGCGCGCGAACTGGCCCAGATCGACATCGCCGTGCGCATGCCGGAAGTGGCCGACAGCCTGAACGCCGTTGCGGCCCTGCGCGCTGCGGGCTTCAAGACCAGCGACCAGGACTGAGCTCATGCGTACCTGGTTCTGGACCCTGCTGCTCGCCGTCGTCGCCGTCGCCCTGGCGG
>NZ_DAMCTG010000098.1:0-18939 GCF_032113835.1 Achromobacter sp. | reverse complement strand
TTTTTTCGCGTCTGTGGCCGGGTAAGACGCCCAATCCGCTCAGTGCAACCGCGGCGCAGGGCGCAATCGGCGCGCGCCGGGCGCGCGCCGCTCATCACGTCTGCCGCTTAGAAGCGATGACGGACACCGACCATACCCACCGTGCTCTTCACGCCGTCGATGAACGCGAAGTCCGTGGCGTAGGAGCCCAGCGCGTACAGGTTCGTGCGCTTGGACAGGTTGTACGTGTAGCCGATGCTGTACACGTTCATGGCCGAATCGCCACCGGTCAGCAGATCGCTGTCCGGATCGGCACGTTGCCACGAAGCCAGGATGGAGCTGGCGCCCAGCGGCACGGTCAGGCCGAGCATGTACGAATTGGCCTTGAAGTCTTCGACGCCGACGTTCGAACGGAAGCCATCAGCGATGGTTTCGGTGCTGCCGAAGGCGTTGATGCTTTGGCCGGTGAACCAGCCGTCACGCGTCTGGCCGAAAGCGGCAGCCAGCTTCACGACTTCAAAGTCGTACGAACCAGCAATGCTCCACGACTTGGGCGTCGCGTCGTTGCCCAGCTGGTTGGCCGGGTTCAGTTGGTCGTACGTCAGGGCGACGTTCACCGGGCCGTTCACGTAGCGCACACCAGCGGTGATCGCGCGGGTGTTGTCGGCGGTGCGGAAGCCCGTCTGGGCGGCGGTCGTGTCGGCGATGTTGAACGAATAGCCGATGCCAACCTGGAAGCCGCTGAACGACGGGGTCGAGTACTGGACCATGTTGTCGTAGCGGACGGTGTTGGCGGCGCTGAACGCGTTGCCGATGTTGGCCTGGCCGTAGCTGGCGCCGAACGGATCGATCGAGCCCAGGTACTTGGAAGCGATGTTGGTCTGGCGGCCGAATTCCAGCAGGCCCCACGACGAGCTCTTCAGGCCGACGGTGGCTTGGCGGCCGAACAGGCGGCTGCTCTGGCCCGACTGGCCGTTGGCCGAGTTGAAGCCGCTTTCCAGCGTGAACACGGCGGAGAGGCCGTCGCCCAGATCTTCAGCACCGCGCAGGCCCCAGCGCGAGCCGCTGGAAACGCCGTTGCTCATGCCGAACTTGGATTCGTGGAAGCCATCGCCCTTGATCCGCTGATAGCCCACGCCCGTATCGATCAAGCCGTACAGCGTCACCGAGGTTTCCGCCTGCGCCATGCCGGACAGCGCGGCGAAGATGGCGGTGGCGAACAGAGTCTTTTTCATTACAGATTCCCATTGATGTGAACAGACATGCGCATGTAGCCAGACCCGCATTGCAGGCGGCACAGTGATGCACACGGCGCATGGCAGAAACGGATTCTAGGGACGCAATATTGCAGTTCTGGGGACACAAGCGATTTCGCGGAAAGAAATGGAAATAATCGCTTTTTTGTGGCGCGAGGCCGACAGCCGCGCGCATATAAGCCACGCCGGTAGGCGTGTCATGTGTGTGTGCTATGAAGGCAGGATGCGCGCAAAGGTGCGCAGCAGTTGCCGCGCCTCCTGCGTGGGGACAAGCCGGGCCACCATCGCGGCCACGTCGTGGCCCTCCGCCTCGAACACCGGCGCGCGGCGCAACAGGCACGCCGACATCAGCGTCGGCGAGAACTCGGGATGGAACTGCACCGACCACGCGTTCGGACCATATCGCAGGACCTGATGCGGATCGTGCCGCGAACGCGCCAGCACTTCGGCGCCCGGCGGCGGCGTCAGCACGCTTTGCTCATGCGTCAGATTGGCCAGAAAGCGCCGCGGCAGCGCACCAAGCAGCGCATCGCCGCCCACGTCCGCGCAGAAGTCGATGGCATGCTGGCCGATCTCGCGGCCCTGCGGATGAAAGTCGACGACGCCGCCCAGCGCGTGCGCCATCAGCTGATGGCCGTAGCAGATACCCAGGAGCGGCAACCGCGCGCCATGCGCACCCCGCAGCCATTCGGCGGTGCGCTCGCTCCAGGGCTCTCGATCCGTCACCATGGACCACGATCCCGTCAGCACGGCGCCGGACACGTCGTCCCACGCGGGCAAGGGTTCGTCGTCGTGGGGCTTGAAGACCCGCACCGGCAGATCCGGGTCATTCAGTGCGGCCAGCATCCAGTCGGATTGTTCGCCTTGCGCCTGCCGCAGGTCTTCGGGCGGGCGGCCCATCTGAATGATGGCGAGCGGTTTTCGGGTCATGAACAACGATTCTGCGGGAGAGAGGATGACGCAGTTTACTTTCCGAACAGACGGCGCAGACGCTGGGACTCGGCCAGGTTCAGGCGCTTGGCTTCGTCTTCGGCGTAGTCCCGCTCGCCGACGTCATAAGAGCCTTCGTGCAGGCACTTCTTGCGATTGGCCTTGCACTCGTTGCTGGCGCGGGCCGGCGTAGTTTCCATCATGCTGGCCTTCTCGGCCGGCGTCGGTTTGCTGGACGAGCACCCCGCCACCAGCGCGACAAAGAACAACGCCGCGCCGCAGCGGCTGATCGTGAACATCGACATTTTCCCGGCCCCACAGAAGTGCTATAGACGCTTTTATAGCAAAGGCAGACTGGGAAAGACGTGTTAAGTCGTAGCAGAAGCGCGCGCGGGCAAGTGAGGAAAGACGCTCGAAGGATCGAACAATGCCTTGATGCGGTGCTCAAGCGCGGCCGCCCGGCCATCGCAGCCGGGCTGCATTTCGGCCACGTCCGTCTCCCGGGGAAGGACGGCATGGAAGGTGAACTGCTCCACCCACGCCAGCCTTCCCCGGCTGCCCGCCAGCACGCGGGCCATATCCGGCACCCGCCGATGATCGACGCGCAGCGCATTAAGCCGATAGCGCGCCCGCCAGACATCGGAAGCGCACCACGACTGCGCCAGCGGCTCGCACAGCATCTGGAACAACCCGGAAACCAAGCGCTTTGCCAGCGGGCTGCGCACGGATGGCACGCCCCCCGCCCCCATCGGCCCGAACCGTTCCCGCGATCCGTCCGACAGCATGACGTCCACCGACTGCAGCAGGCGGCTGCGGCCACTGCGCGCAAACCAGGCGCCCAGAGTCTGACCGGGATGCGCGTGCGGATGGGAAAGCAGTTCATCGGCAATTGCTGCGGGCAGATCGCCGATCGTGCAGCCTGGACCGGCCCGCCAGAGCCCGCCGTTCTCGACGGACGTCAGATCTGCCAGATGAGGGCGCACATCCACGCATATCGCCGGCGTGGCCGGATCGACCAGGGAGAGCAGGTCCGTAGATCCTGCCGAGGCGTGCTCGAGCGCGTCGTCCAGCCCCAGACAAACGCCGGCCGGGACCAGCTGCAGCTTGAATTGGGTACACCACTGGAAAAGCATCCGCACCTGGCTTGCATCGGCGGGGCTGACCCAGGCCACCGGCGCCCCCGCGCCATCGCCGGAATCGAAGCGAGCGCCGGAATCGAAGCGAGCGCCGGGCATCGACTGCGTCAGCCTCAGGAGCGCCTGCACGTCTGCATTGGGCAATGGGCGCCCGGTCAGAAAGGCTCTACGTGATGCAAGCATCGTGGCCCTCTCCGTAGTGATGCGGGGCGTGCGCGGGGTAAAGCGGGCATGCCATCAACGCTTCCATCGTTTCAATTGTGGCAAAGCGAGCTGGCGGCGAATGCCTCGAAGTCCAGCTCGAGTTGGGATGGCGGCCGGCGCATGGCGGGCGAGGCAGGCAATGGCCTGGCCGTCGCATCCGCCGCAGGCATCCGGTTTGCCGCCCGCCCGCCCGGCGAATCCACGTTGGGTAACGCAACCTTGGCGGCAAGGCCGGCGTCATCGGCATTGCACGACGCCAGCATGACGGTGAAGAGAGCCGCGCCAGCCAGCCGGAACACAGTGCTGGAATTTCCCATGACAGTTTCTCGCTACGACGTCGGGTCTGCGTTGTGGGCAACACAGACCCCGCCCACATCAGAACCACGGCGCGCGCGACATCACGTTGCCGTAATACAGCATGCGCCCGGCGAACTCACCGCTGAACAGCACAGCCATGTAACCCACGGAAGCCGCGATGCCCCAGTTGCTGCCCAATCGCCGTCCGACATGCAGCGCAAGAAGGATGCCGGCGCCGGCCAGCGTGGCCAGGATCTGCCACCACAGCAGATAGCTGGTGGCGTCCGCGCCCGGGATCTGGAACCGGATGATCAGCGCGGCGCTGACGAGCAGCCAGCCGAGTCCCAAGCCCCATTTCAAGATGCCGGCGGCCGTCTTCTTCATGGCGCCCAGGATCAACAGGACCGTGGCAAAGCCCATCAGCAAGGTCGTGCCGTAGAACCCCAGCCAGGTCGCGGGGGTGCGCCACAGCGGATGGATCTTGAGCTGGTAGTAGATCATCGTCATCGCGGCCAGGGTGACCAGGCCACATGCGGCGGCGAGCCAGCCCAGCAGCAGATTGCGCCGCGAGGCCGTGGGCGTCACCCAGCACGACAACAGCCAGAGAAACGCCACGCCGTTCGTCACCATGAACAACAGGGCCTCTCGCGTCAGCCAGGAACTACCGGGGTTGTTGAACCCGCGATAGAACCAGAATGGCGAGCCGATATGCGCCACGGACGCCAGGGTTCCGAAGCTCAGGGCGACCCAGACCAGCACGGCGGCGATCCGCAGTGACTTGCCCTGCAACGCATTCTCGGGGCCGGCAAATGCCTGATGGCAGGTCAGCGCCAGAATGCCGCCAATGCCCCATTGGGAAAACGTCGTGAAGAACACCAAGGGGAATTCATAGTGGTTGGACATGATCACTTCTCCCTGCTGACAACGACAATGCTGGGCCCGCTGATGGTGGGGTCAGGCATGCCGTACAGCCTTTGCAATTCGACCCAGCCTGTCTCGTGCCGCTTGCGCAGTTCCTCGATATCGCCAAACTGCAGCGCCGCAGCAGGACAGGATTCCACGCAGCGCGGCATCAGGCCCTGATCGAGGCGGTCCGCGCACATATTGCACTTGCTGGTCTTGCCCTCGACCGGATCGAACACCGGCGCATGATAAGGACAGGCCATGATGCACATCTGGCATCCAATGCAGTCGTCATGGTTCTGGATGACGATGCCGTCGTCGCGCTTGGAGTAGGTGCCTGCGGGACACACCCGCATGCACTGCGGGTCGGCGCAGTGATTGCACGACATCGAGATGAAGGACTGCGCATTGGGAAGGTCTTCGTTGAACTCCCTGACCTTGCGCCACAACACGCCCGACGGCGTCCGGTTTTCGGACTTGCACGCCATCATGCATGTGCGACAGCCGTTGCAGTCTTCCATGTTGATATAGAAACCATATTGCTTGGCCATGATTACGCCCTCACATTCACCAAGGTGCTGTTGCAGCAGTGACCAGCACTCAACGGCTCGTAAGCGTCATTCGTGACGTGGCTGCTGCTGCCGCCCTGTTGTTCCCACCAGCCGTTCTCGATGGAGACAACGCCCTTCTTGATTCGCGTGCTGACATCCGCGATCGCCCGCCACTCGCCCCGGTCGTTGTAGACCGTCACCCATTCACCATGTTGGATGTTGCGTTCTATCGCATCGTCGCGATGGATCATGACCTGCGGCTTGTTGCGCTGGACTTCCAATATCCATTCGTTGGCGCCGTGGCTGGAGTGGATGCTGCGGGCCAGCTTGCGCTGCACGGCCATCAGCGGATACTTCTGCGCAAGCTCGGGCGCGCCCTTCGGCGATTCCTTGACGGGGTAATAGGCAAGCACCGGGGAATAGCCCTTCTTCTGCCAATCCTCGACAAAGAGATTCGCCTTGGTCGTCGACGTCCTGAACTTGCCGTCCTTCCAAGGAATGACGTCGCCCTCATGGGGTTTGATCGGCCCCTTCTTGAGCATCTCGCGCGTGATGCCCGTGCCCGCCAGCACCGTGTCGATGTAATGCTCGATCGGCTGGTTGAACACCTCGCCAAAGCCGAAGCGTTCGGCCAGACGCGCGAAAATCCAGTAATCGGGCTTGGCTTCGCCGGGCGGCTCGACCGCCTTCTCCATCAGTTGCACCTGATGGCTGCGGTCCGCGGCCATCAGCGAGACATCCTCGAAGATCGTTGTGACCGGCAGGACCAGATCCGCATACAGCGTGGACGAGGTCATGAGGTTGTCGGCCACCACGACAAAGGGCACCTTCTTCATGGCCGCCTTGACCACGTTCGTGTTAGGCATCTGCGTCAGCATGCCCATGGTCATGATCCACCAGAAGCCGATCGGACCGGGCTTGTCGTTGAGCACCCACTCGCCCACCTTAGGAATGGGAATCGGCGGAATCTTCTTCAGATTCGGCGACGGCGGGATGGGCGGATTGAAGCGGGCCAATTGCTTGGCGCCGCCGGCATCACAGACCCCTGCGCCCGGCTTGCCGATATTGCCCGTTAGCAGCGCCAGATAGAATTGGCTGGCCACCACGTACGTGCCGTGCTCGGTCCGCTGGGCGCCGCTCATGTTCTGGACGATCATCGCGGGCATCGTGGTGGAATAGTCCCGCGCCAGCCGCAGGATGGTCTGCACCGGCACGTCGGTTTCGCGGCTGACCTCGTCCACGGTCCAGGGCTTGGCCTGCGCGTAAACCTGCTCGAACACCGTCGTGTACTCGACGCTTTCAGGCAGTTCCGACTGGAACAGCGCGGGCCGCACGCCCGGCGCATCGTGGCGGGCCAGTTTGCCGCTGGCCAGGTCGTAGACCAGGTAGCTGTCCGGATCGGTTGCGCTCTGACGCATCAGCTGCTGCTTGGCATCCACCAAATAGACAGCGCCGGTGCGAGCTCGCAGAAAGGCCTCGTCGATCCGGCCTTCCTCGATGATGATCTTCATCATCCCCAGCGCCAGTGCCGTGTCCGTTCCCGGAATGATGGGGATCCATTCATCGGCTTTGGCGGCGGTTTCGCTATAGCGCGGGTCGATCACCACCAGGCGGGCGCCGTTCTTGCGGGCCTCGTTGTAGTGCGTCCAGTAAGCCTGCATGGTGACCGCGGGGTTGTTGCCCCAGCACAGGAGATACCGGCTGTCCGCGATCGTGTCGCGCGTGTCGGCGTAGCGCAGGCCCAGCATCGGCATCATGGCTGCCGTCACCGCAACACAGCACAGGCTGCCAAGCTGCTTGGTGGCCCCGCCCAGATAATCGAAGAACGCGTGGCCCATGGCGTTCTTGATGTTGTCCATGTTGCCCGCGTGGGTCGACAGCAGCATGCCGGCGTTGCCGTGCTGCTTGATCGTGTCGCGGATGTTCTTTTCGATCAGGTCGAAGGCCTCGTCCCAGGAGATGGGCTTGAACTTGCCCTCGCCCTTTTCACCGACGCGCAGCAGCGGCGTGGTGACGCGATCCTTGTGCTGGACCCATTTGGTGCGGCTGATGCCGCGCAGACAACCATTGATATGGCCGAGTCCCTGCGTGTTCTGCGCCTCGACCTTGACCAGTTTTCCCTTATATGTGTAGGCCGTCAGGTTGCAGTGCAGGCACTCCATCGCACAGGTTGAATGAAACGTCTCCAGTTCGGAGTATTTGTACCGAGGCTTTCCGGGTGGCACCCACACACCCTTGGCTTGAGGCGAAGGAGAGGCAGGGTCGGCCTTTCCTTCCGGTACATGCAGCAAAGCGGGCGATGCTGCGACCAGGCCTGCGCCGCCCAGGCCCTTGACGACGGTGCGACGCTTGACTTTGACCTTGCCGATATCAAACATGCTTGACTCCAACGATCAGTCCAGAGGGTAAAACCACACTAGCTATATGGTTTTGTTCATGGTAGTCCTCGTTGACTACATCGCACGGTCTAGTACTTCTTGTGGATTGACTCAGGTCAAGCGACATCAAAGCCTTTTCGAACTGCAACGATGGACATCCACAGCCCCAAAGCGACGCCTTTACCTAGAGGATCAACGCACCCGGTAATGTTTGGGCAAGATTTCGGACGTGAAGGGTCTTGATCCGGCCACCCGGACAGAGGCAAGCTTGTCATGCCCTCATTCCAGGACCCCCGATGACGCAACGGCGAACTCCCGGCCGGATCACGCACGACAGGCATGCCCCTCAGACTCGCACGGAGCGCCCCAATGGAAAGCGTTGACGTGCGCGTCCTTCGCGCCGCGCGCGACTGGCAAGTGGCCGGGCATCGCCTGATGCTCGTCACCGTGGTCAAAACCTGGGGCTCGTCCCCGCGGCCGGTCGGATCCATGATGGTGCTGCGCGAGGACGGCCGTTGCATCGGCTCGGTATCCGGCGGCTGCATCGAGGACGACCTGATCCACCGCTACACCCGGGCTTACGGCGACGGGACCATTCCGCAATCGGCGCCCGAGTTGGTCCGCTACGGCGTCACGGCCGACGAGGCGCACCGGTTCGGGCTGCCGTGTGGCGGCACGCTGGAACTGCTGCTGGAATTTGCGCCGGATGGCGGGACGCTGGATGGACTGGTCCGCCGGCTCGAGGCCGGCCAGCTCGTGCAGCGGACAGTCGATTGCGCCAGCGGTGCGGTCACGCTCGGCGATGCATCCGCGCCCGAGGCGCTGCATTTCGATGGCGTCACGCTGTCCAGCACGCTCGGGCCGCAGTATCGCCTGCTGCTGATCGGCGCCGGGTCGCTGGCTGAGTACGTCGCCACGATGGCGCTGTTCAATGACTTCGCGGTCACCGTTTGCGATCCGCGCATCGAGCACCTAAGCACCTGGTCCGTCGACGGCGTGGCCTTCACCACCGAAATGCCCGACGACGCGGTGCGCGCGTTGAACCCCGATTCCCGCACCTGCATCGTGGCGCTCAGCCACGACCCGAAGCTGGACGACATGGCGTTGCTGGAAGCGCTGCACAGCCCCGCCTTCTACGTCGGCGCCATCGGATCCCGCCGCAATGCCGCCAGCCGCCGGCAGCGGTTCATCGAGCATCTGAACGAAACCGAAGAATCCATGCAGCGGCTGCATTCGCCGGTCGGCCTGCACATCGGCAGCAAGACGCCGGCGGAAATCGCGGTCAGCGTGATGGCGCACATTCTGGCGGTGAAGAATGGCGTAATGGCGGGATAGCGGCGCGGCCGTTCGCAAGCGATGTGTACCTGTCTATACTAGGAACCGCATTTTTCCCTTGCTTACGTGTTGCATTCCCAGGATCCCTCGTGGCCGCTTCTCCCCCCCGATTGCCCGTCCAGGCCAATGCCCTGCCCGCTCCGCTATACGCGCAGGTCAAGCAGATGATCGCGCAGCAGATCCGCAGCGGCGCCTGGCCCGCCCATCACCGCGTGCCGTCGGAAGCGGAGCTGGTCGATGAACTGGGATTCAGCCGCATGACGATCAACCGCGCGCTACGCGAGTTGACCGCCGAAGGCCTGCTGGTGCGGATGCAAGGCGTCGGCACCTTCGTCGCGCAGCCCAAGGCGCGCTCGGCGCTGTTCGCCGTGAACAACATTGCCGATGAGATAACGGCGCGCAACCACCGCCACCACAGCCGCGTCGTGCGGTTGGCCGAAGAACCTGCCGGCGCCGAGCAAGCTCAAGCATTGGACATCCGCGCGGGCCAGCCGGTGTTTCATTCACTGATCGTCCATTACGAAGACGACGTGCCGATTCAGCTGGAAGACCGCTACGTCAACGTCCGTCTTGCCCCCGACTACTTGCAGCAGGACTTCACGCAAAGCACGCCCTACGAATACCTGACGCGTGTAGCGCCGCTGAGCGCCGGCGAGCACGTGGTCGAGGCCATTCTAGCCAAGCCGCGCGAGTGCCAGTTGCTGCAAATCGACCGCGAAGAACCCTGCCTGCTGATCCGCCGCCGCACGTGGTCCGGCGACCGCGCGGTGACACTGGCCCGGCTGATCCATCCGGGTTCGCGGCACCGGCTCGAAGGCACGTTCACCACGTGACTGCCGCCGCTTTCCGCAGCGCTTCTCGTACGACTGCGCCGGCCGCGTCCGACTGAACTGCAACGCGCCATTGCGGCGCCTTCCCGCACGATCCCCCAATGCCGAAACCGCACACGTTTCGGCATTTTTCATTGGGGTAATCCCTCACGCAAAAATCAGCCGCCTGCTATTGTATATACAACCATAGTCATCTTAAGATCTGCTCACCTTGGCGCTGGATCACCGCGCGCCTCGACCCGATCCAGGAGACACACTTGAACGCTTCCACCCGATTCCGCGACGCCGTCATCCGCGCCCCGCGCGGCAGCCAACTCAACACCAAGAGCTGGCTGACCGAAGCGCCCCTGCGCATGCTGATGAACAACCTCGACCCCGATGTGGCCGAGAACCCGAACGAGCTCGTTGTCTACGGCGGCATCGGCCGCGCGGCCCGCGACTGGGACTGCTACGACAAGATCGTCGAATCGCTCAAGGCCCTGAACGACGACGAAACCCTGCTCGTGCAATCGGGCAAGCCGGTGGGGGTGTTCAAGACGCACGCCAACGCGCCGCGTGTCCTGATCGCCAACTCCAACCTCGTCCCCCACTGGGCCACGTGGGAACACTTCAACGAACTGGACGCCAAAGGCCTGGCGATGTACGGCCAGATGACCGCCGGCAGCTGGATCTACATCGGCAGCCAGGGCATCGTGCAAGGCACGTACGAAACCTTTGTCGAAGCCGGCCGCCAGCATTACGGCGGCAATCTGGCCGGGCGCTGGGTGCTGACCGCCGGCCTGGGCGGCATGGGCGGCGCGCAGCCCCTGGCCGCCACGCTGGCCGGCGCGTGCTCCCTGAACATCGAATGCCAGCAGAGCCGCATCGACTTCCGTCTGCGCACCCGCTACGTGGACGAACAGGCGGCCAACCTGGACGACGCGCTGGCCCGCATCGCCAAACACACGCAGGCCGGCCGCGCCGTGTCTATCGCGCTGTGCGGCAACGCCGCTGAAATCCTGCCCGAACTCGTGCGCCGCGGCATCAAGCCCGACATGGTCACCGACCAGACCAGCGCGCACGACCCCTTGAACGGCTACCTGCCGGCCGGCTGGTCCTGGCAGGAATACCGCGACCGTGCGCAGCGCGAGCCGGCGGTGGTCATCAAGGCCGCCAAGCAATCGATGGCCGTGCACGTGCAAGCCATGCTGGCGTTCCAGCGCCAGGGCATCCCCACTTTCGACTACGGCAACAACATCCGCCAGATGGCCAAGGAAGAAGGCGTTTCCGACGCGTTCGACTTTCCCGGCTTCGTGCCGGCCTACATCCGTCCGCTGTTCTGCCGCGGCGTGGGCCCTTTCCGTTGGGCGGCGCTGTCCGGCGATCCGCAAGACATCTACAAGACCGACGCCAAGGTCAAGGAGCTGATTCCCGACGACGCCCACCTGCACCATTGGCTCAGCATGGCGCGCGAGCGCATCAGCTTCCAAGGCCTGCCCGCGCGCATCTGCTGGGTTGGCCTGGGCGCGCGCGCCAAGCTGGGCCTGGCGTTCAATGAAATGGTGAGATCCGGCGAGCTGTCGGCGCCCATCGTCATCGGCCGCGACCACCTGGACTCCGGTTCGGTCGCCAGCCCCAACCGCGAAACCGAATCCATGCGCGACGGCTCGGACGCCGTGTCCGACTGGCCGCTGCTCAATGCCCTGCTCAACACCGCCAGCGGCGCAACGTGGGTGTCGCTGCACCACGGCGGCGGCGTCGGCATGGGCTTCTCGCAGCATTCCGGCATGGTGATCGTGTGCGACGGCACCGACGCCGCCGCCGAGCGCATCGCCCGCGTGCTGACCAACGACCCGGCCACGGGTGTGATGCGGCACGCGGACGCCGGCTACCAGATCGCCATCGACTGCGCACACGATCAGGGCTTGAACCTGCCCATGGTGACCGGCAAACGCTGACCCCCGCACGGCGCGGCCTCCCGATGGACCGGCCGCCGCAACAGACCGCATAACAACGATTGCCAGCAGCCGGACCACCGGCGTAGGAGTAGAGGAATGGAATTGCATGTGAAACCGGGCCAACTGACGCTGGCCGACCTGCGGCGCGTCTATCAACAGCCGGTGCGCCTGACGCTGGATCCCGGCGCCGCGCAGGCCATCGACGCCAGCGTGGCCACGGTTGAACGCCTCATCGCCGAAGGCCGCACGGTCTACGGCATCAATACCGGCTTTGGGTTGCTGGCCTCCACCAAGATCGCGCGCGAAGACCTGCAGGCGTTGCAGACTTCGCTGGTCCGTTCCCACGCGGCGGGCGTGGGCGAGGCGCTGGACGACGCCATGGTGCGTCTCATCATGGTGCTCAAGATCAACAGCCTGGCCCGCGGCTACTCGGGCGTGCGCCGCCACGTCATCGACAGCCTGATCGCACTGGTCAACGCGGGCGTCTACCCGCATATTCCGCTGAAGGGTTCCGTGGGCGCGTCCGGCGACCTGGCCCCGCTTGCCCATATGTCGATGGTGCTGCTCGGCGAAAGCCAGGCGCGTTACCAAGGCGAATGGCTGCCCGCGCGAGAAGCGCTGTCACGGGCCGGCCTGGAGCCGCTGACGCTGGCCGCCAAGGAAGGGCTGGCCCTCCTGAACGGCACGCAGGTGTCCACCGCGTTCGCGCTGCGCGGCCTGTTCGAAGCCGAAGACATGATGGCCGCGGGCCTTGTGTGCGGCAGCCTCAGCGTCGAGGCCATGCTGGGCTCGCGCGCGCCGTTCGACGCCCGCATCCACGCCGCGCGCGGCCAGCTTGGGCAGATCGACGTGGCCGCCGTCTACCGCAGTCTCCTGGGCGACGACAGCGAGGTCGGCCACTCCCACGCCGATTGCGGCAAGGTGCAAGACCCGTACTCCCTGCGCTGCCAGCCCCAGGTGATGGGCGCCTGCCTCACGCAGATCCGCCACGCGGCGCAGATCCTGGAGATCGAATCGAACGCCGTGTCCGACAACCCCCTGGTGTTCGTCGAGCAAGGCGATGTCATCTCCGGCGGCAACTTCCATGCGGAGCCGGTGGCGCTGGTCGCCGACAACCTGGCGCTGGCGCTGGCCGAGATCGGCGCGCTGGCCGAACGGCGCATCGCGCTGATGATGGACAAGCATATGTCGCAACTGCCGCCCTTCCTGGTGCGCAAAGGCGGCGTCAACTCGGGCTTCATGATCGCCCAGGTGACGGCTGCGGCACTGGCAAGCGACAACAAGGCATTGGCGCATCCGGCCAGCGTGGACAGCATGCCGACGTCGGCCAACCAGGAAGATCACGTGTCGATGGCGCCCAACGCGGGCAAGCGGTTGTGGGCCATGGCCGACAACGTGCGCGACATCCTGGCCATCGAATGGCTCGGCGCATGCCAGGGCCTGGACTTCCGCGAAGGGCTCAAGACCTCGCCCCAACTTGAAGCCGCGCGCCGCGCCCTGCGCGAGAAGGTGCCCCACTACGAGGAAGACCGCTTCTTCGCGCCCGACATCGCGGCGGCCAGCGGCCTGATCGGCGCGCAAGTCATGAACGGCCTGATGCCCGCGGGTCTGCTGCCCAGCCTTTGATGCCGCCCTCCCGGCCGGACGCATCCGGCCGGCATCGTCACGCCGCGCGCAAGGCCCCATCAGAAGGCGCCTGCGCGGCACTTCACGCGAGACCGACCCAGGAACCGAGAGAGACAACAATGCAAGCATCCTCGCAGTCAGACACACCGGCGGAAGCGCAGACACTCAAACGCGGGCTAAACGCCCGGCACATCCGTTTCATGGCATTGGGCTCGGCCATTGGCACGGGCCTTTTCTACGGGTCGGCCGAGGCGATCCAGGCGGCTGGCCCTTCGGTACTGCTGGCCTACCTGGTCGCCGGCGCCGCCGTCTATATGGTCATGCGCGCCCTGGGCGAAATGTCGGTGCGCAACCCGGTGTCCGGCTCGTTCGGGCACTACACCACGCAATATCTGGGGCCGCTGGCCGGCTTTCTGACAGGCTGGACCTACGCATTCGAGATGATCATCGTCTGTCTGGCGGACATCACCACATTCGGGCTGTACATGGGGTTCTGGTATCCCGGCGTGCCCCGATGGATCTGGGTCTTGTCCATCGTCTTCTTCATCGGCGCCATCAACCTGCTTTCCGTCAAGGTATTCGGCGAACTGGAGTTCTGGCTGTCCCTGCTGAAGGTCGGCGCCATCGTCGCGATGATCGCCGGCGGCCTGGGCATCATGCTGTTCGGCATGGGGATGGGGGCCGACAGCGCCGCAACCGGTGTGCACAACCTGTGGGAGCACGGCGGCTTCATGCCCAATGGCGTGAGCGGGCTGATTGCATCGCTGGCCGTCGTGGTGTTCGCATTTGGCGGCATCGAGATCATCGGCATCACCGCCGGCGAAGCCAAAGACCCCGGCCGCACCATCCCCCGCGCCATCAACGCCGTGCCGATGCGCATACTGCTGTTCTACGTGCTGACGCTGTTCGTGCTGATGTCCATCTTCCCGTGGACACGGATCGACAGCAAAAGCAGCCCGTTCGTGCAGATCTTCGACAGCCTCGGCATCAGCTCCGCGGCCACCATCCTGAACATCGTCGTGATCTCGGCGGCGGTGTCGGCCATCAACAGCGACATCTTCGGCGCGGGCCGCATGCTGTTCGGCATGGCCCAGCAAGGCCAGGCGCCGCGCGGCTTTGCCTCCGTGTCGGCCAACGGCGTGCCGTGGATGACGGTGGCGGTGATGACGGTGGCGCTGCTCGTCGGCGTACTGCTGAACTATCTGATCCCTGAGAATGTGTTCCTCCTGATCGCCTCCATCGCCACGTTCGCCACGGTCTGGGTGTGGCTGATGATCCTGCTGTCGCAGGTGGCGATGCGGCGCAAGATGAGCCCGGAGGAGATCTCGCAATTGAAATTCCCTGTGCCGTTCTGGCCGCTGGGCCCCTTGCTTGCCATAGCCTTCATGGCCTTCGTGATCGCGGTGCTGGGCTATTTTTCCCACACACAGAAGGCTTTGGGCGTCGGCGTTGTCTGGATCGCGCTGCTTTGCCTGGCCTATCGCCTCTGGGTTTATCCGAGACGCCTTCCCGAACGCGAGCCGGTTCCCGCGGCCCAGGGTTCCGATTGATCGACGCAGCGCCGGCGCACATGTTCCGCCGGCGCCTGCATCAAGGAGAAAAGCATGAGACAGGTCTGGCGACATTGCCACGCCGCCACGATGGCCGGCGGCACGTATTCCGTGATCGACAACGCGGCCATCGTGACCCGGGCCGATCGCATCGAATGGATCGGCCCCGATGCGGAACGACCCGCCGTGGACGCCGCGCACGTCCATGACCTGGGCGGCACATGGGTCACGCCCGGCCTCGTCGATTGCCACACCCACCTGGTATTCGGCGGCGACCGCAGCCGGGAATTCGAACAGCGCCTGCAAGGCGTCGACTACGCCACCATCGCCGCCCAAGGCGGCGGCATCACCAGCACCGTACGCGCCACGCGCGCAGCAACCGAAGACGAACTGTACGCCAGCGCCCACCGCCGTGCGCTGCAGCTGCTGCGTGATGGCGTGACAACCTTGGAGGTGAAGTCCGGCTACGGGCTCGATCTGGAGAATGAACGCAAGATGCTGCGCGTGGCGCGGCATCTGGGCCAGACGCTGCCGCTGACCGTACGCGCGACCTGCCTTGCCGCGCACGCGCTGCCGCCGGAGTTCACAGGGCGTCCAGATGAATACATCGACGACGTTGCGCTGACCATGCTGCCGGCGCTGGCGGCCGAGGGCCTGGTCGATGCCGTGGATGCCTTTTGCGAACACCTGGCATTTACGCCGGCGCAGGTGGAGCGGGTGTTTCAGGCAGCCGCCCGGCTGAACCTGCCCGTGAAGCTGCATGCGGAACAACTGTCATCGCTGCATGGCGCGAGTCTGGCAGCGCGCTATGGCGCGCTGTCTGCCGACCATCTGGAGTATCTGACCGAGTCCGACGTGCTGGCGATGGCGAAGGCGGGAACGGTGGCGGTGCTGTTGCCCGGCGCGTTCTATGCGCTACGTGAGACGCAATTGCCACCGGTGGATCTGCTGCGGCAGCACGGCGTGCCGATCGCAGTTTCAACGGATCTGAACCCGGGGACATCGCCGGTGCTGTCGCTGCGGTTGATGCTGAGCATGGCGTGTACGTTGTTCAGGATGACGCCCGAGGAGGCGTTGGCGGGCGTGACGGTGAACGGGGCGCGGGCGTTGGGGTTGTCAGCGACGCACGGGACGCTGGAGGTGGGCAAGATGGCGGATTTCGTGGCCTGGGACGTTGAGCATCCGGCTGAGCTTGCGTATTGGGTGGGTGGGGATGTGGCGAAGCGGGTGGTTCGGCATGGGGCAATGGTCGATGTGGTGGCGCTTTGAAACGCACCACCCTCGCACTCAACTCCAGGTGCCATAGGCTTCACTACTTGTCCCAATCGCGCCGGAGCTGTCGGAAGCTCGATATCGAAGCAAACTCGAAAGGCTACGTTCTTCTTGAAAACCTATATAGCTTTAACTATAATTCGTTAGCCCACGGAGTGCGGGATGTTCAAAATCAACTGGAACAAGAAGGCTGTGAAGCAACTGGCCAAGGTTGACGGACAAGACCGCCACCGCATCGCCAACGCCGTGACTCTCCTGGCCGATCTTCCGAATGCTCAGAACGTGAAGGCCCTGACGAACCATGACTACGGCTACCGTCTCCGGGTGGGTAACTATCGAGTGTTGTTCGATGCGGATACGGTCATTCGCATCGTCGAAATTCAGGAAGTGAAGAAGCGCGACGGCCACACCTACTAAAGGAACCAGCCATGAACCTGCACCCCACCATCGTGGAGTCCGACGGCAAGCCGGCCTTCGTCGTGCTGCCCTACGCCGAATATCTCGAACTGACCCGAGATCACACCGCGCCGGTACGGTCCCATCCTCGCATCCCCGCGGATGGAAGCATTCCGCATGAGGTCGTGCTTCTGATGACCGAGAACGACTGGAGCATCATCCGTGCGTGGCGCGAGTACCTGGGCGTGACGCAAACCGAGATGGCGGCTCGACTGGAAATACGTCAACCCAGCTATGCGGCCATGGAGGCAACCGATGCGCGCCCACGCAGAGCCACACGCCAGCGGATCGCGGCCGCGCTTGGCCTTCGGTTCGACCAACTCGACGTCTGATGTCGAAATGCAAAAGCCCCGACAGGGGTATCCCTATCGGGGCCAAAGGAGAGCAACTACTACGATGATCGTCGCAGAAGGCGATCGCCCTAGGAGGAAACTCAGGCAGTCAGGAACCGCACGACTTCCGCCCAATCATTCGTGGAAAGCGCCACGTCCTCGTAGTCGCCCTCTTCCTCGTCCCAACGCGAGACACAGTAGCGCTGGCTTCTGCCGGATTCGCGGTCGGCGTAGTTGGCGTAGTCGACATACACCTTCAAGCCGCGCTCTTCGTTCACGAAGGACGGCGCTGCATCGATGCGTTCAGACGCGTCGACGTAGCCTTCGGGCAGAATCGGAAGGGTGGTTATGTCGTAGCGAGGAAATTCGCGACGCAGTCGGTCAAGGTTCATAAGGAAAGCCAATAGAGCTGGCGCGGCAGGAGGGGCTCGAACCCCCGACCCCGGGCTTAGAAGGCCCGTAGGAAATGAGGATAACGCCTTGATTCTGCGCGCCTTTTTATGTTTTGCGTTAGAACAAGTCTAAGCTAAGGGCTACGATTATATGCGGCTTCTCAGCCCTCTGTTCTAACGCTGAGGGACACTGATGCCCTGATGAAGAAGACCGCTCTAGGCGCGCGCGCCCATCTCAGGGCAGCCTCCGTCTAGCGCCGGTGGGGCGGAAAATGGTGTCGAGGAGCGTCTCAAGATGCGCTGGCTTCGTTAGACAAGCGTCAACACAATATGGCAGAGAGTCTGGATCTGCTTCCAGCACGCTTCCGCTGAAGATCACTATGCGAGGAGCACACCCGCGACATGCCACCTTAAGCCGCGGAGCCAGATCCAGGCCAGAGATGTCGGGCAGTTCGACATCCAGCAAAACCACGTCGGGTTCGAACTCCAACGCGCTGCGTAGTGCAGTCGCACCGTCTCCAGCGGTCCTGACCGATACAGCCGGGTCCATAGTTAAACACTCGGCGGTAAGTTCGGCCGTCGTTGAATCGTCATCGACGATAAGGACTCGCATAGCCCAGCCCCTCCCTTTTCACGCCTCCAGCAAAGGCATGTCAATTCATGGAGCGCCGTACCAACGGCTTCGAGCCTTCTACTTTGCGACAGATCCTCCTTGCGGTCAACTCTCTGCGGCTCCCCACTGCACCTATACTGGCGTCCTTGCTCGAGGGACCCATGTGTAGCCACTACCAGACGCTGAAAGACGCCGAGTTGCTTCTGAAGAAGTTTGGCGTTACCCGGCCGGGCATACTAGGCAAGTACGACATGTGGCCGCGGTATCAGGGCAGTTTCGTCCGCCGGCCGCCAGAGCATGACGCCAGCGACGAGGCGGTGCCGGGCGTGGAAGCCGTGACGGGCCGGTGGGGCCTGATATCCGGCTCCACCCGGCCGGACGCGCTGGCCGGCGCGGAAAAGCTGTCGACCTTCAACGCGCGCGACGACCGTGTCGCCAATGTCTTCACCTTCCGCAACGCCTGGCGCCGGGCGCAGCACTGCATCATCGCTGCCGATGCAATCTTCGAACCCGACTGGCGATCCGGCAAGGCGGTGGCCACGCGCTTCACCCGGGCCGACGGCGCGCCGCTGGGCGTGGCCGGACTGTGGGACCGCTACCGCGACGCGGCCGGTCAATGGCAGGAGAGCTACACCATGCTCACCATCAACGCCGATCAGAATCCGCTCTTCCGCGACTACCACTAACCCAACGAAGAAAAACGCATGGTGGTGATCCTTCCCGAGGGCGCATATGGCGACTGGCTGACCGCGAGCGCCGATCAAAGCCGCGACTTCCTCGTACCCTTCCCCTCCGACAAGCTGGTCGCCACTCCGATGACCTGACCCCGATTTTGCTGCAATATACTGTATATTCATACAGTTATATCGCAGCAGAATCATGCTTTGCTCAGTCGTACGCACCCACCATCTCGGCCAGAAGCGCCGCGACAATGACCCCGCGCCAGCCGTGACCGGCACGGT
>NZ_DAMCTG010000097.1:0-18960 GCF_032113835.1 Achromobacter sp. | reverse complement strand
CCGCCCAGGTCGAACAGCGTGCGCATCAGGCTCATGGCCAGGCGCGCGTCGTCGAACTGGCCGTCGTAATACAGCACGCCGCCTTTCAGGCTGCGCCCGCTGACGGTTTCGGCCAGGGTGGGGGCATTGGCCAGCGTTTCACGGCGCGACAGCCAGCGGCTGGGCGAAAGGTTCAACTTGCCGGCCAGCATGTCGTACATCTTCAGGCCGATGCCGTAGAAGGGCTGGTCCAGCATGGTGTAGGCCGGCACCACGAAGCCCAGCGGCCACACCAGATGCGGCGCGTTGCGGTTGAGCAGGCCGCGTTCGTGCAGCGCCTCGCGCACCAGGCTGACGTTGCCTTGCGCCAGGTAGCGCACACCGCCGTGCACCAGCTTGGTGGCCTTGCTGGACGTGCCCTTGGCAAAGTCGGCGCCTTCGATCAGCAGGGTCCGGTAGCCGCGCGCCGCGGCATCGACCGCCGTGCCCAGGCCGGTGGCGCCGCCGCCGATGACGATGACGTCCCAGGAGTGCGTGTTGTCCAGCGTGTTCAGAAGGCGGCTGCGGTCGGGCGGGGTGACGGAGGCGAGGGGTTGGTTCATGTTCTTTGGGGGCGGCGGGGCCGCGAGGTAAATGCGTCGATGTGCTTGGCGGCGGGGCTGGGCGGACGGTAAGGCCGCAGCGGCGCGCGCGTCAGGGTGTGGGTTTGGGGGCGTGCGGCGCGGCGGCGACGTCGCAGCGCACGCCGGCGTCCAGCAACACTTGCGCCAGTGGTTCCTGCGGATGCGCGTCGGTGAAGAAGCGGTCAATCTGCGAGATATGCGCCAGTTCCACCATGGCCTGGCGCTTGAACTTGCTGCTGTCGGCGGCCAGCCAGACCTCGCGCGACTGCTCGATGATCGTGCGGGCCACGCGCACTTCGCGGAAGTCGTAGTCGCGCAGGGTGCCGTCGGCCTCGATGCCGGAGATGCCGATCAGGCCGATGTCGACCTTGAACTGGCGGATGAAGTCCATCGTGGCTTCGCCGACGATGCCGCGGTCGCGCGAGCGCACCACGCCGCCGGCGACGATGACTTCGCAATCCGGGTTGTCGGACAGGATGTCGGCCACGTGCAGGTTGTTCGTGATGACGCGCAGCCCGCGATGGCGCAGCAGCGCGCGTGCGATGGCCTCGGTGGTGGTGCCGATGTTCAGGATCAGCGAACAGCCGTCCGGCACGGCGCGCGCCACGGCTTCGGCGATGCGTTGCTTGCCCGCGGCGTGCAGGCCCTGGCGCTTGCGGTACGCGATGTTCTCGATGGTGGACGCCTCGATGCGCACCCCGCCATGAAAGCGCGACAGCAGGCCGGCTTCGGAAAGGATGTTGACGTCCCGCCGCACGGTCTGCAGCGTGACGTCGAAGCGTTTGGCGAGCTCCTCAATCGAGGCCGAGCCCTGGGCCCGCACCATTTCGATCAGCGCGCTCTGTCGTGGATTCAGTGTCATGTTCGAATGATAAAACAACAAAAGCGAAAAATAATGACGCACCGCAAGATTGTTTTTTGTTCGCTTCTTCAGTAAAACGCACAAAAAACGAAAGCCATCTGAAAGAGTATGCTCATCGTGTTGTGTCCGCGCATAAAAAGCCCGGGCACGCAGGCTGGGACGCTGTGCCGAATACCGAAGTCCGTAGAAAACAGGGACGTATAAGTAGGTTGAGGAGACTAGATGCAGCTGACCTTGGACGGGATAGCTTTGCGGGCCGGCTCGCAGACGCACCTGTATCCCATGAGCCTGGCCCCGGTTCCGGGCGCCATGACCGTCCTGCTGGGGGCCACCCTGGCCGGCAAGACCTCGCTGATGCGCATCATGGCCGGACTGGACCGGCCTTCCGAAGGCCGCGTGCTGGCCGATGGCGTCGACGTCACCGGCGTGCCGGTCCGCCAGCGCAACGTGGCGATGGTCTACCAGCAGTTCATCAACTATCCGTCCATGTCGGTCTACGACAACATCGCCTCGCCGCTCAAGCTGCGCGGCGAGCGCGACACACCTGAAAAAGTCCACGCCATGGCGTCGCGGCTGCACATCGACCATCTGCTCGACCGCTATCCGTCCGAGCTGTCGGGCGGGCAGCAGCAGCGGGTGGCGCTGGCGCGGGCGCTGGCCAAGGACGCGCCGCTGATCCTGCTGGACGAGCCGCTGGTCAATCTGGACTACAAGCTGCGCGAGGAATTGCGCGACGAACTCTCGGAATTGTTCGCGCAGGGCCGTTCGACGGTGGTGTACGCCACCACCGAACCGGGCGAGGCGCTGTTGCTGGGCGGCCACACCGCCGTGCTCGACGCGGGCGAACTGCTGCAATACGGTCCCACGGCCGAGGTCTTTCACCGGCCCAACTCGATCCGGGTGGCGCGCGCCTTCAGCGACCCGCCCATGAATCTGTTCGCCGCCCGCCGGCACAACGGCGGTTTCGTGCTGCAGGGCGACGTGGCGGTGGATCGCGCGCTGCCGGCGGGCGCCGCCGCCGAGATCACGGCCGGCCTGCGCGCCGGCGCCCTGGATGTGGAATCGCGGCCCGGCCACGTCGAGCTCCCCGGCCGGGTCAAGCTGGCCGAGATCTCCGGGTCCGACACCTTTGTCCACGCCGAGACGGCAGCGGGCGACGTGGTCGCGCAACTGCCCGGCGTGCACCGCTACACGCTGGACGAGCACGTGCGGCTGTACTTCGACCCCGCGCAGACCTACGCGTTTGGCCCGGACGGCGCGCTGCTCGCGGCGCCCCGGCAGCCGGCGGGGGCGGGGGAGGTGGCCTGATGGCGCAGATCGAGCTGGACCTGTCCCATTCGTACGTCGCCCATCCCAAGTCCGACGACGACTACGCGCTGCTGCCGCTGCAGTTCACCTTCCGCGACGGCGGCGCCTACGCCTTGCTCGGGCCCTCCGGCTGCGGGAAGACCACGCTGCTCAATTGCGTGTCCGGCCTCTTGCGGCCGTCGCACGGGCGCATCCTGTTCGACGGGCGCGACGTCACCGACCAGACCCCGCAGGCGCGCAACATCGCGCAGGTGTTCCAGTTTCCGGTGGTGTACGACACCATGACGGTCGCCGACAACCTGGCGTTTCCGCTGCGCAACCGGGGCGTGCCGCCCGAGCGCATCCGTGAGCGCGTCGGCCGCATCGCCGAAATGCTGGAAATGTCCAACGTCCTGGACCGCCGGGCCAGCGGCCTGACGGCGGATGCCAAGCAGAAGATCTCGCTGGGCCGCGGACTGGTGCGCAGCGACGTGTCCGCAATTCTCTTTGACGAACCGCTTACGGTGATCGACCCGCAGCTCAAGTGGGAGCTGCGCCGCAAGCTCAAGGAGATCCATCACGAGTTCAAGCTGACGCTGATCTATGTGACCCACGACCAGACCGAGGCGCTGACCTTTGCCGACCAGGTCATGGTCATGGCGCGCGGCCGCGCCGTGCAGGTGGGCAGCGCGGATGATCTGTTCGAGCGGCCCGCGCATACCTTCGTGGGCCACTTCATCGGGTCGCCGGGCATGAACTTCCTGCCGGCCCAATGGCGCGATGGGGCGCTGATGGTGGGCCAGCACCGGCTGCAAGGCGTGCCGGCCGAGCTGGCCGCCAAACTGGAAGGCGCCGGTCCCGTCAAGCTGGGCGTGCGTCCCGAATACCTGCGGGTTGCCGAAGCCGGGACCGCCGGCGCCGTCCCGATGCGCGTGGAACGCGTGCAGGACGTGGGCACCTACACGTTGCTGGTCGCCGACTTTGAAGGCACGCCGGTGCGCGCGCGCCTGGGCAGCAACGTGGTCGCCGGCGGCAAGAACGCCACGGTGTGGCTGACCGTGCTCAATCCCCACACCTGCTTCTACCGCGACGAGGAGCTGATCCGATGAAACCCGCCGATCACCGGGCCTGGTTCCTGGTCATGCCGGTCGTGCTGTGCGTGGCGTTCTCGGCCATCCTGCCGTTGATGACCATCGTCAATTATTCGGTGCAGGACATCATCTCGCCCGAGCGCCGCGTGTTCGTCGGCACGGAATGGTTCGCCGCCGTGCTGCAGGACGATGAACTGCACGGCGCGCTGTTCAGGCAGATCGGGTTTTCGTTTGCGGTGCTGCTGATCCAGATCCCGCTGGGCATCCTGCTGGCGCTGTCGATGCCCGCCAGCGGCTGGCGCGCGTCGGCCGTGCTGGTCATCATCGCGTTGTCCCTGCTGATTCCGTGGAACGTCGTGGGCACCATCTGGCAGGTGTTCGGGCGCACCGACATCGGCCTGCTCGGCGCCACGCTGTCGTGGCTGGGCGTGGACTACAACTACACCGGCAACGACGTCGATGCCTGGGTCACCGTGCTGGTCATGGACGTGTGGCACTGGACGCCGCTGGTCGCGCTGCTGTGTTACGCGGGGCTGCGCGCCATTCCGGACGCCTACTACCAGGCCGCGCGGATCGACGGCGCTTCGCGCTTTGCCGTGTTCCGCTACATCCAGCTGCCCAAGATGCGCGGCGTGCTGATGATCGCGGTGCTGCTGCGGTTCATGGACAGCTTCATGATCTACACCGAGCCGTTCGTGCTGACCGGCGGCGGCCCCGGCAACGCCACCACCTTCCTGTCGCAGTACCTGACGCAAAAGGCGGTGGGGCAGTTCGACCTGGGGCCGGCCGCGGCGTTTTCGATCATCTACTTCCTGATCATCCTGCTGCTCTGCTTCATCCTCTACAACTGGATGCAGCGCGCGGGCACCACGGGCGGTTTCGACGAGGAGCGGGGCAATGCGTGAGAAATCCACCTGGTGGCGCGGCGCCTTCCTGACGCTGTACCTGGTGTTCGCCATCCTGCCGCTGTACTGGATGCTGAACATGTCGTTCAAGACGAACACCGAGATCGTCAGCACGCTGACCCTCTGGCCGCGCGACTTCACGTTCGAGCATTACCGCACCATTTTCACGGATCCGGCCTGGTATTCGGGCTACATCAATTCGCTGATCTACGTGGTCATCAACACGGTCGTCTCGCTGGCCGTGGCGCTGCCGGCCGCCTACGCGTTCTCGCGCTACCGGTTCATCGGCGACAAGCACGTGTTCTTCTGGCTGCTCACCAACCGCATGACGCCGCCGGCCGTGTTCCTCTTGCCGTTCTTCCAGCTCTACAGCTCGTTCGGCCTGATGGACACGCACCTCGCCGTGGCGCTGGCGCACCTGGTGTTCAACGTGCCGCTGGCGGTCTGGATCCTGGAAGGCTTCATGTCCGGCGTGCCGCGCGAGATCGACGAGACCGCCTATGTGGACGGCTATTCGTTTCCGCGTTTTTTCCTGACGATCTTCCTGCCGCTCATCAAGTCGGGCGTGGGCGTGGCGGCGTTCTTCTGCTTCATGTTCAGCTGGGTGGAGCTGCTGCTGGCGCGCACGCTGACGTCGGTGAACGCCAAGCCCATCGTCGCCACCATGACGCGGACGGTGTCGGCCTCGGGCATGGATTGGGGCGTGCTGGCGGCCGCGGGCGTGCTGACCATCGTGCCGGGCGGCATCGTCATCTGGTTCGTGCGGCACTACATCGCGAAGGGATTCGCGATGGGCCGCGTGTAGGCATCGGGAAAAGGAGGGCGCACCCATGTTCAGCTGGATGGTCTGGACCACCCCGGTCGCCGTGTTCTTCAGCTGCATCGTGCTGATGCTGGTGGGCATGACGATCTGGGAACTGAAGTCGCCCACGCAGGAGCGCAAGGGGTTTCTGCCCCTGCGCACCACGCGCGGCGACCGGCTGTTCATCGGCCTGATGGCCGCCGCGTGGCTGAACCTGGCGTTTCTGGGCTTCGGCCAGAAGGCGGCCGAGTGGTTTTCGCTGGATCAGCCGCCATCGGTGTGGATCAGCTTCGTGCTGTCCATGCTGCTGCTGGCGTTCATCATGAAGAAAGGGTGAGAGAAGGGCGTCAGACCCTTCGTTGGTTTCGGGCAGTCAGGTAAAGGACTATCGGCCAGCGTCTTCCCCGGCCAGCGGTCCGCAGCACGATAGGGGAAGACTTATCGAGGAGACAGGTCATGAAATTGCGCATGCACGCCATGGCGGCCGCTATCGCCCTGATCGGAACGTCAGGGGCTTGGGCCGGCGAGCCGGAGGCAAAGAAGTGGGTCGATTCGGAGTTCCAGCCTTCGTCGCTGTCCAAGGAACAGCAGATGGCCGAAATGAAATGGTTCATCGACGCCGCGGCCAAGCTCAAGGCCAAGGGCGTCAATGAAGTCAGCGTGGTGTCCGAAACCATCACCACGCACGAGTACGAGTCCAAGGTGCTGGCCAAGGCCTTTGCCGAAATCACCGGCATCAAGGTCAATCACGACCTCATCCAGGAAGGCGACGTCGTCGAGAAGCTGCAGACGTCCATGCAGTCCGGCAAGTCCATCTACGACGGCTGGATCTCCGATTCCGACCTGATCGGGACCCACTACCGCTACGGCGCCATCCTGCCGCTGTCCGACTACATGGCCGGGGCCGGCAAGGAATGGACCAATCCGGACCTGGACCTGAAGGACTTCATCGGCACCAAGTTCACCACCGCGCCCGACGGCAAGCTGTACCAGTTGCCGGACCAGCAGTTCGCCAACGTGTACTGGTTCCGCGCGGACTGGTTTGCGCGGCCGGACCTGAAGGAAAAATTCAAGGCCAAGTACGGCTATGACCTAGGCGTGCCCACCAACTGGTCGGCGTACGAAGACATCGCCACGTTCTTCTCCAACGACGTCAAGGAGATCGACGGCAAGCGCGTCTATGGCCACATGGACTACGGCAAGAAGGACCCGTCGCTCGGCTGGCGTTTCACCGATGCGTGGCTGTCGATGGCGGGCGCGGCCGACAAGGGCCTGCCCAACGGCATGCCGGTGGATGAGTGGGGCATCCGCGTGGCCGACGACAAGTGCACGCCGGTCGGCGCGTCGGTGTCGCGGGGCGGGGCGACGAACAGCCCGGCCGCCGTGTATGCGCTGACCAAGTACATCGACTGGATGAAGAAATTCGCGCCGCAGCAGGCCATGGGCATGACCTTCTCGGAAGCGGGACCCGTGCCGGCACAGGGCCAGATCGCGCAGCAGATCTTCTGGTACACGGCCTTCACCGCCGACATGACCAAGAAGGGGCTGCCGGTCGTGAACGACGACGGCACGCCGAAGTGGCGCATGGCCCCGTCGCCTTACGGCCCGTACTGGAAGGACGGCATGCAGAACGGCTACCAGGACGTGGGATCGTGGACCTTCTTCAAGTCCACCAACCCCGACAAGATGGCGGCCGCGTGGCTGTATGCGCAGTTCGTCACGTCCAAGTCGGTGTCGCTCAAGAAGTCCATTACCGGCCTGACCTTCATCCGGGACAGCGACATCAACAGCGAGTTCTTCACCAAGAACGCAGCCAACTACGGCGGCTTGATCGAGTTCTACCGCAGCCCGGCGCGCGTGGCGTGGACGCCCACCGGCACCAACGTGCCGGACTATCCGAAGCTGGCGCAGCTCTGGTGGAAGAACGTCGCCACCGCCGTCACGGGCGAAAAGACCCCGCAGGCCGCAATGGACAACCTGGCCAACGAGATGGATCAGGTGATGGCGCGGCTTGAACGGGCGGGCATGGCGCAGTGCGCGCCCAAGCTCAATCCCAAGAGCGATCCGAGCAAGTGGCTGTCGGACCAGCACGCGCCGTGGAAGAAGCTGGCCAATGAAAAGCCCAAGGGAGAGACGATTCCCTATGAGCAGCTGCTGTCGGTGTGGAAGGCGGGGAAGGTGCGGTAAGCGGTTCCGTCCGGTCAGCGCATGAACGCCACAGGCTGCCTGTGGCGTTTTTTTTGGCTTGCATGCCCGGGCGATCGGGATGGGCGAGCGTGTCACAATCTCGCCAGCCGCGCGGCGCGCGTCCCATGAATCCTTCTGCATTCCGTCCTGCATGCCCAACGCCAAGCTTGTCCTATCTCTGGCCTCCGTCGTCCTGGCGCTCTCGGCCACTGCTGCGCATGCCGCCGGCTTCCAGCGCCTGAACCTGCCGATGGACCAGAACGGCCCCGGTCTGCAAGGCGCGGTCTGGACGCCTTGCGCCGAATCGGCGGGCGAAATCAAGGTGGGCCGCGTCGCCATTCAAGGGGTGCAGGGCTGCAAGCTGCCGGAAGGCCGCTATCCGCTCATCGTCATGTCGCACGGCTCGGCGGGCTCGTATCTCAGTCACCACGACACCGCGGCCGCGCTGGCCGATGCCGGCTTCGTGGTGGCGGCGATCAACCACGTGGGCGACAACGCGCAGGACAAGTCGCGGCAGGGATATCTGTCGATCTTTTCCACCCGGCCGCGCGAAATGCGCCGGCTGATCGACTACATGACCGGCGTGTGGCCGGACAAGGCAAGGGTCGATCCCGACAGGATTGGCTTCTTCGGATTTTCGCGCGGCGGGTATACGGGCCTGGTGCTGGCCGGCGGGGCGCCGGACCTGGCGGCGGGGCTGGCGATCTGCGAGGACCAGCCGTCGTTGCCGATGTGCCGCGATATTGCAGCCGGGAGGGTGCCGCAGCAGCCCTATCCGGCGGACGCGCGCATCAAGGCGGTGGTCATTGCCGATCCGCTCAACGTGTTTCCCGGCGATGCGCTAAAGCGTGTGACGCTGCCCGTCCAGTTGTGGGCGTCGGAGCGGGGCGGCGATGGGGTCAGCCCGGCCAGCGTCGAGGCGGTGCGGCAGGGTTTGGGCGCCGCGCCGGATTTCCAGGTGGCGGCCGGCGCGGGACATTACGCGTTTCTGGCGCCGTGCTCGGCTGAACAGGCCAAGGCGCTGCCCGGCATCTGCCGCGATGAGATGGGCTTTGACCGCACCGCATTCCATCAGGACCTGAACGCCCGCGTGAGGGCGTTTTTCAAGGCGCGGCTGCAATAGCCGCGCTGGCGCTTTAACGAATGATTGCGCGTCGGCGCATCGAAGGCAGATGCGTCGCGCGGCCGATCATCGAATGACGCGCGTCGCTTGGCGCATCAATGAATGACGCGCGCCGCCCGGCGCGCGTACTTGATTTCATACATGCGGGCATCGGCCAGCCGGACGGCGGCCTCCGCGTCCAGGCCGGCCGGGTCCACCGCCACCACGCCCGCGCTGGCCCCTTCATACGCAACGGTGGTGTCGCCCAGCTTGTATCGCCCCATCGTGGCGGCCAGGATGCGCTCTTCCATCGCACGCGCCGCCTCTTCGGCCTCGGCCTGCGGCGTCACGCCGCCCGCGTCCGAACGCTTGGCGGCCAGCGCGGGCCCGGGTCCGATAAGCACGAATTCGTCGCCGCCCACGCGTCCCACCATGTCCGATCCCCGCAGCGCCGCCGCGATGCGCCGCGACGTTTCCTGCAGGAAGGTATCGCCCGCCTGGTGGCCGTACGTATCGTTGATGCTCTTGAATCCATCCAGGTCGATGACGCCGACCAGCACGGTGGCCTCTTCGCGCACGGCGCGCGCCAGCAGGCGGTCCAGCGCCTCGAACAGCGCGCGGCGGTTGGGCAGGCCCGTCAGCGTGTCAGTCAGCGCATACGACATGAGCCTGACGTTGGCGGCATGCAGCTGCTCGACCAGCATCTCGCGCTCGATAAAGCTGGCGATCACGCTCGAAAAAAGTTTCAGCACCGCTTCGGCCTGCGGGTTGATGTCGTGCCGCCGGGCGCTGGCCGCGCATAGGGTGCCGTACAGGACGCCGTCATCGGCACGCACGGGCGCACTGACGTAGGTCTGTATGCCAAGCTGCCGTGCCGCGTCCGAGTCCGGCCAGCACTGCGTCACATCGCTCGTGCACATGCGGCCTTCGTCCAGTGCGCGCTTGCACAGCGTGTCATCCCAGGGCACGGACAGGCCTTCCGGAATCTGCAGTTGCCCGACGTTGCGTGCGTAACGGATGTGCTGCAGATCGGCCTTCAGGTCGATCGAGGTCAGATAGGTCGATTCAAGTCCGGTGACGGCGCCCAGCATGTCCAGCAGCGGGCGCGTCAGTTGCTCGACGGACTTGGCCGCGGGCAGGGTGGTAGAAAGTTCGGCGAGGATGGGATCCAGCACGGCTGCTCCTGGATGCATGGTCGGATGAACATGCGGCCCGTGCTCCATGCCGGAGACCGGGCCGCCAATCTCGCCATTATGCACGGGCTCGGGTCCAGGCTGAAGACCGCTTATTCCATGACCAGGGACCGATGCGCGCACACGCCTGCCATAACGCCCGATGCGCTGGCCAGTGTGGCATTGGACATCGGCGTGGACGCATCTCCCGCCGCATACACGCCGGGCACCGTGGTCTGCTTGAGTTCGTCCACGCGGATGACGGGGCCCAGCGGCGCTTCGTCGAACGCGCATCCCAGCTGTTCGGCAAGCGGGCTGGCCATGTGCGCGCGGCTGGCGACGAACAGTGCCCGCAGCGCCACTTCGCGGCCATCGGCCAGCGCGACACCGTGCAGGGCGGGCGCGTCTCCCAGCAAGGCCACGACGGGCGCGCGTTCGATGCGGACACCGCGCGCGGCGAGATGCTGCGCTTCCTCTGCCGAAGGTTCGAACTGCCCCTGCGTGAAATACGTGGTCGGGCCCCAGTCGGGCAGCATCATCGCCTGATGGGCAGACATCGGATGCGCGGCCAGCACGCCCAGCGGATTGCCTGCGACTTCATAGCCATGGCAATACGGGCAGTGCAGCACGGTCTGGCCCCAGCGTTCCTGCAGGCCGGCCAACGGCGGCAACTCGTCGCGCATGCCCGTGGCCAGGATCAGGCGTGCGCCGCGCACCTGCCGTCCGCCGGCCATGACGACGCCGAACCCGCCGTCCTGCGGTTGGGCCTGGACCGCCTCGCCGTCCAGGAATTCAACGCTGGGATAGCGGGCGAGCTGCGCGCGCGCCGCGGCCACGATCTCGTGCGGCGGCACGCCGTCCTGGCCCAGGAACCCGTGCGCGTGCGCGGCATAGCGGTTGCGGGGCAGGGCCGCATCGATCAGCAGGATCTGCCGGCGCGCGCGGGCCAGCTGCATGGCGGCGGACAGGCCGGCAAAGCTGCCGCCGATGATGATGACGTCGTATTGCATTAAGGCATCCTCTCGAAGGGAGTTTCGATACTTGATAAGTTGCATGATAAGAGCGTTGCCGGCTTTTATGCAACTTATGTTGTTGCGTTACGCCGCGATAAACAGCGGAATGCCGCTTGCTGGCTCCGGCCGCGACCGCTGCCGGGTTGCGCCGGCCCTGCGGGCGGGACTACCCTGAAAACCTCTACACCGGCGGCCGCCCCAGATGCGCCGGCCGCCAAGGAGACTGGCATGCAGCTCACGACTGACCTGAACGGCCGCGTGGCCGTGGTGACAGGCGCGTCATCAGGCATCGGACGCGCCACGGCGATCGGCCTGGCGCAAGCGGGCGCGCGGGTGGTGGTGAACCACCGGGCGGGCGGCGACTCCCAGGCCCGCGGCGCGGCGGTGGTGGAATCGATCCAGCGCAGCGGCGGCACGGCGGTGGCGGCCGCCGCCGACATCAGCCGCGAATCCGATGTCGACCATCTGTTCGAGCAGGCCGTGCAGCACTTCGGCCGGGTGGACATCCTGGTCAACAACGCTGGCGTCGAGCACCCGTCGCCCATCGCCGACATGACCCTTGCCGATTGGCAGCGGGTGATCGACGTGAACCTGACCGGCCACTTCCTGTGCGCACGTGCCGCGGCCCGGGCCTTCAAATCGCAACCCCCGGACCCGGCTCGCCAGAACCGCTCCGTGGGCAACATCCTCTTCATCAGCTCGGTGCACGAAGTGATCCCCTGGGCGTTCCAGGTGAATTACGCCGCGTCCAAGGGCGGCATTTCGCTGCTGATGAAATCGCTGGCGCAGGAGCTGGCGCCCGGCCGCATCCGCGTCAATTCCATCGCGCCCGGCGCCATCCGCACCGCGATCAATCAGCCGGCGTGGGACACGCCGCAGGCGCTGGCCAAGCTGCTGGAGCTCATCCCCTATGGCCGGATCGGCGAGCCCGAGGACATCGCGCAGGCGGCCGTATGGCTGGCAAGCGATGCGTCCGACTACGTCACCGGCACCACGCTCTTCGTGGACGGCGGCATGACGCTGTACCCCGAATTCCGCGGCGCGGGCTGAGGCCGGCATGTCAAAACCCCTGGAAGACTACGGACTCATCGGCAACATGTTGTCCGCTGCGCTGGTGGCGCGCGACGGATCGATCGACTGGCTGTGCCTGCCGCATTTCGATTCGCCCGCGTGCTTTGCCGCCTTGCTGGGCGACCAGCAACACGGGCGCTGGCTGATCGCGCCGCACGGCAAGGTCAAGTCGACGTCCCGCCGCTACGTGCCCGACACGGCGGTGCTGGAGACCCGCTTCGAGACCCGCACGGGATCGGTGCTGGTGTACGACTTCATGCCGCTCAGCGATGACGACGAGCGTGTGGACGTGGTGCGCATCGTGCGGGGCGAATCTGGCCACGTGCAGATGGACATGGAGCTCATCCTGCGCTTCAACTACGGCCAGAGCGTGCCGTGGGTGCGGCGGCGCGATTACGGGCTGAACGCCATCGCGGGGCCGGACGCGGTCGAGCTGCACACGCCCATCGAGCTCGAAGGCCACGACATGAAGACCACGGCGCGCTTTTCGCTGCATCCGGGCCGCGTCGTGCCGTTCACGCTGTCCTATCACCGCTCGCACCGCACGCCGCGGTTCGTGCCGGATCGGGTCGAAAGCATGGACCGCACCGTGTCGTGGTGGCAGGAATGGGCCAAGCGCTGTCATTGGGACGGACCCGGAGACGGACGCCGCGACGCGGTGGTGCGCTCGCTGATCACGCTGAAACTGCTGACGTTTCAGCCGACGGGCGGGATCATCGCGGCGCCGACGACGTCGCTGCCCGAAGCGCTGGGCGGCAGCCGCAATTGGGACTACCGCCATTGCTGGTTGCGGGACTCGGCGCTGACGCTATACGCCTTGCTCAATGCCGGCTATCGCGAAGAGGCCGAGGCGTGGCGCCAATGGCTGCTGCGCGCGGTGGCCGGTCACCCCGATCAGTTGCAGATCATGTATGGCATCGCCGGCGATCGCTGGCTGCCCGAGCTGGAGATTCCGTGGCTGCCTGGTTACGAAGGCAGCCAGCCGGTGCGCCGGGGCAATGGCGCGGCGGGGCAGAGCCAGCTCGACATCTATGGCGAACTCATCGATACGCTCTATGCCGCCCGCGTCGCGGACCTGGCGCCGCTGGCCGAGGCCTGGCGTTTGCAGAACGTGCTGCTCAAGCCGCTGGAGCAGCGCTGGCGCGAACTGGACCACGGCATCTGGGAGGTCCGGGGCGAACGGCGCGCCTTCACGCATTCGCGGGTGATGTGCTGGGTGGCGTTCGACCGGGCGGTCAAGGCCTGCGAGCGCTGGGGCCTGAAGGGGCCGGTCGATGCCTGGCGCCGGCTGCGCGAACGCATCCACAAGGACATCTGCGAGCACGGCTACGACCGCACCCGCGGCTGCTTCGTGCAGAGCTACGGATCGCCGGCGCTGGACGCGAGCCTGCTGCTGATTCCGCAGGTCGGCTTTCTGCCGGCCAGCGATCCGCGCGTGGCGGGCACCGTACACGCGATCGAGCGTGAACTCATGCACGGCGGCTTGCTGCGCCGCTATTCGGTCGAGGACACCGATGACGGGCTGGAGGGCGAGGAGGGCGTCTTTTTGGCCTGCAGTTTCTGGCTGGCGGACGCTTACGTGATGCAGGGCCGGCTGGGCGACGCGGAGCGGCTTTTCGACCGCCTGCTGGCTCTGCGCAACGACCTGGGGCTGCTGTCGGAAGAGTACGACGTCGTGCGGGGCCGGCTGGTGGGCAATTTCCCGCAGGGCTTCTCGCATATCGGGTTGGTCAACACGGCCTACAACCTGAGCCGCGCCATGGGACCGGCGCAGCAGCGCGCCGAGCAGGACGCGCCGCGGACTTAAGAGGGCGCGCCGCGGGTGTGGCGGACCGCGCCCCGGTCACGGGCAGCGCCGGTGTATTCTCGCAATCACACGGCGCCGCCCGCCCGGCGCCGGTCATGCACACCACATAAAACGCGCGCCGCGGTCCGCCCGCCGGCCCGCGGCATCAGGAGAGACAAGCATGCTTTTGACCGACGAACAGCAAAGCGTCCAGGAGATGGCGCGCCGGTTTGCGCAGGAACGCCTGGCGCCCAACGCCGAACGCTGGGATCGAGAACACCACTATCCCGCCGACGCCATCGCCGAGATGGCGCAACTGGGCTTTTTCGGCATGCTGGTGCCGGAAGCCTGGGACGGCAACGACAGCGGTTATATCTCGTACGCGGTGGCGCTGGAAGAAATCGCAGCGGGCAGCGGCGCCTGCTCCACCATCATGAGCGTCCACAATTCGGTAGGCTGCATGCCCATCCTGAAGTTCGGCAACGACGACCAGAAGTCGCAGTTCCTGCGGCCGCTGGCGCGCGGCGAGCATATCGGCGCGTTCGCGCTGACCGAGCCGCAGGCCGGCTCCGACGCCAGCAGCCTGCATACCCGCGCGCGGCGCGACGGCGACGACTACATCCTCAATGGCGCCAAGCAGTTCATCACGTCCGGGCGCAACGGGCAGACGGTCATCGTATTCGCGGTCACCGACCCCGACGCGGGCAAGCGCGGCATCTCCGCGTTCATCGTCCCCACCGATACGCCGGGCTACAAGGTGCTGCGGGTGGAAGACAAGCTCGGCCAGCATGCGTCCGACACCTGCCAGATTGCGTTTGAGGACATGCGCATCCCGGCCGCTTGGCGGCTGGGCGAAGAAGGCGAGGGCTACAAGATCGCCCTGTCCAATCTGGAAGGCGGCCGCATCGGCATTGCGTCCCAGTCGGTGGGCATGGCGCGGGCGGCCTTCGAATGCGCGCGCGATTACGCGCGCGATCGCCACGCCTTCGGCAAACCCATCATCGACCATCAGGCCGTGTCGTTCCGGCTGGCCGACATGGCAACGCAGATCCACGCCGCCCGTCAGATGGTGCTGCACGCCGCGGCCTTGCGCGAAGCCGGCCGGCCGGCGCTGACCGAGGCGTCCATGGCCAAGCTGTTTGCGTCCGAGATGGCCGAAAAGGTCTGCTCCGCGGCGATCCAGACGCTGGGCGGCTACGGCTACCTGAAGGATTTCCCGGTCGAGCGCATTTATCGCGATGTGCGCGTCTGCCAGATTTACGAGGGCACAAGCGACATCCAGCGCCTGGTGATCGCGCGCAACCTGTAGCGGTGCGGGGCAGGGGTGGGGTGGCTCGCGTTGTTCAGGGGCGGCTTGGTATGGGCTACCGCTTTTGGACCGCTGCCGCCGCGCGGCGCACGCCGGCGCGGCGGCGCGCCCACACGGTGTAGACGACAAGGTTGCCCACGATCAGCAGCGCGGCCAGCAGCATCTGCGTCGCCCGCGTGATGCCTTCGGGGTAGATGATGCCCAGCACGTAGTGTTCGATGAAGCCGCCCGCGTAGCCTTCCTGCCCCGCGCGTTCGCGCAGCGACACTTCCAGCGGCGTCAGCGGACAGATCCAGCCCATCCCGATCACCAACGCGCCCCATGCCAGCGCCGGCAGATGCCAGAAGGCCACGCGCGGCTTCCACAGGGTCAGCAGGCCGCCAAACACGACGAAGGCGACAAACAGGCCGTGTAAGACCAGCACGAGGTCGGCAAGGATTCGATAGGTCATCTGTGGAATTCGTCAATGGCGAGGTGGCCGCAAGCCGGCGGGAGGTGCATTAAAGCGCATGTCCCCACGCGGCGTGCGCGGCATTGGCAACAAGGCAAGACGGCTGATGACCGAATAGAATGCGGGCGTGTTTTCATCCCAAGATACTCCCGGAACCCTCGCCATGCACGCTTCGATCACCGCCGCAATCCAGGACGCCGAGGAACGGCTGCGCCAGGCCATGCTGTCCTCGGACATTGCCGCGCTGGAAGCGCTGCTGGACCCGGACCTGCTCTTCGTCAATCACATGGGCTGGACGGTCACGCGCGAAGATGACCTGGACGCGCACCGCGGCGGATTGCTGAAGATCCACGCGCTGGACCTGTCTGAGCAGTGCATCGTGCCGCGCGCGGATTGCGCGGTGGTCTCGGTGCTGGCCCGCATCGCCGGCAGCTACAACGGCGTGCCGGCCAACGGCACGTTCCGCTTCATGCGAACCTGGGCGCCCGCCGCGGTGCCGGATCCGGCGTCGGGTTCGGCGTCGGGTTCAGCGTCCGTCATGTGGCGCGTCATCGCGGCCAGTTCGGTGATGGTGGTCTGAAAGCGCAGCGGCGTTCAGACTTTCAGGTCGCGCAGCAGCTTGCTCAGCTCCGGGGCGGTCATCAGCGAGACGCCCTGCGCCTTGGCGTACTGCAAGGCGTTGTCGGACACGTCGCCCAGCGCGATATAGATGGCTTCGCGGGCGCCGCGCTTTTCGCGCACGGCCTGCAATTCGCGCAGCGGTTCCACGCCGTTTCTGGCAGCCTTCCAACGCTTGGCGCTGACGATGGCCACATGGCCGTCCTTGCTCAGCGCGAAATCGGCGCCGGGCGTCTGCAGGCGCTCGACCTCACAGCCGTCGCGCCGGAAACCTGCTTCGACGGTCTTTGAAAAGTCTGCCCAGGACATGGCGGCAACGGTTTCGGTCACCGCCTGCACGCGGGCGCCGGACGGCGCGCGCAGCTGCTTGTAGGCGGCCATGATCGAAATCACGGCAAACGGCACCGCGGCAAAGATACCCATCGCGGCATACTCCAGCGGCAGCGCGGCAAAGCCGCCGGCGCTGAGCAGCACGGCCACGCCGGCGCTCATCCACCACGGCGAGCGCAGCAGCACGGCAAAGATGGAGTTCTGGGACATCTTGAATTTCATGGCGGCTCGCGGCGTGTCGGGATATGCAGGAAATCAGGCGTTGTCGCCGTCGTCGTTGTCGCCGGCAAAGGCGCGCACCACGATGCGCACGTCGCCGCAGGTCACGATCTGGCCATCGCGGATCTTGGCCGTCTTGCGGGTTTCGACCACGCCGCCGACGCTGACCTGGCCGTCGGCCACCAGCATCTTGCCCGCGCCGCCGCTGTCCACGACGCCGGTGGCCTTCAGCAGTTGGTTGATTTCAATGTAGGGGCTGCCTTCGGCAAGCGTGAATTCGATGATGGACATGATGCGGTGTCGGTGATGCGGGGTCAGGCGGGGCCGTTGCCGGGCGGGCGCGGGGTTGCCGGGTTGGCAGGGTTCCCGGCGGCGGCGGGCTGGTCTGCGGACGGTGCTGCGGACTGGCCGGCGGACTGGGCCGCGGGTTGGCTGACGGGCTGGGTCGCAGGCTGGGCCACGGGTTTATCCGCGGCAGTCTCCGGGCTGGCAGTGGGCATGGGGCGGATGCCGCCGGTTTCGGCCCGCGCCATCCAGGCGATCAGCGACGAGCGCATGGCTTCCTCGACCGACATCTGGATGGGCTGCACCCATTCCTGCGGCACGAACACGGTATAGCCGCCGATCATGTAGCCCATCGGCAGGTAGACCGCGACGCGATCGCCCTGGGTGAATCCCTCGGGCAGGCCATCGGTGCCGCGTCGCGTCACCAGGCCCACCAGCTCAAGCTGCTGGCCCGGGATGCGCAGGACAACGACCTGCTGGGCCGTGTTCTTGGAGCTGGGCGAAAAATAATCCGCAAAGCTCTTGAGCGACGAATAGATGCTCTTGACCACCGGCAGGTTGGTGAAGGGCATTTCGACCAGCGTCAGGAAGCGCTGCACGCGCTGCTTGGACACCAGGTAGCCGATGGCCAGAATGCCCAGAATTCCCAGCGCCAGACCCATGCCGGGCACATAGAAGCCGCCGATGAAGGGGCGCAGGAACGTGAGCGCCACGCCTTCCGTCCAGGCCAGAAAGAGATAAAGCAGGTAGATCGTCAGCGCCAGCGGCAGGACGGTGATCAGGCCGCGGAAGAAATATTTATAAAGACGGGTCATGGGCAAGAGCAAAAATAGGGTCGGACGATCATGCAGGATCGCCGGGGAGGGCCGCAGCATAGCAGCCGCCGCAGGATTTTCCGGTAACAAGGCGGGCGCGCCCGTGGCCGGGCGCCCCGAGCCGGGCGGGCGTACCCCTTCTTTTAGTGTGAACTGGCGCTAGCGGTCCACCGGCAGGAAGAGCGTCTCCTTGATCTCCTCCATCACGATGTAGCTGTGAGACTCGGCAGACGCGGGCAGCCGCTTGAGGATTTCGCCCAGAAGACGGCGGTACTCATTCATTTCAGACAGGCGCGCCTTGACCAGGTAGTCGAATTCGCCCGACACCAGGTGGCATTCCATCACCTCGGGGACATACAGCAGTTCCTGCTTGACCTTGTCAAAGACGTCGCCCGACTTGGCCGACAGCTTGATCTCCAGGAAGACCAGCAAGTTCTTGCCGAGCGCCGCCGGATTGACGCGCGCATGGTAACCCGTGATGACGCCTTCGCGCTCCATGCGCTTGACGCGATCGGAGCAGGGGGTGGCCGACAGGCTTACGCGTTCGGCCAATTCGGTGACTGAAATGCGGCCTTCGCGCTGCAGGATATCGAGGATTTTGAGGTCAATTCGGTCGAGGTCGCGCATTTCACTACTGCCAGATGAAAAACAAGGTGGGCCCGAGAAAAACCACTGGTAAAGCAAAAACTTCAGTGTTTTTCACTGCCGATGGGGTCATAGACTACCGAAATTCCCAGACAAATCCAAATACCGGAAAGAATCATGCATGTGATCGTCCTCGGCAGCGGCGTCATCGGCACCACCACCGCTTACTACCTGGCCCGGCAGGGCGCCAAAGTGACCGTGCTGGACCGCCAGCCCGCCGCGGCGCAGGAGACCAGCTACGCCAATGCCGGCCAGGTGTCGCCGGGCTATTCCACGCCCTGGGCCGCGCCCGGCATTCCGCTCAAGGCGATCAAATGGCTTTTCAAAAAGCACGCGCCCTTGGCGATCCGCCTGGACGGCAGCCTGTTCCAGCTCAAATGGATGGCCGCCATGCTGGCCAACTGCTCG
>NZ_DAMCTG010000096.1:0-19096 GCF_032113835.1 Achromobacter sp. | reverse complement strand
GGCCTTCGGCGGCGGCGTCGTACAGGTCCACCATCAGCACGGGGCAGCGTCCGGCATTGAGCGGATCGGCAGCCCACGCGCCGGCGTCGGTGTGCTCGACCTGCAACCGGTTCGCGCCCGGCAGGCGGAAGAACATGTGGCAGGCGGCGGTGACGCGCGGGTTCCATTCCACGGCCAGCAGCGGACCGCGCGTGTGCTTGGCGCAGAAGCGCGCCAGCGACCCGGCGCCCAGCCCCAGCATGCCGATGGCCTCTTCCTTCGGCGGCTCCAGGAACAGCAGCCAGGCCATCATCTGCGCGGTGTATTCCAGCACCAGATCAGACGGGCTCTTGATGTTCATCGCACCCTGCACCCATTCGGTGTTGAAGTGCAGATAACGGACGCCATCGACTTCGGAAAGCGTCGGCTGGTCGAGTTCGGAGGGGAAGTTGGATTTGTACATGGGCGCGATTGTAGGCCGCGAAGACCCCGGCGATGCCAGGCCTTCGCGGGCCGGTCCTTCCAGACGGATCAGATCCGTTCGAAGATCGCGGCGATGCCCTGCCCGCCGCCGATGCACATGGTGACGAGCGCATAGCGTCCACCCACGCGCTGCAGTTCATGCAGGGCCTTGGTGGTGATGATGGCGCCCGTCGCGCCGATCGGGTGGCCCAGGCCGATGCCGCTGCCGTTGGGGTTCACCTTGGCAGCATCCAGCTTCAGTTCGCGCGACACCGCGCACGCCTGCGCGGCAAACGCCTCGTTGGCCTCGATGACGTCCAGCTGGTCGACCGTCAGACCTGCGCGCTTGAGCGCCGCCTGGGTGGCAGGCACCGGGCCGATGCCCATGATGTCGGGATCCACGCCCGCATGCGCGTAGGCGACCAGCCGCGCCAGCGGCTTGATCCCGCGCTTGGCCGCGACGGAAGCGTTCATCAGCACCAGCGCGCCCGCGCCGTCGTTCAGGCCGGACGCGTTGCCTGCCGTGACCGTGCCGTTCTCCTTCTGGAACACCGGCTTGAGCGTCGCCAGGCTGTCTGCCGTGACGTCGCGGCGCACGTGCTCATCGGTGTCGAACACGATCTCGCCTTTGCGCGACTTGATCTTCACGGGCACGATCTGCTCCCGGAAGTAACCCGCGTCGATCGCGGCGGCGGCGCGGCGGTGCGATTCCGCGGCCGTGGCGTCCTGGTCCTGCCGGTTGATGCCGAATTTGGCGGCCACGTTTTCCGCCGTGACACCCATGTGCATCTTGCCGAACGGGTCGGACAGCGCGCCGGTCATCATGTCGAGCATGACGCTGTCGCCCATGCGCGCGCCCCAGCGCTGGGCCGGGGCGATATACGGCGCGCGGCTCATGCTTTCGGCGCCGGCGCCCACGGCGATCTCGGCGTCGCCCAGCATGATGGTCTGCGCGGCGGACACGATGGCCTGCAGCCCGGATCCGCACAGGCGGTTGACGTTGAACGCGGGCGTTTCCTTGGAGATGCCGGCATTCATGGCGGCCACGCGCGACAGGTACATGTCGCGCGGCTCGGTATTGATGACGTGGCCGACGGCGACGTGGCCCACTTCGTCGCCAGAGACCCCTGCGCGTTCCAGCGCGGCCTTGATGACGGTGGCGGCCAGATCGCAGGGGGGCACATCCTTGAGCGCGCCGCCGAAATCTCCAATGGCGGTGCGGACGGCCGAAGCGACGATGACTTCATTCATGGTGTTTCCTCCTTGTGGTGCGTTGTGGGTCGCGCGATGCGTCCATGAAGTGCGTTCCATCATACTGCCCGCCACTCGATACAAAACCCATATCGCAAACCCACAAAATAATATTGGACAGCTATCGGCGCGTTCCCGGATAGTGGCCGTCGGCGCCTGTCGCGGCGCCCTTGCCCGATCCGGAGCGACTGATGATCGATACGCTGGAACTCACCGCCATTCCTCCCGAGGATGAAGCGTTGCGCACCGAGGTGCGCGCCTTCCTGGCCGATGCGCTGGACGGCCTGGAACCCGACGAACGCGCCCGTTCGTGGATGGGTTTTGATGCGGGCTTCAGCCGTCAGCTTGCCGAACGCGGCTGGCTGGGCCTGACGCTGCCGCGCGAATACGGCGGCGCGGCGCGCGGCCACTTTGCGCGCTTCGTGCTGTCCGAAGAATTGCTGGGCGCGGGCGCGCCGGTGTCGGCGCACTGGATTGCCGATCGCCAGAGCGCGCCGCTCATCCTGAAGTACGGCACGCCGGCGCAAAAGGGTTTTTACCTGCCGCGCATCTGCGCCGCGCAGGCGTTCTTCTGCATCGGCATGAGCGAACCGGGCTCCGGCTCGGACCTGGCCAGCATCCGCACCCGGGCCGAACCCGCGGCTGGCGGCTGGCGGTTGAACGGCAGCAAGATCTGGACGACGAACGCGCACCGATCGCACTACATGATTGCGCTGGTGCGCACGTCGGGCTCGGCCGAGGACCGGCATCAGGGGCTGTCGCAGGTCATCGTGGACCTGTCGCTGCCCGGCGTGTCGGTACGCCCGATCGAAGACCTGGCGGGCGACGCGCACTTTTCTGAAGTCTTCTTCGACAACGTCGAACTGCCCGCCGACGCGCTGATCGGCGACGAAGGCGGCGGCTGGGCGCAGGTGAACGCGGAACTGGCGTTCGAGCGCAGCGGTCCCGAGCGGTTGTATTCCAGCATCGCACTACTGGAGTGTTGGCTGGCGCATTGCCGCGATGATGAAGCCAATACCGATGCCGCAAGCCGGACCGCGTTGGGCAGCATCCTGTCGCAGATGGCGGTGCTGCGTGCGATGTCACTGGCAGTGGCGGGCAAGCTGGCGGCTGGCCTGAGTCCCGCCACCGAGGCGTCGCTGGTCAAGGATTTGGGCACCGAGCTTGAACAGGCGATTCCACGCCTGATCGGCGATACGCTGGGCCGCCGTCCGGACCGCCCCGTACCCCTGCCGCTGCTGCGGACGCTGGTGTATCTGGAACAGGTCGCGCCAACGTTTTCGCTGCGCGGCGGCACTCGCGAAATCCTGCGCGGCATCATTGCCCGCGGCCTTGGCCTTCGATAAGGACGACCGTCATGGACAACATTTTTGGCGATGCCGCCGAGCGTCTTTTCGCCCAGACCTGCACTCCGGATGTCATCCGCCGCCTGGAGCGGGGCCAGCCGTCCGGCGACGCGTGGCAAGCCTGCGAGGACGCGGGATTCGCGGATGCGCTGGTGCGGGAAGATCATGGCGGCGCGGGCCTGGGCCTGGCCGATGCGCTGCCCGTCGTGCTGGCGGCGGGGCGCCATCTGTGCCCCTACCCCATCGCGCACACGCTGCTGGCGCGCGCGTGGCTGAGCCGCGTGCAGCGGCCGCAGGCGTCGGGCGCCATCGCGCTTGCACCGAACGGCCTTGCCATCGACGGCGGGCGCATCGCGGGCGTCAGCGTGGCATGGGCGCGCAGCGCAGACTACGTGTTGGCCGGGATTGACGGACAACCGTGGCTGCTGCCGATGCAGGCGGCGCGCGTCGAGCCCAACGGCGTGCACGGCAGTCTGGACGGCAGCGCTTCCTGGGCGCTGTCCGATGCCGAACGCCTCGACAGCCCGGCGCCGCTGGACACGCTGGCGGCCGCCGCCTATACCGGGTTGATCGCCGGCGCCATGGATCGCGTGCTGACAATGACACTGGACTACGCGAACCAGCGCACGCAGTTCGGCAAGCCCATCGGACGCTTTCAGGCCGTGCAGCAGCAGATCAGCGAGATGGCCGAACAGGTGTGGGCCGCCCGCATGGCGGCGCAACTGGCCTTCCAGGGCGATGACGGCCTGCCCCGGCCGCTGCTCGCCGCGCTGGGCAAGGCCCGCGCCAGCCAGGCCGTGCCGCGCATGGCCGACATCGCGCACGCGGTGCACGGCGCCATTGGCGTCACCGAGGAATACGACCTGCAGCTATACACGCGCAGGCTGCGCGAATGGCGGCTCGCGGCGGGGTCGGAATCGTATTGGCATGACCGCATCGGCGCAGACGCCCTTGCCAGCCGCGCCGATGCGCTGACCTACCTGCGAACGGCGTTGTATGGCAAGGAAACGGCATAAGCGCGGATCCGCGCGGCGACGTGCGGCTGTCCGCCCTCCGCGTGCGGGACTTGGGCAGCCTCCTAGATTGGCGGGCATCTTCACTGGCGAACATGGCCAGCCCGCATTTCGCGTCAAACACACGATGTAACGCGCGCGGCTTGCGGCAATGCCGCAGGCAGGCTTAGGATGGTGCATGGTTACACGGCGGCAACCGGGCAGTTGGCGGTCGCCGCCGTGACCGTTGTTGCCGCATGCTGCAACCCGGTGTCTGACACCCTCTGAGACGTTGCTTCAAGATGACGTTCGTCTCTCCAGGGTGTCAGACACCTGCCGTGTGCCGTAACTCGGTGTCTGACACCCTCTGAGACGTCGCTCCAAGCTGACGGTCGTCTACCCAGGGTGTCAGACACCTGCCGCAAGCCAACGATCTTCGAACACACCACCGATTCGGGAGCACATCGTGAAGACAGTTGCTGAGCTTCTCAGGGAAAAGGCCAATCACGCCGTCGTGACGGTTTCGCCGGATTCTTCGGTCTTCGACGCGATCAAGACGATGGCCGACCGCAGCATCGGGGCGGTGGTGGTGGTGGAAGGCGACGTGGTGCTGGGCATGCTGACCGAACGCGACTACGCGCGCAAGATCGTGCTGCAGGACCGGTCGTCGCGCACGACGAAGGTGCGCGACATCATGACGGACTCGGTTTATTACGTCAGCCCCTCCGACACGCGAGAACACTGTATGGCCATGATGACCGAGCGGCATTTTCGCCATCTGCCGGTCATCGACAACGACAAGCTGATCGGATTGCTGTCCATCGGCGACCTGGTCAAGGACGTGATGAGCGAGCAGAAGTTCATCATTCATGAACTCGAGCGCTACATCACGGGGGAGCGTGGTTGACGGGTGTGTGAGGGGCGGCCTCGCTGGCCGTGCCTAACGGGCGTGACTAGCCGGCCGCGCCTAGCCGGCCGCGCCTAACCGGCCGTGCCTAGCCGGCCGTGCCTAGCCGGCCGCCAATATCCTCGTCGCCGGGACGATGAGGCCCAGGCCTGCGGCCAGCAGCAGCACGAACACCATGCGCTTGACCTTCTTCATCGAACCCTCGGTGCTGTAGCGGCGCGCGAACCACGTCACGCCGATCACGACCGGCAACGCCTGCAGACTCAGCCAGAACGACGACGCCATGAACGCGCCCTGCCCCGTCACGAGCGCAAGGCGTACCGTGGCGTTCAGCGAAAACAGGATCAGCAGGCTGTTGCGGATGGTGGCCAGCGGTAGCGGCTGGCGGTACAGGTGATAGACCATCGGCGGGCCGGCGCTGGAAAACAGCCCGCCCAACACGCCCGAAACGCCACCGAAAAACACGCTTGAAGTGCGGGACGACAACTGCGCCAGCGGCTGGGTGCGGGTCACGAGCAGGATGGCGCAGGCCAGGATGGTGACGCCCAGCAGCAACTGCAGCAGCACCGCCATGGACCCGCTGATCCACGTCAGCGCGGCCACGCCCACCCCGACGCCGGCCAGACTGCTGACCGCGGCGGGCGTCAGCAGGGACCAGTTCACCTGCGGTCTGGCGCGCAGCAAGGTGACGCCCGCATTGACCAGCGACAGCACGCTGACCACGTTGGCCACCTCGGATACCGAGGCAAGCTGGAACACGCCCGACAGGCCCAGCAGCACGAGGCCGAACGCAAAGCCCGTCATCGTCTGGGCATAGGTGGCAAGCGCCACGCAGGCCAGAAACAGCAGATGTTGATAGATGCTCATGCAGGAAGAGCCAGACCTCGGCTCTGCCCGGCTGCGCGCGAAAAGGGCGGCAGAGAGCGGATCGACGGGAAGCGGCGTGGTAATGGTTGATGCGACAACGATTTTTCGCGGGGCATGATAGCACCGCGCGGCCATGTCATTCCGGCCCCAAAAGCGCCGATTCCACACATATGGTCACAAACTGATGCGCTCGTGCACCCCGGGGGTGGCCGACGGCCGCTATCCTTGCCGCCCGGTAAGCCCTGCACGCCTGCCCTCGTCGCGCCATCCCGGTCCGCGGCGCGCGGCCGAACCGCCTGCGTAGCGTGAACGACGCCCAGCGGTGAACGACGCCCAGCGGTGAACGACGCCAGCGTGAATGACGCCCAGCGTAAATGACGCCCCAGCGTAAAGGACGCCCCGCGAGAATGACGCCCAAAAAGACCACGATCAATACAGTGACGCTGACCTGCTCCACCTGCGGCAGCGCCCAGTTCACCAAGCTGGACACCAACGAATACCAGTGCAGCCACTGCCATGCGGTGACGCTGGTTGAAGACAACGTCGCGCAGCGGCTGGAAAAGATCCTGCGCAACATCCAGCAGCCCAAGCCTGCGCCCATCAAGCCCGCCGCCATCGCGGCGATCTCGGTGGCGATCCTTGCCGCCGTCCTCATCCCGCTGGCCATCTCTTCGCTGGGCTCAAGTCCGTCGCGCGTGCCGGCCCGCATCGTCGAACCGCCCATCGATGCCTCGCTGGTCAAGCTGACCGACGTGCAGGAGATCAAGACGCGCGGCCGCACCGAACTCGTCATGATCGTGCGCAACGAAACCGGCCGGAAGATCGACGTGCCGCGCGTGACCGCGTCGTTCTTCCAGGGCGACCTGTCGCTCTCCACCGTGTCGGGCTCGGCGCCCGCGCGCTCGCTGGAACCGGGGGAATACACGCCGCTGAAAATATCGGCGCCGTCCAAGGCCTACAGCCGCTACGACCTGCAGGTCGGCACGCCGTCGGCCGCGCGCGGCAGGAACAACGACGTGGCCGCCAGCAAGGTTCAGCTCGTGCGCAATGACGGCAACTACCGGCTGGTCGGCCTGATCCGCAACCAGGGGACCAACCCCGCCAGCAGCACGCAGATCACCGTCATGCTGTACGGCGCCGACGGCAGGCTGATCGGCACGGGCAACGGCTACGCGACCGCCAGCCCGCTGGCCCCGGATGCGCTGACGTCCTTCGATGTGCGCTGCGAGATGCTGCGCGACGGCGAGGTCGCCTCCTACGATTACATGGTGCAAAGTGAAAGCTGATCCCTCCTCCCGGCGCCTGTCGCGGCCGGCCCTGGCAGGGCTGGCGTTGATCCTGTTTGCCGCGGGCGGCTACGCCGCGTGGAAGTACACCGCGCTGGGAACCGCCAACCCGCCCCCGGCGCAGGCCGTGACCAAACCCGCCGCGCCCGTGACCGCGCCGCCCGTCAGCCGCATCGTACGCGTCAGCCCGGCCAACACGCGGGTCATCGACCACGTCCGCCTGACCACCGAGGAATTGCTGGACCCGGATTTCGCGCTGTTCGACACCGGCGCGTTGAAGCTGTCGGCCCCTCGCCGGCTGCTGGACGAAATCGAGCGCCCGGTGCTGTACGCCGAGCTGGTCAACACCAGCGACCAATACGTCGCGCTGTCGCCGCGTGCGGAGATTGCGGTGTTCGACGGGTCGCGCCCGCTGGAGCTGCGACAGTCCTGGAGCCTGCCCACGCACCTTTACCCCGGCGAACGCGTGCCGGTGGCGCTGACCGGACGCGTGGAACGCTTCACTGAAGTCAAGACGAACTGGCTGCCCGCCAAGCGCGCCGCCCTGCCCGGCCCGCGGCCGCAGTTGTCCGTGACGGTGGAAAACACCGAAGCCGCCATCGGCACCGGCACGCTGAACTTCAGCTACCGCTTCCGTTACAAGTACGTGACGGTGCACGGCCGGGTGCGCAACGACAGCGGCAGTGAGGTCGAAAAGGTGCGCGTGTGGGTCAGCCTGTACGACGCCCAGGACCAGCTCTCCGGCGCCACGTTCCAGGAATTGCGCGTGCCGCGACTGCCGCCGGGCGACAGCGCGCCGTTCCAGGTCGACGTCAAGCAGTATGGCGGCAATTTCGCCCGCGTCGGCGTGGTGTACGACGCCACGGCGCCCTGACCGGCGGGCGGCGGGCTCTTTCTGAAGCGGCCCGGACGGCCGCTTTTTCTTGCGTGCTGCCTAGGTCCTGTGCTGTCAGCGGCGAGGACGCCCCCCGCGCCGGCCCGCCGCCGCCCGCAGCCCGACGCCCGCCGCTCGGCACCCGGCACCCGGCCAAGTCGTCGCCCCCGAGCAACAGCTATCGACTCAAGTCTTATATAAGATATAAGACATTTGCTACCGGCCCCCACTTGCTTCTACAATTCCGGCCGACAACCCTTCTTCCAACCCGACTTTGAGCAGGCCTCACATGCTGGATACTTACCGCCAACACGTCGCCGAACGCGCGGCTCTGGGGATTCCCCCGCTGCCCCTTACGGCCAAACAAACCGCTGAACTGATCGAACTGCTGAAGAATCCGCCCGCTGGCGAGGAGCAGAACCTGGTCGAGCTGCTGACGCATCGCGTGCCGGCCGGCGTGGACGATGCCGCCAAGGTCAAGGCCTCCTACCTGGCCGCCGTGGCGCTGGGCAAGGAAGCTTGTGCGCTGATCAGCCGTGCCAAGGCGACGCAACTGCTGGGCACAATGCTCGGCGGCTACAACATTGGCCCGCTGGTCGACCTGCTGGACGATGCGGAAATCGGCACCATCGCCGCCGATGCGCTCAAGAAGACCCTGTTGATGTTCGACGCCTTCCATGACGTGAAGGAAAAGGCCGACAAGGGCAACGCCAACGCCAAGTCCGTCATGCAGAGCTGGGCCGATGCCGAATGGTTCACCAGCCGTCCGGAACTGCCGGAAAGCCTGACCATCACGGTCTTCAAGGTTCCTGGCGAAACCAACACCGACGACCTGTCGCCCGCCCCCGACGCCACCACGCGTCCCGACATCCCGATGCACGCCCTGGCGATGCTCAAGAACAAGCGCGACGGCGCCGCGTTCGAACCGGAAGAAGACGGCAAGCGCGGCCCGGTCAAGTTCATCGAATCCCTGAAGGAAAAGGGCCACCTGGTCGCCTACGTGGGTGACGTGGTCGGCACGGGTTCGTCGCGCAAGTCGGCCACCAACTCGGTGCTGTGGTTCACGGGCGAAGACATCCCCTTCGTGCCGAACAAGCGCTTTGGCGGCGTGTGCCTGGGCAACAAGATCGCCCCGATCTTCTACAACACGATGGAAGACGCCGGCGCCCTGCCGATCGAACTCGACGTTTCCAAGATGGAAATGGGCGACGTGGTCGAACTGCGCCCCTACGACGGCAAGGCCATCAAGAACGGCGAAGTCATCGCCGAATTCGAGGTCAAGTCCGACGTGCTGTTTGACGAAGTGCGCGCCGGCGGCCGCATTCCGCTGATCATCGGCCGCGGCCTGACCGCCAAGGCCCGCGAAGCGCTGGGTCTGGCGCCCTCGACGCTGTTCCGCCTGCCCAAGGATCCGGTCGATTCCGGCCGCGGCTACACGCTGGCCCAGAAGATGGTCGGCCGCGCCTGCGGCCTGCCGGAAGGCAAGGGCATCCGCCCGGGCACCTACTGCGAACCGAAGATGACCTCGGTCGGCAGCCAGGACACCACCGGCCCGATGACCCGCGACGAACTGAAGGACCTGGCCTGCCTGGGCTTCTCGGCCGACCTGGTGATGCAGTCGTTCTGCCACACCGCCGCCTACCCCAAGCCCGTCGACGTCAAGACGCACCACACGCTGCCTGAGTTCATCAGCACGCGTGGCGGCGTGTCGCTGCGTCCCGGCGACGGCGTCATCCACTCGTGGCTGAACCGCATGCTGTTGCCCGACACCGTCGGCACCGGCGGCGATTCGCACACCCGCTTCCCCATCGGCATCTCGTTCCCCGCCGGTTCGGGCCTGGTGGCCTTCGCCGCCGCCACGGGCGTCATGCCGCTGGACATGCCGGAATCGGTGCTCGTCCGCTTCAAGGGCAAGCTGCAACCCGGCGTCACGCTGCGCGACCTGGTCAACGCCATTCCGCTGTACGCCATCAAGCAAGGCCTGCTGACGGTTGCCAAGCAAGGCAAGAAGAACATCTTCTCCGGCCGCATCCTGGAAATCGAAGGCCTGCCCGACCTGAAGGTCGAACAAGCCTTTGAACTGTCGGACGCGTCCGCCGAACGTTCGGCCGCCGGCTGCTCGGTGTTCCTGAACAAGGAACCGATCATCGAGTACATCAACAGCAACATCGTGATGCTCAAGTGGATGATCGCCAACGGCTACGAAGACGAGCGCACGCTGGGCCGCCGCATCAAGGCGATGGAAGCCTGGCTGGCCGATCCCAAGCTGCTGGAGCCGGACGCCGACGCCGAATACGCCGCAGTCATCGAGATCGACCTGGCCGACGTGCATGAACCCATCGTCGCTTGCCCGAACGACCCCGACGACGTCAAGACGCTGTCGGAAGTCGCCGGCGCCAAGATCGACGAAGTGTTCATCGGCAGCTGCATGACCAACATCGGCCACTTCCGCGCAGCCTCCAAGCTGCTCGAAGGCAAGCGCGACATCCCGGTCAAGCTGTGGGTCGCTCCCCCGACCAAGATGGACGCCACGCAACTGACCGAGGAAGGTCACTACGGCGTGTTCGGCACCGCTGGCGCCCGCACCGAAATGCCGGGCTGCTCGCTGTGCATGGGCAACCAGGCGCAGGTCCGCGAAGGCGCGACGGTCATGTCGACCAGCACCCGCAACTTCCCGAACCGCCTGGGCAAGAACACGAACGTGTACCTGGGTTCGGCCGAACTGGCCGCCATCTGCTCGAAACTTGGCCGCATCCCGACCAAGGACGAGTACATGGCCGACATGGGCGTCATCAACAAGAGCGGCGACCAGATCTACCAGTACCTGAACTTCGACAAGATCCCCGACTACAAGGACGTGGCGGACGTGATCGAGGTCTGATCCCGATCCCCCTGCCAGGCCTAGCGGCCTGAACAACGGCCCCGTGCAATCCGCCCGGGGCCGTTTTTTTTGCCTCTGTCCGGGCAATTCGGATCGGCGCGCAGCCTGTATAACGAAACGTTTCAATACAATCCAGGCATGCCGGTGAAACGTCGGCCGCCAACGCCGGGAAAGCCCCGGCGCATTTTTCCTGGAGGAAGCCTGCCAATGATCCGGCTATTGCCGCCGACGCTGTTGCTGACGCTAGCCGGCTGCGCGACCGCGCCGCCCTCGAATCCCGACAACATCTGCGCCATCTTCCGCGAGAAGCCGGAATGGCACGACGCGGCGCTGGACGTGCAGAAGAAATGGGGCGCCCCGGTGCCAGTGCCGATCGCGATGATGTACCAGGAGTCGTCCTTCAAGCACGACGCGCTGCCGCCGCGCTATTACTTCCTGGGCATCATCCCGTGGGGCCGCGTCAGTTCCGCCTATGGGTACGCGCAGGCCAAGGACGAGACCTGGGCCGACTACAAGCGCGAAGCGGGCGGCTGGACGTCCAGCCGCGACAACTTTGCCGACGCCCTGGACTTCATGGGCTGGTACATGAGCAAGACGCAGCGCATCAACGGCATCTCGAAATGGGATGCGTATGGGCAGTATCTGAATTACCACGAGGGCTGGACTGGTTATCGCAACCGCAGTTACGACCGCAAGGCGTGGCTGAAGACGGTGTCGCAGAAAGTGCAGGCGCGCGCCGAGAAATTTACCGCGCAGTACAAGAGCTGCGAATCGAGCCTGTCGCGGGGCGGGTGGTTCTGGTGAAGCGTTGGTTGCGGATGTCTGACATCGCGCTCAGATGATCCACGGTGTCTGACACCCGTTGAGACACCATCGCAAGCTGACGATCATCTCCCCAGGGTGTCAGACACCTGCGCGCACCTTCGCGGCTGTCACGGCACATTGTTTGCCGCACGGAAGACAAAAAAATCCCGGCACGAGGCCGGGATCTTTCATGCGCGGGCATCAGCCCGCCGCGATCAGAAGTCCATGCTGGCCGACAGCGAGAACGTGCGCGGGCCGCCCAGGACGAGGTAACCGTTGCCCGGATAACCGCCCACCGACGACCAGTAGTTGCGGTTGGCGATGTTGTCGACGCGGGCACGCAGCGTCACGACGTGGCCGTCCACGTCCATCATGTAGCGCAGGCCGGCGTCAAAGCGGGTCCAGCCGGGAACCTTGAGCGTGTTGGCATCGTTCGCATACGACGAACCGGTGTAGACCACGCGGCCGTCGACAGCCAGGCCTTCCACGCCCGGGATGTCCCATTCCACGCCCATGTTGGCCTGGAAGCGCGGCACGCCGATGACCCGGTTGCCGTCCAACGAGGCGGTGCCAGTCTTGACCTGCTTGGCATCCAGCCAGGTCAGGCCGCCAAGGAGGCGGACGCTGCGGATCGGCTCACCGAACACGGTCAGCTCGACGCCTTGGTGACGGTCTTCGCCCGAATTGGTCAGCTCGTTGCTGGCGTTGTAGGCCGCACGCGGCTTGTCGGTCGAGAAGAACGCCAGGCCAGCGCCCAGGCTGTCGCCTTCATACTTCACGCCCACTTCCTTCTGCTTGGACACGAAGGGCGGCAGGCTCTGGCCCACGTTCGGCACGGGACGGCCGCCTGCGGTCGCCGGTGCGGTCGGTCCGGCAACCAGGGCTTCGATGTAGTTGGCGTACAGCGAAACGCTGGGCGCAACCTTGAACACCAGGCCGAAGGCGGGCGAGTTATGGCTGGCGTCGTAGGCGCCGCTTTCAGCGCCGGTGTTGTACGCGTAGTCGCGCTGCGACATGCGCTGATGGCGGATACCGGCCGTGAACAGCACCTTGTCGTCCAGGAAGGACATCGTGTCGCCGATGGCATAGCTGCTCAGGCGGGTACGGCCTTGCAAGGCGGGGTTGTCCAGATCGTTGCCGCGCAGCGCGCCGGCGCTGAAGGCGGGCTGGGAATACGAAATCGGATCGTAGATGTTCGTCGGGAACGTGTTGCCGAAGTCCATCACGTACGCGTTCTTTTTCTTCAAATCGAACCACGACGCCGACACGACGAACTCGTGGCCAACGGGACCGGTGCGCAGCTTGCCGCGCAGACCGATTTCGCCCGTGTTGACGCTGTCTTCACGGGTGTTGTCGAAGCGGTAGAAGTTGCCCGCGCCGGTGCTGCCATTGGTGAGCGTGATGTTGCCCAGCGAATTTGCTTCGTCGCTGCGGCGCATGCCGAACGCGCCGTACGCGGTCAGCTTGTCGCTGAAGTCATGCTCGGCGCGCAACGTGCCGAAGACGTCGCGCTCGTTGGAATAGGTCCAGGGCTGCGCATAGTTCGAGCTGGCGTCGGGCGCATCGGGCACGGTCGTGACACCGGCGCCCATCGTCACGTTGGGACGCGGACGCTTGAGCTTGTTTTCCTGCCAGCCGATGTCGGCGGAAAGGCGCGTGTCGGCCGATCGCCAGTCCAGACCCAGCGAGACAACGCTGGTGCGGCTGTGTTCGTCATCGATGGCCGTATCGCCGCTGCGTTGCGCGGCGTTCAAGCGGATGCCGGTGCTGTCGTCCGGGCCGAAGCGGCGCGCAATGTCGGTGGACAGCTGGAATTGGCCGCCGCTGGACACACCCGTGGTGATGCGCGTCAGCGGTTCGTTCGGCGCGCGCTTCGGAACCAGGTTGATCACGCCGCCGATACCGCCGCCGCCCGGCGTCGCGCCGGTGAGGAAGGCCGTTGCGCCGCGCAGCACTTCCACGCGCTCGAACAGCTCGGTGGCGATGTACTGGCGGGGCAGCAGGCTGTACAGGCCGTTGTAGGCCACGTCGTCCGAGCTCAGGATAAAGCCGCGGATGAAGTACGACTCCTGGAAGTTGCCGAAGCCGCGCGCCACGCGCACGCCCGAATCGTTCTGCAGCACGTCGCCCACGCTCTTCGCCTGGCGGTCCTGGATCAGCTCGTTGGTGTAGCTGGTCACGCTGAACGGCGTGTTCATGAAGTCCTCGGTGCCGAGGATGCCGACACGGCCGCCGCGGGCCACCTGGCCGCCTGCGAACGGCGCCGACAGGCCGCCGGCGGACGCGTCCGCGCTGGCCTCGACGCGAATCGCGTCCATGGAGGTCACAGGGCCGTTGGTCGTGGCGGGCTGGGTCTGGGGCGCTGCCTGAGGCGCGGTCTGGGCGTGGACGGCGCCAAAGCACGGCAGCGCTGCGGCCATGCAAGCGAGAGTTCTGATTTTCATATTGGGACGCTGGTAGAGCGGAGAGAGGAGGTCTGACGCGCTAGATGTTACCAAAAGAGAATCGTTCTCATTGCGTCCCTCAAGCAGAATAAGTGTTCAACGTTGCGGCCGAACAACATATTCCGGTCGAGCTCAGCAGGCAGTCAGGGCGTCGGCCGTCGCCGGAGTCTCCACGGACTCGTACGCCGTCAGCGCCTCGGCAAGGGCCGCATCGGCAGCCGGCGTGACACCGATGTCCTCCTGCGGGGCAGCCACAACGGCCTGACCCGCCACCAGCACGAAATGCACGGGGACCTTGCCTGCCATCAGCAGCAGTACGCCTTCTTCACCCTCCGGCGTGGCGCTGGCGGCAGCGGCGGAACCGGCGGGCAACACCGCAAAGTCCGGATCGCCGCCCGTCACCTTGGGCAGCGGCGGCGCACCCTTGCTGCGGTGCCTTGCGCGCACGCCCAAGTCGCCCTGCACCGCATAGAACCAGGCATTCCAGCCAGGCGGCATGGGCAGGAGCGTCGTCGCGCCAGGCCGCAGCCAACCGTCCAGGATCACCAGCGGTTCGGGCGTGCACAAGGGTGAGTCCAGGCCGCCGTAGCTGCCCGCCACCACGCGGACCTTGCCCGACGGGGTCTGGATGACCGGCATGTCCGCGGCGCGCAGCAACGACGTCGAGGGCGGCAGGGACTTCAGATGCGCGGGGTGGTCGATGAAGATCTGCAGCCCGTGGAGCGTGGCCTCGCCTGCCGGCCGCTGGGCGTGCACGATACCGCGCCCGGCTTGCGTCCATTGCAGATCGCCCGCGCGGATTTCGCGGTTGTTCTCGATGCCGTCCAGGCTCTGCATGACGCCCGTGCTGTCTTCCAGCAGCAGCGTCGCGGCGCTGACGCCGGCGTGCGTGTGCGGCTCAAAAATCGGGCCCGTCATGACAAAGTGGTCCACCAGCACCACGGGCGACATGCACCCCGAAAAATCGGTATGGCGGAACTGACGGATGGTGCAGGCGTCGCCCAGGTAGCGGCTGGATCCGGCGATGACGGCGCTGAGGTGAAGAGTCAAAAAGTGCTGCCTTACTGTTGCTGAACATGTATTGCGGCGACAGCTTATGAGTTCAACCCGCCGGACAGTAGGGGCCAATTTCAGGAATAATTGTCCTGGCTGTCAGGACAATGCCAGCAAATTTTTAGTTTTTCCCTATTAAAACGCTGTATGCCTAACTACGTTCATCGCCTCGAAGACCTGCTGCTTTTCAGCGAAGTTGTCGAAAAAGGTGGCTTTTCCGCGGCCGCACGTGTGTTGAATATGCAACGTTCCAAGCTCAGCCGGCGGGTTGCCGAGCTGGAAGCGCGGCTCGGCGTGCGGCTGCTTCAGCGCAATACACGGCGCGTGTCGCTGACGCCGATGGGCGAAAAGATTCATGCCCACGCGCAGGCGCTGGCCCGCGAGGCGCGCAGCGTCTTCGACCTGGCCGCGTCGATCGGCGACGTGCCTGCCGGGATGTTGCGCATCACCGCGCCCGCATCGCTCGCAAGCCGGGTGCTGGGCGGTCTGGTCGCCCGATTCTGCGTGGACCATCCCCGCGTGCGGGTGCTGCTGGACACCCGCGACCAGATCATCGACCTCGTCGGCGAAGGCTACGACCTGGCGTTCCGCGCCCAGGCGTCGTCGCTGACGGATGCAAAGCTCAATGCGCTGGAAATCGCCGCTGTGCCGCTGGCGCTGGTGTGCAGCCCCGCGATGGCCAGATCCGCGCCGCGCCATCCGCGCGATCTGGCCGCCCTGCCCTTGCTGGCCCACGGCACGCAGGACGGCCCGCACACCTGGCGGCTGACCGGGCCGGCGGGCGAGATGGAATCGGTGGAGTTTCAGCCGCGCAGCCTGAGCAGCAATATGGACACGCTGCGCGCAATGGCCGGCGCGGGCCTGGGCGTGGCGCTGGTCCCCCGCTACCTGTGCGGCCCCGAACTCGACCAGGGCGGTCTGGTGCACATCCTGCCTGGCTGGTCAGCGGCGCCCGCGCGGATCTACGCCGTCATGCCCGCGCGCTGCGGCGAGCCGCTGGCGTTGAAACGATTTCTTGAATACGTGGCCGCCGAGCTGCCGGCGCGCCTGATCTAAGGGCCATTCTTGCGCGCGCGGGGTCTTGCAGGCTTGGCGCGCGTCCGCCAAAGTAAGGGTTTCGCCGAATCCGGACCGGTCTGGGGCAATAAAGGGCCGGAACTTTGACGCCTCGCCCAAGTCTTATATAAGATATAAGACATAAACCAAGATATAGACCCTCGGCAAACTTGTCCAAGAGACAATGACAAACCTGCCGAAACGCCTGAAAATGCCGCCTTCAGCCTGGGCAAAACCACGGAGTCCATCATGCCGCACAACACCCTAGACACACTCAAGAATTTCAAGATCGGCAACAAGTCCTGTCAGTACTACTCGCTGCCGGCGCTGGGCAAATCGCTCGGCATCGACGTGCAGCGGCTGCCGGTCTCCATCCGCATCGTGCTGGAATCCGTGCTGCGCAACTGCGACGGCAAGAAAGTCACCGAAGAACACGTCCGGCAGCTGGCCAACTGGCAGGCCAACGCCAAGCGCGAAGATGAAATTCCCTTTGTGGTCGCCCGGGTCGTGCTGCAGGACTTCACCGGCGTGCCGCTGCTGGCCGACATCGCGGCCATGCGCTCGGTTGCCGACAAGATGGGCAAGAGCCCCAAGAGCATCGAACCCCTGGTGCCCGTGGACCTGGTGGTGGACCACTCGGTCATGATCGACTACTTCGGCACCAAGAACGCGCTGGACCTGAACATGAAGCTCGAGTTCAAGCGCAACCAAGAGCGCTACCAGTTCATGAAGTGGGGCATGCAGGCGTTCGACACCTTCGGCGTCGTGCCGCCGGGCTTTGGCATCGTCCACCAGGTCAACCTGGAATACTTGGCGCGCGGCGTGCACCAGGACAAGAAGAACAACGTCTTCTACCCCGATTCGCTGGTGGGCACCGACAGCCACACCACCATGATCAACGGCATCGGCGTGGTCGGCTGGGGCGTGGGCGGCATCGAAGCCGAAGCCGGCATGCTGGGCCAGCCCGTGTACTTCCTGACGCCCGATGTGGTGGGCGTCGAGCTCAAGGGCCAGCTGCGCGGCGGCGTCACCGCCACCGACCTGGTCCTGACCATCACCGAAATGCTGCGCCGTGAAAAGGTCGTGGGCAAGTTCGTCGAATTCTGCGGCGAAGGCACCGCCAGCCTGACCGTGGCCGAACGCGCCACCATCGGCAACATGGCGCCTGAGTACGGCGCCACCATGGGCTTCTTCCCGGTCGACGAACGCACCATCGACTACTTCCGCGGCACCGGCCGCACCGAAGAGGAAATCGCCGCCTTCGAAGCCTATTTCAAGGCGCAGAAGATGTTCGGCGTTCCGGCCTCCAAGGACATCAACTTCACCAAGCTGCTGACGCTGGACCTGTCCACCGTCGCGCCGTCGCTGGCCGGCCCGAAGCGCCCGCAGGACCGCATCGAGATCGGCAACGTCAAGAACACGTTCATCGACCTGTTCTCCAAGCCGGTCGCCGAAAACGGCTTCAACCAGCCCGCCGAAAAGCTCGAGCAGACCTTCACCACCAGCACCGGCACCAAGATCAAGAACGGCGACATCCTGATCGCCGCCATCACGTCCTGCACCAACACGTCCAACCCCAGCGTGCTGCTGGCGGCGGGTCTCCTGGCCAAGAAGGCCGTGGAAGCCGGCCTGACGGTGCCCAAGCACATCAAGACCTCGCTGGCCCCCGGATCGCGTGTGGTCACCGAATACCTGACCAAGACGGGCCTGTTGCCTTACCTGGAAAAGCTGGGATTCGACGTGGCGGCCTACGGCTGCACGACCTGCATCGGCAACGCCGGCGACCTGACCGCCGACCTGAACGAAGCCATCACCAGCAACGACCTGGTCTGCTCGGCGGTGCTCTCGGGCAACCGCAACTTCGAGGCGCGCATCCACCCGAACATCAAGGCCAACTTTCTGGCCTCGCCGCCGCTGGTCGTGGCCTACGCCCTGGCCGGCACCGTCACGCGCGACCTGATGACCGAACCCGTGGGCCGCGGCAAGAACGGCGACGTGTGGCTGGGCAACATCTGGCCCACCACCGAAGAAATCGACGCGCTCCTGAAGTTCGCGCTGGATCCGGAGGCCTTCGAGGCCAACTACGGGCAGGTCAAGAGCAACCCCGGCAAGCTCTGGGAGAACATCAAGGGCGTCAACGGCGACACCTACAACTGGCCCGACTCCACGTACATCGCCGAACCGCCCTTCTTCGAAGGCTTCGGCATGACGCCGGGCGCGATGCCCACGGTCAAGGGCGCGCGCGCGCTGGGCGTGTTCGGCGACTCGGTCACCACCGACCACATCTCGCCGGCCGGCTCCATCAAGGAAAGCTCGCCCGCGGGCAAGTGGCTGAAGGAAAACGGCGTCATGAAGGCCGACTTCAACAGCTACGGCTCGCGCCGCGGCAACCATGAAATCATGATGCGCGGCACGTTCGCCAACGTGCGCATCAAGAACCTCATGATTCCCGCGCTGCCGGACGGCAGCCGCTTCGAAGGCGGCGAAACCCTGTTCCAGCCCACCGGCGAACAGATGTCGATCTACGACGCCGCCATGAAGTACGTCGCGGCCGGCACGCCCACCGTGGTGTTCGGCGGCGAAGAGTACGGCACCGGCTCGTCGCGCGACTGGGCCGCCAAGGGCACCCAGTTGCTCGGCGTCAAGGCGGTCATCACCCGCAGCTTCGAGCGCATCCACCGCAGCAACCTGGTGGGCATGGGCGTGCTGCCCCTGCAGTTCAAGGGCAACGACAGCGTGCAGTCGCTGGGAATTACCGGCGAAGAGACGTACGACATCTCCGGCCTGGAAAACGGCATCAAGCCGATGCAGGACGTGACGCTGACGATCACGCGCAAGGACGGTTCGAAGCAGGACGTGACGGTGCTGCTGCGCATCGACACGCCGATCGAGGT
>NZ_DAMCTG010000095.1:0-19226 GCF_032113835.1 Achromobacter sp. | reverse complement strand
CTTCAGATTCCCTCGGGCGCATCTACACGCCCCGCGCACCCCAGGCCGACGCCACACCGGGCTCGGATCGTTTGTACTTGTCGGTCGCTGGGGCGGGTTGAGTCCTTGAGGTTCTTGGCTGCGTTTGCGCGGGTTTGCCGCGTCTTGCGGGGCCCGCGCCCGGTTGGCCGCGCGGGCGGCCTCCGGGCGCTTACGCGGTGTCTTGCGTCGGGGGATGACGCTTCGCGCTTGCGATGAGCGTCGGTGCCTGCGGTGTCTGACACCCTGTCTGTGGGTTCCTCTGGGATAAGGACGGGTGGCGAAAAGTGCGCTGGTGTCTGACACCCTTGGGGCACATCCGCGGCGTGACGGCAGTCTCCGCAGGGTGTCAGACACCTTGTCCGTGGGTTCCTCTGGGATCTGGACGGGCGGCGAAAAGTGCGCCGGTGTCTGACACCCTTGGGGCACATCCGCGGTATGACGGCAGTCTCTGCAGGGTGTCAGACACCTTGTCCGTGGTTTCTTTGGGAACTGAACGGGTGCCGAAAAGTGCGCTGGTGTCTGACACCCTTGGGGCACATCCGCGGCATGACGGCAGTCTCTGCAGGGTGTCAGACACCTTGTCCGTCGGTTCCTACGGCCTCAGACACGTTGTCTGCATGGATTGGGCGGGTGAGTCGGCGGCCGCTGCCATAAAATGCGCTCCATGAACTCGCCCGAACTCATTCCTGAATCCGCCGATCTCGACCGTCGTTTCGGCGCGCTGTCGCGCCTGTATGGTCCCGAAGCGCCCTCCCGCATTCGCAATGCCCACGTCGCCGTCACCGGCCTGGGCGGGGTCGGGTCGTGGACCGTTGAAGCATTGGCGCGATGCGGGGTGGGGGCGTTGACGTTGATCGATCTGGATCACATTGCCGAGTCCAACGTCAATCGGCAGATCCATGCGTTGAGTTCGACGCTGGGGCAGTCGAAGGTGGAGGCGATGGCAGAGCGGGTGCTGGCGATCAATCCGGAATGCCGGATCACGCGGGTTGATGACTTTGTGTCGCCGGAGAACGTGGGTGAGGTGTTGCCGGGGCCTTATACGGTCATCATCGACTGCACCGATCAGGCGGCCGCGAAGATCGCGATGATCCTGCACGCGCGCAAGCTCGGCGTGCCGATGCTTCTGTGCGGCGGCGCGGGCGGGAAGACGGATCCGTTGGCGTTGCGGGCGGGGGATCTGTCGGGGGCGGTCAATGATGCGCTGCTCTCGAAGCTGCGCAACAAGCTGCGGCGCGAGCATGGGTTTCCGCGGGCGTCGGACAAGAACGGCAAGGCGCTCAAGCGCGTGCCGAAGATGGGCGTGCATGCGTTGTGGTTCGACCAGCCGGCGATCTTGCCGGATGCGTGGACCCGGCCGGTCGAGGGCGAGGACGACATGGGCGCGTCGGGGATGACGCTGGCGCCGCAAGGTTTGTCCTGCGCGGGTTATGGATCGGTGGTCACCGTGACCGCCGCCATGGGCATGGCGGCGGCGAACGAGGCCTTGCGGCTGGCGGTCTGAGGGCTTAAACCGCCACGAACACCACGCCATCTTCAATCCGCACGGGATAAGTCGCAATGTTCTCCCGCAGCGGCGAGCACAGCGCGCGGCCGTCGCGCACGTCGAAGCGGCCCTGGTGCAGCGGGCATTCGATTTCGTGGCCGGTCAGGAAGCCGTCGCACAATCTGGCATTGCCGTGCGTACAGAGGTTGTCGGTGGCGTAGACCTCGCCGTTCACGCCATATAGCGCGATTTCCTTCCCCCCCGCGTCGACGGCGATGACGTCTTCTTCCGGGACCTCATCGCGCCCGATGGCCTTGATCCATTGCACAGTCATTGTTCGTCTCCAGGTCAGATGGGATAGATCAGCGAATTCGGGATCAGCTCGCTGTCGAAGATGCACAGCCGCGATTCGAATTTGAGGCCGTCGGGGGTCTGGCGGATCACGTCGAGGTAGCGGCCCACGTTGAAGACGGTGGTGAGCTGGCTGGGCTTGGTGCGGAAGATGGCGTAGTTGGCTTCGGACTCGATGCGGCCGTCCTGCGCCAGCAGCACGCGCGGGGTGCCTACGACGTGGCGTTGGTAGTAGGGGTCGTGGAAGATGGTTTCGGTGGCGCCGTAGATGCGGTCCTTCAGCATGCCGCGGCTTTCGAACGCCATGGTCGCGAGCGGAAAGCCGCGTTCGTAGTTTTCTCGCGGCAGCACCTTGTAGACGCATTCCTCGACGAAGAAGTCCGGCCACCTTTCCCATTCGCCGGCGTCCAGCGCGGCGGCGTAGTCGGTGTACAGGCGGGTGAGCTGGTAGTAGAGCGGAAAGTCCAGCATGTCACGCCTCCATCACGCGGCGCCAGTACGCGTACATGCCGCGTATCAGCGTTTCGGTGACCATGTGATCGGTATTTTCGGCGGTCTTGCCGCCCAGTTCGGCGACGCTGCGATGCCAGGGCTTTTGTTCGAAGCCGGATTGCGAGAATTCGATGACTTCGCCGTCGTCGGCGGACACGAAGCCGGCGGGGCCGAAGAGGTTGGCCTGGCGCAGGCGGCGCTGGGTCATTTCCGGGGTGTCGTCGGCAAAGCCGAAATGGGTCCAGACGAAGTCGAAGGCGTCGTGGCCGACGGGCTGGATGTGGCGGGTGGACAGCGAGTTCACCTGCTGCTGGATGATGACGCTGGGGAACAGTGTCATGAGCACGGCAGTCGGGCCGTTCCACCAGGGTTCTTGCACGATGTCCAGGAAGCGGTCGTCGTTCAGCGACATCTGTTCCTTGAAGCTGGACACGCCGCTGGTGACGGTGCTTTTGCCGCCCTGGCCGCGCGTGGAGATCATGGCGGCATGGCGGAAATGGCGGTCCATCTTCAGTTCCGACCGGTTGTCCGCGCGCCAAAGTCCGAAGGTGACGAACCAGGTATGCAGGAGGCCCGGGTGATAAGGGTCTTTGATGTTCTCCTGCATCAGCTTCCAGTTGCCGGGAATGCGCTGGCGGCTGTAGCCGTGGATCACCAGTTCGCGGCCGTCGAAGACGCGGTCGAAGTAATGCGCGATGTCGGGGCCCAGGTAGTCTTCCAGCGGCTCGACGTCGTGGTCGAAGGACGCGAAGACCACACCGTTGCGGCAGGCGACCGCAAGTTTTGTCAGACCGTGTTCCTCGGGCTTGAAATCGGGCGGCATGCCGCCATTGACCTTGCCGTCCTGCTTGACGCCGCGGCGGAAGGGCACGCCGATCAGGTTGCCCTGCAGGTCGTAGTTCCACTGGTGGTACGGACAGACGAACTCGGTGCGGTTGCCGGCGCGTTCGCGGCAGAATTGCACGCCGCGATGGGCGCAGACGTTTTCCACGACGCGCACTTCGCCGTCGTTGTCGCGCAGCAGGATGACGGACCGTTCGCCCACGACCGTGCGCTTGAAGTCGCCGGGATGGGGGATTTCGGCCTCAAGCCCGACGTAGCTCCAGTGGCCTCGGTAGAAGAAGCGCTCCAGTTCCCGCTGGTGCAGTGCGGCATCGGTATAGACGCCGAACGGGATGCGATGGGAGCCGTCGCCTTGCCAGGGCGGAACGAATTGGACGGGGTGTTCGGGGGCGTTCATGGACGTCCTCGGCTACAGGACGTGGCGATGCGAAGCGTGCGGACGCGCATGATTTGTCTCCATTTTCAGCTGGCCGCGGGGCGGCCGGGCAGCGCCTTGCGTGGCATGGGCGCAGGCGGTTTTTCCGCATCTTCGGGCAGGTCCTGAAATTAATAAATAGAATCTGGCTTATTACATAAATCACCAAAATCAATATTGGTGGAGACAGCCGCATGAACCTGAAAGACGTGGATCTGAATCTGCTCGTCGTCTTCAATGAATTGCACAAGCATGGCCGGGTGTCGTCGGCCGCGGAAAGCCTGGGGATTTCGCAGCCGGGCGTCAGCAACGCGTTGAGCCGCCTGCGCAAGCTGCTGGGCGACGAATTGTTCCTGCGGACCTCGCGAGGCATGGTGCCGACGCCGTATGCCGAGAGCCTGGCCCAGCCGATCGCCGATGCGCTTTCCGCGCTGCAAGGCACGCTGAACGCGCGCGTGGCGTTCGATCCGGCGCACAGTGAGCGGGCGTTCGTGATCGGCGTGAACGACGTGGGCGAGACCTACTTCCTGCCGCGCCTGATGCGGGCGCTGGACCAGGTGGCGCCGGGCGTGACCATCCGCACGGTGCGCACCACGTCGATCGACGTGCGTGACGAGATGGAACGGGGCCGCATGGATCTGGCGATGGGCTTTCTGCCCGGATTGAAGGGCGGGTTCTTTCAGCGCCGGCTGTTCCGCCAGCCCTATGTGTGCATCTTCCGGCAGGACCATCCGCTCGCGCGCTCGGGCGTGTCGGCCAGGCAGTTTCGGGCGGCCGAACACGTGGCGATCGTGTCCGAGGGCACGGGCCACGGCGTGGTGGACGAGGTGATCGCACGCGCGGGCATCCGCCGCCGGCTGCGGCTGACGGTGCCGCACTTCATGGCGGTGGGGCCGGTGCTGCAGGCCACCGACATGATCGCGGTGGTGCCGCAGCGCTTTGCCGACTGCGCGTGCGGCCCGTTCGGCCTGGCGGCCGCGCCCTGTCCGGTGAAGATCCCGGAGTCCGTCATCAACGTGTTCTGGCACGCCCGCAACCACCGCGAAGCCGCCAACCAATGGCTCCGGCAAGTGGTGGTGGACGTGTTCGCGGATTGAGTCCGCGTCTTCAGAACTGCATCTGCGCCGACAGCGCGACGCTGCGCGGACTGCCGAGGTAGTAGCTGTTGAGCCAGTAGTCGCGGCCGGTGACGTTGTTGACGTTCAGGCGCAGCGTGAGCGGCCGGCCGGAGACCTGGGCCGCATAGCGCAGGCCGACGTCGAACGTGGTGTACGAAGGCAGGCGGCTGACGTTGGTGGCGGACGACCACTGCTTGCCGACGTGGTAGACGCCGCCTGTGACGCTGAGCCCCGGCGCGAAGGGCAGGGCGTATTCGGAGTAGAGCTTGGCCATGAACTTGGGCACGTTCAAGGGATCCTTGCCGTCGTTGGCGCCGCCTTCGACGCGGGCGTGCAGCCACGTCGCGCCGCCCACGACCGTCCATGCGGGCGTCACCTTGCCGATGGCCGAGATCTCGGCGCCGCGATGGCGCTGCACGCCGTCCTGGCCATAGATATTGCTGTCGTTGGTGTACTCGTAGGCTTTTTCGATGTCGAACAGCGCGCCGCTCACGAGCACGCCGCCGACCTCGGCCTTCAATCCCAATTCCTTCTGCTTGCTGCGCATGGGCGCCATGACCTGCAGCGCGTTCGCCGCGTCTTCGGGCGCCACGCCGCCCTGTTCCAGGCCTTCGATGTAGGTCGCGTACGCCGTCATCCACGGCACGGGCGTGAAGATCAGCGAGGCGTTCGGCGAGTTCCTGCCGCGGTCGTAGTCGGGCTGGCTGAGGCTGCCGTCCGCGTTGCGGTCGGTGGTCTGGATGGTGCTGTGGTTGATGCCGACGAGCGCGGACCATTGATCGTTGAACCGCACCAGGTCGCCGACCATGAAGTTGTCGTTACGGATGCGGCTGGAGAAGTACATCGTCTTGGCCGGCGTGTTGGGCCAGTCGGGCTCCGGCACGTGCGTGGGCGAATCCAGGCTGTACGGACCCTGGTAGCCGGTGCTGGGGAACCACGTGTTCTGCCATTGCCGGTCGGTGTAGCCGTAATAGCCCATGGTGATCTTGTGGCCGATGGAGCCCGTGGCGAACGAGATGTCGGCCAGCGCCTGCCATGCCTCGGATTCCGTGCGGGTCGGGCCGACCTTCTGCCGCAGCTGGAAGTATTCGCCCGCGGACCGCACCGAGTTCATGGTGTGGTACTGCACGGGCCGGTCCTGGTATTCGCGCAGGTGCGCCACGCGCACCGTCAGGTGGTCGCTGGCCTCGTACGTTGCGCGGGCCATCCACTTGCGCGTTTCGGTTTCGTCGCGGATCCACGGCTGGCTCCAGTTTTTCTTCCCATCAAGGGTGGGGCGGGACACGCCGTCGCGGAAGAACCAGTACGAGTTGGGCGCGTCCATCTTGTAGTCGCCGTAGGACGCGCCCAGTTCCAGCTTGAAGCGGTCGGTGATGTTGAAGTCGAGCGCGGCGCTGGCCAGGCTGCGGTCGATCTTCTGGTCGTCGACGGCGGTGTCGCCGTCCTGGCGCACCAGGTTGACGCGGTAGCCGACCTTGCCGTTGCTGTCGACCGGACCGCCGAAGTCGCCGTGCACGTAATACTGGCCGCCGCCGTAGTTGCCGACCGTGACGCTGTTCAGGCGCTCCTGCGTGGGGCGCTTGTAGACGTAGTTCACCATCCCGCCGGGCGAGGCGGCGCCGAACAGGAAGCCCGACAGACCGCTCAGGATCTCGACGCGTTCCTTGTCCTCGATGGATGCCGCAAAGCCGAAGGAGCGGCGCAGGCCCTCTTCGGCGCGGTCGTAGCTGTTGAAGCCGCGGATCTTCACCATGGGCGCCCAACCGCTGATCTGGGGCGTCTGCGTCATGGCGGACGGGCTGATCTTGTAGACGTCGTCGGGCGACTGGGCCTGCACGTTCTGCAGCAGTTCGCGCGGCACGACGTTGATGGCGAAGGGCGCGCGCTGCAGGTCCATGCCGCCCAGGGCGCCGACCGACTGCACGAGCGAGGCGCGATAACCGTCGCTGGCCAGGCCGTCCTGTTGCAGGGCGGCATTGGTGGAGCCCGCCACCGTGACGCTGGGCAGCGTCACCACCCCGGGCGCCGCAGGGCTGGGGCGCAGGGTGTACTCGCCGCCGCCCCGGTGGACCGCTTCGAGGCCGGTGCCGGCCAGCAACGCGCCGAAGCCGCCCGCCACGGAATGGCGGCCGCGCAGGCCGGGGCTGTCGCGGCCGACGGTCATTGCGGCGTCGACCGACACCTGGATGCCGGCCTGCGCCGCGAACTGGGTGATCACCCGGCTCAGCGCGCCGGGCGCGATGTCGTAGTCGCGGCTGGCTGAGGCGGCCGTCTCGGCCTGTGCGTGCACGGGCGAGGCCGTCGTGACGGCAATGCCCAGGAGGGCAGCGGAAACCGCCAGCGACAGCGCGGTGCGGCGGGTTAGGGACGAGGGATGCATGGAAAGCCTTTCGTGGGGGAAAGAAGAGGGTCTTCACCCCGTATGCCAAACATGGCATCCGAAAAGGGAACCTCGGTCCGAAAATTTTTTATGGCGCGTGTCGCGTCAGCGCGGAACCACCGTCACCCACCACGGCATCGGCGCCTGGATGCGCACCGGCAGCGTGGCGGCCAGCGCGCTCAGCACCCGGTCCGTGTCGGGCAACGCATAGGCGCCGACGATGCGCAGGTCGGCCACTTCCGGCGCACAGGCCAGATAGCCGCGCCGATAGCGGGACAGCTCGGCGATGAAGTCCGCAAGGCGCATGTTCTCGGCAATCAGCAGCCCGCGCGACCAGGATTCGCGCGCGGGTTCGGCGGGCTCGGGGGCCGTGGCGGCTACGCGGGTGACGCGGGACTGCTGGCCGGCGTGCACGGTCAGCGTCGCGGCGCCGGTGGCTTTGGGGCGCACTTCCACCGCGCCCTCGAAGACGGCGACCCGGCTGGCGTCGTCCTCCTGGTAGACCGCGTAACGCGTGCCGATCGCGCGCAGCCGCGCCTCGGCGGTGTCGACGACGAAGGGCCGCGCGGGGGATTGCGTGTCCGGCGCCGTGCTGACCAGGATCTCACCGGCCACCAGCACCACGCGGCGCAACTGCGGACCGTAGTCCACGTCGACCGCGCTGCCGGTGTTGAGCCACAGCGTGCCGCCGTCGGCCAACTGGATCTGGCGGCGCTCGCCCACGCTGGTGTGATGGGCCGCCGTCCACGCGCGCCATGGGGTGCTTTGGGTGGCGGCCCACGCGCCCAGACCGGTGCCGCAGAGCAGCGTCAGCATCTTCAGGGCGCTGCGGCGCTGCGTGCGTTTGGCCGCCGCGGCGTCCAGCATGCGGTGCGCGGTGGGCTTGTCCACGCCCGGCAGGTCGTCGAACTTGCCGCTGATGGCCTCCACGCGGCTCCACGCCAGCTGATGCGAAGGATCGGCGTCGTGCCACTGGCGCCAGCGCTGGCGCTCGCCGGGCGGCACCGCGGGGGCGCGCAGCACGGCGAACCACTCGGCGGCCTCTTGCAGCACCTTGAAGCTGGGCGCGCTGGCGGCGGGCGTCATGGCGCGGCCGCCGCCATGCTGGAAGTCAGGCAGTGCAGCATGGCCTGCGCCATGTACTTCTTGACCATGCGCTCGGACACAGCAAGACGCTCCGCGATCTCGACGTAGCCCAGGCCTTCCAGGTGCGCCAGCAGAAAGGCCGTGCGCGCCTTGGGATTGAGCTGGTTCAGCAGCGCGTCCAGTTCGGACAGCGCGTCCATCAGCAGGGCGCGGTCTTCGGGCGAGGGATGCAGGGTGTCGGCGACGGTGGCCAGCGTGTCGCGGTAGGCGCGTTCCAGGTCCTGCCGCCGCCAATGGTTGATGACCAGGCCGCGGGCAATGGTGGTCAGGAACGCGCGCGGTTCGCGGATGGGTTCCTGGTTGCGGAACAGGCGCACGAACGTGTCGTGCGCAATGTCGGCGGCGTCGAAGGCGTTGCCCAGGCGGCGCCGCAACCATTCCTGCAGCCAGCCGTGGTGGTCGCAATACAGGGATTCGATGCAGGCGGGCGCCCCGGGGCGGGTGGAAGACACGATGAAGCCGCTGACATGATGCCAATAAGAATCAGTCGCAATTATTCTTCAGCGGCGCGGCTTTTGCAATGCGCGTTCGCCCCGGGCGGCTGTCGGGCGTCCCGGAACGTCACCGTGAACCATCCGCGCAACGCATTCGACAGCCGGACCTCGTCCGCAGCATGCAGGTCCGCCAGCGTCAGCACGCGTTCCTTCGCCTTGCCGGCGTCGAGCAGGTGGGCACGCTGCACGCCAGGCAGGCAGCCGCTGTCCACGGGCGGGGTGTACCAGGTGTCGCCCATGCGCAGGTAGACGTTGCTGCGGCTGCCTTCGCAGAGTTCGCCGCGTTCGTTCAAATAGACCAGATCGAAGATGTGCGGATGCGACGGCAGCCATTCGATCGTTTTCGTGTACCAGGGGCGGTGCGTGGTCTTGTAGCGCAGGAGCGGTTCGGAAGAGCGCAGCGCCTCGGGCGCCAGCATGACTTCCTGGTGCGCGGGCAGGGGCGGCAGGACGGCGGTCTGGATGTGGCGGCTGCCGTCGCGCGCGACCAGGAGGCGCAGGCGGTGGGGGCCGGCGGAGCCCAAAGACATGACGGCGACGAGGATGTCGCCCTCGACATCGCGGCCGCCCCAGACATAGCCCAGCGCTTTGCACGACGCTTCAAGGCGGTGGAGGTGGCGCGCCAGCAGCGGCACGTTGCCGGAGGCTTCAACCAGGATGGTCTCGATCAATTCGGGTTGCATGGGACTCTCCTGGAGTAAGGCGGGGCCGCCTAGGCGGGGCCGCGCTCTATGCTACTACCGGCCGTGGGGTTTGCACCGTCAGGCGCGCAGGATGCGGGCCTTCCAGTGGCATTCCTGCCATTCGCTGGCGGGGTCCGAATCGTAAACGATGCCGCCGCCGACGCTGTAGACGCCGTGGCCGTGCTGGTCCAGGACTAGCGTGCGGATCGCGACATTCAACGAGAAGTCGCCATCCGGGGCCAGCCAACCGATGCTGCCGCAATACAGGCCGCGCGGGGCGGTTTCCATTTGCCGGATGCGCCGCATGGCCGCGACTTTCGGCGCGCCGGTGATCGACCCGCAGGGAAAGAGCGCGTGCAGCACGTCCGACAGCGCGGCGTGCGGCGCCGTGGCCGACACGGTGGACGTCATGGTCCATACGGTGGGATAGCGCTCCAAAGAAAACAGCGCATCCACCTTCACCGAACCGGGCTCGGCCAGCCGCCCGAGGTCGTTGCGCAGCAGGTCCACGATCATCAGGTTTTCGGCGCGGTTCTTGTCGCTGGCCAGCAGCTCCTGGCCCAGGCGTTCGTCCTCGGCCGGATCGGCATGTCGCGGCGCGGTGCCTTTCATGGGCCGGGTCGTCAGCCGCGGACCGTCGCGCCGCACGAACAGCTCGGGCGAAAACGACAGCACCGTGCGATCGCCGTCCTGGATGTAGGCCGCGTGGGCGACCGGGTTGCGCGCGGCGATGCGGCGGTACAGCGTGGCCGGATCGCCTTGAAAGCTGACGTCGAGCGGCTGCGTGAAATTGACCTGATACAGCTCGCCGTCCCGGATCAGGCCGCGGATGGCATCGATCTGGCGCACATAGGCGGGCTCGGTCATGCGCGGCGCGGGCAGGCTGATGGAGGCGGCGGGGGCGTCGGCGTCCGGCGCGTCCCATGGCGCCTCGTCGATCTTGCGGTCGAACACCAATGCGGTCAGTCGAGGACGCCCGTCGTCGCGCGGCGGCGTCCACGGGCCGGCCGGCGCGGGCCGCGTGGCCTCGGGCAGCAGCCATTCGCCCAGCTCGTAGTCCAGCAGCAGGGCAATCCAGCGGCCGTCGCGCCGCGCGGCCTCGATGGCTTCCAGCGCCGGGGCGACCTCGGCGGCAGCGCGCGCCTCGATCCGGGCGCGGAACCCGTCGAGGCGCAGCGCGCGTCCGGCAAGCCGGTCTTCAAAACGGCAATCCATGGTGCGTTACCGCTGTTGTTGCGCGAGGAACTCCGTCAGGACCCGGCCGGTGTGGGAATGGTCGGCCAGCGTCATCACGTGCTCGGGCGAGCCTTCGCCCACCAGTTGCCCGCCGCCCGTGCCGCCTTCGGGGCCCAGGTCCAGCAGCCAGTCGGCTTCGGCGATGACGTCCAGGTTGTGTTCGATGACCACGACCGTGTTGCCCGCTTCGACCAGGCGGTGCAGCACATGGATCAGCTTTTCGACGTCGGCCATCGACAGGCCCACCGTCGGCTCGTCCAGCACGTACAGCGTGTGCGGGATGCGCGAGGCGCGGCCGGTCTTGATCAGGCCGTCGGTCAGACGGGCCTTGGACAGCTCGGTCACCAGCTTGATTCGCTGCGCCTCGCCGCCCGACAGCGTGGGCGACGGCTGGCCCAGCGTCAGATATCCCAGCCCCACGTCCTGCATCAATTGCAGCGGACGGTGGATCTTGGGATGCGCGGCGAAGTAGCCGATGGCGTCGTCCACTTCCATGGACAGCAGCTCGCCGGCGTTCTTGCCGCGCATCTGCACGCTGAGCGTGTCGTTGTTGAAGCGCGCGCCGTTGCAGGCGTCGCACGGCACCTTCACGTCGGGCAGGAAGTTCATCTCGATGGTGCGCATGCCCTGGCCTTCGCAGATCGGGCAGCGGCCGTCGCCGGTATTGAACGAGAAGCGCGCCGCGGTCCAGCCGCGCATGCGGGCCTCGCGGGTGTCGGCGAACTGCTTGCGCACATCGTCCCAGAAACCCACGTAGGTCGCCGGGCACGAACGCGGCGTTTTGCCGATGGGCGTCTGGTCCACTTCCAGCACGCGGTCGATGGCTTCCCAACCCGTGATGCTTTCGCAGCCGGCCCAGCCCGGCGCCTTGCCTTGCGAGACGGCCTGCGTCAGGTTGTCCAGCAGCACTTCGCGCGCCAGCGTGGATTTGCCCGAGCCGGACACGCCGGTCACCACGCTCAGGCGGCCCACGGGGATGCGCGCGTCGACGCTGCGCAGGTTGTGCAGGCGCGCGCCGCGGATCTCGATCATGGGCGTGTCGGCCTCGACCGGACGGCGGCCCTGCAGCGGATGCGCCAGCGGCGTCTTCAGGTAGCGGCCGGTCACGGATTCGGGCGCGTCGATCACGTCCTGCACCGTGCCTTGCGCCACCACGCGGCCGCCGCGGATGCCCGCGCCCGGCCCGATGTCGATGACGTGGGACGCACGGCGGATCGTGTCGTCGTCGTGCTCGACCACCACCAGCGTGTTGCCGTTGCCTTCCAGCCGCGCGAGCGCATCCAGCAGGATGCGGTTGTCGCGCGGATGCAGGCCGATGGTGGGTTCGTCCAGCACGTAGCAGACGCCCTGCAGGTTCGAGCCCAGTTGCGCGGCCAGCCGGATGCGTTGCGCCTCACCGCCGGACAGCGTGGGGGCGGCGCGGTCCAGCGCCAGGTAGTTCAGCCCCACTTCCTGCATGAAGTTCAGGCGGCCGCGGATTTCAGCCAGGATGTCGCGGGCGATCTCGCCTTCGCGGCCGCGCGCCACCAGTCCGGTAAAGAACGTGTGCGCGTCCGACACCGGCAGCGAGGCCAGCTCGGCAATCGACTTGTCGCGCCAGCGCACGGCGCGCGCCACGCGGTTCAGCCGCTGGCCATCGCACTGCGTGCAGGTCTTGGCCTCGCCCTCGTACCACGCGTTCCAGGCGGTTTCCTCGCCGGTCTGCTCTTCGTCGAAGCCCTGCAGTTGCAGGCCCGTGCCGTAGCAGCCCGTGCACCAGCCGTGCTTGGAGTTGTACGAGAACAGGCGCGGATCGGGTTCGGGGAAGCTGGTGCCGCAGGACGGGCACGCGCGCTTGACCGAGAAGTGCTGCTGCTGCAATTCGCTGTTCAGCGCCTCGTGCAGCTTGTTGACCGGCCACACGACCGACATCACGCCCTGGCCGTTTTCCAGCGCGCTCTTGACCGCCGCGCGCAGGTCGGCCTCGTTGGCCGGATCCACCACCACGTCCGCCACGGGCAGTTCGATGGTGTGTTCCTTGTAGCGGTCCAGGCGCGGCCACGGCGCCACGGGAATGAATTCGCCGTCCACGCGCAGATGCGAATGGCCCTTGGATCCGGCCCACTTGGCCAGGTCGGTGTAATAGCCCTTGCGCGCGGTGACCAGCGGCGCCAGCAGACCGATGTGCTCGCCCTTGTGTTCGCGCAAGAGGCGCGCCACGATCTGGTCGGTGTTCTGCGGTTCGACCGCGACGTTGCAGTCCGGGCAGTATTGCGTGCCCAGCTTCACGTACAGCAGCCGCAGGAAGTGATGGATTTCCGTCATCGTGGCCACGGTGGACTTGCGGCCGCCGCGGCTGGTGCGCTGTTCGATCGCCACGGTGGGCGGGATGCCGAAGATGGCGTCCACGTCCGGCTTGCCAGCCGGCTGCACGATGGCGCGCGCATAGGCGTTCAGCGATTCCAGATAGCGGCGCTGACCCTCGTTGAACAGGATGTCGAAGGCCAGCGTCGACTTGCCCGACCCCGACACGCCCGTGATGACGGTGAACTTGTCGTGGGGAATCTCGACGCTGATGTTCTTCAGGTTGTGTTCGCGCGCGTTGCGGATTTCGATGGCCATGCTGCCCTGGCGGCGTTCGCGCACCAAGGATTGCAGCGGCGTGCCCACGCCCGCGCCGTACTCGGCCTGCGGTTCGGCGATGCGCGCGGTCAGGCCGGCCTGCTCGGCCTCCTGCGCGTCGGCGTCGCTGCTGACGATCACGTCGGCCTTGCCGCCCGCAATGGCGTCGGCCGGCAGGATGCTGACTTCGTAGTCGCGCAGGGCCGCGCCCGTGTGCGACTTGGGGTTGTCCATCAGGTCCTGCGGCGTGCCCGTGCCGAGGACCAGGCCGCCGGCGTCGCCGCCTTCGGGACCCAGGTCGATCAGCCAGTCCGCCGCGCGGATCACGTCCAGGTTGTGTTCGATGACCAGCAGCGTGTGGCCGGCGGCCAGCAGCTTGCGGAAGGCGCGCATCAGGCGCGCGACGTCGTCGAAGTGCAGGCCGGTGGTGGGTTCGTCGAACAGGAACAGGCTGCCCTTCTTGGCGACCTTGGCGGTGGAGATGCCGCTGCGCGCGGCCTCGGCCAGGTGGCCGGCCAGTTTCAGCCGCTGCGCCTCGCCGCCCGACAGGGTTGGCACGGGTTGCCCCAGCCGCACGTATTCCAGGCCCACGTCGGCCAGCGGCGCAAGACCGGTCTGTACGTCGCGCAGGCCCTTGAAGAAGTCCAGCGCCTCGCTGACGGTCATTTCCAGCACCTCGTCGATCGAGGCGCTCTTGCCCAAATGTTCGACGCGCACTTCCAGCACTTCGGGGCGGAAGCGCTTGCCGTCGCAATCGGGGCAGCGCAGGTACACGTCGGACAGGAACTGCATTTCGACGTGTTCGAAGCCGGTGCCGCCGCAGGTCGGGCAGCGGCCGTCGCCGCCGTTGAAGCTGAACGTGCCGGCCGTGTAGGCGCGTTCGCGCGCCAGCGGGGCCTGGGCAAACAGCTTGCGGATGGCGTCGAACGCGCCGACGTAGCTGGCCGGGTTCGAGCGTGCGGTCTTGCCGATGGGGGTCTGGTCCACCATGACGACGTCGGCGATCTGTTCGGCGCCGAGCAGGCGGTCGAAGGCGCCCGGCGCTTCCGACGGCTTGCCCTTCTGCTTGAGCAGCGCGGGGTACAGCACGTCCTGCACCAGCGTGGATTTTCCGGAACCGGACACGCCGGTCACGCAGACCAGGCGGCCCAGCGGCAGCTCGACCGAGACGTTCTTCAGGTTGTGCGCGTTGACGCCTTCCAGCAGCAGGCGCGGCGTGTTGGCCGCCACCGGCATCGGACGCGGCGCTTCCACGCGCAGGCGGCCACCGAGATAGTCGCCCGTCAGCGAGGGCGCGGCGCGCAGTTGCGCGGGCGTGCCGTCGAAGACGATGCGGCCGCCCCGTTCGCCCGGACCCGGGCCGATGTCGATGATGCGGTCCGCGGCCACCATGACCTGCGGATCGTGCTCCACGACCACCAGCGTGTTGCCGGCGTTGCGCAGGCGGTGCATGACTTCGACGACGCGGTGCATGTCGCGCGGGTGCAGGCCGATGGAGGGCTCGTCCAGCACGAACAGCGTGTTCACCAGCGAGGTGCCCAGCGCGGTGGTCAGGTTGATTCGCTGGACCTCGCCGCCCGACAGGGTGCGGCTCTGGCGGTCCAGCGTCAGGTAGCCCAGGCCCACGTCGCACAGGAATTTCAGGCGCGCGCGCACCTCGGTCATGAGCAGGTCGGTGGCGGCGTCCAGCGCGCCCGAGAACGACAGCGTGTCGAAGAATTTCCGCACCCGCTCGATGGGCAGCAGCATCACGTCATGCAGGCACAGCCCGTCCAGACCGTTGAGCTGTTCGCGGCTCCAGGTGGTGCCGACGGGCATGAAGCGCTTGTAGCGGCCGTCTTCCGGCGGCAGCACGGCATCGGCTTCATCCTTGTTGCCCAGGCGCCAGAGCAGGGCGTCGGGCTTCAGGCGCGCGCCGTTGCAGGTGGGGCAGGGCGTGTAGCTGCGGTACTTGGACAGCAGCACGCGCACGTGCATCTTGTAGGCCTTGGTTTCCAGCCAGTCGAAGAAGCGCTGCACGCCGTACCACTGGTGCTTCCAGGCGTCGTTGCCGCCCTTCCAGTCGGGCGTGCCGTACAGCACCCAGCGCTTGTGCTCGTCGCTCATGTCCTTCCAGGGCACGCCCAGCGGCACGCCCGCGCGCGGGGCGTACTTCTGCAGGTCGTCCTGGCATTCCTTGTAGGACGGCGTGGTCCACGGTTTGATGGCGCCTTCGAGCAGGGTTTTTTTCTCGTCGGGGATGACGAGGCCGAAATCGATGCCGATCACGCGGCCGAAGCCGCGGCAGGCCTCGCAGGCGCCCAGCGGCGAATTGAACGAGAAGCTGCTGGGCAGCGGGTCGGTGTATTCGATGTCGCAATCGGCGCAGTGCAGGCGGTCGCTGTACTTCCAGATGTGCGCGTTGCCGCCGTCGGCGTCCATGGCGTAGACGGCGATGTGGCCGGCGCCCATGCGCAGCGCGGTGTCCAGCGCTTCCATGATGCGTTCGCGCTCGGTGCCGGCGAAGCGGAAGCGATCCTGGATGACGTGCAGGATGCGGCGTTCCTCGGTGGCGGCCTTGGCGGTCTTCGTGGCCTTGGCCTTCTTGGCGCCCTTGGCCGGGGCGGCGGCGCGGGGCACGGCGGTTTCCTCGGCGTGCACGCGGGTGTAGCCCTGCTGCTCGAGGAAGCCGCGGACCTCGTCTTCGGTGAAGTTGGCCGGCACGGCGATCGGGAACGTCACGACCAGACGCGGGTCGCCGGCGGTGGCGGCGCGCTCGGCCAGCGAGTGATAGACGGATTCCGGCGTGTCGCGCCGCACCAGCTTGCCGCAGCCCCGGCAATACAGCTTGGCGCCGCGCGCGAACAGCAGTTTCAGGTGATCGTTCAGTTCGGTCATCGTGCCGACCGTGCTGCGCGAGCTGCGCACCGGATTGGTCTGGTCGATGGCGATGGCCGGCAGGATGCCTTCGATGCGGTCCACCTGCGGCTTGTCCATGCGGTCCAGGAACTGGCGCGCATAGGGCGAGAAGGTTTCCACATAACGCCGTTGGCCCTCGGCGTACAGGGTATCGAAGGCCAGCGAACTTTTACCGGACCCCGACACCCCGGTGACGACGACCAGTTCGCCGGTGGCGATGGTCAGATCCAGGTTCTTGAGATTGTTCTGGCGGGCGCCAACGATGCGGATATGGGAGCTCATGGACGGTATCGTAGCCTGACGAAGGGAGCATGCCGGCGCGGCGATCCATCGCTGGTTCCGGGCGCGTCGATATGGAATAATTGACTATATTGTGAGGCGTCTGTCCATAATATGGACAATTGGCGTCTCGGTAGCTGTACAAATAAACAGTATCGCAGATTCGTCTGAAAATCGCGCTGGCCGCGTTGCGTATCTGCCGGGGCTATCGCACGTATTTGGGGACATGAGTGCAGGAATCCAAGGTCGCGGGCGCGGCGGCGTTCGGAAAATTCATGGCGGTGCTGCAAGCGGTGGCCGACGCGCCGCAGCCGCCGACGGCCGCCGTGCTCGCCCGCGACTGCGGCTATCCCCGTCCCACCGTCTACCGCATCCTGGCGGCGCTGGCCGAACAGGGCATGGTCATGGAATCCGGCGGTGCGTATCGGCTGGGGCCGCGCCTGATGTCGCTGGCCAGCAAGGCGTGGTCCCAGTTCGATTTGCGCGCCGCGCTGGCGCCCGAACTGCAGGTGCTGCGCGACCAGACCGGCGAAACGGTCCATCTGGCCGTGCCCGCCGGCCACGAAATGATCTACATCGACAAGCTGGAAAGCCCCGGCCCCGTGCGCATGGTGTCGCGCGTGGGGGCGTCCGTCGCGCTGCATTCCAGCGCCGTCGGCAAGGCCTATCTGGCCGCGCTGGACGAGCCCGCGCGCGAGCGCCTGCTGCACGCGCTGCCGATGCCGGCCCGGCTGCCCGCCACGCTGACCAGCCTGCCCGCGCTGCGCGAGGCGCTGGGCGTGGCGGCCCAGCAGGGATACGCTGTCGACAACGAGGAAAACGAACCCGGCATCGTCTGCTACGGCGTCGCGCTGTGCGACGGGGCAGGGCGTCCCGTCGCGGGCGTCAGCGTCAGCACGCTGCTGTTCCGGCGCCGTGGCGATCCGCAGTCCGCCTATATCGAACCCTTGCTGCGGCTGCGCGACGCCGCCGCGGCCAAACTCGCCGTCCTGCCGGTAACGTCCGGCGGCGCCTGATCGTCAGCCCCAGAGGAAATCCATGACCGCAACCGCTGCTCCCACCGCCTCCAAGCTTGCCGCCCTGATGGCCGCCCGCGTCGTGCCCGTCCTGCGCTACACCGACGCCGCCGCCGCGGCCTATGCCGCCGAAGTCGCGGTGTCGGCCGGCTGCACCACGCTGGAACTCACGTGGACGATCCCGAACGTCACCGACCTGGTGCGCGCGTTGCGCGACAAGCACGGCGCCAATCTGCTGCTGGGCGTGGGCACCGTGCTGGACGAGGCGCAGGCGCGCGAGGCGCTGGTGGCGGGCGCCGACTTCCTGGTGTCGCCCGCCTTGGCCCACGAGATCGTGGACATGGCCCACGCCGCCGACGCGCTGTGCATGCTGGGCGCCTTCACCCCGACCGAGGTCCTGGCCGCGCGCCGCGCCGGCGTGGACGTGGTGAAGGTGTTCCCGGCGGACACCGGCGGCCCCAAGCACCTGGCCGCGCTGAAGTCGGTGTATCCGGACACGATCTTCTGCCCCACGGGCGGCATCACGCAGGAAAACATGGGTACGTATTTCGCCGCCGGCGCTGGCCTGGTCGGCATCGGCAGCAATCTCTACGACAAGGCGGCCTTCGCGTCGCGCGACACCGCCGCGCTGGTGGCGCAGATCACCCGGACCCGCGAGGCCGCTCATGGCTGACTTCGACATCGTGGCGCTGGGCGAGCCGCTGGTCGAGCTGAACCAGACGCACGACGGCCAGCGGCAATATCTGCAGGGTTTCGGCGGCGACACGTCCAATGCGGTAATCGCGGCGGCCCGCCAGGGCGCGCGCTGCGCGTATCTGACCCGGGTCGGCAACGACGCCTTCGGCAAGCAGTTCCTGGACCTGTGGCAGAACGAGGGCGTCGACACGTCCAGCGTACAGATCGACGACGACGCGCACACCGGTCTGTATTTCGTGCAGCACGGACCGGACGGCCACGCCTTCAGCTATCTGCGGCGCGGGTCGGCCGCCAGCCTGATGACGCCCGCCAGCCTGGACGCGGGCCTCATCGAACGCGCGCGTTTCCTGCACGTGTCGGGCATCAGCATGGCCATCAGCACCACCGCCTGCGACACGGTCTTCGCCGCCATCGAGCGCGCGCATGCCGCGGGCGCGCAGGTCAGCCTGGATTCCAATCTGCGGTTGCGGCTGTGGCCCGTGGACCGCGCCCGCGCCATCCTGCGCGAGGCCATGCGCGCGGCGGACGTGTTCCTGCCCAGCATGGATGACATGCAGCACCTGACCGGCAATGACGACCCGGAGCGCACGCTGGACTGGATCCGCGACGGTGGCGCGCCGGGCGTGGTGGTGCTGAAGCTGGGCAAGGACGGTTCCATCATCGACGACGGCCGCAACCGCACTTCGATGCCGGCGCTGCGCGTGCAGGCCGTCGACGCGACCGGTGCGGGCGACTGCTTTGCCGGCAGCCTGCTTGCGCGCCGTTGCCAGGGCGATTCCTGGGAAGACGCCGTGCGCTATGCCAATGCCGCGGCGGCGTTGTCGACGCTGGGCTACGGCGCGGTCGATCCGCTGCCGCGGGCGGAGCAGGTGTGGGAGCGGCTGAAAGAGACCTCTGGTTGACCCCAAAACCGGCCCATTGGCGTCCGATTCGGATTTCAGGCTAAAATGCCAAGTTATCCGAATTTTTTCCGCCAGTCCGGTTTCCGGTTGTGCGGGCCACTTTCCGCAAATTCAACAGGAGAATCAACATGGCTGAACGCAAACGCGTGCGTCGTAACACCCTGGAACG
>NZ_DAMCTG010000094.1:0-19601 GCF_032113835.1 Achromobacter sp. | reverse complement strand
GTCGTGCAGGATCACGCCGGCAAAGGGCACGGGCTGCTTGGCGTCCTGCGCGAAGATCGCCTGCACGATCCAGTTCAGGCAGTCGGCCTTGCAGGTCGGGCCGTCATGCGGCACCTCCACGCGGACCAGCTGGCGGTAGCGCCGCCGCATCCGTTCCACTTCGTTGATCGTGCGCTCGTCGTTCTGGTAGGTGCCGGCGAAGATCATGTAGTTCTTGTATTCCAGCGTCGACACCATGGTCTCGAGCATCGACGCGATCACGTCGTACTCCAGCCAGGCCGGCACCATGATCGCAAGCGGCTGCTCTTCCTTGGCGCGCAGCTGTGCGGCAGTCAGCGGCGTGTAGCGGCGCTTGATGGTCAGCGATCGCCACAGCTCGCGCACCCAGTACCAGCCGTCGATGAACAGGTCATCCAGGCTGGACAGGAGGATGATCACGCCAACGACGGCGGTCACAACCTCCAGTCCGCGGTAGTAATCCGCGATCAGGTAGGGCCAGTAGAGCGAGGACATGACGCCGTGGCCTTATTGGGGATCCTTGCGCTTTCTGCGGGCGACGCGCATGGCGAGGATCAGGAACAGAAGCAGCACCAGCAGGCTGATGCTGATGGCCGGCACGCTCCACGAGATGTAGCGCCGCCACTCGAAGAAGGCGCTTTCTCCGGCGCCGGGCGGATGGCTCGCGTCGGGGTTGGCGCTGTCGATCCACGCAACCGGTCCCGCCGCGCCGATGATTGCGATGTTCCCGCGATTCAGCACAAACGGCGCATCGGTCATGCCGGGCTGCTCGCCCAGCGTGTGCCACAGCACGCCCTCCTGGCCGCCCGCGCTGACGACTTCCGCGGTGCTCAGTTGCGTCAGTCCCGAGATGTCCAGCAACGTCGTGTCCTTGCCGGCTACCTGGAGCTGTTTGCGCGCCGTCACCTTGACCGCGGGCTTGGCGCCGTCGACCGGCAGCTCCATCGCCAGGAACGCGCGCGCCGGCTTGACGGCCTGACCGGCGGGCGACACCGACAGTTCGGCGCGCGTGGCCGACACGCCGCTGGCGGCAGCGATGCCGATGACGCGCTTGATGTTGTCGGGCGCGTCGGCCAGATAGCTGTCCGGAATCAGCACCTGCGGCGACCCCGCCATCAGCGGCAGGAGGCCCACGAACGTGCCGTCCGGCTGCGCCTTGCCGGGCTTCACGTAGCTGGTCGGCAGCACATTCACGGGGTAGCCCTGCGGAATCTCGTTGCAATCCACCGAGACAGGCTGGCGTTGGAAGGTCACACGCACCGCGTTGGTCACGCCCAGCGCATAGCCGGGCACGCGCGCCGTCAGCCGCTCGGGCCGGCCGTCGGCCTCCAGTTGCTTGGCGCCCAGCAGAATGCCGTTCCAGAACACGGATGCCACCGGACGCGTCGACGAGGCCCCGGGTGCCGCCGCCACGTCCATGACCAGTTCATCCGGCACGCGGCCGTCGGTGGTCACGGCGGCCAGCGGGAACGACGCGTTCCAGTCGCCGCGCGCCACCACGTCAAAGCTCGCCGACGAGCCGCCCAGGGTCGACAGACGCACGCCGCCATCCTGCATGGATTGCGGGGGGAGGGCGGTCTGCACCTGCACCTGGCGGCTTGCCAGGATGCGGCGCCAGGCCGTGTCGAACACGCCTGCGCCTTGCGCGCCCGCGTCGGCCGCGACGGCAATCACCGCCTGACGGCCCAGCGACACCAGGCGGATCTCCTTGGACGCCAGGCCGGCGCCCGCCAGCGGCATGCGCTGCTGGCGCCACGCCTTGAAGGCGTCCGCCGCATCGGGATCGGACGCAAGCTGCGCCTGCAAAGCGTCCAGCGCCTCGTTGTATTTCGTGCTCAGCTCGGCATCGGCAATAACCACGTCGCCGGCAACGGCGGGCGCGCCCATCACCAGCAGGGCGCCGATTTCCGCGGGGTTGGCGAGCTTGTGCGTTTCCTTGCCGGCCAGCGCGGCAAACGCCGGCACCTGCCCCAGTCCGGCCGGGGCCTGCAGCCCGCGCGTGTCGACCTCCTCGCCCACCGCCGGAAAAGCCCTGACCGCCACGCGCTTGCCGCTGCGCTCCATCGCGACGCCCAGGCGCCAGGCGCTGTCGAAGGCCTGCTGGTCGAGCTTGCGGCTGGCGACCATCAGGACGGGCGTGCCGGGCAGCGAGCCCCAGGCATCGTCCAGGCTGTTGATCGCCGACGCGTCATAGCGATAGCTCAGCCGCGTCTGCGGCGAGATCGTCAGGGCATTGCCCGTGGCGCGGTTGCTTTCACAGTGGCGCAGCGCGATGTCGGACTGCCAGTCCACGCCCACGCGCAGGAATCCCGAATCGCGCGTGCGGCGTTCCACGGCGAGCGTCCGGCTGGCAGATCCTTCGCCATCGGCGACGCGCTGCGCGGTCTGCGGCACGCCGTCCAGCCACAGCACCATGTTGGTCCGGCCCGGCTCGCCCTTGGTGTAGCGCGCGTCGAAATCCAGCCGCGCGTCCGTGACCGGCACGCCGCGCGGCACGGGCAGATAGAACTCCTGCCGCGCATCGCTGTTGGACAGGACGACGGGCTCCTTGATGCCCAGGTCTTCCAGCGTGGTGCTGCGCGTCACCATGTCGTCGCTCTGCAACCGGCGCAGCGCGTCGCCGGCCGGACTGGCCAGCGCGGCCAGCGGGGCCAGCAGCCCCGCCGCGATCAGGGCGCGGCACAACGTACGGACATCGGTGGCTTGTAAGAAGGGGGGCATGAAAGCTCCAGGCAGGAAACGCATCGCAGCAAAAGGTCAGGTAGAGGAGGGGGCGGCAGCGTGGGGAGAGAACTCCGCGACGGCGCGGCCGCAGAGCGCATCGACAATGCGCTGGCTGGCCTTGCCGTCGCCGTACGGATTGATGCGCCGCGAAAAGGCGCTGTGCAGCGCGGGGTCATCAAGCAGGCGGTTGACCTCGGAGACGATGCGCCGGGTGTCGGTGCCGACCAGCGCCACCGTGCCCGCCCGCACCGCTTCGGGCCGCTCGGTGACGTCGCGCATCACCAGCACCGGCTTGCCCAGATAAGGCGCCTCTTCCTGAACCCCGCCCGAGTCGGTCAGGATCAGGTGCGAGCGCTGCATGAACCACACGAAATCCAGGTAATCCAGCGGGTCGATCAAGTGCACGTTGGCAAGGCCGGACAGCTCCGCCATCACGACCCCGCGCACCTGGGGATTCAGGTGGACCGGGTACACGATCTGCAGGTCGGCGCGCCGCGCCAGATCGGCCAGCGCCGCGCAGATGTTGCGGAAACCCTCGCCAAAGCTCTCGCGCCGGTGGCCCGTCACCAGCAGCAGCCGGCGGTTCGGGTCCAGCCACGCGTAGCGCGTGTGCAGCATGCGGCTCAGCGCGCTGCCGGCGGTCAGCTTGGCGCACGTCATCGCCAACGCGTCGATCACGGTATTGCCGGTGACGGTGATGCTGCCCGCCAGGTTTTCGCGCAACAGGTTGCCGCGCGACTCCGCAGTGGGCGCAAACAGCAGGTCGCCGATGGCGTCGACGACGCGGCGGTTCATTTCTTCGGGAAACGGCATTGCTAGGTTGCCGGTGCGCAGCCCGGCCTCGACGTGACCGATTCGCACACGCCGATGGAATGAGGCCAGCGCGCATGCCGACGCCGTGCTCGTATCGCCATGCACCAGCACGCAGTCCGGCTTCTCCGCTTCCAGCACGCTATCCACGCGGCTGATCAAACGGGCATACAAGCCGTTCAACGTCTGGTTGGGCACCATGATGTCCAGGTCGTGCTGCGCCTTCAGATTGAAGAGCGCCAGCACCTGATCCAGCATTTCCCGGTGCTGCCCGGTCACGCAGACCACACTCTGGATCTGCGGCTCGTTCTGCAACGCGGTGACCAGCGGGGCCATCTTGATGGCTTCGGGCCGCGTGCCGAATATCGACAGGACTTTCATGGCGGTGTGGCCCCCAGCGCCGGTGGCATTTTCTTGCGGCTATTTTGTCTTGAAAGCATTCGTAATATGTGTCGGATTATTTCGAGCTGTCCGGCCTTCATTCGCGCTGTGGAGAACCCCTGGGGGCCATCGCACCATAGGGGAGACATGCGCTTCATCCGCAATTTGGGGTCAAATCAGGCGCGGCTGTTACAACGACCAAGATAAAGCACGAAACAATAAATTTCCGTTATGAACGCCGGGCGCTTTAGTCGCCACTTCGGGCTGGCGGAACAGTCGCATTGCAAAACGGGGCCGTTGTGAGGATAATCACGAGTAATTCTTATTTAGATTTCCGGGCGTCCCAGGATGGCTCGAGGTCCTTCTACCGCCGTGGCCAGCGACGCGCCGTCCTCACAAATCGAATCCCTTTACACCCACCATCACGGATGGCTTCATGGGTGGCTCCGCCGTCGCCTGGGCAATTCGTGCGACGCGGCCGACCTGGCGCACGACGCTTTCGTGCGCCTCATCCAGAAGCCGCGCCGCTTCGACAGCGCACCCGAGGCCCGGGCCTATCTGCGCGCCATGGCCAACGGCATGTGCGTGGACCTGTGGCGGCGCCGCCAGATCGAGCAGATGTGGCTGGAAGAGCTGGCCGCGCGGCCCGAGGCGCTGGCGCCGTCAGCCGAGCATCAGGTCATCGTCATCCAGGCATTGCTGGAAATTGACGGGATGCTGCGCAGCATGCCGGTGAAGGCGGCCAACGCATTCGTCATGGCGGTCGCGTGCGAGATGTCGGACAAGGAAGTGGCGCAGGAACTCGGCGTGTCCACCCGGATGGTCCGCAAGTACGTCGCCCAGGCCATGCTGCACTGCCTGATGCTGGAAGCGCGATCCGTGGCCACAGACCCGCCGATCCTCGTGCATCCGGCCGCGCCCGTGGGGACCGGTTCGGCATGACGCGCCCGGATTTCCAGTTCCGAGGTGCCGCATGACCTCCTTGCAATCCGCCGCCGAGCCCACGCACCAGGCGCTTGAGCAGGCTGCCGAATGGTTTGCGCTGCTGCGCTCCGGCGAGGCCACGGCCGACGAGCGCCGGCGCTGGCAGACCTGGCTTGAACGCGCGCAGGAAAATCGGACCGCGTGGGGCTACGTCGAGCGCATCAGCAGCCAGTTCCAACCTGTCCAGTCCAGTCCCGGCCGCGATGCCGCCGCCAAGGGCTATTGCGCGGCCAACAGCCGCATGGCGCGGCGGCGTCAGATGCTGTTCGGCCTGGCTGCGCTGGCGGGCACGGGCCTGTCCGGTCTGGCGGCCTGGCGTCTCACGCCCTTGCCCGGCGTCGTGCTGGCCTGGGCGGCCGATCACCGCAGCGCCACCGGCGAGGTTCGCCGCGTCGAACTGGCCGACGGGTCCCTCGTCTGGCTCGGCACCGGCAGCGCCTTCGACGAGGATTACAGCGATGGCCTGCGCCGGCTCCGACTGTTGGCGGGTGAACTGCTGATAGAGACCGCTGCAGATCCCGCGCGCCCGTTTGTCGTCGATACGCCGCAGGGCAGGTTGCGCGCCCTCGGCACGCGATTCACGGTGCGGCTGGACGGCGACGAGACGCTGGTGGCGGTCTACAAGGGCGCTGTGGAGGCGCGCACCGCCATCACGGGCAGCACCCGCGTCGTCCAGACGGGCGAGCAGACGCGCTTCACGGACGCGACGCTGGCCGCCACGCAATCCGCCGACCCCGCGCGCGAAGCCTGGTCGCGCGGCATCCTGGTCACCAACAACACGCCGCTGGCGGACGTCGCCAGCGAACTGCAGCGCTATCGCGGCGGCGTGCTGCGCGTGGCGCCCGAGATCGCCAACCTGCCCGTCATCGGCAGTTATCCGGCCACCGACCCCGATCGGGCGCTGGCCATGCTTGAAGCTGTTCTGCCCATCCGCATCCAGCGGACCTTGCCGTGGTGGGTCAGCATCCAGCCCCGCGGCGGTCCGCTCGGCAGCCGCTGAAGCGATCCTCACCTTTTCCCGCCACCCGCCCGTCCGCGCTTCATCGAAAGTCGCGCGGCATCGCAAAAATTTTCCCCCGCCCGGTTCCGCTTTTGAGGCCCTCATTCGATTCCCCTAATGAGAGCGAATTCAATCGCACGGCTCGTCGATAAACCTCATCGGAACCCAGTTCGTCATGCCCCGTCATTCAGTCCTTGCCGCTAAACGGCCGCCCCATTCATTCCGCCGCCTCGCGGGCAGTTCCCGCCTGACCTGCTCGGCGCGTCTCGTGCAATTGGCGATCGCGGGCGGCGTGGCGGTTCTGGCGGTCAATGCGCCGGACGCCGCCGCGCAGTCCGCGGCCGCTCAACAACCCGCCGCGACCGCGACGCGGCATTACGACATCCCTGCCGGCCCCTTGAGCACGGTGCTCGCGCGCTTTGCCAGCGAATCGGGCGTGCTGGTCGCCGGCGCCGGTGAACTGGCGCAGGGCAAGCAGAGCCCGGGCGTGTCGGGCGACCTGGACCCGCGCGCCGCGTTGAATGCCTTGCTGGCAGGCACCGGCCTGGCCGCGACACCGGCAGAGGGCGGCAGCTATGTGCTGCACCGCGCGGCGCCTGCGGGCGTCGCCACGCTGGCGCCCGTCACGGTGCAAGCCGACGGGTTCGGCGTCACGGAGGGGTCGCACAGCTACGCCATGACCGGCCCCTTGTCCTTCGCCACCGGGCTGCCGCTCACGCAGCGCGAGACGCCGCAGACCATCAGCGTCATGACGCGCCAGCGCATCGAGGACGAGGGCGTCGACAGCATCGAGGCGCTGCTGGACCGCACGCCGGGCATCTCGGTGCAGAACATCGGCGCCAGCCGGTTCTCGGTGCTTTCGCGCGGCTACAACATTGACAACTACCAGTTCGATGGCGTCCTCACCGCGACCGACATCGTGTCGCAGAACATCCCGCAGAGCCAGACAGACCTGGCCATCTACGACCGGGTCGAAGTCCTGCGCGGCGCGACGGGCCTGATGACAGGGGCGGGCGATCCCTCGGGCACCGTCAACCTCATCCGCAAGAAACCGACGCGAGAGTTCCAGGGCTACGCGAGCCTGGGCGCAGGCACCTGGGGCCGCGGCCGTGGCGAACTGGATGTGGGCGGTCCCATCAACGACGCCGGCACCTTGCGCGGCCGCTTCGTCGCCGCCCACGAACAGGGCAACACCTACATCGACCACTACAAGGAAAACAAGTCGGTTTTCTACGGCGTGCTGGAGGCCGATATCACGCCCAACACGCTCCTGACCGCAGGCCTGGACTACCAGAAGAACGATCCGCGCGGGCAGTCGTCGACGGGCCTGCCGCTCTTCTACACCGACGGGCAGCAGACCGACTTCAAGGCGTCCGACAACGCGGGCGCGCGCTGGAACACCAATGAAATCCAGGTCTACAACGCCTTCCTGAATCTCGAGCACAAGTTTGCCAACGACTGGAAGCTCAAGTTCTCGGGCAATTACCTTTATGGCGAGCGCGAGTTCTCATCCGCGAACGCAAGCTGGGGCTTCGTCGAACGCAACACGGGCGACGGCGTGCAGTTCTACGGCGGTCTCGGCAGCGCCCGCCAGCGCCAGTCCGGCTTCGACGTGCAAGCGGCCGGACCGTTCGAACTCTGGGGCAGACGGCACGAGTTCGTCGTGGGCATGAACTGGGCGGAATTCAAGAACTACCACGAGCCCATGTCCGGCGCCGGCATCGAAGGCCGCGCGGTCAATGTCTACGACTGGGACAACGAAACCGCGGAGCCTACCGTGACCGGCCAGAAGCTCATGGACTATGACGGCTGGCAAAAGCAGCAGGGCGTCTATTCCGCGCTGCGCCTGAAACCCACGGACGACCTCGCCGTCATCGTGGGCGCGCGCGTCAGCAACTATCGCTACAAGCTCTCGCAGATCTACATGTCGCCCGCGCTGGCGCGGAACAACAAGATCACCGAAATGAGCGAGAGCGGCGTCGTCACGCCCTACGCCGGCGTCGTCTACGACCTGAACGACCAGCATTCCGTCTACGCCAGCTACACCAGCATCTTCAAGCCGCAAAGCGCCCGCGACCGCAACGGCAACGTGCTGGACCCGCGCACCGGCGACAACTACGAAATCGGCTTGAAGAGCGACTACTTCGGCGGCCGCCTGAGCAGCGCCATCGCGCTCTATCAGATCCGCCAGGACAACCTCGCCGAAGTGGACCAAGGGCAGTTCGTGCCCGGCACCGTGCGGGAAGCGGCCTACCGCGCCGTCAGCGGCGCCAAGACGTCGGGCCTGGATGTCGAACTCAACGGCGAGCTGGCTCCCGGCTGGCAAGCCGCGCTGAGCTACAGCTACAGCATCACCAAGGACGGCGAGGGCGCGACCATCCGCACCATCTTCCCGCGCCACATGGCCAAGCTGTGGACCACCTACCGCCTGCCCGGCGACTGGCATCGCCTGACCGTGGGCGGCGGCGTCAACTGGCAAAGCCGCATCTACTACAGCGCCACCACCTGGTCCCTGCCGGGCGTGACGCTCAAGGGCGAACAGCCGGCCTACGCCGTCGCCAACCTGATGGCGCGCTACGACTTCAACCGCCAGCTCTCGGCCACGCTGAACCTGAACAATGTGTTCGACAAGAAGTATTTGCAGGGCCTGGACACGACTTTCTACACCGGCATCTACGCGCCGACGCGCCACGCCATGCTGACGTTGAAGTACCAGTTCTGAAGCGCGGGCGGGGCAGGCTGACGCGGGCGGCTTAATGGGGCAGGCTGACGTGGGCAGCCCAATGCGAGTAAGGTACGGGGAAGGCCTTATCGCCCGGCACGCCGGCCTGTGCCGCCAGCTGGAACCTGAACACCATGAAGACTCGTCACGCAGCGCTGCGGCTGCTCATCGCAGGGGCGGCCATCGCGTCACTCGCCGCCTGCGCAGATACCCCGCAGCAACCGCGAAACAACGTGGACTACCGCAGCCGGCCGTTGGATTCGCCGGCGGGGTCGAACTCCTCCGCGAACCCCTCCGGTCAGCGTCTGACCATCCAGTCCGGCGAAGGCGAGCGGCTGAATCTTCCGTGGTTCATCGAGGACGCGCAGGACTGGGTCAACCGGCAGTGACGCGGTGACACCAGACCAGCCGCTGCGCTGCGCACGGACAAACAAAAATCCTCAAGGATTCACCTCCTTGAGGATTTTTTCTTTTGGCTGAGGCTGCGCAATATTTAATTGCGTCGGGCCAGAACTGGCTCGGGCGGGTCACTAATGGCCCGATCTTTTTTCTTTCCTTTTCAACGGCTTAATGCGACTGCGAGCCGTTGTTGGCCCGATCGGCGCCTCAAAAAAACCAATTTGCGTGATTCTTAAAACATCGGCCCGGTTCACGTCACTGATGGCCAATCGCAATCCGCTGATAAATAACCAGAAATTAATGGCGGGGAAATTCTGGCACGAAGCTTGCATATTGCCTTTCGTTCACCGTCAGTTCCCTCAACGTTGATGCCGGGCAACTCGTCCGGGTCCCACGGATCTTGCCATGCCCCTCCCAGCTGATTTGCGCTTTACGTTTGAACTTCCCGGCAGCGATGCGTCAGGGCTGACATGAATCGCATCAGACGGCTGGCGATCACATTACTTGCGCTGCTTGGCTTGGCCGGTTGCGACGTCGTGCAACCCAAGGAGGACATGGTGCCTACGTCCCTGACAGGCATTGATCATTTGGCCGACCACGTCAGCGTCCAGAATTTCTGGGTCAATGGAAGCAGTGGCCACCAGGCGGGTACGGGAGGCAGCATTGTTTGCTGCGCGAATCTGCCTCGGAAATGGCGTCCTGACCTGAAAGTGCTGGTGAGCTGGAACGTGACCAATTGGCGTGACTGCGGCGGCGAACGCCGCGAACGCTGGGTGCCTGTCGAGCGTTATGAGCAGGTTGGAAGTCTGTTCATCCACTTCCTGTCGGACGGAAGCGTCCGCGCCATTTCGTCCAACATCAGCCCTGGGTATGGGAATGATGAGTACCTTGGTCCTCAAGACCCCATTCCCAGAAAGAACCCCTGGCATGCCTACGGTGACTATGGCGAACGGTGTCCATCCCGCGGCGGCCCCGTCGTCCTGGAGGAGGCAAATTGATATGAACCGCGCCACACGGTTGACGATGAGTTTGGTGTTGCTGCTGGGCTTGGCAGGTTGCGACGCTGTCCGGCCAAAAGAAGACATGGTGCCGACATCTCTGTCGGGGATCGACCACCTGCCAGACCACCTAAGTGTTCAAGACTTCTGGGTCAATGGCGCCAGCGGCCATCAGGCCGGTACGGGAGGCAGCATCGTTTGCTGCGGGAAGCTGCCCCGGAAATGGCGGCCTGATCTGACCGTGCTGGTGAGTTGGGGCGTGACCAACTGGCGCGACTGCACCTGGGAAAGCCATGAGCGCCGGGTGCCGGTGGAGCGTTATGAGCAGGTAGGAAGTCTCTTCATCCACTTTCTGTCCGACGGCAGCGTTCGTGCCATTTCTTCAAACATCAGTCCCGGGTATGGGAATAAGGATTACCCCGGTCCCCATGACCCGATAGCCAGCATCAGGCCATCCAAAATTTACGGCGCGTGGTCACCCCGCTGTCCTGTGGGCGCTGAACCCACACTGATCGAATCCCTGGACGAGTAGGCGCGTCCTTCAAGAATGACTGGGAACAACAAGGAATCTGGATGAACGAAGTTTTTAGAACGCATCCGCTCGGCCAAACCCCCGGGATCGAGCCGATATTTCCGCAATGCATTCCCGCATCGGAAAAGTGTGAGGTGAATCTGCAAATCGGCATCTTCTTTGACGGCACGGGCAACAACCAGGATTGGGATGATGCGGACGGCTGTGAGCCAGGTCTCGGGCCGGGGATGACTCAAAGGACGGCGCGTAAGGACAGTAACGTGGCCAGGCTGTTCCGGGCATATCCTGAAATCGAACATGAAGGCAAGTATCGGCTCTATGTTCCCGGTGTGGGTACGCCATTTCCGGAGATTGGCGAGAACGTCTATGCCTCGTTCGGCGCGGCAATGGGGCGCGGGGGCGATGGGCGCATCAACTACGCACTGCTTGGCGTGCTGAACGTAATCCATCGCTCGATCACCGGCGGGCGCATTCGATATGCGCCCGAAGTCATTCTGGCCCTGTGCCGCAACGGCAAACGCGGATACAGCCGAAAGCACGCTATCCATCACCCGCTGAAAAGGGATCAGGACGGCCAGGCGCTGGATGCGGTGGGCATGCGTACAGAAGGTGGTTTGCTCTGTGAAAGCAACGGAGAGCGCTCTCATGCGGAAGCCTTTTTTAAGCGCAAGACCCAACTACTGGCGGCCAAGATTGCCACTACCAGCAAACCGACGTTGGTGGATATCTCTTTGGATGTATTTGGGTTTTCCCGTGGAGCCTCCCAAGCGCGGGTATTCTGCAATTGGCTGCTGGCGATGATGGAAGGCGGCCGTTTGTGTGGCGTGCCCACGCGCATTCGCTTTCTCGGGCTGTTTGACACGGTGGCATCGGTCGGCCTGCCGAATAGCGCTGGCGGTGACGGACACTTCGCCTGGGCCTCGGCCACCGCATTGCGCGTCCCCAGCCATGTGCAATGCGTGCACTACACCGCGATGCACGAGAATCGCGCTTCGTTCCCGCTGGAAAGTTTGCGCGGCCCTGATGGGGCTCTCGCGAGAAAGCACAAGCAGTACGCGCTGCCCGGCATGCATTCCGATGTGGGCGGCGGCTATCTGCCAGGTAGTCAGGGCCGCGGACCGAGCGGGCAGCACGATGATATGTTGTCGCAGGTACCCTTGATGCTGATGTACGAAGCGGCGAGGGAGGCGCAAGTTCCACTGGACCGTACCGATACCGCCAAACTCGACGGCTATGACGCTTTCGCCATCGCCCCAAATGTCCTCCAGGCCTACACCGCCTTCATGCAGGCGACCCCAGCCGCAGCGACGACAGCCCAATCGCTGATTCCCTACCTGGCCTGGCGCTATCAGGTGCGCGACGTCTACGCCTCCCAGCTATCCTGGGTAGCGCGCACCCGAGAGAAATCTCCCAAGGATTTCAAGGATCTGGAGGGAGCCAATCAGACATTGTTCGGAGACGTCGCCGCGTTGGAAGGCCAGACGGATGAAGAAAAGCAGCGCTACCAGATCGCCGCCACAGCGAGTCCTTCGCTATATGCCGGCTTACTCGTGGGCAGGCTCGTTCGCCGCGCCATGCTGGCCGGCGATGCGCAAAATGTATTGACGCACGTAAAGGCGCACCCGATATTGGGCACGCCACAAAACCCTGAACACCTGACGCCGCAAGCCTATCTGTTCGCCAACTACGCGCACGATTCCTACGCGGGCTTTCGCCTTTTCGACCACCCGATTTCCCTGGCTGGCTGCAAGGACCCGCTGCCCCGCAGTTGGGAACTCCAAGGCTATCTTCGCTACCGTCGCGTATACCGAGGCACGGACGATGCGCTGACGATGGCGCCGCCCACGGAACAGCAACGACAGGATGCAGAGCAACGCGAAAGGGAAGCCCAGTTGCGCAGCATGCAGAACAGCGTCGACTTTCGAAAGTTATTCAATGGGTCCTGGTAGGCGCTGCGTCAAAACGGCGCAAAAAAAAAGGCCAACTTTATTAAGTTGGCCTTTTTAACTACTTGAAAATAAGCGGAAATTTGGTGGAGCCGGGGGGAATTGAACCCCCGTCCGCAAGCCCTCCGCAACCAGTTCTACATGCGTAGTCGATTTATTTGGTTTTAACTTTGGACTTAGCCAACCGACAGGCCGGACCAAAGCGATTCACGTAATTTAAATCTGAGCCGTGTGACCCCAGCGCAGACCGATTCCTTGTGAATGTCGCTGCTGCGGTTCGAGGGTTACCCCCCTAGGAAGTTGCCTTCCTCCGCCTGACCCAAGGACAGATCAGTGCAGCGGCTCACCGCTTAAGCGGCGAGAGCGAAACGCTCGTCGTTGGCGTTTGTAGTGTTCCAGTGGTTTAACGAGCGTACTGGTGCTCGGCATGCCCTGAGTTGTTTCGCGACCCACGTCGAATCCGGATCGGCCCCAAGACCTTCCATTGTACTGCAAATGCAACAGCCTGCCATCCTGCAAATCCAAGTGGTCGCAAGCGTGGCTGGGGCGAGACAGGCCTTCACGTCAGGCCGCGTTGGCGCACGCCGTCTTGGACTGTCGCCGGCCGCGCGACGCTGCCATCATCAGCGCGGCCAGAATCACGGAAACCGCCACGATGACGGCCGCGGCGCCGCCCAGCGTCGCCAGGCCGTAGTGGTCGATGACGTGTCCGCCAACGACCGCGCCCAGGCCGATGCCGATGTTCGCGCCGGAGATGTTCAGGGACGCGGCAAACGCGGGCGCCTCGGGGGCGGACTTCATCAGCCGTACGTGGCAGACGATGAAAAGCGCGGCCTGGGCGATGCCCCAGATGCCCAGCGCGACGGCCAGCAGGCCGTGCGACTGCATGGCTGGCGCGACGAACGTCAGACCCACCGCCATCAGCGACGAGAACAGGGCCGTGGCGCCCAGCGGGCTGCGGTCCACCAGGCGTCCGCCCAGCGTGTTGCCCACGAGTCCGACGGCGCCGAACGCCATCATCGTCCAGCCGACAGTCTTGCCGTCAAAGCCGCCCAATCGCTCCAGCATGTCCGCCAGATAGGTATAGGCCGTGAACATGCCGGTGAACACCAGCAGCGACAGCACCACGTGGCTCACCACGATCGGTTTGCGCAGAATGCGCAGTTGCGTGACGAGGCGCACGCTGTCGGCGCGGATGCGCATGCTGGGGAAGGTCAGGAACAGCAGCAGGGCCTTCGCAAACGCCACGGCAGACAGCACCCAGAAGGCGGCGCGCCATCCGAAGGCGTCCGAGATCAGCACGCCCAGGGGAATGCCGAACACCGTGGCGGCCACGATGCCGAAGGCCACTGTCGAAATGGCGCGTCCGGCGCGCGCGGGACCCACCAGTTCCACGGCGGTGGCGCTGGCCAACGACCAGAACACCGGCAGGGCCAGCGCCGGTACAAAGCGGGCGATCGCCATGATCCAGATATTGGGCGCCACGGCCGCCAGCGCATTGGACAGGCCAAACAGCACCAGCACCCCGATGAACAGGCGCTTACGCTCCATGTTGGCCATCAGGGCGGTGAGCAAGGGGCCGGTCGCGGCGACCGTGAAGGCAAACAACGTCACCAAGAGCCCTGCCTGGGAGACGGTCACGTCCAGGTCGCGGGCAAGGCCGGGCAGCAGCCCCACGATCAGGAACTCGGTGGTCAGAATGGTGAAGCCGGCGGCGGAAAGTAGCAGGATGGGCAAAAGCATAGGCATTCCTTGGGCGCGAGGCTGGATGGCGCCGCGCGGGCAGGGAGTTGAAGGCAAGGTCAAAAGGTCTGGCGTGCGCCGCGTCAATGTGACAGGGCACGGTGCGGCGGGACGCTGAGGTCCGCCAGCACGGAGATGTCGTCGCGGCCTGCAGAGGGCTGCAACGCCGGCATGCGCCGGAAACGGGGCGATCCGGACAACCCGGATCGCGATGCACGGTTCACACTTTAGGGGAGATCCCCGACCGGATAAACCCCCGGCATCCGGATAGATTGTTCGGCCAGTCGCACTAATGGGACCGAACAATCGCGGCCGTCGGGGGCGCGATCAGCCGGGTGCGGGTCAAAGGGAATGGCTCAAAGGGAACGGCTTGGCCGATAGCGCGACGGGTCGGCTGACGGCCCAAGTCCGTCCTTCAGCGCAGGTCGCGGGGCAGCAGCGGCTCGATGGCGGACCACAGTTCCGCGGGCGAATTCGCGCAGGTTTCCGCCTGCCAGGCAATCACGTTGTCGTCTTCGCCGACGTAACCATAGGCCGCGGCCACGGCCGGCATGCCCGCGGCGTGGGCCGCCTGGATATCGCGCAGATCATCGCCGACATAAACGCAGCGATCGGTCCCAAAGCCGGCTTCGCGCGCGGCGTGCTGCAAGGGCAGGGGATGCGGCTTGGCGTGGGCGGTCGTGTCGCCGCAGACCAGCACGGCGCTGTCGCGCGTCAGGTCCAGGAACTCGACGATGGGCAAGGTCAGGTAGGTGACCTTGTTGGTGACGATGCCCCAGGACATGCCGCGGTCGCGGATGTCGGCCAGCAGCGCTTCGATGCCGGGGAACAGCTTGCTGTGCACCGTTGAACTGGCGGCGTAGTCTTCCAGGAACTGCAGGCGCGTGGGCTCGTAGTCCGCGTCGCCCGGTTGCAGGTTCAGCGCCACACGCAGCAGTCCGCGCGCGCCCTGGGATGCCACGGGGCGCAGCGCTTCATATGCCATCGGCTCAAGCCCGCGGCGGGTGCGCTGACGGTTCGCGGCGGCTGCCAGGTCGGGGGCGGTGTCGGCCAGGGTGCCGTCGAAATCGAACAGGATCAGGGCGCTCATTTACGGGTAGCCATCAGATAGTTGACCGAGGTGTCGGAAGTCAGCGAGTAAATCTGGGTGATCGGGTTGTATTCCATGCCGCGCATGCTCACCGGCTCCAGGGCGGCGCCACGCGCCGCCGCCGACAACTCGCTCGGCTTGATGAACTGGTCGTAGGTGTGGGTGCCGCGGGGCAGGAGGCGCAGGACGTATTCCGCGCCGATGATCGCGAACACGAAGGACTTGGCGTTCCGGTTCAGCGTGGAAAAGAACACCCAGCCGCCGGGTTTCACCAGCGTCGAGCAGGCGCGCACGATCGAGGCCGGATCCGGCACGTGCTCCAGCATTTCCATGCAGGTCACCACGTCGTACTGGCCCGGCTGCTCGGCAGCCAGTTCCTCGACGGGCACCTTGCGGTACTCCACCTTCACGCCCGATTCCAGGCCGTGCAGGCGCGCGATCTTCAGGGACTTGTCCGCCAGGTCGATGCCGGTCACGTCGGCGCCGCTGCGGGCCATGGCTTCCGACAGGATGCCGCCGCCGCAGCCGACGTCCAGCACCTTGCGGCCGGCCAGGCTGCCCGCGCATTCCTGGATCCATTCCAGTCGCAGCGGATTGATGGCGTGCAGCGGCTTGAACTCGCTTTCGGGATCCCACCAGCGGCTGGCCAGGGCGCTGAACTTGTCGATTTCGGCCTGATCGGCGTTGACGGAGGCTTGCGCGGTGTCGTGAGTTTGCGTGTTCATGGGCGGTCCGGCGTAAGGCTGCTCTATATATAGAGGGGTCCAGCGCGCTAGGCGAGGAGGGGGCTCGCCGACGCGCCAGATGAGCGCGTCGCAGGCGAAAAAAAGGGCCTCGCTATGCGAGGCCCCCTTATTGTAGCTAGTCCGGCAATTACTTGCGGCTACCCACGATTTCGATCTCAACGCGACGGTTCTGGGCGCGGCCTTCCTTCGTCTTGTTGGAAGCGATCGGCTGCAGTTCGCCCTTGCCTTCCGTATAGATACGGTTGGGGTCGATGCCCAGGCTGACCAGGTAAGCCTTGACCGAAGCGGCGCGGCGCTCGGACAGCTTCTGGTTGTACTGTTCGGTACCGATCGAGTCGGTGTGGCCGACGGCGATGATGGTTTCCAGATCGATGGTGCTGGCTTGCTGAGCGACTTGCTGCAGCAGCTGACGACCTTCGGGCTTCAGGGTCGACTTGTCGAAGTCGAAGAACGTGTCAGCATTGAACACGACCTTTGCCGCCATCGGGGCCGGCTTCGCCTTCTGTTGGGCAACCGGGACGCCGTCGCAACCGGGGATACCGGTGGCCGGGGTCCAGAAGGCATCGCGCCAGCACAGTTCGTTCGTACCGTTCTTCCAAACGTTACCGAACGGGTTGCGCCAGTTGTCCACGGTTTGCGCGGAAGCTACACCAGAGGCCGTGACGGCGGCGAAGGCGAGCGCCAGAGCGAATTTGGAGGGTTTGTTCATGTTTCTCCTCGTTGAGCTTGAAGCTGGATAAGTGACTCGCAGCGAACCCCCGCCGCATATCAGGAAAACGGGGCCAGTATAGCAACGCCAAGAGCTGGTTCAAAGGAATAGCTACTGGGTTTCCTGCGTGCTGGAAACAATCTTAAGGCATTTGGGGGGCTTTGGCTTCCCTGGACAGGCGCATTAATGCTGGATATGACGTTTTCGGCACTCCTGCCGTTTCCCATGTTGGTTTTTGACAACAGGGCCGCAGGGCTCGGGTGGGCGTGGCCGGGCGGCGTTTCTGATCTGTCCGTTGCGGCCCGCTTGCGGAGCCATCGGACGGCCCATCGGACCGGTCCCCCAATCGAATGATAGAATTTCCTGTTTACCCGGCCCGGGTTCCTCCTTACACGATTCTGTCGTTATATATATGGATTCCTTTGCCAAGGAGACGCTTCCGGTATCGCTGGAAGAAGAGATGCGCCGCAGTTACCTCGATTACGCGATGAGCGTGATCGTCGGTCGGGCGCTACCGGATGTGCGGGACGGCTTGAAGCCTGTCCACCGGCGCGTGCTCTACGCGATGCACGAGCTGAACAACGACTGGAACCGCGCCTATAAGAAGTCCGCGCGTATCGTCGGGGACGTCATCGGTAAGTACCACCCCCACGGCGACCAGTCCGTTTACGACACCATTGTCCGCATGGCGCAGGATTTTTCCATGCGCTACATGCTGGTCGACGGCCAGGGCAACTTCGGTTCCATCGACGGCGACAACGCCGCGGCGATGCGTTACACCGAAATCCGCCTGGCCAAGATCGCCCACGAACTGCTGGCCGACATCGACCAGGAAACCGTCGACTTCGGACCCAACTACGACGGCAGCGAACAGGAACCGCTGCTGCTGCCGTCGCGCCTGCCCAACCTGCTGGTCAACGGCAGCTCCGGCATCGCGGTGGGCATGGCCACGAACATTCCGCCGCACAACCTCCAGGAAGTGGTCGACGGGTGCCTGTACTGCCTGCGCAATCCGGCTTGCACGGTCGATGAGCTGATCGAGCTCATCCCGGCGCCGGACTTCCCCACGGGCGGCATCATCTACGGCATGTCCGGCGTGCGCGAAGGCTATCGCACGGGTCGCGGCCGCGTCATCATGCGCGCCAAGACCCACTTCGAAGACATGGAGAAGGGCAATCGCCAGGCGATCGTGATCGACGCGATTCCCTACCAGGTCAACAAGAAGACGCTGCAGGAACGCATCGCCGAGCTGGTCAACGACAAGAAGATCGAAGGCATCTCCGACATCCGCGACGAGTCGGACAAGGACGGCATGCGTCTTGTCATCGAACTCAAGCGCGGTGAAGTGCCCGAGGTCGTGCTGAACAACCTCTACAAGAACACCCAGCTCCAGGATACCTTCGGGATGAACCTGGTGGCGCTGGTCGATGGCCAGCCCCGCCTGCTCAACCTGAAGCAGATGATCGACTACTTCCTGCAGCATCGCCGGGAAGTGGTCACGCGCCGCACGGTATTCCAATTGCGCAAGGCCCGCGAACGCGGCCACGTGCTGGAAGGCCTGGCGGTGGCGCTGGCCAACATCGACGATTTCATCGCGATCATCAAGGCAGCGCCGACCCCGCCGGTCGCCCGTCAGGAACTGATGGCGAAGTCCTGGGATTCGTCGCTGGTGCGCGAAATGCTGTCGCGCGCCGACGGCGACACGCCGGGCGGACGCGCGGCGTTCCGACCGGACGACCTGGGCGTCGAGTTCGGTCTTCAGGGCGACGGCCTGTATCGCCTGAGCGATACGCAGGCTCAGGAAATCCTGAACATGCGCCTGCAACGCCTGACCGGGCTGGAGCAGGACAAGATCGTCGGCGAGTACAAGGACATCATGTCCACGATCGCCGACCTGCTGGACATCCTGGCCCGTCCCGAGCGCATCACGTCCATCATCAGTGAAGAGCTGCAGGCCATCAAGGCCGAGTTCTCGACCGGCGCCAAGGACTCGCGCCGTTCGGAAATCGAACTGAATGCGACGGAACTCGACACCGAAGACCTGATCACGCCGACCGACATGGTCGTGACGCTGTCGCACGGCGGCTACATCAAGAGCCAGCCGTTGTCCGAGTACCGCTCGCAAAAACGCGGCGGTCGCGGCAAGCAGGCCACGGCCATGAAGGAAAACGACTGGATCGACCAGCTCTTCATCGCGAACACGCACGACTTCCTGCTGTGCTTCTCGAACCGCGGCCGCGTGTACTGGCTGAAGGTCTGGGAAGTGCCGCAAGGCACGCGCAATTCGCGCGGCAAGCCGATCGTCAACATGTTCCCGCTGGCTGACGGCGAGAAGATCACGGTGGTGCTGCCGGTCAAGGAATTCAGCGAAGACCACTTCGTCTTCATGGCGACCTCGCGCGGCACGGTCAAGAAGACCCCGCTGTCCGACTTCTCCAACCCGCGCAAGGCCGGCATCATCGCTGTCGACCTTGACGATGGCGACTACCTGATCGGCGCTGATCTCACCGACGGCAAGCACGACGTCATGTTGTTCTCGGACGCAGGCAAGGCCGTGCGTTTCGACGAAAACGACGTGCGTCCGATGGGCCGCAACGCCCGCGGCGTGCGCGGCATGATGCTCGAGGACACGCAGACGGTCATCGCGCTGCTGGTTGCGGGCGACGAGACGCAGACGGTGCTGACCGCCACGGAAAATGGCTACGGTAAGCGCACGCCGATCGCAGAGTACACGCGCCACGGCCGCGGCACGAAGGGCATGATCGCCATCCAGACCACCTCGCGCAACGGCAAGGTGGT
>NZ_DAMCTG010000093.1:9362-19969 GCF_032113835.1 Achromobacter sp. | reverse complement strand
GGACGGCGGGTTGGTCTGTGCGATGCCCGGGTTCGAGGGCTTGATGGAAACGTCGCCGTCCGGGTTTGGCGAGCTGGTCGCCGTGCGCCATGCTGCGCGTTTTTCGGAGACGCCGGCGCGGTGGATCCGGCCGTCCAGCCCGCCGGGTTCGCATCCGACGGTCTGGCCGTTCAATTAAGGCGGGGGGGGGGCGTGCGCAGTGACGGACCGCAGCGAAGGTCCGTACTGAACGTCCGCACTGAACGTGCGCTGTCGCCTATTGCTTTGCCTTCCAGTCCCGCAGCGCCCGCATCGTGTTCGTCACGTGCGACTCGGGACTCATGTCCGTGAATTCATACACGATCTTGCCTTCGGGCGAGATCACGTACGACACGCGCTGCGCGTATTCCGGCCGCCTGTCGTGCACGGCGTCATAAGCCTTCATCACCTTGCCGTCGCTGTCCGCCGCGACGGCAAATTTGTTGCGGCATTCGCTGACGGAAAACTTCTTGAGCGTGTCGATGTTGTCGGTGGAGACGCCGATGACGGTGGCGCCTAGCGACTTGTATTCGTCGGTGGCTTCGGCGAAGTTGTGGGCTTCGATGGTGCAGCCCTGCGTGAATGCCGCGGGGAAGAAATACAGCACCACGGGGCCTTGCTTGAGCGCTTCGTTCAGCTTGAACGTGTATTCGTTGCCGCCCAGCGAGGCGGGCACGCTGAAGTCCGGCGCCGGCGCGCCGACGGGCAGCGCGGCATGCGCGGCCGTGCCGGCCAGAAGGCCGCATACCAGGAACCAGGGGGCAAGGCGCTTCATGGGTGTCTCCTATCGGGACCGCGGAAAATCCGCGGCAAGCTGCCTACTGTAGCGGCGCGGCGGGCGAGGGTCCAGTTCAGCCGCCATCAGGCCCGCCACGGCCGTTGCCGCGGGATTGATCGCGCTGCTGTTGTTGCTGTTGTTGGCGCTGTTGTTGCTGCTGTTGCTGTTGCTGCTCTCGCTGCTGCTGTTGGCGCATCTGCTGCGCCTGCTGGTCTCGTTGCTGTTGTTGGCGGGCTTGCTGCTGTTGTTGCTGTTGCTGTTGCTGTTGACGTTGTTGTTGTTGCTGCTGCTGCTGCTGCTGCCGGGCCTGCTGATCGCGCTGCTGTTGATGGCGTTGCTGCGTCTGCTGCTGGTCGCGTTGCCGCTGCTGGTGCGCCTGCTGTTCGTGCTCTTGCCGGTCCCGCGCCATTTGCTGCGCGCGGTCATCGCGTTCGCGTTGCTGACGCGCCCGTTGATCCTGCTGCCGCCGCTCGCGAAGCTCCTGCTGGTTCTGTTGGTCGCGTTGCAATTGCTGGCGGGCCTGTTGGTCGCGCATCTGCTGTTGGCGAAGCTGCTGCTGCGCCTGCGCGTCGTTCTGCTGGCGGTTGCGGTCCTGCTGATCGCGAGCCTGTTGCTGGCGCTGCTGGTCGTTTCTGAGTTGTTCGCGCGCCTGCTGGTCGCGGACCTGCTGCTGACGGTCTTGCGCCAGGCGATCCTGCGGCAGGCGGTCTTGCGCCAGGCGATCCTGCGGCAGGCGATCCTGCGGCAGGCGGTCCTGCGGCAGGCGATCCTGCGGCGGGCGGCCCTGCGCGCGGCCATCCCGGCCCGGTCTGCCGTTGTCAGCGTGATCCAGATACGCCTGCGGCGGCTGGCCCTTGTTGTGTTCGTAGAACTGCGCACGGTTGGCGCCCGCATCGCGCACGTAGCCGCGCTGCACGTCCGTGGGTCCGGCGTGGCGGTCGTTGCGCGCGGCCAACTCTCGCGGGTCGGCCTTGCGGCGCACACCTTGCGGACCACCGTGATAGCTGACATGGTGGTTGTCCACGTTGTTGACGACGATGTCGCGGTGGTAGACGTTCGTCACGCGCGTGATGTTGACGTTCGTGACGGACCGGTTGTAGTAGAAGCGGTCACGCTTCCAGTAGCCGCCGACATACCCCAGGCCGGTATAGCCAAAGCCATAGTTGATGCCGCCGTAGAACCCCACGTGCGGTCCCCAATAGCCCGCGTTCCAGAGGTACACGCCGTTGGAAAAGCCCCAGTACCCGGGCGTCCAGAGCGCGCCCTGATACGGCGCCAGCACCCACGCGCCCGGGACCCAGAAAAAGCCGTAGCGGTTGCGGCTCCAGTAGCCGGGCACCCACATATAGCCGTCGGCCGGGGCGGGCGGCTGCACATAGACGGGCAAGGGCGGGGGCGGCTCGGGACTGCGGTCGACCAATGCGAGGTTCGCGTTGGCGGGGTCACCGTCGTCGTACCCGGGCTGATAGGCCGATGGCGCCGGCGCCTGCTGCGTCGAATAGACGTTCTGCCCGGATGGAACCGGCACCTGCTGCGTGGAATAGACGTTCTGCCCGGACGGAACCGGGACCTGCTGCGTCGAATAGACGTTCTGCGCGGCAGCGGCCGCGCTGGCCGCCAGGAGGGCTGCGGTGGCCAGGGGGCGCAAGCGGGCGATCTGGAAGGAAGGGCTCATGAGAATGTCCTCAACGCAGCAGGTCCGCGGTTCAATAGCCGCGATAGTAATAATGCGGGGCGGGATACGCCGGGTAGTAGTAATAATGCGGCGTGTAGTAGACGGGCGCGGGCCGGTAGTAGGCCGGCCGCGCCGGCACGACCACGCAGCCGCTCAGGGCGCTCGCCATCGCCATCAACAACAACACATGCTTCTTCATCTTGCGGCTCCCGCCGGGCGCCAGGCGCGAGATACGCCTTTCCTGCGCTCATGGGGATTAGGCCACGGCCGCGAGGGCGAGTTCGGGACTGTAATCGTTCCGAAACAGCTTTCGCGTGACCAGTGATTGCGCCTGCGTGACGGTCGATGTCGTTCGTATCAATGTCTGCAAAAGCGCACGATTTGCGTCGCAAAAAGAAAGGGGACCGCCTGATGCGGTCCCCTGTGGCCTTGGTCGCCCGCGGCTATGTGCGGCGGGCGGGACGGGCGGTCAGTTCCAGCGGCCGCCGTTGCCGGCCAGGCTGAAACGGCCGGCGCCCATGAAGGCGATCGCCAGGCCGGCGAACAGGAACATGCCTTGCAGTTCCAGCGCCCAGCCGCCGTTGTTGGTCATGCTGGCAATGCTGCCGCTGTGCGCGAGCAGGACGGCGACGACCATGTTGATGGCGATGATCAGGCCGCCCAGGCGCGTGTAGACGCCGATGATCAGCAGGACAGGGGCAATGATTTCGCCCACGTAGACGCCGTAGGCCAGGAACCCGGGCAAGCCATGGGAGGACAGCATGCCGCTGATGCCGCCGACGCCGCCGGTCAGTTTGGACAGGCCGTGCAGCAGAATCAGAATACCGAGGGTCAGGCGCAGGATCAGCTTGCCGGTGTCATCGGATTTGATCATGGTGAGTTTCTCTTGTGATGGTTAAGGGGGACAGTGGGCAGATTGGAGCACACCGCTTGCCTTTTGTTCCGCGCCCGCCGAGTCTTTCGAAAAATCCCGCATACCGGCGTGCAGGCGGCGCCATTATGGCAAAGCCGGTGCAAAACCCACAAGCTTTGCGCGCGGTCGGCAGCCGGGTGCATGCCCACGGCAGTTAACATGTGTCCCCAATGAACAAGCAGCTGAAAGTCTCATTGGCGCAGACACTCCCCGGCAGACCTGCGCCCCAGCCGGATCGCCCGTATTCGTCCTTGCCTTTGGCGGCAAAGGAGCCGTGCCGCGTCCCGCTCCGGTCCAGGAGCCAAGAACCATGACGGAGTTGGCCTACGCCTATCTTGCCCTTTCAGAAATCGCACAGCGGCAGGGTCAGACCGACCTGAACCTGGCCACCAGCGGCGGTACTGCGCCGTCGGGCGCGGTGGCGCACCCATTCTTCTTTTCCGGATTCGTCGCGCAGCCTGCCGTGGTGGCGCAGGCGCTGCTGATGCTGGCGCGGGTGGCGCGCACGCGCTTCTACGTGCCGCCAAACACGCTGGCGGCGGTGCTGCGGGCGGCGGATCCGGTCGTGACGTCCACGCCCGAGGGCTTGCGCTTCGAGTCCTTCAGCGTGTGCTGCGGCGTGTACGCGCGCCTGGACGTGGACGCGGCGGCGCTGGACGCCACGCACCTGGCGGCGGGCGTCACCAACGTGGACGTAAATCCCCCGTTGCGCCAGGCGCTGGCTGGGCTGCGCCCGTCCGAGCCCTTGCACCTGAACGTGGGCAGCGATGCATTGCGGGTGACGACGCAGGCGGGAGAGATCGTCGAAGAGAAAGTGCCGCTGCCAGCGCGCTGGCTCAAAGGCTTTGCCGAGACGCAGATGTTGTCGTCGGACATGGCTTGCCGCCATGTCCTGACGGGGGCGGCCTTGCGCCAGTTCATGCAGGCGTTGCCCCGGTCGTCGGCGACCAAAACCGTGATGTGGGCGACCCAGGCTGCCCGCTCGTTGCGGCTGGCCACGCAGGCGACGCCCGGCGCGGTCTGCGCGGCGGGACCGGAACGGCTGCGCGTCCTGGAACCCTTGCTGCGGCATGCCACCGAGTTGCGCGCGTATGGCGCGGAAGTGGCGGCCGGGGCGCTGCCGCAAGCCAGCGCCTGGGTGCTGGAGCTGCCGGGCGCGCGGGTCACGCTGGGCCTCAGCCCGGAGAAATCGCGCGGTTTCTCGGGCGAAGGGTCGGTGCTGCACCGGGTCGCAGGCGGGGATGCGAATGAGGACGCGGCGTTCGTATCGACGCTGCTGGCCTTCGAGCCGCGCATCGACATTGCGCGGCTGGCCGAGCGGGCGTTGCTGCCGGAACCGCAGATCCTGTCCGCGCTGAGCGTGCTGGCGTCTTCCGGCCAGGTGGGCTTCGATCTGGCGGCCGGCGCGTATTTCCATCGACCGCTGCCGGTGCAGGCGGGGCTGCTCGATACGCTGCATCCGCGGCTTGCCGATGCCCGCAAGCTGGTGGCCGGCGGTGGCGTCCGGCGTGAAGACGACGGGCAATTCTCGGTGCAGTCGACGCAGCAACGCTACCGGGTCGCGCTCGGCGCCGAGCCGGTCCTGGACCGCTGCACCTGCCCCTGGCACGCCAAATATCAAGGCACGCGCGGACCCTGCAAGCACACGCTGGCGGTACGCATGTTTCTTGACCCGCTCAATGCAACTGGAGCCGACGCATGACCCTGAGCCTGACCGAACGCCGTGCGGCGCTGCGCGAGGCCGCCGCTGGAGACGACGCGGCGGATATCGCGTCTTTCGCACGCGCGCTGGAAGGCGCGAACGAGGAGGAACGCGCCGCGCTGGCCAAGGCCTTGCCGCCGTCCCGCCTGTTCAGCGCGGAAGGACCCACGCCGCGGGCGTGCTTTGTGTTGGCGGCGTTGGGCAAGCCCAAGCTCGTGGCCGATACGCTGGCGCCGGCGGACATGGTGCGCAAGCGCGAGTATGGCCCGCGCCATGGCGAGATGGCGCCGGCTGTCGTCGACGCCGCAGCGGGGCGGGACGCGCCCTGGCGCGCCGCGTTCATCGAGCTGCTGGCGGAGCAGCGCTGGTGGGCCGAGCATCTGGCATGGCCGGTGTGCCACGCGCTGGTCCGGTTGGACGACGATGCGCCTTTATCCATGCCATATCTGCGCTGCTTCGTGCAACAGGTCAGCGCCATCGGCGGGGACGGACAGCTGGACGGGGAGCATGGCAAGTGCATGGCCGCCCATCTGCAGGCCCACCCCGATCAGATCGAGCGCGAATTCTGGGCCTTGTTCCGGGTCGAGGGCATGGGCGCCGATTATTTGCTCATGGAGCGCACCGGGCCCGCCTGGGATGCCGCCGTCCTGACGCTTTGCCAGGACAACCCCGCGTTCCGCGACCGTCTGCTGACCGAGTCGCAGGAGGCGCTGCTGCGCGATTTTTCGGCGAAGACCATTGCGTGGTACCTGCGCATGCATCGACTGGCCGATCCGTCCGCGCATGAGGTCGCGGCGCGCCAGCACACGTATTTCGCCGTGCTCGCCACGGCGCCCAGCACAGCGGTCGGCCTGGCGCTGGACATGCTCAAGCGCGCCGCCGGACAGCTGGACGTGGACGCGATGATCGAGGCGGGGGCCGCGGTCCTGACCCGTTCGGAGAAGAAGCTCGTCAAAGCCCTGCTCGGGCTGTTTGCCGCGCTAGAAGCCGATGCCGGGCAGCGGGATCGCATGTCGGGGATCGTGGGCGAAGCGCTGGAAGGCATGCCGTTGGACCTTGCGTCGCTGGCGCGCAAGCTGGTGACGCCGTCCAGCGAGACGCAACCGGCCGAGGCGAGCGGCCAGTCGAGCGGCCAAGCGAGCGCCAAAGTTGACGGTGAACATGCATCGCAGGCGATCGCGATGCCGGCGCCGCGCCGCAAGCCGCTGCCGGATCTACCCGATCAAGCGCCCGGCATCGGCGGCGACGAGGAATTGCACGCGCTGATCGCCGCGCAGTTCGAGGGCACGGGGCACGGCGCCGACTTGCCCCGCATCGTCGATCACCTGGCCGTCCATCCGCACCTGCCGCTGCCCGAGGCGTTGCAACACCGCGCCAGCGAGATCATCGATTCGGTGTGGGAGGAACGCGCCGCGTCGCCGCGACGCCTGCTGGCCGCTGCGCTGCTGGGCAGGGAAGACGTCAGTTTTCGAGGCTATGCCCGTTACGTCGTGGCCATCGCGGGCAAGCCGGATCCCGTCGGCGTGGCATTGCAGGAGCAAACGGTCTCCAGCAGCCGCTACGACTCGGAGACGGGCGACTGGAAGGCCGATGAAACCTGGACCTCCCGCTGGGGCTACCAGTACCTGCCGACGCATTCGCCGCTGGCCTTGCTGGCCGGCGTCCTTCACGATCTGCGGTCGAGCCGGGCGCAGGGCAAGCCGTTCAGTCCGCCAACGGTCGTTCCCGCGCAGCGTTTCGTGTGGGAGCGCGTGCTTGCCGAGCCGGGCGATGGCACGTTTTCGCGCGACCTGGCCGTGTTGGGCGATGGCGCCAAGCCGTTCTGGATGGCGGGGGACGCCGCGGCCTGCGCGTCGCCGGCCCTCGATGTCGCCGACGTGCCTGCCGAATTCACCTTCCGCGCCCAGGAGGCGCGCGAGCAGGATGGCTACGATCAGGTCGTGCAATGGACGGCCTGGCTGCTGCAATCCAACCCCGACACGCTGGCCGCGCATTTCCATCCGATGCTGTGCGCGGCGGTGCAGGTCATCAATGTGCGCGGCGTGGGGCCGCTGCTGACGGCGCTGGGCGCGTCCCGGTTGCCGCCTGGCGAGCCCGTGTACTCGGCTTTGGCGCTGGCCGCATCGGGCAAGATGGCCGAACACCGCGCACAGGCGGCGGAGGCGATCGCGCGGCTGGCCGACGCGGGCCTGCTGGATCCCGCGCCGTTCGCCGCACAGATCGCGGCGCATCTGGCGCAGGGCTTCGCCTTGGCCGGACGCGTCGCGCAGACATTGGCCGACGCCGCATCCATCAGTGCGCTCGCCGGCTGCCGCGTGCTCCAGACGCTGGAGGCGCTGCTGCCGCAGTTGCTCGACGCCGACGGCAAGCCGCTGGCGCAGGCCGGCAAGCTCATCGAACTGGCCGCGCGCCTGTCCGACGACTACGGTATGCCGATCACGTTGCCCGCCACGCTGGCGGCGCGGCGCAAGGGCGCATCCGTGCTGGCGGTAACCCTGCGCAGTCTGGAGGCCGTCGTGCCGCGCGTGACGCCTTTGGCCGAAACCGCCGCTGCCGCCGCGCAGCGGGCTTTTGAGGAATGACCGTTCGCATGACCCCCTATAAAAACCTCTGGGACTACTACCGCGATACGGCACGGCTGATCGAGGGCGGTGCGACCTTGCGCACGCTGTACGACGCCATGCTGGGCGTGCAGTCGGAAGACATGCGCGCGGTGCAGGCCTCGCCCAAGCGGCTGCGCGAGATGGCGCAGGGCTGGTCCCAGCGCCCGAATTTTTTGCCGATCCGCCTGAACGAGGTGTTCAACGGGCTGCAGGTCGACCACACGGATGACTACGTGCTGGCAATGGTCGGCGGGCTGGGTGGACGGCAGGAACAGGAAGTGCGCTTGTTCATGCTGCGCCACGACCACGCGCTGCGCGACGAGGTGTTCTGGCGGATCTTCGAGGTGGAGGGCGGCGGCGAAATCTCGCTGGCCAACATCGACAAGTTCTCGCGCGAGGAATTGAACTGGCACAACACGGTCGTGCTGCTGGCCAACGAAGGCACGCTGGACCGGCGCCGCGTGTTGCGCGGCTGCCTGGAGGCGCTGAACCGGGATTTCTCCGCCTATCGCGCCGGCTGGTTCTCGCGTCTGTATGCGACGCTGGCGCCCACGCCCGACGAGGCGGCAGCGGACCAGCCGCTGCTCCGCCAAAGTCTGGGATCGCCGATCACGGCCACCGTTGGGCTGGCCGTGAAGCAGTTCGAAGCGCTGCACAAGCAGGGTCTGCTCGACGCCGCGCCCTTTGTAGACGCCTGCGGCGGCGCGTTCTCGGGGTCGAAGGCGGCGGCGCTGTCGGTGTTGCGCATTCTGGAGGCGCTGGGCGCGCAGGCGCGTGCGGAACCCGAATCCGTGGCGCAGGCGCTGGCCCTGGGCCTTGCGCATCCGCATGCCGACGTGCAGCGGGCGGCGGTGAAGGCATTGGCGAAGCTGGGCCGGACGGACCTTGCGCAGCAGCAGCGCGACGCGCTGGCGCCGGCGGTGGCCGTCCTGCTGCCGGATGAGGCCGCCGAGGACGCCGATGCCGCCCATGCCCATCTCCCTTCAAGCGCGTCCTCCGGCTTGCCGCCGCCCGCGCCGCTGCGCCCGTGGACCGACGCGGACGCCCTGGAACGCTATGCGGCGCTGCTGGAGGCGCCCGCCGACGTGCTGGAGTTCGAGCTCGCCCTGGCGTGGCTGGCGACGTCCGGGCAAGTGGCGGCCACCGTTGCGCCTTTGGCGAAGCGAGCACTCCGCTTGGCGGAACGGGACCCCCAGCACTATGCGGCGGCGCTGCTGCTGGCGGCGCACGATCCCGATGGCCCATTCCTGCCGCAAAAATATTGGCAGAAGACCACGAGCCAGGTCGTCAACGGCGAGTGGGTGTATGAGAACGTGGGCGAACCCCAGCCGCTGCCGAGCGCCGAGCAATCCTCCTTGCTGCCCAGCTTCATCACCCGCCTGCGCGAAGTGGCCGGCATCGTGCAGGGCAGGACGGCGCGCCGGCCGCTGCTCGCCACGCCCACCGACACGCAGGGCTGGGTCGACGCCGATGTCCTGCTGGCCCGTTTCGAGGCAGGCAGGGAAAGCGGCGCGCCGCTCCCGGTGGATCTCGTGCAGGCCTTGCTGCGCGTGCATCCCGAGCACCGCGCGCGGGTGGTCGAGGCCACCGGCGGCGCAGGGCCGCAGATCACCGGCATGGTGCGGATCGCGTGGCATAGCCGCGGATCGAGCACCTTGAAGGCCGATGGCTCGCCGCAGTGGGTGTGGTGGAGTCCGGTGGTCCATGCCGAGCCCGCCGACGCGCCGACGGCCACGCAGCCGGCGCTGATTCCATCAGGCCCGCCGCCGCACCAGGAAGGCGTCGACGCCCACGCGCTGGTCTGCGCCGAACTCGGCCTGGCCAATCCGGCATCGACCCTGCCGCTGACCGCGGCCAGCATGGAAATCATGAACGTGGCGGCGGGCGATGAGGCCGAGCATCGCGCGCCCGCCGTCCTGCGCGTTCTCGCGTTGCATCCGGGCGCCTGGCAGCCGGAAACCGTCCAGTTGCTGGCGCTGGGCATGGCGTCCAAGCAGGCCGAGGTGCGCGCACAAGCGGTGGAGGTTTTTGCGGCGGCGATCCCACAGCGCGTGGACGCGACGGTAGCGGCACAAGCCTACGCCGCGTGCTCGCCGGCTATCGTGCTGACGCGCTGGGCGGCGTCCTTCACTGACGCGGCAACGCTGGCGCCCGCCGCCGTCATCGCCGTGCTGGGCGGCCTGCTGCCCCGCCTGGACCCCAAGGCGCGCGGTATCGGATCGTTGCTTACCGTGCTGCTGGATGAGTCGCTGCGCCATGCGCATCCTGTCGCGGACACGGACCTGCGCGGCTGGCTGGCGGGTTTTACCGGCTCGTCAGCCGCCGCCAAGGCCGCCAAGGCGCTGTTGGCGCTGAAGACGCCATAGCGCGTCCGTCGCTCGCTCAGAACTCTTCCAGGAAGCGCATGCGGAAGCGCCGTCCCTTGATGTTGCTGTTGGAGATGCGCGAGAACGCCTGCTTGGCGATCTGCCGGTCAAGGGCCACGTACGAGTTGAACTCGGTGATGTTGATCTTGCCGACCTGCTCGAACGTCAGGCCGCCGTCGCCGGTCAGCGCGCCCAGCAGGTCGCCGGGACGCAGCTTGTCCTTCTTGCCGCCCTGGATGTTCAGCGTGACCATGGGTGCGCGCAGCGGACGGTCGGCCTTGGGGCGCAGCGACTTCAAGTCGGCCCACTTGAGCGGCGCGCCCTGGTATTGCTCGATCAGGTTGGCCCAGCGCATTTCCTCGGGCGAACACAGGCTGAGCGCCAGTCCCTTCTGATCGCCACGGCCGCTGCGGCCGATGCGGTGCACGTGGACCTCGGTGTCCTTGGTCACGTCCACGTTGATGACCGCGCCCAGGTTCTGGATGTCCAGGCCGCGTGCGGCCACGTCGGTGGCGACCAGCACGGCGCAGCTCTGGTTGGCGAACTGGATCA
>NZ_DAMCTG010000093.1:0-9262 GCF_032113835.1 Achromobacter sp. | reverse complement strand
GCGGCCACGTCGGTGGCGACCAGCACGGCGCAGCTCTGGTTGGCGAACTGGATCAGGATCTCGTCGCGTTCGCGCTGTTCCAGGTCGCCATTGAGCGCCTGCGCGCTGATGCCTTCGGCCTGCAAGCGTTCCACCAGATCGTGGCTGCGGATCTTGGTGTTGCAGAAGGCCAGCGTGGAAACCGGCCGGAAATGCGCAAGCAGTTTTGCCACCGCATCCAGGCGTTCGCCTTCGTTGATCTCGTAGAAGATCTGCTCGATGCGGCTGGCGTCGTGCTGAGCCTCGACCTTGACCTCGGCGGGATTGCGCAGGAACCGCGCGCTGAGCTTGCGGATGTTGTCGGGGTAGGTGGCCGAGAACAGCAGCGTCTGGCGCTTGGTGGGACAGTGCGAGGCAATGGCGACGATGTCGTCGTAAAAGCCCATGTCCACCATCCGGTCCGCTTCGTCCAGGACCAGCGTGTTCAGGCCCGACAGGTCCAGGCTGGCGCGCGCCAGATGGTCCTGGATGCGGCCGGGCGTGCCCACGACCAGATGCGTGCCGCGGGCGAGCGATTCGGCCTGTGGACGAGCCGCGGCGCCGCCGCACAGCGTCAGGATCTTGACGTTGGGAATCAGACGCGCCAGCCGGCGCAGCTCTTGCGCGACCTGGTCGGCCAGTTCGCGGGTGGGGCAAACCACCAGTCCTTGCGGGACCAGGCGGTTCACGTCCAGGTTCTGGAGCACGCCCAGTCCGAACGCGGCGGTCTTGCCGCTGCCGGTCTTGGCCTGGGCGATCACGTCGCGCCGTTCAAGAATCAGCGGCAGGGCCTGCGCCTGGATCGGCGTCATCTGCTCGAAACCCAGGGTTTTCAGGTTTTCGAGCAGGGGCGGCAGGAGGGGGAGGGAGGAGAAGGCGGTGTCGGTCACGGAGGGGGCGGATCTGAAAGGCAGTTGGGCTGAGACGAACACTAGTTTAAACCTCTGGCGGATCGGCGCGGCTCGATTAGTGGAGAGGGACGAGGCTCTACGGATCCTGTTCTCGAACTAATCCGTGCGAAGGTATGGCTGATACACAGTGTGTGGACTTCGGAGGTCCTGAAAATGGGGAAAATGTGTGCCCCGATGGATTGAGATCAAATATATTTAATTCCAGAGTCGATTTAACTTCCGCCAGACGGGGAGCGGGGCTGGTTGTAATTAAAATGCAACGCAGTCAGCTACTCGCGGCTCATTGGAATCAAATTCAAATTTTCAAAATTACGGCTATTTTGGTGGGGCGAGGTATAAGATGTCGTTTAACGCTTAGGTGGTGCTAAAAATTGTCTGCTTTTCGATTCATGTGTGAGGTGAATTCGATCATAGTTAAATTCAGCGACGAAAAAAATGGCGCGTAAGACTGCGACCGAAGAGCGCGCAATACCCAAAACTGGGTATTTAAAGACCCTTTATTTTGCTGTTGAATGCTCCCTGAATGGCACGCCAAAGGAAAGGTTGGCTAAACCGGCGCGCAGGTTGATGTGGTAACCGCGTATTCAATATTATTTAACCAAGTTTGCATTAATGCGCTGGAGTTCAGATGCTTCACGGTCGAACCATTTGTGGTGGCCTCGCGGAGTTTTGGTTCGAGATGTCTAAGTTCAAAACTAATAAATTCAGCGCATTAGTTGGAGGTGGGAAATGTCAGGCCTTCAGATAAGTGGCGTCACTCCAAAATGGCAGACATTGGTTTGGATTGGTATGGGTGTTGCGTTAACAACTCTATTGACTTCAATGTTGGTATTCGTTGCTACCACCCAGTGGCGAGTTCTGGACGTCATACAGCAGCAGCACGTGGATCGCGCGTTCATTGCAAGCACATTGAGCAGTGCCAATCTAATAGTCCTGCGGTTCGTCGTCGTGCTTATGGGCGGCGCCATCGCTTTTGCCGGATTGGCCGTATCCTTTTTTTCTCACGAGTACGCCAATGTTTTCGACGCGGGCGCGGCCGCTACTCATGTTCCGAAACTTCGGCTTGTGAGCCATTCACCCGGTTTAATCGCGGTTTTTGTTGGCGCTGCTGTGATCGTCTGCGCGCTGTTCGCAAAAACCACTACTTATTACCAAGGGCCAGTCGCAACACCCATTTCGTCTCAAAATCAGGGGGCTGATAACCAATTTGGAGTTCTGGCGCCATAAGTTGCTGGGGTAAGGCAACAGTATTTTAGGGGTCGAATTATGAAGAGGTGGCATTTATTTTTACAAATAATTTTCCTTTTTTCTCATGCCGAGGCGCGAGCTCTAAGCCTTCCGATTCCGTGCGAAATCGCTGACGACCTTGCTGAAAAATCGTATGGTCGCGTGCAAGTGGCATGGAAAGAAAAACAACTTTCAATAGCGATCGCTATGAGCAGAGGCTTTTGGGACGTGCAGGCTCATGCTGAGACATGTCCGCAAGTCGCCAAGCGCGCTGCTGATTTAAATAAGGCGGGGTTCACTAAAGATGCCATTGATCCCCTTCGAGTAGGTCTGACCCCATATGGCAGCTCGTCAACGCTGGCAACTGGAGGCTCAACGGGAATTCAAGTTCCTGTTACAGATTTTATTCCCGCGGTAGGTGGGACGGGGGGACACGTGACACCAGCCACGAGTCCTAGGTCCCCACAGGGCACGCCTCGCATAGCCACTGGCATATCGGCTGGCGATATGGTTCCAGGTTACGTGCTTCTAAACAATCGCGAGTTTTCCTCAAAGCAGCGGGAGCAGTTCATTGCTGCATGGAATCATTCGGAGAAGGCAACCATCCTTGCTTATATGCAAAAGGGAGGAGATGCCGAAAAATACCCTAAAATTTATTCAACTGAAGAAAAAGACGCCAGTATTGAGCCCAACTGTATTCGCATAAATTCTCGGGATCTTCTCGAGTACTCTGGGCAAGATAATATTAGGATTTATGGTCCAGGTGGGAGGCTGAATAATAGTTCTTTCGGTAGTTTTCAATATGAAAGCCTAGATTTTGGAAGATATTCCCGTTAGGCAATGAATCTGATTTCGGAATCAATTAAATAAGTCGCTTAAATAACTAAATTATTATTACAAAAAGCATTTGGTCCGCCTTGCCCCATATTAAGTCCGCTCAGATCTACTGGGCCGACGCCTCATACGTCCCCGCCAGCGCCCGCGCCGCCTCCTGCATGCGCGGCAGCCACGCCCGGGCGCCGTCGATCGACAACCTCGCCACCGGCGCATGCAGCGCCACGGCCGCAATCGCCCGCGAGCCGTGCAGAATGGGCACCGCCATGCAGACGATACCCAGCAGAAATTCCTCCCGGTCGAAGCTGGCGCCTTCCTTCTTGATGATCCGCAGCTCTTCTTCCAGCGACGCCACATCGCACAGCGTGTTCGGCGTGTAGCGCGGCAGTTGCGCGGCGGCCAGCATGCGCTGGCGGGTTTCGCGGCGCATGTAGGCCAGAAACAGCTTGCCGCTCGCCGAACAATGCAGCGGCACGCGCGAGCCGGATTGCAGGTTCACACGCAGCGGCCAGGCGGTTTCCACGCGGTCCAGGTAGATGACCTCGTCGCCGTCGAGCATGGTGCAGTTGCAGGTCTCGCCGATTTCGTCGACCAGGCTGTCCAGGATGCGATGGCGTTCGCCGCGCAGCGGTGAGTTGAGCAGCGTGTCGCGGGCCAGCGCGCCCAGGCGCGGGCCGCTCACATAACTCTTGCCGGCCGGTTCGCGCAGCAGCATGCCGGCATCGACCAGACGCGACAGGATCCGAAGCACGGAGGGTTTTGGGAGGCCGGTGGATTCAGTCAGTTCGGCCAGCGAGACGGGCTGGGCCGATCGTGCCACCTGTTCCAGCAAGGCCAGCGCGCGCAGGGCGGCGGAGGATTCGTCTTTCATCTTTCAATAATTGAGATTTCAGCGATCGGCTGCCCATCCTCGCACAGAAATTGCAGAAAATGAAACGCTCGGGGGTGGGAAGCCGCGGGTTTCTGGCGCAGTATCGGATCACACCGGCCAATCAGCAATCGGACAAGCGCCGGCACGCCAGGAGAGAGACCATGAGCAGCAAGCAACACATGACCCCCAGCGAAGCGTTTGTCGAGACGCTGGTCGCGCAGGGCGTCAAGGATGTTTTCGGCATCGTCGGTTCGGCCTTCATGGATGCGCTGGACCTGTTTCCCGCGGCCGGCATCCGCTTCGTGCCGACGGTGCACGAACAAGGCGCGGCGCACATGGCCGACGGCTATTCCCGCGTGACCGGCCGGCACGGCGTGTGCATTGCACAAAACGGCCCCGGCATCACCAACTTCGTGACCGGCGTGGCGGCGGCCTACTGGGCGCACAGCCCGGTCGTGGCGATCACGCCCGAGACCGGTACGGCGGGCATGGGGCTGGGCGGCTTCCAGGAGACCGAGCAGCTTCCGATCTTCTCGCGCATCACCAAATACCAGGCGCACGTGAACCGGCCGGACCGCATGGCCGAATTCACCGCCAAGGCATTCGACAATGCGATGGCCGAACGCGGCCCCGCGCAGCTCAATATCCCGCGCGACTATTTCTACGGCGAGATCGACGTGGCCATCCCGGAGCCGCGCCGCATCCGCCGCGGGCCCGGCTCGGAAGAGGATCTGGAAGCCGCGGCGCGCATGCTGGCCGAGGCCAAGTTCCCGGTCATCGTGGCGGGCGGCGGCGTGCTGTTCTCGGAGGGCCAGGCCGAATGCGTGGCGCTGGCCGAGCTGCTGGGCGCGCCGGTGGTCACCAGCTATCTGCATAACGACGCCTTCCCGGCCAGCCACCCGCTGTGGTGCGGCCCGCTGGGCTATCAGGGCGCCAAGGCGGGCATGAAGCTGCTGTCGCAGGCGGACGTGGTGCTGGCGCTGGGCACACGGCTGGGACCCTTCGGCACCTTGCCGCAGCACGGCCTGGAATACTGGCCGCAGAACGCGCGCATCATCCAGGTCGACGCCGATCACCGCATGCTGGGCCTGGTGCGGCCGGTGTCGGTGGGCATCTGCGGCGACGCCAAGCCGGCCGCCGCCGCGTTGACGGCGAAGCTGCAAGGGCGAGATGTCGCCTGCACCCGCACGAAAGAAGGACGCGCCGGCGAAATCGCCGCCCAGAAGGCCGAGTGGGAACAGGAACTGGACAGCTGGTCGCACGAGCGCGACGACTGGAGCCTGGACATCATCGAGCAGGGCGGCGGCCGCATGCATCCGCGCCGCATGCTGCGCGAACTGGAACGCGCGATGCCCAAGCACGTGATGGTGTCGACCGACATCGGCAACATCTGCTCCGTGTCCAACAGCTATCTGCGCTTTGACGAGCCCAACTCCATGCTCGCGGCCATGAGCTTCGGCAATTGCGGCTATGCATTGCCGGCGCTGATCGGCGCCAAGCTCGGCCGGCCCGACCGCCCAGCGGTGGCCTACGCGGGCGACGGCGCGTGGTGCATGAGCTTCCAGGAATTGCTGACCTGCGTGCGCGAACAGATCCCGGTGACCGCGGTGGTGTTCCACAACGGCCAGTGGGGCGCCGAGAAAAAGAACCAGGTGGACTTCTATGGCCGCCGCTTCGTCGGCAGCAACCTGCTCAATCCGAATTTTTCGGAGCTGGCGCGGGCCATGGGCGCCGAAGGCATCCGGGTGGAGCACGCCGACCAGGTTGGCGCCGCGCTGCAGGCCGCGTGCCAGGCGCAGCTGGAAGGCAAGACGACCGTGCTGGAGATGATGGTCAGCCAGGAGCTGGGCGATCCGTTCCGCCGCGATGCGCTCAAGCAGCCGGTGCGCTTCCTGGACAAGTACCGCAAGTACGTGAACCAGCCGTTCCAGGCGGGCGAGGTGCCGCTGTCGATCGAGCCGGCCGGCCGCTGACCGGCCCGTGCGGCGCGGGCCGGGGCGCGCATTGACGCCTCGGTCCGCGCCGGTCATTCACCCGGCCGCCGCACGCGCGGCCGCGGCAGGAGCGAAGACATGGCTTTCGACCGTTTGTTCGAGCCGCTGCGCGTTGCCGCGCTGGCGGCCGGGCGGCTGCGCACCGCGGTGGCGTATCCGCTCTGTCCCGTCAGCGTGCGCGCCGCCGTGCAGGCCAGCGAGGCGGGTTACATCGAGCCGGTGCTGGTCGGGCCGGCGGCGCGCATTGCCGCGCTGATGGCGCAGGAGGGCATGCGTGCCGGTTCCATGGAGATCGTCGACACGCCGGATGACGAATTGCTGGCGGCCCGCGCCGCCGCCGCGCTGGCGCGCGATGGCGCGGTCAGCATGCTGATGAAGGGCAGCCTGCACACCGACCACTTCATGTCCGCGGTGGTGACGCGCGAATCCGGCCTGCGCACCAACCGGCGCATCAGCCACGCTTTCGTGATGGCGGTGGCGGCGTATCCGAAGCTGCTGATCCTGACCGACGCGGCCGTCAACATCGCACCATCGCTGCAGGAAAAGGCGGACATCGCGCAGAACGCCATCGACCTGGCGCGCGCGCTGGGCGTGGAGCGGCCCAAGGTAGCGGTGCTGTGCGCCACCGAATCCGTCAACCCGGCGATGCCGGCCACGCTGGATGCCGCGGCGCTGTCCAAGATGGCGGACCGAGGGCAGATCCGCGGCGGCGACATCGACGGGCCGCTGGCGTTCGACAACGCGATCTCGCGCGAAGCGGCGGACCAGAAGGGCATCGTGTCGCGCGTGGCGGGCGACGCGGACATCCTGCTCGTGCCGGACATCGAGGCCGGCAACATGCTCTACAAGGAGCTCACGTGGCTGGCGGGCGCCGGCGCGGCGGGCCTGGTGCTGGGCACGCGCGTGCCGGTGCTGCTGACGAGCCGGTCCGATTCCATGGAAGCCCGCGTCAACAGTTGCGCCGTCGCGGCGCTGTACGCGCACGCGCTGGGCGGCTGACAGTCGCCAGCCTGGCACCACCAAGTCCAGCGGTTTGGTACTAAGCGTGCATCCAAGGGATGACTACGCTAGTCCGCAAGCCATCCATGAATGGTTCACGCGACAACATCAAAGGGGTAGCACATGCGCAGCGCAAGACTAGGCCTGGCCACGATTCTGTCGGTGTTTGCAATGGCGGGGGGCGCCGCCGCGGCGGATGCGCCCAAGGCCGGCGGCACGCTTGTCATCGGCTCCACGCAGGTGCCACGGCACCTGAACGGCGCGGTCCAATCGGGCACCGCCACCGCATTGCCCAGTGCGCAGCTCTTTGCCAGTCCGCTGCGCTACGACGCCGACTGGAATCCGCAACCTTACCTGGCCGAGTCGTGGGAACTGGCGCCGGACGGCAAGTCGCTGACGCTGCACCTGCGCGGCGACGCGATCTTCCATGACGGCAAGCCCGTGACGTCCGAGGACGTGGCGTTCTCGATCATGGCGGTCAAGCAGAACCATCCGTTCCAGACCATGTTCGCGCCCGTCGAAAGCGTGGAAACGCCCGACGCGCGCACCGCCGTGCTGCGCATGAGCAAGCCGCACCCAGCCATTCTGCTGGCGCTGTCGCCGGCGCTGATGCCCGTGCTGCCCAAGCACATCTACGGCGATGGCCAGGACTTGAAGACCCATCCGCGCAACTCCGCGAATGTGGTGGGGTCCGGGCCGTTCATCTTCAAGGAATTCAAGCCGGGCCAGGAGATCGTGCTGGAACGCTTCGACAAATTCTTCATCAAAGGCAAGCCGCTGCTGGACCGCGTGGTGGTCAAGATCAATCCCGATGCGACGAACCTGCTGATCGGGCTGGAGCGCGGCGACATCGGCGCGCTGCCGTTCATGACCGAGCCGACGATCCTGCGCCGCGCGAAGGACAATCCCGCCATCGTAATGACCAACAAGGGTTATGAAGGCATCGGCGCGCTGAGCTGGCTGGCGTTCAATACGGCGCGCAAGCCGCTGGACGACGTGCGGGTGCGCCAGGCCATCGCGTACGCGACGGACAAGGGCTTCATCACCAAGGCGCTGAACGCGGGCTTTGCCGCGCCGGCGCACGGCCCCATCGTGGGCACCAGTCCCTTCGCCAGCGATGACGTGAAGAAGTACCCGCTGGACCTGAAGCAGGCAGAAAAACTGCTGGACGAGGCCGGCTTCAAGAAGGACGGCAAGGGCGAGCGCATGACGCTGACGGTGGACTACATGCCGGGCAGCGACGTGCAGGGCAAGAACGTGGCGGAATACCTGCGCAGCCAGTTGAAGAAAGTGGGCATCAACGTGCAGGTGCGCGCCTCGCCCGACTTTCCGACCTGGGCCAAGCGCATCGCCGGCAAGGACTTCGACATGACCACCGACATCGTCTTCAATTGGGGCGATCCGGTCATCGGCGTGCATCGCACGTATATGTCGTCCAACATCCGCGACATCATCTGGACCAACACGCAGTCCTACAAGAACCCGAAGGTCGATGCGCTGCTGGAGCAGGCAGGCACCGAGACCGACGCGGACAAGCGCCGCGCGCTGTACGGAGAATTCCAGCGCCTGGTGACCGAGGACGTGCCGATCGACTTCCTGACCGTGATTCCGTATCACACGCTGTCGTCCAAGAAGGTGCAGGGGCTGCCGTCCGGCATTTGGGGACTGCTGTCGCCGCTGGATGAAACGTCCGTGCAGTAGCGGGAGCCGTCATGTTGCGATATCTCTCGCGCCGCCTGCTGAATGCCGCGATCCTGCTGCTGGCCGTGGTGACGCTGAATTTCCTGTTGATCCACATTTCGCCGGGCGATCCCGTGGAGACCATCGCGGGGTCGATGGGCGGGATCAGCGAAGAACTGCGTGCCCAGTTGCGCGTGCAGTACGGGCTGGACAAGCCGTTTCTGACGCAGCTCGGCATCTACCTGGGGCAGGTGGTGCGCGGCGACCTGGGCTACTCGTACTTCTTCAACGTGCCGGTCGCCCAGCTGATCTGGGACCGCGTGCCCGCCACGCTGCTGCTGGTGGTGACGTCGGTGACCGTGGCGTTCCTGATCGGCACGCTGCTGGGCACGCTGGCCGCCAGGAAGCCCAATGGGCTGCTGTCGCAAGGCATCACGCTGCTGTCGGTCGTGGGCTATTCCGCGCCGGTGTTCTGGACCGGCATCATCCTCATCATCCTGTTTGCCTCGGTGCTGCCGATCTTTCCGGTGTCGGACATGCGGTCTGCGGGCGGTCCGCAAGAGGGGTGGGCGGGCGTGGTGGACGTGCTGCATCACCTGGTGCTGCCCGCCTTCACGCTGGCCTTCGTGTACCTGGCGCAGTACAGCCGGCTGGCGCGCGCCAGCGTCATGGACGCCTTGCAGGCCGACTACATCCGCACCGCGCGGGCCAAGGGGCTGCCCGAGAAC
>NZ_DAMCTG010000092.1:0-20062 GCF_032113835.1 Achromobacter sp. | reverse complement strand
ATCACCGGCGTCGTGTACTCCAACGTCATGCTCGCCGTCGTGCGGCCCGTGACCAGCGCCGGCGTCTTCCTCGTCGGCTCCAACGCCGGCCCCACCAACCTTGCCGGCAAGGACTGTTCGCCGTATTTCTTCTCTACGTCCTGGAACAACACCCAGCGCCACGAAGGCAGCGGCGAAATGGCCAACCAGATGGGATTCAAGAAGGTCTATCTGCTGGCCCCCAACTACCAGGCCGGCAAGGACGCGATGGCCGGCTTCAAACGCTTCTACAAAGGCGATGTCGTCAACGAAGTGTTCACGCAGGTCAACCAGCCCGACTACTCGGTCGAACTGGCCGCGCTGGCCGACGCCAAGCCCGACGCCGCGTACGTCTTCTTTCCCGGCGGCATGGGCGTGAACTTCATCAAGCAGTATCGCCAGGCCGGACTCTTCGGCAAGATCCCGCTGTTGTCGGTCGACACCATCGACGGCGCCACGTTGCCCGCCCTGCAGAAGGACGCGCTGGGCGCCGTCACCAACGTGCCGTATTCGCCCGACCTGGACAACGCCGCCAACAAGGCCTTCGCGGCCGCATTCCGCCAGAAGTACGGCCGCGAGCCGTCCAGCTATGCCGCGCAGTCGTATGACGCCGCCCAGCTGATCGGATCCGCGCTCAAGAAGACCGGCGGCAAGACCGACGACAAGGACGCGTTGCGCAAGGCGCTGGAAGCCGCTGACTTCCAGTCGGTGCGCGGCGAGTTCCGCTATCAGCCCAACCACTTTCCCGTGGCCGGATTCTTCCGGGCAGACGTGGCCGAAAACGCCGACGGCAAGGTCGCGTTCGTGAACAAGGGCCCCATCTTCCCCGACCTGTCCAAGGTTTCCGACCAGTACGCCGCCCAGTGCGTCATGAAGTGAAGCGGGCGGCCCCGAGGGGCGCCGGCAAGGGGGTGTAGCCATGTCCACGACGCTGCTGCTGGTGCAGGCCTTGAACGGCCTGCAACTCGGCATCCTGCTGTTCCTGCTGGCCGCCGGCCTGACGCTGGTGTTCGGCATCATGAATTTCATCAACCTGGCGCACGGGTCGCTGTACATGATGGGCGCGTTCATCGCGGCCACCGTGTTCCGCCACACCGGCTCGTTCTTGCTGGCCGCCGCCGCGGTCGTCGCGGGCATGGCGCTGCTTGGGCTGCTGCTGGACCGGATCGCGCTGGCGCGGCTGTATCCGCGCGATCACCTGGACCAGGTGCTGGCCACGTTCGGCTTCATCCTGTTCTTCAATGAACTGACCCGCATCGTGTGGGGGCCCGCGCCGATCAGCATGGGGCTGCCGTCCTGGCTGTCCGGCACCATCGACATTCTGGGCGTCACCTATCCGCTGTACCGGTTTCTCATCATCGTGGTCGGGCTGCTGGTCGCGGCGGGGTGTTACCTGCTGATCCATCGCACGCGGCTCGGCATGCTGATCCGCGCCGGCTCCACCGACCGCATGATGGTCGGCGCGCTGGGCGTGAACATCGCGCGCCTGAATACGCTGCTCTTCGTGCTGGGCGCGGTGTTGGCGGGCCTGGCCGGGTTGATGGCCGGCCCCATCCTGTCGGCGCAGACGGGCATGGGCGAACCCATCCTGATCCTGACGCTGGTCGTCATCGTGATCGGCGGCATCGGATCGGTGCGGGGCGCTTTCCTGGCCGCGCTGATGGTCGGGCTGATCGACACGCTGGGCCGCGCGCTGCTGCCGACCCTGCTGCGCGCTGCCCTGCCCCCGGCTGCGGCCAATGCCGCAGGCCCCGCCATCGCGTCGATGCTGATCTACATCGTCATGGCGCTGGTGCTGGCGATGCGGCCGCAAGGCCTGTTTCCCGTCAGGCACGGATAAGGACGCCGACGCCATGTTCACGTTATCTCCCCGCACGTTGGCCGCCGCCGCGCTGCTGCTGTTGTTCGCCCTGGTGCCCGTGTACGCGCAGTGGCAGGGCGAGCCGTTTCTGCTGGCGCTGTTCGGCCGCGTGCTGGTCTATGGCATTGCGGCGCTGGCGCTCAATCTGCTGCTGGGCTACGGCGGCATGGTGAGCTTCGGCCATGCGCTGTATCTGGGCCTTGGCGCATACTCCGTCGGCGTGCTGTCGCACTACGGCATCGAAAGCGGCTGGTGGCATCTTGCTGGCGCCATCGGCGCGTGCGCGGCCGTCGGGATCGTCAGCGGATATGTGGTCATGCGCACCAACGGCATCGCGTTCATCATGATCACGCTCGCCTTCGCGCAGATGTTCTATTTTCTGGCGACAGGGCTGGAAGGCTTTGGCGGCGACGACGGCATGTCGCTCTTTGCCGGCAGCGACTTCGGCCTGTTCCGGCTGGACACGCCGCTCGCGCTGTATTGCACGGCCTTCGGCGTGCTGCTGCTGGTGCTGTGGCTGATGCATCGGCTGATCCACGCGCCGTTCGGCATGGCCCTGCGCGGCTGCCAGGCCAACGAGCGGCGCATGCGCGCATTAGGCTTTCCCACGCTGCGATACCGGCTTGCCGCCTATGTGATCTCCGCCGTCATCTGCGGCGTGGCGGGTGTGCTGCTGGCGAACCTCACCATGTACGTATCGCCGTCGTACCTGGCGTGGACGACCTCCGGCGAACTGATCGTGATGGTGGCGCTGGGCGGCATCGGCACGCTGTTCGGTCCGGTGGCGGGCGCGCTGGCGTTCCTGCTGCTGGAAGAGGGACTGAAGCTCATCACCGAGCACTGGATGCTGGTCATGGGCCTGCTGATCGTCGGCGTGGTGCTCGCCTCGCGCCGCGGCGTCTATGGCAGCCTGTCCGCCACGCCGTGGCGCATCGCGCGCGGGACGGCGCGCCATCCCACCGGAGAGCCGCAATGAGCGCCCTGCGCATCGAGAACCTGGAAAAGCGCTACGGCGGGCTGACGGTCACCGACAAGCTTTCGCTGGACGTGGCAAGCGGCGAGCTGCACGCCGTGATCGGTCCCAACGGCGCCGGCAAGACCACGCTGATCGGGCAACTGAGCGGCGAACTACGGCCCGACGCGGGACGCGTGCTGCTCGACGGCAAGGACGTCACGCGCATGCCGGTGGAAAAGCGCGTGCGCCACGGCCTGGCGCGCTCGTACCAGATCACCTCGGTCTTCAAACCGTTCACCGCGCTGGAGAACGTGGCGATGGCGGTGCAGGCGCGACGCGGCCACAGCTTCCGATTCTGGCGGCCGGTGCTGTCGACACCGGCATTGACCGAACCCGCCCGCGAGGCGCTGGCCCTGGCCGGCCTGTCCGCGCGCGAAAACACGCCGGCCAGCGAACTTGCCCACGGCGAACTGCGCCAGCTTGAACTGGCCATGGTGCTGGCGTGCCAACCGTCGCTGCTGCTGCTGGACGAGCCCATGGCGGGCATGAGCCAGCACGAATCCGAGGCCATGACTCGGCTGCTGCTGTCGCTGCGCCGCCGCTACACGATCCTTCTGGTGGAACACGACATGCAGGCCGTCTTCGCCCTGTCCGACCGCATCACCGTGCTGGTGTACGGCCGTGCGCTCGCATGCGGCACCGCCGACCAGATCCGCGACGATCCGCAGGTCCGTGAATGCTATCTGGGCAGCGAACGCGGCCGCACCCGGGAGGCGCGCGCATGACCGCCCTGCTCTCCCTGCGCAGCGTCACCGCGCACTACGGCGCCAGCCAGGCGCTCTTCGGCATCGACCTGGACATCGCGCCCGGCGAGTTCGTGACGCTGCTGGGACGCAACGGCATGGGCAAGTCCACCACCGTCAAGGCGGTGATGGGCCTGAACCCCGCCTCGCGCGGATCCATCAGCTTCGACGGCGCGGACATCGGGCGGCTGCCTTCCTACAAGGTGGCGCAGCGCGGCATCGGGTTGGTGCCCGAAGGCCGGCATGTCTTTCCCAACCTGTCGGTGCGCGAGAACCTGGTGGCCACCGCACACAACCGGCAAGGCGTTGCGCAGCCCTGGACGCTGGAACGCGTGTACGGGTTGTTCCCGCGCCTGTCCGAACGCGCCAAGCACCTGGGCAGTCACCTGTCGGGCGGCGAACAGCAGATGCTGGCCATCGGCCGCGCGTTGCTGACCAATCCCCGGCTGCTGATTCTGGATGAAGCCACCGAAGGGCTCGCGCCCGTGGTGCGCGAAGAAATCTGGTCCGCGCTGGAGACGCTGAAGCAGACCGGTTTGGCCGTGCTGTGCATCGACAAGAACCTGGAGCCGCTGCTCGCCACCGCCGACCGCCACGCCATCGTGGAGAAGGGGCGCGTGGCGTGGACCGGCACGTCGAAGGAGTTCCTGGACGACGAGGCGCGGCTGTTGCAGTACCTGGGGGTGTAGAACGAAGACGGCTAGGCCTGGCGCGCCGCCGGCAACGCGACGCCCAGCCGGCTGCTCCACAACTGCATCTCGTCCCAGAGCGCGGGCGGCACAGGCAGGCCGAGCCGTTGCCGTTCTTTTTCGTGCTCCGCCTCCGGATCGCCAGGCATCCGGGGCGCGCCAGGCGCCTGCGACAGCTCGACGGCCATCCCCGCCACCACGCCCGCCAGCGCCGCGCCCCCGGCAAAGCGCGCCGGATCAATGACGATGAAGAACGCGCCAAGTTCGCGCGGCTGGTCCAGCGCCTCGTACATCGACGAGATGTGCGGGCCGAACGGATTGCCATTGAGCGGTCCGCACAGCAGTTCGACCATCATCGCAAGGCCGTAGCCCTTGTAGCCGTATTCCTCGCCGCCCAGCGGCCGCAGGGCGCGCGCGGCCTGCGCGTCGGAGCAGTCCGCGCCGTTCCCGTCGAGCGCCACGCCCGACGGCAATGCCACGCCATCGCGCCGCGCGTTCATGACGCGGTTCCACGGGATGGCGGTCGTGGCCATGTCCAGGCACAGCGGCGCTCCGCCCGCGCGCGGAAAGGCCAGCGAGATGGGATTCGTGCCGAAAAAGGCTACACGCCCGCCATAGGGCGCTGCGATCGAATCCGAGTGCGTGAAGGCAATGCCGATCAAGCCCTGCCGGGCCGCCGCGCGGCTGTACAGCCCAATCGCCCCGCAGTGCGAGGAATCGCTGACGCCGACCGCGGCCACGCCGGCCTCACGGGCCATCTCGATGGCGAGCCCATTGGCCCGATGCGCCACCACGATGCCCTGCCCCCGGCCGCCATGCACCTGCGCCGTGCCCGGCCCCGTGCGCGCGATGCGGACGTCGGGCCTGGCCAGGATCGAGCCGTGCGCCACGCGATTCAGGTAATGCGGCAGCCGCGCGATGCCGTGCGAGTCGATGCCCCACAAGCTGGTCTGCGCCAGGCTTTGCGCCAGGCACCGCGCATCGTCGGCGGAAAAATCCTGCGCAAGCAGGCACGCCTCGGCCCAGCGTTCCCATTCGGTGGCGGTCACGCGGCTGTCGGCGTCCATGCGGGTCTCCTAGGTGGCTGCCTTCACGGCGTGGAGCACGCCGTGTTCGCGCAGCGCTTCAAGATGCTTGGTCAGGCATTCGACGAACGTGGCCGAATCGCCCAGGTCGCCGAACACGGGTTTGAAACGCGCCAGCACCGTTGCGCGCCGCTGCGCCGCCTGCGACGGCTTGGCGGCATGCGCGGCCACCTCGGCGCGCGACAGCAGACGATCAAGCCGCGCCGCGATCGGATCCTGGATGGCGTAGACGCCGCCCTGCTCGTCTTCGCCGCGCAGGTAGTTCAGCCACGCGGCCACCGCCAGGCACAGGCGATCGATGCCGTGGCCGGCGCGCAGGCGGTCACGGATCGTGTCCAGCAGGCGCTGCGGCAGCTTCTGCGATCCATCCATGGCGACCTGCGGCAGCGGATGCGGCAGCGCGGGATTGGAGATCCGGTCCAGGAAGCGCAAACGATATTCCACCAGCCCCGCCTCGGGGATGCCACGCAGGGTGGGCGCGATCTCCTCGCGCATCATGGCCTCGATGAAGGCGCGCAGTGCCGGGTTATTGGCGGCATCGGCCATGGTGTGCAGGCCCAGCGCCGCGCCCAGGTAGGCCAGCGCCGAATGCGGCCCGCTGACCATGCGCAGCTTCAGCCGTTCATAGGGCGCCGCGTTGCTTACGAAGGTTGCGCCGCCCTGCGCGTCCCAGGCGGGGCGGCCGGCAGCGAACTTGTCTTCGATCACCCAGTTCAGATAGGGCTCGCCCAGCACGGGCCAGGCGTCCTCGACGCCAAGGCGCTCGGCAATCCGCCGGCGGTCCTGGTCTTCGGTGGCCGGCACGATGCGGTCCACCATCGAGTTCGGGAACGTGCAGTTGCGGTCGATCCAGTCGGCCAACGTCACGTCCACCCGCAGCGCAAACGCCAGCACCAGGCTGCGCAGCGTGTCGCCGTTGCCGCGCAGGTTGTCGCACGACATCAGCGTGATGGGTGGCAGGCCGCGCTCTCGGCGCAGGGCCAGGCCGTGGACCAGGATGCCGATGGTGCTGCGGGGCCGGATGGGGTTTTCGAGGTCGTGCAGGATGTCCGGATCGTCCCAGCGCAGGTGACCGGTGGAGGGTTCGTGGCTGTAGCCCTTTTCCGTCACGGTCAGGCTGACGATGCGGGTCTGCGGGTACGCGATGCGTTCCAGGACCGCGTTGGGGTCTTCGTCGGCCACCATCACGCGCAACACGGAACCCACGATGCGCAACTGTTCGCGGTCCTGGCCATCCGGACCGGCATCGCGTACGGCCAGGGTGTACAGGCCGTCCTGAGGCGTCAGCGCATCGCGCGTGGCAGGGTGGCGCAAGGACACGCCCAGGATGCCCCAGCTCAGGTCGCCGCTTGCCTGCATCGCCTGGTCAGTCACCACCGCCTGATGCGCCCGGTGAAAAGCGCCCAGACCCAAATGGACGATGCCCGGCGTCAACCGGCTGCGGTCGTAGCTGGGCTTTTCCACGTCGGCGGGCAGACGCGGCAATGACTCGGAATTCAGACGTTCAAGCATGGGGTGCGCAATGCCTAAAAGGGGCGACGCCAGGGTATAGCACGCCCCGAGCCGTCTTCGCTACATCACCGCGCCAAGTTGCCACGGAACGAATTCATTTTGCCCGTAGCCGTGCGTCTCGCTGCGGGTTCGACGACCCGACGCCGTCTGCAGCATGAGCTGGAAAATGCGCTCGCCCATCTGCGCCACGCTTTGCGCGCCGTCGACCACTTCGCCGCAGTTGATGTCGATGTCGTCGGCCTGGCGCTGCCACAGCGCCGTGTTGGTGGACAGCTTGAGCGACGGCGCCGGCGCACAGCCATAGGCGGACCCGCGGCCGGTGGTGAAGCAGATCAGGTTGGCGCCCCCGGCTACCTGCCCGGTGGCCGAGACCGGGTCGTAGCCCGGGGTGTCCATGAAGACCAGCCCGCGGGTGTGAACGGGCTCGGCGTACTCGTAGACATCGGTGAGGTTGGTGGTGCCGCTCTTGGCTATCGCGCCCAGCGATTTTTCCAGGATGGTGGTCAGCCCACCCGCCTTGTTGCCAGCCGAGGGGTTGTTGTCCATCTCGGCGTCGTTGCGGGCACAGTAGTCTTCCCACCAGCGCACGCGCGCCAGCAGTTTTTCCGCCACGGCGGGCGTCTGCGCCCGGCGCGTCAGCAGGTGTTCGCCGCCGTAGATCTCGGGCGTCTCGGACAGGATCGCCGTGCCGCCGTGGCGCACCAGCAGGTCCACCGCCGCGCCCAGCGCCGGGTTGGCGCTGATGCCGGAATAGCCGTCCGACCCGCCGCACTGCAGGCCCACGGTCAGGTGGCTGGCGGGTACGGCCTGGCGCTCGACGCGATTGGCCTGCTCCAGCATGCGCTCCACCAGTTCGATCCCGCGCGCCACCGTCTTGCGCGTGCCGCCCGTGTCCTGGATGTTGAACGTATGCAGCATGCCGCTTTCGCGCAGGTGCTCCTGTTCCATCAGCCCGCCGATCTGGTTGGTCTCGCAGCCCAGCCCCACGACCATCAGCCCGCCAAAGTTGGCATGGCGCGCGTAGCCACCCAGCGTGCGCCGCAGCACCCGCAGCGGTTCGCCGTCGCTGCCGGTGGCGCAGCCCGCCCCGTGCGTCAGCGCCACGACGCCGTCCACGTTCGGACAGGACGCCAGCGCCTCGGGCCGGATGTCGCGCCGGAAGTGGTCGGCGATGGCGCGCGCCACCGTGGCCGAACAGTTCACGCTGGTCAGGATGCCGATGTAGTTCCGGGTGGCGATGCGGCCGTCGGCGCGCACGATGCCGTCGAACATGGCCGGTGCGTCCACGAAGTCGGTCGGCCGCGCGTCCTGCCCGACCGCGTAATCGCGCTCGAAATCCGAGAACTCCAGATTCTGGCTATGCACATGCTGGCCGGGCGCGATGTCCTGCCGCGCGACGCCGATGATCTGGTTGTAGCGACGCACCGGCTCGCCGGCCGCGATGGCGCGCACCGCCACCTTGTGGCCGGGCGGCACCAAGCCCACGACCGTCACGCCCTCGCCTTCCAGCCGCGTGCCGCTGACAAGCTGGCGCCGGGCGATCACCACGTTGTCCGCCGGGTGGATGCGTATGACTGCGGTATCGGTCTGCGACATGAGGACTCCGGAAGGCAAGAAGGCGCGGGGCTCAGCCGTCGATCAGGGCGGGATCCCAGGCGTGGACGCGCTGGCGCTGTTCGCCCAGCCCGGCGATGCCGAGTTTCATCTCGTCGCCCGCCTTCAGGTAGACGGGCGCGGGCTTCTGGCCCATGCCCACGCCAGGCGGGGTGCCGGTGCTGATGAGGTCCCCCGGATACAGCGTCATGAAGCGGCTGACGTACGACACCAGTTGCGCCACGCCGAACACCATGGTGCGGGTGCTGCCGTTCTGATAGCGCTTGCCATTCACTTCGAGCCACATCTCCAGGTCCTGCGGATTCGGCACTTCATCGGCGGTCGCCAGCCACGGGCCGATCGGGCCAAAGGTGTCGCAGCCCTTGCCCTTGTCCCAGGTGCCGCCGCGTTCGATCTGGTATTCGCGCTCGGACACATCATTGACCACGCAGTAGCCGGCCACGTGCTTCATGGCGTCCGCCTCGCTGACGTAGCGGGCCTTCTCGCCGATCACCACGCCCAGCTCGACCTCCCAGTCGGTCTTGACCGATTCCCGCGGCAGCACGACCGGGTCGTTGCAGCCCACCACGGCGGACGTCGTCTTCATGAAGATGACGGGTTCGGCCGGCACCGGCAGTCCGGACTCGGCGGCGTGATCCGCATAGTTCAGGCCGATGCAGATGAACTTGCCCATGCCGCTCCAGGGCGGCGCCACGCGGCCCGGTTGCGCCACCAGCGGCAGCGACGCCGGGTCCAGCGCGCGCAGTTCCGCCAGCTTGGCACGCACGAGCGTCTGGGCGGTGATGTCGGCAATGATGGAAGACAGGTCGCGGACCTGGCCGTCGGCGTCGATCAGCGCGGGCTTTTCTGCGCCCTTGGCGCCATATCGCATCAGTTTCATAGCGGTTTCCTTGTTGCTGGAAAAGAAGAGTCAGTTGGACCAGCCGCCGTCGATGACTTGGGCGGTGCCGGTGGTGAAGGCGGATTCGTCGCTGGCAAGATACACCGCCAGCGCGGCGATCTCTTCGGCACGGCCGATGCGGCCCATCGGCTGGCGCGCGGTGAAGGCGGCCTCGACCGCCGCGACCGGCTGCCCGCTTGCCAGCGCCTGCGCGTCGATGCGTTGGCGCAAGGACGGCGACTCGACCGTGCCCGGGCAGATCGCGTTGCAGCGGATGCCTTGCCCAACGTAGTCGGCGGCGACCGCCTTGGTCAGGCCGATGACGGCCGCCTTGGTGGCCCCGTAAGCGCAACGATTAGGCGCGCCTTTGATGCTGCCCGCCACCGACGCCATGTTCACGATCGACCCCGCGCCGCGCGCCAGCATGGCCGGCAGGCAGGCGCGGATCAGCAGATACATCGACCGCACGTTCAGGTTGAACGAAAAATCCCAGGCGTCTTCGTCGCAGTCCAGGATGGTGCCGGCGTGTACGAAGCCTGCGCCGTTGAACAGCACGTCGACCGCGCCCGCGTCCTGCGCCAGCGCGCGTACCGCGCGGGCGTCGGTCACGTCCAGCACCTGTGTGCGGCACCCGGACAGCGACTCCAGCGCGGCGCCGTTCAGGTCCACGGCCAGCACGTCGGCGCCCTCCTGCGCGTAGGCCATTGCCACGGCGCGGCCGATACCCTGCCCGGCGGCGGTGACGATGGCGGTCTTGCCTTGCAGTCTTCCTGACATGTTCGCGGTTCCTTATTTGCCGGCCATGCCCATCGCGGTGGGCAGCCACAGGGTGATCTGGGGGACGTAGGTGATGGCGATCAAGGCCACGAACAGCGGCACCAGCCACGGCAGGATCGCCATCGTGGTGCGCTCGACCGACAGCTTGGCCACCCGCGCCAGCACGAACAGCACCATGCCCATGGGCGGATGCAGCAGGCCGATCATCAGGTTCAGCGTCATGATGAGCCCGAAGTGAATCGGGTCGATGCCCAGCTTCAGTACGATCGGCAGCAGGATCGGCACCAGGATGGTGATGGCCGCGATGGTGTCGATGAAGCAACCCACGATCAGGATCAGGATGTTCGCCATCAGCAGGAACACCCACTTGTTCTGCGTCACGCTCAGGATCGCGTCCGTCAGCGCCTGCGCCGCCTGCGTGGTGGTCAGCAGCCATGCGAACACCGATGCGGCCGTCACGATGAACAGGACCGATGCGGTGGTCTCGATGGTGTCGAACGAGGCCTTGGCCAGCGTCTTGAACGTCATGGAGCGATAGCGCACCAGCCCCAGGAACAGCGCCCAGATCACGGCGGCCACCGCGGCTTCGGTTGGCGTGAACCAGCCCAGCGTCATGCCGCCGATCAGAATCACCGGCGCCATCAGCGCCATGACGGCCGAGAAGTTGAACTTCCAGTCCAGCAGCAGCAAGGCCGCGAAAGAAATGCCGGTGGCGATGTTGGGCGACACGCCCGCCAGCGTCATCAGCCAGATCGACAGGGGGAACGCCAGCACGATCAGCACTTCCAACCCCGCGCCGCCCAGCCGCTTCCAGTTGAAGGCCACGTCGCCGCCCCAGTTGTTGCGGCGCGCGTAGTAGGCGACGGTGAGCATCATCAGAATCGTCAGCACCAGGCCGGGAATCAGGCCCGCCAGGAACAGCGATCCGATCGACACGTTGGCCATCATGCCGTAGATGACGAACGGCAGCGACGGCGGAATGATGGGACCGAGCGTGGCCGACGCGGCCGTCACCCCGACGGCGAACTCGGTCTGGTAGCCGTGGTCCTTCATGGCCTTGATCTCGATGGTGCCCAGGCCCGCGGCATCGGCGATCGCGGTGCCGGACATGCCGGCAAACACCACCGAGCCGATGATGTTCACCTGCCCCAGCCCGCCGCGCATCCAACCCACCAGCGCCACGGCGAAGTTGTAGATGCGGCCCGTGATGCCGGCGATGTTCATCAGGTTGCCGGCCAGAATGAAGAACGGCACGGCCAGCAGCGGAAACGACTCGACGCCCGCGATCATGCGTTGGGCAATGACGACGTCCGGCACGCTGCCGGAGATCAGGATGAACAGCAGGGACGCGCCTGCCATGGACACCGCCACCGGCAGTCCCATGATCATCAACAGCAGAAAGCTTCCTATCAGGGTGCCCATGTATCGCTCCTGGCAAGGCACTGCGAATTGGGGGAGGTTCTGTCCAGCGATTCAGTACAGCGCTTCAATCCAGCGACTCATAGGCCGCGGGATTCTCCAGGATCGAATACCCCTGCCGCCAGTTCTGCAAAGACACCTGCAGCGACCGCAGGAACATCATCGCGAACCCGGCCAGCGCCACCCAGTACACGAAGGCCTTGTTCCAGAACAGCGTCGTCATGGGCTCGTCGCCCACCAGCACGATGTAGCGATACGTCAGCCACACGGCATAGCCGAAGAAGGCGGTGCGCAGGATGTCGATCAGCGTGGACAGCACGCGGCCCGCGGGCTTGGGCAGATAGCGGTAAAGAAAGTCCACCTGGATATGGCGGCACGCGCGCACGCACATCGCCGACCCCAGGAACACCACGCCGATCAGGCAGTACACCGCCAGCTCTTCGGTCCAGGCGTACGAGTCGTTCAGCACGTAGCGCGAAAAGAACTGCAGGAAGACCAGCAGCGCCATCGCCCAGAACATCGCCAGGCAGATCCAGTCTTCCGGCTGGTAGCCCGCCAGGCTGACTTCGTGGTGATCGGCTTCCTCGAAACTCTGGACGATTTCGTCCACCGAGGAGACATGATGCGGGCCGGACGGCTGGTCAGGCGGATGGCTGACGGCCGCCATCGGCGCGGCCTTCGCGTTGGAGTGCATGGAGTTCCCCTCGTGCGGGATCGGTCAGGCTATCGGGTCGGACGATCGGGTCAGACGACGCGTTCAGGCGCAGCGGGCCGCGGCGGCGGCCCGCCCGCCGTTGTTCACTTCACCGCCTGGATCTTTTCCCAGTCCGACTTCTCGTAGCCGTACTGCTTGAACGGCACCTTCTCCAGCACGGTGGTGCGGAAGTCCTCGATGTTGACCTCGGCCACCGTCAGGCCGCGCTGCTTGAACACGTCGACCATCTTTTTCTCGGACGCGGCAACTTCGGCCGACGCCTTTTCCGCGGCCTGTTGCGCGACCTCGGCAAAGATCTTCTTGTCCTCGTCCGACAGGCTCTTCCAGAGCTTGCCGGAGATCACGGTGTTCAGGTGATCCACGATGTGGCCCGTGAGGATGATGTTCTTCTGCACCTCGTAGAACTTCTTGGCCTCGATGGTGGTCAGCGGATTTTCCTGGGCCTCGACCGTGCCGTTCTGCAGGGCCAGGTAGACCTCGGCAAACGCGATGGGCGCGGTGTTGGCGCCACAGGCGCGCGGCATCGCCAGGTAAGCGGCCACGTCCGGCACGCGGATCTTCAGGCCCTTCATCTCGCTGCACTTGGTGAACGGCTTGTTGGACGTCGTCTGGCGCGTGCCGTAATACGTGGTCGCGACGATGTGGTTGCCGCTCTTTTCGTCGTAACCGCGCGTGAGTTCCTTGTAGATGTCGCTCTTGGTGTAGGCGATCAGGTGCTCGGGGCTGCGGAAGGTGTAGGGATAGTACGTGACGCCGATGCGCGGAAAACTCTTGGCCGCGAAGCTGGACCCGGAAATGATCATGTCCACCGTGCCGAGCGTCAGGCCCTGGTTGATGTCGTTTTCCTTGCCCAGTTGCGAGGCCGGATAGACATCGATGTGATAGCGGCCGTTGGTGCGCTTTTCGATTTCCTGGGCGGCCCACACCGACGAGGTATGGAACGGTTCGGAAGTCTCGTACACGTGCGCCCACTTCAGTTTGGTCTGCGCCAGTGCGGAGCCGCTGACGGCTAGCGCGACGGCGGCAAACAGCACTTTGATAGCGTTGCTCGGCTTCATGTTGTCTCCTCTCTTTGAGGTGGCGGGCTCGGCGGCCTCGCGTCATGTTTTACATATGGAGTTCACCTACTGGAGCTGCACCTACGTACTGCGACTGCGATCCGCCGCCGGCGCCCGTCACGGACGCCGGCCGCTATTGCTATTCAGCGCGCAACGCTTCGGCCGCGCCGGGCCAACTGGCCATCAGGCGGTCGTACGAGCAGGAAAGATGGTCACGCATGGCGGCCCGCGCGCCCTGTTCGTCACCGGCCGCAATCGCGTCGATGACGCGGCGGTGTTCGGTGATGGCGACGGCCCAGCTGTCGGAATTCTCGAAGTAATCGCCCAGCTTCACGGAGAGCGGGTTGTGGCGTTCGTCGAAGAGTTCTCCCACGACGCGCACCAGCACGGCGTTGTTGGCCATTTCGGCCACGCGCAGGTGAAACAGCCGGTCCCCGCGGATGGGCACACTGCCGGCCCGCGCCTCGTCTTCCATGGCGTCGACGGCTTCGCGCAGGCCTTCCACCAGCGCGGGCACCGGGTTCAGCGCGGCCTGCGCGGCCAGTTCGCTTTCGATGGTGCGGCGGGCGCGGATGGTTTCAAGGGGGCTTTCGGCGGTCAGGCTGGCGCGCGGCGCGCCGCCCGGGCTTTGGACGTACACGCCGGAGCCCATGCGCACTTCCACCCAGCCTTCGACCTCAAGCGCGATCAACGCCTCGCGCACCGACGGCCGCGACACGCCCAGCTTCAGCGCCAGATCGCGCTCGGGCGGCAGGCGCGCACCGGCCGGAAACTCGCCGGCCTCGATCAGCAGGCGAAGCTGATCGGCGATCTGGCGATACAGGCGGCGAGGTTCGATGGTCTGAATCGGCATGAAGAAGACAGCTCGATGACAGGACGAAACGGTAAAGTGGCCTTACCAATTGACCAGAATCCTGCGCCTGCTGCCGTTGGGTCACAATTAGGGTTTGCCCATAGGCGCGCGATGTGTCACGCGGGCAATCCTTATCTGTTAAAAAGCCGCCACCACGGCTTTCTTCCGATTCCATGACCCACGATCCGCAACACTCGCCCTTCAAGAGCACCGGTGGCGCGCGCCGCATCCTCAATGCGCTGCGCTATTCCTGGCAGGGCCTGAAGGCGGCCGTCAAATACGAGGCGGCCTTCCGGCAGGAACTGGCCCTGGCCGTGCTGATGATTCCGGCGGCGTTCTTTCTGGGCCGCACCACGGTCGAAGTGTTCTTCCTGGTGGGCGTGGTGGTCATGGTGCTGGCGGCGGAACTGCTCAATTCCGCCATCGAAGCGCTTGCCGATGCGCTGTCCGTCGAACGCCATCCCCTTCTGGGGCGGGCCAAAGACCTGGGCAGCGCGGCGGTGATGCTGCTGCTTATATTTGCCGGAACGGTCTGGGTGGGGGTGGCCATCAGCCGTTTCGTCATGCATTGACACGGGTTCGCACCGCGACGGGGATGCGACTCTATTTATACTGGGAGCCATGATGCCTCAATCGACGTCAGCACCCTCCAAGCGCATCGTCATCGTCGGCGGTGGCGCAGGCGGCCTCGAACTGGCCGCCAAACTGGGCCGTACACACGGCCGTCAACACATCACCCTGGTCGACAGCCGCCCTTTCCATATCTGGAAGCCTTCGCTGCATGAAGCCGCGGCGGGCACGCTGGACATCCACCAGGAAGGTCTTTCCTACCTGATGCTGGCCCACCTGGACGGTTTCTCGTTCGCCCAGGGCCGCCTTGAAAGCGTCGACCGCGAACGCCGGATGATCACGGTCGACGCCGTGAACGACGCCCAAGGCCAGGAAGTCCTGCCGCGCCGCGAACTGGCGTACGACACGCTGGTGCTGGCGCTGGGCAGCACCTCCAACTTTTTCAACACGCCGGGCGCGGCCGACCATGCGGTCACGCTGGACACCACCGAAAACGCCGAGCAATTCCGCCTGACCATGCTCAAGGCCATGGCACTGGTCGATCAGGCCAAGGTGCGCGATCCTTCCGCGCGGCTGGATCTGGTGATCGTCGGCGGCGGCGCCACCGGCGTGGAACTGGCGGTGGAACTGACCGAGGCCAGCCATGTCGTCAGCGCCTACGGCCTGCCGAACTTCCGCGCAGACCGCGATCTGGCGATCACGCTGGTCGAAGGCGCGCCGCGCATTTTGTCCGCTCTGCCTGAAAAGATTTCGGTGGCGGCGACCAGGCGCCTGACCGAATTGGGCATCCGCGTCGAGACCTCATGCCGCGTGTCCGAAGTCACGGACAACACCGTGCGCACCGCTGATGGCCGCGAGTTTCCGGCGCAGTTGTGCATGTGGGCCGCGGGCATCAAGGGTCCGGCTCTCTTGGCCGACCTGGGATTGCCGCTGAACAAGCTGGGGCAGATCGAAGTCAACGAGCGGCTCGAAACGCCCGATCCGCACATCGTGGCGCTGGGCGATTGCTGCGCGGCGCCCTGGCGCGACGGCCGCACCGTGCCGGCCCGCGCGCAGGCCGCGCATCAGCAGGCCGACTACCTGGCCAAGAAGCTGACGGCCCGGCTGCGCAACAACCCCGAACCCACCGAGCCCTACGTCTACCAGGATCACGGGTCGCTGGTGTCGCTGGGCCAGGACGCCGGGGTGGGCAGCCTGATGGGCAAGCTCGCCGGACGGGGACTGTTCGTAAGCGGTACACTGGCGCGCTTGATGTACATGAGCCTGCACCTGATGCACCACCGCGCGGTGCTGGGCGCCTCGCGTACCGTCTCCCTCGCCCTGGCTCGCCTGCTCATGCGGCGCACGCGCCCGCGGGTCAAACTGCACTGAATCCCATGAATTTCCTGCAAAAACTCGAACACGCCTGGACCACCAGCAACTCGCTCCTGCAAGTCGGGCTGGATCCCGACCCGCAGCGCTTTCCGCGCGAATTGCAGGACAAGCCGGACGCCATCTTCCAGTTCTGCCGCGACATCGTCGACGCGACCGCACCGTACGCCTGCAGCTTCAAGCCGCAGATCGCGTACTTTGCCGCGCACCGCGCCGAAGACCAGCTTGAAGCGCTGTGCCAGCACATCCGCGACAAGCACCCCGACCTGCCCATCGTGCTGGACGCCAAGCGCGGCGACATCGGCTCCACCGCCGAAAACTACGCCCGCGAAGCCTACGAACGCTACCAGGCGCACGCGCTCACCGTCAGCCCGTACATGGGCCTGGACTCGGTCGAGCCCTATCTGGCGTGGCGCGACCGCGGCGTGATCGTCCTGTGCCGCACGTCCAATCCCGGCGGCTCGGACCTGCAATTCCTGAAGATGGATAACGGCGAACCCCTGTATCTGCACGTCGCGGGGCTGGTGGCCGACAAGTGGAATGCCAACGGCCAATGCGGCCTGGTGGTGGGCGCCACGTTCCCGAACGAACTGGCCGCCGTGCGCCAGCGCATCGGCGACGCCCTGCCCCTGCTGGTGCCGGGCATCGGCGCCCAGGGCGGCGACATCACCGCCACGGTGAACGCCGGCGCCAACGCGGCGCGCAACGGCATGATGATCAACTCATCGCGCGCCATCATCTACGCCAGCGGCGGCGACGACTGGCGCGAGGCCGCAGGCGAAGCCGCCAAGGGCCTGCGCGACGCGATCAACGCGGTCCGCTGATTCGTCAAAAGCGGCAAAAGCCGCTGCACGGTGCGTAAACGCACGGTGCAGCGGCCTTTTTTATTTTGAGCGGTCTTAGAGCTTGGCACGGTGTCAGACACCCTCGCGGCGCCTGACCAACTCGGCGGTCGCTTCGGGCGGGTGTCAGACACCTGGAAGTGGCGGCTGGCCACGGTGGCTGAAGCCCAGTTGTCAGACACTCCCTGCACCGCTGTGACCCAGGTGTCTGACACTCGCTGCGCCGCTGTGACCCAGGTGTCTGACACCCCTGAACGGCTGTCACGCGCGGAAGACCCGCTCCCTGGGTGTCTGACACCGGCCAGGATGCGAGCCGTCCTCACAGGGTCTCAGACAAACGAGCCATCTCCCCAAATATCAGCGCCAGCGTTTCAGCGCCGATTAATCGGCACACCCGCAAATTCCAGCACGGCCCGCAGCGCGAACTCCACCGCGGCCTGGCGCACCTGCCCGCGGTCACCCGTAAACACATGCGTCACCGCGCGGCTGCTGATGCCGTCGCCCACGCGCATGGCAAAGCCGAAGCACACCATGCCCACCGGCTTGCCTGGCGTGGCGCCGCCCGGCCCGGCGATGCCTGTCGTCGACATGGCCACATGCGCATTGGGCACGGCCAGCAGCACGCCGTTGGCCATTTCCAGCGCGACGGGTTCGCTGACTGCGCCAAAGTGATGCAGCGTCTCTGGCGACACCTCCAGCTCGGTAACCTTGGCGTCGTTGCTGTAAGTGACGAAGCCGCGCTCGAACCATTCGCTGGAACCGGCCACCGCGGTGACGGCCCCGGCCAGCAGGCCGCCGGTGCAGGATTCGGCGGTGCCCAGCATCCACCCCTGCTGCCGCAGCACGTCGCCCAATCGTTCGGACAGGCCGAGTATCGTCGCTTCCGACAACTGCGCGGCCGACAGGTTGGTCCGCGCGCCTTCAAGCTGTTCGTTCATCCCAAGACTCCTGTGCGGGCCACCAGCGCCATCACCAGCAAGGCGTAGCCGGCAGCCACGATATCGTCCCACATGACTCCGAAACCGCCCTTGATATGGGCGTCGAAGAACTTGATGGGTGGCGGCTTGACGATGTCGAACGTGCGGAACAGCACGAACGCCAGCGCCTGCGACAGCAATCCGGCCGGCGTCAGCCACAGCACCAGCCAGAACGCCACCATCTCATCCCAGACCATTCCGACATGATCCGGCTGCTGGAGTTCTCGGCCGACGCGATGGCAGGCCCAGCATCCGTACAGAAACGCCAGGGCCAGAAACACGCCGATGGCCAGGTCCGACGCCGCAGGCGCCGCCGCCACCCAGATGCCCCAAGCAAGCAGCGTGCCCCACGTGCCCGACGCCGGGCGGATCAGCCCGCTGCCAAGGCCGAACGCAATCAGACGGCCGGGATCGCGGCAGACCCAGGACAGCGCCGGGTACGCGGCGCGGCTGCGGTCGCGCATGGAGGTGGAGTGCTTATCGGTGGAAGACATGGATGTCGAGTCTGCAAACGGAAGGCCGCGGATCAGTCCGCGGGAAAATGATCGAAGCCCGCAGGCAGATCAGCCAGCGGTTGGCCATGCGCGTCCAGGACGGACACGCCGGACTGCGGCAGGATCTCGCCCACGCGGGTCACGCGGGCGCCGGCCGATGCGGCGGCCGCCAGCACGGCTTCGCGCCGGGCGGGTGGCGCGGTGAAACACAGTTGATAGACATCGCCCCCGCCCAGCAGGGCGCGGCGCAGCGGCTCGGCATCCAGGCCGGCCAACGCGGGCGCCATCGGGAGGTCCGCAAACCGCAGGCAGGCGCCCGCGCGGCTGGCGGCCAGGATGTGGCCCAAATCCTGCAGCAGGCCGTCGGAGAGGTCGATGGCCGAATTCGCGATGCCGCGAAGCGCGAGGCCCAGCGCCACTTGCGGCTCGGGCCACTCCAGCGCGGCGCGCGTGGCGGCCAGCAGCGCGGCATCTGAGGGGTATTGCCCGTCCAGCAGCCGGTAAGCCACGTCGGCCGCGCCCAGCTCACCAGACACCCAGATATCGTCGCCGCCTCGCGCCCCATCGCGGCGCAGCGCCTGCCCGGCCGGCACCGCGCCAAACACCGTCACACTGATCGCCAGATCGTGCGCGCTGCGCGTGGTGTCGCCGCCGACAAGCGGACAGCCGTGGGCTGCGGCCAGCGCATGGAAACCTTCAGCAAAAGCGGCCAGCCACGGCTCGTCCAACCGCGGCAACGCCAGACCCAGCACGCAGCCGATCGGGCGCGCGCCCATGGCCGCGAGGTCGGACAGATTCACCGCCAGAGCCTTGTGGCCCAGCGCTTTGGGATCAACGTCGGGAAAGAAATGCCGGCCTTCCAGCAGCAGATCCGTGCTGGTGGCCACCTGCTCGCCGGGAGGAACAGGAAACAGCGCACAGTCATCGCCAACGCCCAGCAAACCGTCCGGCGCGGCACGCGTGAAGTAGCGCGCAATCAGATCAAATTCAGACGCCACCGCGCCTCCACTATGCGGCGCCCGATGGTCGCCATTGTCTGCATGGCCGCCGTGCGGCCCAGATCGGGGCCGCGCGGATCCGGGCTCCGCCGGTCCGCAGCGGCGCCCCCTTGAGGGGGAAGCGCGAAGCGCTGCGGGGGTGGGCCCTCCTTGGAAGCGCGTAGCGCTGCGGGGGGGACTCCGCCCCCCTATCGGCGTTGTTGCGCCGCGGCCTGGACCTCGTGCGCGCGAACGTCGGCGGCCAGCTTGTCCAGCACGCCGTTGACGAACTTGAAGCCGTCCGTGCCGCCAAACGATTTGGCCAGTTCCACGGCTTCGTTGATGGCGACCTTGTACGGGACTTCGACGTGATGGATCAATTCGAAGCTGCCGATCAGCAGGATGCCGTGCTCAACGGGCGACAACTCGGCCAGCGGGCGGTCGACGTAGGGCGTGAAGCGTTCGCGCAGCGTGGGCGCCTCGCGCAGCACGCCGTGCAGCAAGGTTTTGAACCATTGCGCGTCGGCCTCGGAGAAGTCCTCGGTGTCGCGCAGATGGGCGTCGATCTCGCCGGCGTCCTGCGTGCCTTCGC
>NZ_DAMCTG010000091.1:0-20073 GCF_032113835.1 Achromobacter sp. | reverse complement strand
ACAGGAGAATCAACATGGCTGAACGCAAACGCGTGCGTCGTAACACCCTGGAACGTCGTTGCCTGGGCAAGGCTTTCAAGCGCTTGTTCGTCAAGTCGCCCAAGGGTGTTTTCAAGATGCTGGAAAAGATCAAGCGCGTCTAAATAACGTGTGCGATAAAAAAACCGCAAGGCGCGAGCTCTGCGGTTTTTTTTCGTCTGCGCGCTCGGCGAATCAGGCTGACGGGGCCCCGAGCTTGGGCCGGATGAAATCCATGAACGCGCGGGTCTTGGCGGGTTGGATGCTGGACGGAAACACCACGTAGATCGAGATCGGGTCGACCGACCAGCCCGGCAGCACGCGCCGCAGCGAGTTGCGCTGGATGATCGGTTCCAGCGCCAGGCAATGCGGCATGCGCGTGATGGCCAGGTCCAGGCCGGCCAGCGTGCCCGCGATGCTCATGTTGTTGGCGGCCAGATGTCCGTGCACGGCAACGCGCTGCGAGATCGCGCCGTTGTTCAGCGTCCAGTACGAATGTTCCTCGTCGATGGTCGTGCGCAGGCACTGGTGCTGGGCGAGGTCGCCGGGCGTCTGCGGGGCGCCATGACGTTCTATGTAGCGGTCGGACGCGTACAGGTGCGTTTCCAGCGAAACCAGCTCATGCACCACGGCGCCCTCGAGGGCGCGATGCGGCGTGCCGTTGCCGTTACCGTTGTCGGCGGAGACGCCCGGATAGTCGGCTTCGCGCCCAAAGCGCAGCACGATGTCGAACGGCGTGCCCTGCGCGTCGGAGGCGGTCATCATGCTCAGGTCGAACTCGCATTCCACCTCGGGATAGCGGTCGGTGAAATCGCTGATGGTTTCGGGCAGCAGCCAGATGGCCAGGCTGTACGGCATGGAGACGCGCAGATTGCCCGACGGACCGCCCGACAGCGACAGCAGTTGCTCGTGCGCTAGCCGGGCTTCGTCGATGAGACCCTGGCAACGGCGCATGTAGGCCGCGCCCGCGTCGGTCAGATCCAGCCGGCGCGTGTTGCGGTTGATGAGCCGCAGCCCGATCGCCCGTTCCAGCTCGTTGATCCGGCGCGACAGGGTCGACGTCGGCATGTCCAGCGCGCGCGCCGCCTGGCTGAAGCTCTTGCGCTTGGCAACCTCCACGAACAAGGCGATGTCATTGAGCTGGACGGTCGAGGCTTCCATAGGCGTTCCGAATTGGGCCGCCCGAGTTTACGCCACGATGCCCTGCGGCCAACGTCCGGCGCCGCGCACGGCAGCAAAAAAAGCCGCACGGTTTGTCAGATTTGATTGCAAATTCCAAAGCCGTGGAATCGGTTCCCCAGGGCATATCCCCTACACTTCAGGCGAAATCATAAGAACCAAGACCGCAGCGGTTTCTGGAAGATCGCAAGGGGCACAGCAGGCATGACCGATACACCGATGTTTTTCACCGTTCTGACGCCGACCTACAACCGGGCAGGAACCCTGCACCGCGTCTACGAATCGCTCTGCCGGCAGACTTTCCGGGATTTTGAATGGGTGGTGGTGGACGATGGCTCCACCGACAACACGCACGAGGCCATCCTGCATTGGCAATCGCTGGCGGATTTTCCGATCCGCTATGTCTGGCAGAACAACCAGCACAAGAAGACCGCCTTCAATCGCGGCGTGCGCGAGGCGCGCGGCCAGATGATCGTGGGCCTGGACAGCGACGACGAGATGCCGCCGGACGCGCTGGCCATTTTCCATGAGGCCTGGAACGCGATTCCGCCCGCGCGCCGCGACTCGTATTTCGCCATCACCGGCCTGTGCGCGCGGCCCGACGGCGCCATCGTGGGCGACCGTTATCCGCAGGACGTTTTCGACAGCACCGCCGTCGACGTGTATTTCCGCTATCGCATCAAGGGCGAGAAATTCGGCTGTATGCGCACGGACATCCTGCGCAAATATCCGTTTCCCGAGGACGTGGCGGGCTTCGTGCCCGAAAGCCTGGTGTGGTGGGCGGTCGCGCGTGCCGGGTATCTCAGCCGCTTCATCAACCGTGTCGTGCGCACCTATCACGACACGCCGGGGGGCCTGAGCCAGGGCGCGGTGTCCGTCAGCAATAATGCCCAGGGCCTGTACCTGCTGGCCTGGGACATGCTGCAGCATCACCTGGAGTTCTTCCGCTACCGTCCGCGCGAATTCATGATGGCGGCGGCGCGCTACACGCGTTTTCGCCTGCACCTGAAGCATTCGGGTGTGCCGACGGCCGTGCAGGCCTACCGGCTGACCCACCCGGTTGCGACGTTTCTCGTGGCCGTGATGTATCCGCTGGGTTATGCGCTGTACCGCCGCGACCGGCGGCGCGGCGTGGCCTGACCCAGCCGGCCGTCCCGGCGGCCTGCGTCAGGCAGGCGCGCCGTGCCCCAGTCCCAGATACACCTCCACCACACGCGGATCCTGCGCCACCTCGGCCGCCGGACCTTCCAGCGTGACCGTCCCGGTTTCCAGCACGTAGGCGTAATCGGCCACCTGCAGCGCGGCGCGCGCGTTCTGTTCGATCAACAGGATGGACACGCCCATCTCGCGCAGCCGCGCGACGATGCGGAACACTTCGCGCACGATGCGCGGCGCCAGCCCCAGGCTGGGTTCATCCAGCATCAAGAGGCGGGGCTTGGCCATCAGCGCGCGGCCCACGGCCAGCATCTGGCGCTCGCCGCCGGACAGCGTGCCGGCCAATTGCGCGCGCCGTTCCTGCAGCCGTGGGAACAGTTCATAGACCTCGGCCAGCGTCTGATTCTGATCGCGCAGCCCGCGGCGGTAGCGGTCGAAGCCGCCCAGCATGAGGTTGTCCTCGACCGTCATTTCCGAAAAGAGCTCGCGTTTTTCGGGCACCAGGTTCATGCCCGCGGCGACCATTTCCTCGATTTCGGCGTGTGCCTGTTCCTTGCCGCCGAAGGTGATGCCGCCCTGCGACGGCAGTACGCCCATGATGGCCGACAGCAGCGTGGTCTTGCCCGCGCCGTTGGGACCGATGACGGTCACGATCTGGCCCTCGCCCACTTCCAGGCTGACGCCGGAGACCGCCTCGACCTTGTCGTACGCCACGCGCAGGTCGCGCACTTGCAGCAGTTTCGCGCTCATTCTTCCACTCCGCCCAGATACGCTTCCAGCACCGCGGGATTCTGCTGGATCTCTGCCGGCAGGCCCTCGGCGATCTTTTCGCCGAAGTCCATCACCACCACGCGATCCACCAGCCCCATCACGAAATCCATGTCGTGTTCGACCAGCAGGATGGCCATGCCCTCGGCGCGAAGGCGCTTGAGCAGCTCGGCCAGCTCGCATTTCTCCTGATAGCGCAGACCGGCCGCCGGCTCGTCCAGCAGCAGGATGCATGGGTCGGACGCCAGGGCGCGCGCGATCTCCAGGATGCGTTGCTGGCCCAGCGCCAGCGAGCCTGCCTCGTCATGCAGATGCTTGCCCAGCCCCACGCGCTCGACCTGGCGCGCCGCTTCGGCCAGCAGGCGCGCCTCTTCGGGCCGGTCCAGCCGCCAGGCGGCCGGCAGCACGCCGCGATGCCCGCGCAGGTGCGCGCCGATCGCCACGTTTTCCAGCACGCTCATGCGGCCCAGCAGCCGCACGTGCTGGAACGTGCGCGACAGGCCCAGGCGCGCGATCTTGCGCGCGCCCACGCCGGCAACCGGCTGGCCCAGCAGCGTGACCTGTCCCGAGGTCGGCGTGTCCACGCCCGATATCTGGTTGAACATCGTGCTCTTGCCTGCGCCATTCGGGCCGATCAGCGCCAGCACTTCGCCCGCGCGGATCTCCAGATTCATGGCGTTGTTGGCCACCAGGCCGCCGAACTTGCGCGTCACGTCCACGGCTTTCAGCACCACCTCGCCGCGCGGCGGCATGGTGCGGCGGGGCAGCGGTTCGGCCGTCATGTCGACGTGACGCGGCTTGCGCTTGACCGGCACCCAGCGCGTCAGCACCGGCCATAGGCCGCTGCGGGCGCGATGCAGCAGCAGCACCATGCCGAAGCCGAAGACGATCACTTCGAAGTTGCCGGTCTGGCCCAGCACCTTTGGCAGCAGGTCCTGTAGCCATTGCTTGAGCACCGTGAAGACGCCCGCGCCGACCAGCGCGCCCCACACCTGTCCCGCGCCGCCGATGACGGTCATGAACAGGTATTCAATGCCCATCTGCAGACCGAACGGATTGGGGTTCACGAAGCGCTGTATGTGCGCGTACAGCCAGCCCGACGCGCATGCCTGCAGCGCCGCGATGACGAAGATCACCATGCGCGAGCGCGCCGTGTCCACGCCCATGGATTCGGCCATCACGCGGCCGCCCTTGAGCGCGCGGATGGCGCGGCCCTCGCGCGAGTCCAGCAGGTTTTGCGTGGACCAGACGGCGACGAGCAGGAAGGCCCAGATCAGGTAGTAGATGTTGCCGCCCTGGTTGAGCGTCCAGCCGAACAGGCTGATGGCGGGAATGTCCGGGATGCCGGTGTGGCCGCCCAGCCCTTCGACCGAGCCGAAGACGAAGTACAGCGACAGGCCCCACGCAATGGTGCCCAGCGGCAGGAAGTGGCCGGACAGCTTCAGCGTGATCGCGCCCAGCAGGTAGGCCAGCGCCAGCGTCAGCGCCAGGCCGGCAAGCAGCGTAAGCCAGGGCGATGCGCCCAGCCAGCCGAGCCACGACGGCAGCGTGTCCGCGCGGGTGGTGAGCAGCGCCGTGGTGTAGGCGCCCACGCCCACGAAGGCGGCCTGCCCGAAGCTGGTCAGGCCGCCGACGCCGGTCAGCAGCACCAGGCCCAGCGCCACCAGCGCATACAGGCCGATGTAGTTCAGCAGCGTGACGTAGAACGGCGGCAGCACCAGGGGGCCGAGCGCCAGCAGGGCCAAAAAGGCGAGGAGGATGTGGCGCGGGGTCATTCGTCTTCTTCCTCGACGTGATGGCTGTTGAGTGAACGCCAGAGCAGCACGGGGATGATCAGCGTGAACACGATGATTTCCTTGTAGGCGCTGGCCCAGAACGACGAGAAGGCTTCGATCAGGCCGACCAGCACGGCGCCGGCCGCCGCCAGCGGATAGCTCACCAGCCCGCCGATGATGGCGCCCACAAAGCCTTTCAGGCTGACCATGAAGCCCGAATCGAAATACATGGTGGTGATGGGCGCGATGAGGATGCCCGACACGGTGCCGATCAGCGCGGCCAGAAAGAACGTGGCCTTGCCTGCGAACACGGGCGAGATGCCCATCAGGCGTGCGCCGATGCGGTTGAACGCCGCGGCGCGCAGCGCCTTGCCGTACATCGAGCGTTCAAAGAACTGGTACAGCACGACGATCAGCACCACCGACACCGCCACCACCCACAGCGCCTGGCTGTTCACGTTGATCGGACCGAGCGTCATGCTGGCGTCGCTGAAGGGCGCGGTGCGCGCGCCTTCCGCGCCGAACGCCAGCAGGCCCAGGCCGACCAGCGCCAGGTGGACCGCGATCGAGACGATCAGCAGCACCAGCGTCGAGGCCGATGCGATCGGCTGATAGAACAGGCGATAAAGCTGCGGCCCCATCGGCACCAGCAACAGCAGCGTCAGCAGCGCCTGCACCGCCATCGGCAGTTGCGCGAGCGGCAGGCGGTACAGCAGCAGCGCCAGCGCCAGCGGATAGATCACCTTGGCCGCCATGCGCCAGTGGGTGCGGCCGCGCGCGGGACGCTTGCGGCGCGCCATCAGATCGGCGATGACCTCGGCCAGCGCAAACGCGAGCAGCAGCCAGACCAGCAGGATGGGCTTGCCGGCCTGCATGGCGGCCATGGTGAGCGCGCCGAAAGCGACGAACTCGCCCTGCGGGATGAACAGGACGCGGGTGACGGTGAAGACCAGCAGGATGGACAACGCCAGGAGCGCGTAGATGGCGCCATTGGTGATGCCGTCCTGCCCGAGTATCAAGGCAATCTGAGCATTCATACAAAATTCCGGGAAAAACAGACAAGCACCGCACGCTCGCATGCGCTGCGGGCGTCGCCAGGAAGCAGGCTCTGCGCGTCCCATCGGGATGCCGCGGATCCGGGCTCCGCCGGTCCGCAGGCATGCCCCCTGGGGGGAAGCGCGCAGCGCTTCGGGGGGGGCCAAACCCCTTTTACTTGACCAGGGTCCAGTTGCCGTCTTTGACGGTGATGAGCTCGCGGCCGCGTTCGTCAAAGCCGCTGTGGTCGGCGGCGCTCATGTTGTAGACGCCTTGCGTGCCCACCAGCTCCTTGGTCTGTTCCAGCGCATCGCGCAGGGCGCTGCGGAACTCCTTGGTGCCCGGCTTGCCGGCCTTCTCGGCGATCGGCACGGCCTTTTCCAGCAGCAGGCCGGCGTCATAGACGTTGGCGCCGAAGGTGGCGGGCTTGGAGCCGTTGAGCTTTTCGTAGGCGGCGATGTACTCGGTCGCGACCTTCTTGGACGGGTTGCTGTCCGGCATCTCCGGCAGCACCAGCATCAGGCTGGCGGCCAGCACCGTGCCTTCGACCTTCTTGCCGCCCAGCTTCAGGAAGTCGGGCAGCGCGGCGCCGTGGGTCTGGTAGAACTTGCCCTTGTAGCCCTGATCGAACAGCGTCGACTGCGGCAGCACGCTGGCGGCGCCGGGGGCGGCGACCAGCACGGCATCCGGCTTGGCGGCCAGGATCTTCAGCGCCTGGCCCGTGACCGAGCTGTCAAAGCGCTGGTAGCGTTCGTTGGCGGCGATCTTGATGCCCTTTTCCGTGGCCAGGCCCGAGAACACCTTGTACCAGTTCTCGCCATAAGGGTCGTTCAGGCCGATGAACCCGACGGTCTTGATGCCGGACTTGGCCATGTGGTCCACCAGCGCGCGCGCGATGATGTCGTCGTTCTGCGTGGTCTTGAACACCCACTTCTTCTGGTCGTTCATCGGCAGCACCACCGCGGCGGTACCCACCGGCGCCAGCATCGGCACGCCGGCCTCGGCGGCGAACTGGATCACGCCCATGGCGTTGGGCGAGCCCGACGGCCCGATCAGCGCGTCCACGTTCTGCTCCGAGATCAGCTTCTTGAAGGCCGTGACCGAGTTGGTCGAATCGCTGGCGTCGTCCAGCGAGATGTATTCCACGGTCAGGTCGCCGATCTTCTTGGGCAGCAGCGGCACCGTGTTCTTCTGCGGAATCCCGACCAGCGCGGTGGGGCCGGTGGACGAGGTGACCACGCCGACCTTGACTTGGGCCAGGGCGGGCAGGGCGAACAGGGCGGCGACGGCGGCGGCAGCGGCCAGGGGGAGTTTCTTCGACAGCATGGCAAAACCTCCGGGGTAGGGAGCAGAGTGGGAGTGCGGCTGGAATGCGGAGAAAACGGGAACTGCGGGAATACTTGTTGCTTAAACTTTTTTACGTTCAAGGATCAGCACTGTAGACCCGGGTCCCGGTGCTTACCTATCCGTCAAAACCCGAAGCGCGGGGCGGTCAGATGGTGATGGAGCTGACGCTGGCGCCGCCGCAGACGAACAGCGTCTGGCCGGTGACGAAGCTGTTGGCGGGGTCGGCGAAGAACATCACGGCGCGCGCCACGTCGTCCGAACGGCCCAGGCGCTTGACCGGAATGCCCTCGGCAAGCTGGCGTTCGCGTTCGCTGCCGGCCTCGATCACCTCGTAGAACATGTCGGTCTGAATGGGGCCGGGCGCCACCACGTTGACCGTGATGCCGTACGGCGCAAGCTCCAGCGACCAGGTGCGGGCCATGCCCACCATGCCGGCCTTGGTGGCCGAATAGGCGGTGCGCGTGGGCAGGCCCAGCGCGCCGCGCGACGACATCATCACGATGCGGCCGAATTTGCGTTCCTGCATGCCCGGCAGGGCGGCCTGCACCAGGCTGATGGCGGCGCCCAGGTGGATCTGCGTCAGGCCATGCAGCTCTTCTTGCGTGACCTGCGGCAGCAGGTTGGGCCAGATCACGCCGGCGTTGTGGATAACGTGGCTGACCGGAAACTGGGCCGCGGCCTCGGCGCCGGCTTGCGCGGTCGCGGTGGCGTCCAGCAGGTCGACCTGCACGTTGTGCAGGCGCGGATGCGAGAAGTCCGCGGCGCGGCGCGCCATCGAGATCACCTCGTAGCCCGCGTCCAGCATGCTGCGGCAGATTTCCGCCCCGATGCCGGCGCTGCCGCCGGTCACGATGGCCACATGGGTTTGCGTCATGGTTCCCCCTTGATTTATTGGTATGGAGCGGATCAGGCCGTGGGCGCCAGCGCCAGCACGCGCAGCGGACTGCCCGAGCCGCTGCGGATCTTGAGCGGCGCCGAGAAGATCACCGCGCCGGTGGCCGGCAACTGGTCCAGGTTGGTCAGGCACTGCAAGCCGTAGCGGTTGTTGCCGTGCATGTAGTAGTGGCAGGGGTAGGGCGGGTCCAGATGCTGGGCTTGCCCGGCGTCCGTGCCTACCGATTCGGTGCCGAACCCATGCACGTCGCGCTCCTTGATGAGCCAGGGCACGACCTCGGCATCCGGGCCGGGCGAATGCGCGCCGTCGGCCTGCATGTTCAGGTAGTCGGCGGGCTTGGCGCGCTTGGACCAGTCGGTGCGCATCAGCACCCACGACCGCGCGGGAATGCGGCCGTGCTGTTCTTCCCATTTCTTGACGAAGTCGATGGTCAGGAGGAAATCCGGGTTGCCGGACGCTTCCGCGGAACAGTCGATCACGCAGGCGCTGGCGATGAAGGCGTCGATGGGAATCGTGTCCACCGTGTTGTCGGGCTGGTCCTTGCCCGTGACCCAGTGCGCCGGCGCGTCAAAGTGCGTGCCGGTGTGCTCAGAACACGAGAAGTTGTTCCAGTACCAGGCCGGGCCGCGCTCGTCGTAGCGGGAGATTTCCTCGATGCGGAACGGCCAGGCTTGGCCGAATTCGGGCGGCAGCACGATGGTCGGGAATTCCGGCGTCAGCGTTTCGGTCAGGTCCACCAGGCGGATGCGGCCGGACACCAGCTCGGTCATGAATTGGGCAAGAATGGGTTGACTCACGGTGCTCTCCTGTTGGTTCCTGCGGGGTGTCAGACACCCGGTGATTCTGCTGCTGCGTAGGTGTCTGACACCCTTTGAGACGCCGTGCCAAGTTGCCGACTGTCTCCCCAGGGTGTCAGACACCGGGTTCTTCTGCGGGGTGTCAGACACCCTTGCATCCTTGCTGCTGCGTAGGTGTCTGACACCCTCTGAGACGTCGTGCCAAGTTGCCGACTGTCTCCCCAGGGTGTCAGACACCGGGTTCGTCTGCACGGTGTCAGACACCGGGTGATCCAGCGGTCACCCGCCCGCGCCCAGCTCCCGTTCCAACCCCTTCGGGTTCTCGGCCAGCCGCGCGCGGAACTCCTGCGCGACGTCGCCCACATACACGTCTTCAATGCCATCCTTCAGCGCCCGCACGATCGCGGCGGCGATGGCGGCTGGCGCCACGCGTGGGGGCGGTGTGCGCTGTTCCCATTCGTGATCGACAGGACCGGGGAACACGTTGACCACCCGCACGCCCGCGCCGCGCATTTCGGCCCGCAGACATTGCGCCAGCGACAGCGCCGCAGCCTTGGACGCCGACCACATGCCTCGCGCCGGCAGATTCATCTGCGCGTAGATCGACAACACATTGACCCACGCCGCCGCGCTGTTCACGCCATCGGCAGCGCGGCCGCACAGTGCAGGCCCGAAGCTCTGCGCCAGCCGCATCAAACCCAGCACGTTGACGTCCATCGCGTCGCGCGCGGTGTTCACGTCTTTGCGGTTCAGCAGTCCGCCCTCGCGTTCCAGATCCGCCGTGTTCACCAGGATCTCGACCTTCCCGCCGATGGAAGCCGCCACGCGCTCGACCGAATCGGTGTCGGTCACGTCCAGTGTCACGGCCTGCACGCGCGGATCGGCCGTCAGCCCATCGAACGCGGCGTCGCGCTTCCAGGCCTGCGGATCGCCCAAAAAGATCATCGGGCTGCCCGCATCCAGCAGCGCCCGCGCCACCGCCTGGCCGACGGCAGACTTGCCATCGGTCACCAGCACGCGTCGGAACTTCGGATCGCACGAGGTCTCGCGCAGTGTCTTGTCGTCTTCCATGTTCGGCGTATTCCTTTCGGGCAGGGCGATCATCACGGCCTGGCCGCTGCGGTCCAGTTTCAAAGCGAGGCGCACGCGGCCGCCGTCGGCGCAGTCCTGGTGAACGTGCGCCACGACGGACGGACCCGCGTCCATCCGCACCGTGCCCACGCGCCAGGGCAGGCGTTCGCGGAAATACAGGTCGTTGCTGTGATGCAGCGTGGTGCTGACCAGCAGCACGCCGTTCGGGTCAACGGGCCGCCACGGCAGGTGTTCGGACAGGCAATGGCCGCAGACTTCGCGCGGCGGGTACTGCACCGTGCCGCACTCGGCGCAGGTCTGCAGATCGAAACGCCCTTCGGCGGCGGCGGCGGTCAGCCCCAGCGCGCTGCGGCTGCGCGAGCCCGGCGGCAGCGTGGGCTGGCGCGTGCGCGCAACCGGATTCTTGCGAGGCGGCTTGGCCAGCGGCTCGGTCATGCGTCGCTCCTTGCCAGAATCGCCGCGGCCGTGCACAGCCCGCGGTCGTAATTGATCATGCCGAAGCCGCTCACCAGACCCAGCTTCGCGTCGCTGACCTGCGTGCCGCCGGCCGTGCCGGTCAACTGGCGCAAGGCCTCGACCATGCCGAGATAGCCGCCGGCGGCGCCCGCCTGGCCGACCGACAGTTGGCCGCCATTGGTGTTGAACGGAAAGCTGCCGTCCACGGTAAAGCTGTTGTCGCGCACGAATTGCGGCGCGGCGCCTTTGTTGCAAAAGCCCAGGTCTTCCATCTGCATCAGGTTGATGACGGGATAGTCGTCGTAGGCCTGCAGGAAATCCATGTCGGCCGGCGCGGCGTTGGCCTGCCCGTACAGCTCATCGACATCCATGGTCCACCCGCCCCGCGTCTGGATCGGGTCGTCGATCCACGCGTTGTGGCGCTCGATGGTGGACAGGATGCGCGCATAAGGCAGCTTCAGCGCGCGGGCGCGGTCTTCGCTCATGACCAGGAACGCGTCGGCCCCGGCGCACGGCATGACGCAATCGAATAGGTGAATCGGTTCGGTGATGACGCGCGCGTCCAGATACTGCGCCAGCGTCAGCGGCTTTTTCATCAGCGCGTGCGGATAGCGCAGGGCGTTGTCGCGCTGGGCCACGCAGAGCTTGCCGAAGTCCTCGCGGGTGGCGCCCGTCTCGCGCATGTAGTTGGTGGTCAGCAGCGCAAAGCTGGCGTTCGGGCCGCCCGCCCCGTACGGATAGACGGCGTCCTGCGCAAAGCGCGAGAACTGGCTGACCGTGTTGCGGAACGAGTCGACGTGATTCGTGTCGCCGGCCAGGCAGGCCACGACGTTGGCGTCGCCCGCCTGCACGGCCCGTGCGGCACGGCGCAGCGCGGCCACGCCGCTGGCGCCTCCCATGGGGATGTGATCCAGCCAGCGCGGCGTCATGCCCAGGTGCTGGACCAGGCCGACCGCGGTGTCGGGCGCCAGCGTGAAGCTGGACACGCACAGGCCGTCGACATCGGTCTTGGCCAGGCCCGATTGCCGGATCAGCGCGCCCAGCGCACGGCCCAGCCACCAGTGCGCGGCGTGCGTGGAATAGCGTTCGTACGGAATCGTGACGGGCAGGGCCGCCACGACGCCGTCGTAGCCCAGGCGGCTCATCGGTGGGCCCCTTCGGCCGGACGCTTCTTCAGATGGCACGTGTCCACGCAACGCGCCGTGCCCGGCAGGCCGGGCGCCAGCGCCTTCATCTCGCCGCGTTGGATCTTGTTGGTGGTGGTCAGCGGCAGGCTGTCCACGAATGCCACATAGCCGGGCGCCTTGTAATACGCCAGCTGCGACAGCGACCATTGCACGATGCTGCGCGCGGCCTCGGCCATCGCATCCGCGTCGGCGGGCGGGGCCTCGGGCACCACGCACGCCAGCACCTCGTCGCCGCGCACCGGGTCCGGCACGGCGGCCACCGCCACGGCCTTGACCAGCGGGTGCTGCATCAGCACGCTCTCCACTTCCACGGCCGAGATGTTCTCGCCGCTGCGGCGGATCACGTTCTTCTTGCGGTCCACGAAGCGCAGCGCGCCGTCGGCCTCGCGGCGCACGATGTCGCCGGTGTGGAACCAGCCGCCTTCCCAGGCTTCGTTGGTGGCGGCCTCGTCCTTCAGGTAGCCGGCAAAGAAGCCATAGCGCGGGTCTTCGCCGGCATGGCGTACCAGCAGCTCGCCCGGTTCGCCAATGGCGGCCGGTTCGCCCGCGTCGGTCACGATGCGCACCTCAACGTCGGATTCCTCGCTGCCGAAGCTGCTGGTGCCGACGTGGCGCGGTTCCTGGTTGGCGATGATGACGGCGCCCGCGCCGGTCTCGGTCATGGCCCAGGCTTCCAGCAGCGGAAAGCCGAAGCGCGCCTCGAACGGCGCATGCAGCTTGCGGTCCACGCCCGCGCCGAAGCCGAAGCGGATGGCGGGCTGCAGGTCGCTAGCGGAAGGCTCGGCCTTCATCAGGATGGCGGGCATGACGCCCAGATAGTGCAGCACGGTGGCGCGCGACTCGCGCACGCTGTCCCACCACGAGCGGGGATGGAAGCGGTCCAGCGGAATCAGGCAGCCGCCCGTCAGCACCATCGCCATCGCCGAATACGCCATGGCGTTCATGTGCACCAGGGGCAGCGGCGTCAGCATGCGTTCCTGTCCGGGACGCAACGCGGCAAGCCCGCCGATGCGTGCGTACCAGCCGCCCGCGTGCAGGAAATAGCGGTTCGGCAGGATGCAGCCCTTCGGCCGGCCGGTCGTGCCGGACGTGTAGAGCAGCGCGCACTCGGTCAGTGCGGACAGCGCCGTGCCTTGCAGCGGCGCCGGGAAGGGCGCGGCGGGCGGCGCATCGTCCGGTCCCATCACGCGCAGCTCGCGGCCCGCGCGTTGCGCGGCGGCCAGCAGGTCCGCGTGGCGGCCGGGCAGGGCGACCGCCAGCGCGATCTCGGAGTGGCCGGCCAGGTATTCCAGTTCGGCGGCGCGCAGGTCCGGGTTGATCGGCACGACCGACACGCCCAGCGCATTCAGCGCGAACCAGTGCAGGAAGAAGGCGGGCCGGTTCTCCAGCAGCAGACCCGCGCGGTGGCCATGGCCAAAGCCGGCCCTGGCATACGCGGCGCGCAAGGTCTCGATGGCGTCGGCCGCCGCGGCATAGGTCAGCTCGCCGGCCGCGATGCCATAGGCCTCGGCGGTTTCCGGCAGGATGCACAGGAACGGCTGGCCGCCGTGGCGGGACGCGGTGTCGGCAAAGGCCTGGTGGACGGTGGCGGTCACGGTCCGCTCCTACATGAACAGTTGGATATTGCCGAAGGCCGCGTCGCAGTTGACGAGGTCCACGCGTTTCAGGCGGATGCGCAGCGCGCCGCCCTGCTCCACCAGGTGATGCGTGGCCCAGCCCGCAAACAGCGTCTGCGCATCCTGCCGCGTTTCGACGTAATGGAAGGCGGTGCGCACGACGTGACGTCCCTCGGCGGGCGCGGCCTCCGGGTGGTCATGTTCGACCGTGGGCGCCTGCAGCAGGTGATGGCAGCGGCTCTTGGGCTGCTGCGAAAACGTGCGCTGGCCTGCCAGCCGTTCCACGCGCACGCGCAGCAGCAGCTTGTCTTCGTACATCAGCGAGGCATGCAGCTTCGCGTCGGTCTGGCCGTGCGCCAGCGGCATCCAGTAGTAGCCGTCCTCGGTGTACAGGTTCAGCCAGTCTTCGAAGCGCAGCTCGTCCAGCAGGCGCGCCTCGGCGTAGACAAAATCGATCAACTCGCGGTCGCTTGCGCTCATACCGACTCCGGTCCGGTCATGTAGCGGCCCCATGCGCGGTACTGGTTGCGCATCTGCCATTCATTGGTGCCATTGGTGACGACGTTCTTCTGGTCCTGCTCGCCGGGCGCGTAGAGCCGTCCTACGTTCACCCAGTCTCGCGCACGCGAATGCAGCCCGTCCTGCGCGCGTTCGTACATTTCGAGGTCGTCGTGGCCGACCACGGACGTCGGCGCATTGATGAGCCGGTTGTACATGAGCGTGCGTTCCAGCAGCAGGTCCGGCGCGCCCACCAGCCGGAAGGTCCAGGACTCCACCAGCGTGCGGTCGGCGGCAATCGGTTTGAAGATCCGCAGCGTCTGGATCGGACCCTTGACCATGATGTTGGGGAAGTAGACGGTGTTGTGGCGCACGTCTCCCAGGATCTGCTTGGCGCGATCCTCGCCGTAGGCCTCCACCATCGACTCCCAATAGCCTGGAATGCCGGAATACGAGGCGTGAATCGAGTCCGACACGCCCGTATGCCCGTGGCCGTTTTCCCAGACGCGGATGCCCATGTTCTCGAAGAACTCGTAAGGCGAGATGAACGGCGCGAACAACTCCACGGCCATGGGCTTGGGCGTGCCTTCCGGCGCCTGTTCCCAGACCTTGACGGCCGTGCCTGCAGACGATTCGTGCGCGACCATCGGATGGCAGGTGTCGGTCTGGTTGTCGACCAGCATCTTCCAGTTGCAGCGATGCATGTAGCGCAGCACGCCGCCCGCGACTTCCAGGCGGCCCTCGGGCGAGCGGTCCACCATGTTGTCCAGCGTCGATAGCGAGTCGCCGAAGAATTCCTCGAACGACTGGCCCTCGGGATTCAACCGGCAGAACACGAACCCGCGATGGTTGCGCACGTCTTTGACGGCGGCCATGCCCTGGCTGGCTTCGCAGTTTTCCAGGCCAGTGTTCTCGTAGCCCTTTTTCAGCGGGATCGACAGCAGGCTGCCGTCGGTCTTGAAGGTCCAGGCGTGATAGGGGCAGCGGAAGAATTTGCCCGTGTTGCCGCAGGCCTCGCCCGCCACCATGGTGCCCTTGTGCGGACAGCGGTTGTGCAGCACGCGCACCGTCTTGTCGCTGTGGCGGACCATCACGACGGGCTGGTTGCCCACGGTCGTGGTGACGTAGTCGCCGGGGTTGGGCACCTGGCTGTCGTGGCCGACGAAGACCCAGGTATTGGCGTACAGGCGCTCCATTTCCAGGTCGAACAGTTCCTGGTCGATGAAAAGGTCCTTGTGCACCTCGGTGTCGCGGAGCAACGCGCGGATGGCGTCGGGATTGTCGCGGTATTTGGCCATGATGGCTTCCTCGTCGGGCTTACAGATCCAGCACCAGGCGCGCGGACTTGGCGCGCGAGATGCAGATCTGAATGATCTTGCCGCTGGCCTTCTCGGTGGCGGACAGGTAGTAGTCGCGGTGGTCGGGCTCGCCTTCCAGCACGGTGGCCTGGCAGACGCCGCATTCGCCGCGCTTGCAGTCGTACATCGGATCGCAGCCTTCGTCTTCCATGACCTCGACGATGGTCTTGTCGGCGGGAATCGTCAGCACGCGGCCGGACTGGCGCAGCTCGACCTCGAAGGCCTGGTCGCCGGCCTGAGCGGCGGCCGTGGTGAAGAGTTCGAAATGGATGTGGGCGTCGGGCCAGTGGCGCGCGTGCACACCCTGAATGACGGCGTCGATCAGGCCCTTCGGGCCACAGACGTACAGGTGCTGGCGCGGGTTCGACGCTGCCAACAGCGCCTGCAGATCGAATCGGCAGGACGGATCGTCGTCTGCGTGCAGCGTGAGGTCGCCGCCCGCCAGCGCCTGCAGCTCGGGCAGGAAGGCCAACTGGTCCTTGCTGCGGCCGCAGTAGTGCAGATGGAAGGCGCGGCCGGCGGACTTGAGCGCGGCGGCCATGGACGCAATGGGCGTGATGCCGATGCCGCCCGCAATCAGCACGACCGGCTCGTCGCCCGCGGGGGATTCGTGCAGCGGAAAGTCGTTCTTGGGGCCTTCCACGGTCAGCACGTCGCCCTCGGCCAGCGCGTGCATGTGACGCGATCCGCCCTGGCTGGGGTCTTCCAGCCGCACGCCCAGGCGATATTCCGCCGGCTCGGCAAAGCGGCCCGCTTCCGGCGCCAGCTGCACCAGCGAATAGCAGCGCGGATCGCGCAGGCCCGGCACCGTCACCTTCAGGTGCGCACCGGGGCCAAAGGCGGGCAGCGTGCCGCCGTCTTCGCGCGCCAGCCGGAAGGAGCGGATCAGCGGTGATTCCTGCCGGACTTCCCGGACGATCAGTTTGAGTGTCTGCACGATGTCTGTCTCTTTCTGGTGTCGGCCTCAGGCGGCCAGTTTTTCCGCGATCTGGCGTTCCATGAGCTCGCACTTCACGTTGGCGAGCGCCGTGTCGCGCAGCGCGCGCAGCGCGTCGGCGGCATCGGGACGGCCAGCCAGCTGGTCCGCGGCCGCAATGAGCTGCCGGTACTTGCCGCCGCCACGCGTGTGGGTGTCGCTGTAGCCCTTGACCAGGCGGCGGCAGTTGACGGTCTCGACCGCCAGCGCGTAGTCGCGCGGGGCCAGCCGAGCCACCAGCGCCAGCCACGATTCCAGGGATTCGGTCTCGATCTGGTGGCGCAGCGTGCTGCGGCGGAACCGCCGCATGCCGGCCAGCGTGTACAGCATCAGGAATCCGCCCAGCGTGCCGCTGCGCAGGCGGCGGCCCTTGCCGAGCCGGCGTTCGACGAAGCCGCCGAAGGCCTTGGAGCTCTCCAGCCAGCGGCCCAGCCGCACCGGCAACGTGCCGCAAATTTCTTCCAGCCGCGGATGCATGAATTCGGTCGTGTCGACGAGCTGGCCGGCCCGCGCGCCGACTTCCGTGCGCACGCGGTCAAAGCGCGTGCCGCGGGTCTTCAGGTCCGCCACGCGGATCACGTCGTCGTAGGCCATGGCGGTGGCCACGTAACGCGCCGCGGAACAGGTCAGCGCCCATTGGCGGGCGTCACCGCCGTGCTGCGCATCCAGGTCGCGGATGGCCTTCATGCGGCGCAGGTAGTCTTCGGCGTAGGCCAGGTCCTGGAACTCGATCTGGCGGCGCACGCCCGCGGTCAGCATGGGCTGCGCACAGGCGGGGAAATCGCGGCGGATGGCATCCAGCAATTGCTGCGCACGCGGGCTGGCGGCGCGCTCGGGCACGGCCGGCACGGGGCGCGTGAGGTCGATGGCCGCGGGCTGATCCGGCGCCTTGTCGGCCGACTCGAAACCCAGCGCGAAGGCGCGCAGGCTGGCGTCCACGCCCAGGCCCGCGCGGCGCACGGTGGCCTCGAAGTCGTCGCGGGTAAAGGGCAGGGCGCCGCTGCCGGCCACTGCGCCAAACAGGCTGGCGCTGATGACGCTGCCGGCGCGGTCGGCCAGGTCCTGCAGGTCGAAGCACAGGAAGCGCCGGGCCGCCGCGCGGCCGGCTTCCAGCACCTTGTTGGGATCGGCGATGCCGTTGCCGGGCGCGGACTTTTCGCTGACCGCAAAGCTGCGGTGCGACGAGGCGATCAGAACGGTTCGTTCGGGCGTCACGAGGCCGCGCTGGATGGCTCGGCCGCCTTCCATCAATTCGGCCGCGACCACCAGGTCCACGTCGCCCGGCGTGGGCATCAGCGCCAGCGCGGGCGGGCGGCCCGCGCGCTGCACATCGGCCTCGGGCAGCAGTTCCAGGTAGTAGATCGTCGCGCCGGTGCGCTGCGCCACGCCGGGCACCGAGGTGGTCTGCGCCCACCAGCCCGCGTGCTCGGCCATGTCGACGATCCAGTCGGCCAGCACGCCGCCGCCCTGGCCGCCCATGGCCAGGATCGCGATCTTGATGGGGTTGCCTTGCTGCATCACCGCCGCGTTCATGTTGCTGGGTTCCTCAAAGGGCGTTCTGCGCCAGGCGCGCCGCGCGGCGCCGTTGCAGGAAGCCGATCACCGCGCCGCGCATGCGCGCCAGGAAGCGGTCGGCGCCGGTCGGGTTGTGGATGATGTCGGCGCGGTAGAAGGATGGGCACAGCACGGCCGCGTGCGCGACCTCGCCGCAGTTGCCGCAGCCCACGCAGCTGCTTTCCACGTGCGCGACCGGATCTTCCTTGAGCGGGTCGCCGCTGTCCTTGACCGTCAGCGACGGACAGCCGGACAGCCGGATACAGGCGTGGTCGCCGGTACAGACGTCGGGGTCCACGCCAAAGCGTTCCTTGACCACACGCTTGCCTTCCTTGACCGCTTTGTTGAACAGCGGCTTTACGCGCCGCTGCTTGTTCAGCATGCATTCGGACTGCGCGATGATGACCTTCGGGCCCTTGATGTCGGTGGTCAGCGCCTCTTCGATGGTGGCGCGCACCTTGGCCACGTCGTAGGTCCGGTCCAGCGTGCGCACCCACTTCACGCCCACGCCGCGCACGGCCTGGTCGATGGGATTGTTGGTCGAGCGATCCGGGTTGTCGGCGCGCGAGGACAGGATGTCCTGTCCGCCGGTGGCCGACGCGTAGAAGTTGTCGACGATGACGATGACGCCGTCGTACTTGTTGAACACCGCGTTGCCGATGCCCGACGCCAGCCCGTTATGCCAGAAGCCGCCGTCACCCATGATGGAGATGGGCCGCTTGGCGGCCGGCACGTTGAAGGCCGCCGCGCTGGACGCGCCCAGGCCGTAGCCCATCGTCGTCGCGCCCAGGTTGAAGGGCGGCAGGATGGAAAAGAGGTGGCAGCCGATGTCGCACGAGATGTGATGCTGGCCCAGCGATTCCTGCGCCAGCGTCAGCGCGGAAAAGATGGGCCGCTCCGGACAGCCCGTACAGAAGCCCGCCGGCCGGGGCGGCACCACGGCGGCCAGGCCTTCGACGTGCTTGTGGAAGGTGATGGGCTGCTCGGCGGGACGGGCGGGCTTGGGCCGCGAGACTTCGGTGATGGTGAGCTGGGGCTCGGGCTGCACTTCTGTCTGCGCATCCACCGCCACCGCCGGATGCGTTTGCAGCGATTCCGGCCGGTTGCGCTTGAGGAATTCGCGCAGGCCATCGCGCATGACCTGGGTCGTGTATTCGCCCGCCATCGGCAGCACGTCCTTGCCGGACAACTGCGTGCTCACACCGGCGCGGCGCAGCACCGCGTGCAGGTTCTGCTCGATGTAGTCGGGCTGGCCTTCTTCCAGCAGCAGCACGGCGCGTTTGCCGCGGCAAAAATCGATGACCTCGTCCTCGATGACGGGGTAGGTCACGTTCATCACGTACAGCGGGATGCGGCTGTTGCCGAAGTTGTCGGCCAGTCCCAAGAGCTGCAGCGCGCGGATGACGCCGTTGTAGAGACCGCCTTGCAGGATCAGGCCGATGTCGGCCTGTTCGCCGTCAAAGTGCTCGTTGAGCTGGTTCTCCTTGATGTAGCGGATGGCGGCCGGCCAGCGCTCCTTGATCTTTTCCTGCTCGTGCAGGAACGAGGCCGGCGGCAGCACGATGCGGCTGGTATCGCGCGCCGGGCTTTCCAGCGCCTCGGCCAGGCTGAACGCCGGGCGCTTGTTTTCCTTGGCGATGAAGCGCCCGTGCACATGACAGCCCCGAATGCGCAGTTGCAGCATCACGGGCGTCTTGCTGGCTTCCGACAGCGCAAAGCCGTCTTCCACCGCCTTGACCATGCTTTCCAGATTGGGACGCGGGTCCAGCAGCCAGATCTGCGACTTCATGGCGAACGCGTGCGAGCGTTCCTGCATGATCGACGAGCCTTCGCCGTAGTCTTCGCCCACGATGACGAGCGCGCCGCCGGTGACGCCGCCCGAGGCCAGATTGGCCAGCGCGTCGGAGGCGACGTTGGTGCCCACCGTCGACTTCCACGTCACGGCGCCACGAATGGGGTACATGACGGACGCCGCCAGCGTGGCCGCGGCGGTGGCTTCCGAGGCGCTCGCCTCGAAGTGCACGCCCAGTTCCTGCAGGATGTCGTTGGCGTCGGCCAGCACGTCCATCAGATGCGAGATCGGCGAACCCTGATAGCCGGCGACATAGCCCACGCCGGATTGCAGCAGCGCCTTCGTGACGGCAAGAATCCCTTCGCCGCGAAATTCCTCGCCCGCGCCGATGCGCAGTTGCTGGACTTCTTTCTTGAAAGACCTTTCCGCCATCTTGGATCCCTTTCGCGGACCCCGTCGGGATCCTTAATCCGTGCTGCCGTGCAGCATCGTCTTGCCACGAAAACATCGCCTGAAAAATACTTTAGGAGTCAACGTTTTAGCTGTCAATAAAAAAGATGAAATTTCATGGAAAT
>NZ_DAMCTG010000090.1:0-20802 GCF_032113835.1 Achromobacter sp. | reverse complement strand
CCCGGCGGCTGGTACTTGATGCCCACTTCGTACTGCTTGCCCTCGATCGGCTTGAACGGCGTGTTGTTCCAGCCCGTGCCCGATTGCGGCTCGAAGGATTCCGAATAGCTGAAGTACGGCGCCACGCCGTTGTCGAAGTTGTAGATGGCGCCGAACCGGCCCGAGAAGGCTTCCGCGTTCAACTTGGACGGGGTGACTCGGCCGGATGCGATCGCGGTCGTTTCACCCACGTTGCGCGACCAGTCATAGCGTCCGCCCAAGAGGAACGACAGGCGGTCGATCTTGATCTGGTCCTGGAAGTACACGCCCGTCTGATACTGCGTGGTGGTGGCGTCGCTGGAGAACGCGGGCACCGGAATGTTCTGGAAATTGTCCGGGTTCTTCACGTACAGCGGGGGCGCCGAGCCAAAGCCCGACAGCGTGTCGGTCTTGACGTGCTGATAGTCGAAACCCACCAGCACGTTGTGGCCGATCTTGCCCGTGTTGAACCGCGCCTGCAGGTTGTTGTCGATCGTCAGCGCGCCGACGTCCACATCCGTCGCGATGGAGGCGCGCTGGTGGTACAGGTAGGTCGGGTTGGTGTAACCGTAATAGTTGGTCATTGCGCCGTAGACGCTGCGGTACTTGGCGTCCGAATGCGTCCAGCGCAGGCTTTGCGACGCCTTGAAGGTGTCGTTGAAGCGATGGTCCAGGATGTAGCCCAGCGAATAGCTCTTGCGATCGCTCTTTTCGAAATTGGCGTCGCCGTCGTAGTAATCGGCCGGCAGGCGGAAGCCGTCGGGCGCGCGCAGCAGCGTGCGCATGGCCGGCACGGCGCCGTACGAACCCATGTCGGGATCGTGCTGGAAGTTGGTCAGGATGGTCAGCGAGGTATCCGCGTTGGGCTTGTACGCGAACGCCGGCGACACGAAGTAGCGGCGCTCCTTGGTGTCCTGAACCTGGCCGTCGGACATGTAGCCCGAGCCCACCAGGCGATACAGGTACTTGCCCTCTTCGTCGATGGGACCGCCGAAATCGAAGTTGGCGCGGCGGAAGTCGTAGTTGCCGACCTGCAGCTCCACTTCGCGCAGCGACTCTTCCAGCGGACGCTTGCTGACCTGGTTCACCACGCCGCCCGGACCGCCCTGCCCGTACATCACCGACGCCGGCCCCTTCAGCACATCCACGCGCTCAAGGCGGAAGGCATCGACCTGCGGCAGCGCATCGCGGCCGCCGAATACGCGCAGCCCATCCAGATACGTGGAAGCCGAGAACCCGCGCACGCTGAACTGGTCCAGGCGGGTCGCCGTGGCGCCGCGCGACTCGGTGGCAACGCCCGCCGTGTAACGCAGCACCTGGTTCAGCGTCTGCGCGCCCTGCTCGGTGATTTGCTCGCGCGTGACCACGGACACCGACTGCGGCGTTTCGATCAGCGGAATGTCGGTCTTGGTGGCGCTGGCGCTGGCGGTGGCCACATAGCCGACCGTGGGCGCAAAGGCGCTTTCCGACATGCCCGTCACCGTCACGGGCGCCAGCGTGTGCGTGTCGCCCGTGGAGACCGGCGCGGGCGCCAGCGTCCAGGTGTTGCCCGACTGCGCGCGTGCCTGCTGGCCGCTGCCCGCCAAGACGCGCGAGAAGCCCGCGCCCACCGTGTACGAACCGTTCAATCCATCCGAACGCCGGCCGCGCACCAGCGCCGGATCGAACGACAGCACCACGCCCGCGCTACGCGCAAACTGCGTCAGCGCGTCGGCCAGCGGACCGGCGGGAATCTGGTAGCTGCGCTGGCCGTTGGCCGTGGCCGAAGCGCCTGCCGCGGACGCGGGCTGCGCCCAAGCCGCCGGCGCGGCGGCAAACAGCGCCCCGGCGCAAGTCGCGGCCAGCACGGCCTTGCGGCCGGCGGTCATCGGTGCGCGCAGGCGCGGGTGGATTGAAGCGGACACAAACATCTCCCTGTACGGTGGTTTCTTTCTGCTTTCCGTACGGGGATGCAAAACCTGCAATGCGACGGCAAGAAAATTTGTAACTTACGCGTCGCGCGGCCCGACCTGCAGCCAGTATTGCGTGCGGCGCGTGACGGTGATCGGCAAGGTGTGCGCTGCCGCATTGAGCGCGCGCTCGGCGTCGTCCAGCGGAAACACGCCCGACAGCCGCAACGCCGCCACCGCGGGGTCGACGCGGATCATGCCCACCCGCTGGCGCGCCAGGTATTCGGCAAAGTCGTCCAGCCGCCATTCCTTGGCCACGACCATGCCGTCCACCCACGCAAGCCGATCCGGGTCCGACGCGCCGCGGCGGACCTCGCCGTCGTCGGCATAGGCAAGCCGCTCGCCGGCACTTAGGTGCGTCAGCACCCCCTGGCGCAACAGCGCGACGTTGCCTTCGTACACGCCCACGCGAGAGCCCTCTGCCGTGCGCCGCAGGTCGAACCGCGCGCGCTCGGCCCGCAGTTCGCCATAGCCCGTGTCCACGCGTAGCGCCTGCACGCCGGGGCGCGGCTCGGCCTGCACCAGCATCTCGCCGCGCAAGAGGTCGATGTCGCGCGTGCTGCCGCTGACGTTGACGCGAACTGCGGTATCGCTGTTCAACGTGACGCGCAGCCCGTCCGCCAACGCCAGCGCACGGCGCTCGCCCACGCCGGTGCTGTAGTCGGCGACCAGCCGTTGCCATGGCGCATGGCGATAGCCCGCCCACCCGGTGGCAGCGATGCCCGCACCGGCCAGCAGACTGCGCAGCGCGGCACGCCGGCCGTGCGATGCGGGTGGGTTCAACGCGGTATGCGCCAGCGCCGCCGGCACGCGGCGTGCATCGCGGCCGATGTCCCGCAGACGGTCCCACGCCACGCGATGCGCAGGGTCCTGAGCCAGCCAGGCGTGACAGGACGCGCGCTCGGCCGCATCGTCGATCCCGGATTGCAGGCGCGCCCACCAGGCGATGGCCTCGCGCACGACGGCATCGGAAGGCCGGCCATTCACGGAGGGGCTGGTGACCGCGTCAGGCATGGATCGCCGCATAGCACGCGGACATCGCCCGCACCATATATTGCTGCACAGAACTCAACGACACATCGAGGCGTTCGGCGATCTCGGGATACGTCAGGCCATCGAGCTGCGACAAGAGGAAGGCCGCGCGGGCCTTGGGCGGCAGCCCATCCAGCAGGCGATCCAGCTGAACCAGCGCCTGCAGCTGCTCGGCCTGCGCTTCGGGAGACGGCGCGTAGGATTCGGGAACGGTGGCCAGATAGGCCAGATACGCATGCTCCAGCGCGGCATGGCGCTGATGATCGACCACCAGGCCTTTTGCAATGGTGGTGAGCAGCGCGCGCGCCTCGCTGGCGCGCACCTGCTTGCGGCCCTGGATCACCCGGACAAAGACGTCCTGGGCCAGGTCTTCCGCGCGATGTTCGCACCCCAGCTTGCGGCGCAGCCACCCGAACAGCCACGGGCGGTGATCGCGATACAGGCCATCGACAGGCGCGACCTGGTTGTCGACGCACGGGGCCGATGAGGAAAGCAAGGTGGAAGACACGGATTGAGACTGCGGCGCTGAACCAAAAGTCCCAAAATCTTAATTGATAATGACTTGCATTAACAATGATTGAGTCCCGCCTATCCTCGAAATGAGGACCGGATGAGGCTTTACTACAACGTCACTGCCAGTCGGCGTTCGGATTCCAGGTATTCGCGCGACTGCATTTCCATGATGCGCGACACCGTCCGGTGGAATTCGTTGGCCAGCGCGCCTTCCGTGTAGATCTCTTCGGGCTCGCACTCGGCGGACATGATGAGCTTGACGCGGTGGTCGTAGAACACGTCGATCAGCCACGTGAAGCGGCGCGCCTCGGAGGCCTGGCGCGGCCCCATGCGCGGCACACCCGACAGGATTACGGCATGAAAGCGGTTGGCCAGTTCCAGATAGTCGTTCTGCGAGCGCGGGCCGCCGCACAACGTGGCGAAGTCGAACCACACCACCGAGCCGCCCAGCGCCAGCGCGCGGATCTCGCGATGCTCGATGCGCAGCACCGGGTCCTGCGGCGGCGTATCCGCCAGCGCGTCGAAGGCCGATTGCAGCGCCTTCTGAGCGTTTTCGTCCAGCGGCGTGTGATAGCTCTGCACCTGCTCCAGCGAACGGCGGCGGTAGTCGATGCCGGCGTCCACGTTCATCACGTCCATGCGTGACTGGATCAGCGCGATGGCGGGCAGCACGCGGTCGCGGTGCAGGCCGTCGGTGTACAGCGTGGACGGTTCGTAGTTGGACGTCATCACGAAGGACGTGCCGTACTCGAACAGCTTGAGCAGCAGGCGGTGCAGGATCATCGCATCCGCCACATCGGACACGTGGAATTCGTCAAAGCAGATCAGCCGGTAACGCTTGGCCACGCGTTTGGCGACCTCGTCCAGCGGATCCTGCATGCCCTTCACTTCTTCCAGTTCGCGGTGCACGCCGCGCATGAACTCGTGAAAGTGCAGGCGCGTCTTGCGCACGACGGGCACGGTGGCATAGAAGGCATCCATCAGGAAGCTCTTGCCGCGGCCCACGCCGCCCCACAGGTACACGCCGCGCGGCACGTCGGGACGGTTCAGCAGCTTTTTCAGCGCGTTCGAGCGCATCGACTTGAACTTGACCCACTCGTCGTAATAGCGCTGCAAGCGGTCGATCGCCTTCTTCTGCGCGTCGTCGGGCTTGTAGCCGCGTTCGGCCAATGCGTGTTCGTAGTAGTCGCTGACGTTCATAGGGGAACCGGATCAGGCTGAAGGGAATAAAGAAAAGGGCGGGTCCTGGAACCCGCCCCCGGTCTTGCAGAAGTCAGACGCGGCTTAGAAGTTCAGCGCGCGCTTGTCCACGGCCAGAGCGGCTTCCTTCACGGCTTCCGACAGGGTCGGGTGCGCGTGGCAGATGCGGGCGATGTCTTCGGCGGCGCCGCGGAATTCCATGATGGTCACGGCTTCCGAGATCAGTTCCGAGGCCATCGGGCCCACGATGTGCACGCCCAGGACTTCGTCGGTCTTGGCATCGGCGATCACCTTGGCAAAGCCGGTGGTGTCGCCCAGCGCGCGGGCGCGGCCGTTGGCCAGGAACGGGAAGCTGCCGGCCTTGTACTCGCGGCCTTCGGCCTTGAGTTGCTGCTCGGTCTTGCCGACCCAGGCGATTTCCGGCGAGGTGTAGATGACCCACGGCACGGTGTCGAAGTTGACGTGGCCGTGCTGGCCGGCGATGCGCTCGGCAACCGCCACGCCTTCTTCTTCGGCCTTGTGCGCCAGCATCGGGCCGCGCACCACGTCGCCCACTGCCCAGACGTTCGGCAGGTTGGTCTTGCAGTCGCCGTCGACGGCCACAAAGCCGCGTTCGTCCAGCTTCAGGCCCACGGCGTCGGCGTTCAGGCCGCCGGTGTAGGGCACGCGGCCGATCGAGACGATCAGCTTGTCCACGACCAGCTTCTGCTCGGCGCCCTTGGCGTCGACGTAAGGCACGGTCACCGACTTGGCGGTCGCCTTGATCTCACCGATCTTGACGCCCATCTGGATGTTCAGGCCTTGCTTCGTGAATGCCTTCAGCGCTTCCTTGGCCACTTGACCGTCGGCGGCGGCCAGGAATTCCGGCATCGCTTCCAGGATCGTGACTTCGGAACCCAGGCGGCGCCACACGCTGCCCATTTCCAGGCCGATCACGCCGGCGCCGATGACGCCCAGCGTCTTGGGCACGGCGCCGATGTTCAGGGCGCCGTCGTTGGACAGCACGACCTTTTCGTCGAACGGCAGGCCGGGCAGTTCACGCGCCGACGAGCCGGTGGCGACCACGACGTGCTTGGCAACCAGGTCTTCCTCGGCGGTGCCGGTGACCTTGATGGCCCAGCCGCCTTCCACCTGGCCGCTGAACGCGCCCTTGCCGTGGAAGAACGTGACCTTGTTCTTCTTGAACAGGTACAGGATGCCGTCGTTGTTCTGCTTGACCACCGTGTTCTTGCGGCCGATCAGCGTGTCGAGCTTCAGGCTGACGCCCTTGACTTCGATGCCGTGCTCGGCGAAGTGGTGGTTGGCTTGTTCAAAGTGTTCCGACGATTGCAGCAGCGCCTTGGACGGGATGCAACCGACGTTGGTGCACGTGCCGCCGGGAGCCGGGCCGCCTTGGCCATTCTGCCAGGCGTCGATGCAGGCGACCGACATGCCGAGTTGCGCGGCGCGGATGGCGGCAATGTAGCCGCCGGGGCCTGCGCCGATCACGACGACGTCAAATTGTTTGGACATAGTGTTCTCGCGAATGAGGGATGAAGAAGCGCACTTCCTGCCCAGCGCAGCGGGGCTGCGGGCCGGCGGGGAGCCGGCCCGGGCGCCGCGGGACCTTCGGGTCGCGCACGGCGCCGGCCAGGGGCGTCGAGATTACAGGTCCAGCAACAGGCGCTGCGGATCTTCCAGGGCGTCCTTCATGGCGACCAGGCCCAGCACGGCTTCGCGGCCGTCGATGATGCGGTGGTCGTAGGACAGGGCCAGGTAGTTCATCGGGCGGATGACGATCTGGCCGTTTTCGACGACGGCGCGATCCTTGGTGGCGTGCACGCCCAGGATGGCCGATTGCGGCGGGTTGATGATCGGGGTCGACAGCATCGAACCGAACACGCCACCGTTGGAGATCGAGAACGTGCCGCCGGTCATTTCTTCAATGCCCAGCTTGCCGTCAGCGGCGCGGCGGCCGAAGTCGGCGATGGTCTTTTCGATGTCGGCGATGGACAGCTGGTCGGCGTTGCGCAGGATCGGCACCACCAGGCCACGCGGGCTGCCGACAGCGATACCGATGTCGAAATAGCCGTGGTAGATGATGTCCTTGCCGTCGATCGAGGCGTTGATCAGCGGGTACTTCTTCAGCGCGGCAACGGCGGCCTTGACGAAGAACGACATGAAGCCCAGCTTGATGCCGTGTTCCTTTTCGAACTTGTCCTTGTACTTGGCGCGCAGGTCGATCACGGCCTGCATGTTGACTTCGTTGAACGTCGTCAGGATGGCGTTTTCCTGCTGCGATTGCAGCAGGCGCTCGGCGATGCGGGCGCGCAGGCGGCTCATCGGCACGCGCTGTTCCGGACGGCCGTCCAGCGACAGCGTGGTCGGGGCGGGCGCGGCGGCGGCCTTGGCCGGGGCGGCCTTGGCGGGAGCGGCGCTGGCGGCCAGGGCGTCGCCCTTCGTCACGCGGCCGTCACGGCCCGAGCCAGCCACGGAAGCGGCGTCAACGCCCTTCTCGGCCAGGATCTTCGAGGCGGCGGGCGAAGCGACGCCGGCGGCGGCCGTCGAGGCCGGTGCGGCAGCGGCGGGCGCGGGAGCAGCAGCGGCTTGCTCGGCGGCCTTCGGGGCTTCAGCCGGCGCGGTGGCGGCGGCGCCAGCCTTGGCGGCGGTGTCGATGCGGGCCAGCACTTCGCCCGAGGTCACGGTGCTGCCATCGCCCTTGACGATTTCGGCCAGCAGGCCCGAGGCGGGGGCCGGCACTTCCAGCACGACCTTGTCGGTTTCGACTTCGATCAGGATTTCGTCGGCTTCAACGGCAGCGCCCGGCTGCTTCTTCCAGGTCAGCAGGGTCGCTTCAGAAACGGATTCGGAAAGTTGGGGAACGACGACGTCGGTAATAGCCATTTTGTTTATTCCGTAGAAAGTATGTTCTTGTCACGCGGCGCGGCAAGGTTCGAAACGGGGTTCCGGAACGCTTGCCGCCCGCGGCGCGTGCATCAAGTAAAGGTTACTTCGTCAACATGACCTTGAACTTGGGCGCGAAGGCCGTTTCGATCAGGGCCTTCTGCTGCTCCTGGTGCTTGGCCAGGTAGCCCACGGCCGGCGATGCCGACGCGGCACGGCCTGCGTAGCCAAGCTTCTGGCCTTCGACCATGTTCTCGTACACATGATGCTGAACGTAGAACCAGGCGCCTTGGTTCTGGGGTTCGTCCTGCACCCAGATCACTTCGGTCGCCTTCGGGTACTTGCGCAGTTCGGCTTCGAACGACTTGTGCGCAAACGGATACAGCTGCTCGACACGGATGATGGCGACGTTGTCGGCGCCACGCTCGCGGCGGGCGTTGACCAGGTCGTAGTACACCTTGCCCGAGCAAGCCAGCACGCGCTTGACCTTGCCGGCGTCGATGGCCTCGTCGACCTCGCCGATGACCGGGCGGAAGCTGCCGCCGGCCAGATCGGTCAGGGGCGAACCGGCGTCCTTGTTGCGCAGCAGCGACTTCGGCGTGAACAGCACCAGCGGCTTGCGGAACGGGCGGATCATCTGGCGGCGCAGAACGTGGAAGATCTGCGAAGCCGAGGTCGGCTGAATCACTTGCATGTTGTTGTCGGCGCACAGCTGCAGGAAGCGCTCGATGCGGCCCGACGAGTGCTCGGGACCCTGGCCTTCGTAGCCGTGCGGCAGCATCAGCGTCAGGCCCGACTGGCGGCCCCACTTGGCTTCGCCGGAGCTGATGAACTGGTCGATCACGACCTGAGCGCCGTTGACGAAGTCGCCGAACTGGCCTTCCCAGATGACAAGCGTGTTGGGCTCGGCGCTGGAGAAGCCGTACTCAAAGCCCAGCACGGCCTCTTCGGACAGCACGGAGTCGATGACGGTGAACGGCGCCTGGCCTTCCGACACGTTCTGCAGCGGAATGAAAGTGCCGTCGTTCCAGCGTTCGCGGTTCTGGTCGTGCAGCACCGCATGGCGGTGCGTGAACGTGCCGCGGCCCGAATCCTGGCCGGTGATGCGGATGGCGTAACCCGAGGACACCAGGGTCGCGAAGGCAAGGTGTTCGCCCATGCCCCAGTCCAGGTTCATTTCGCCCTTGGCCATGGTGCGGCGGTCGTTCAGCAGCTTGGCGACCAGCGGGTGCACCGTGAAGCCTTCCGGCACGGTGGTGATGCGTTCGCCGATGCGCTTCAGTTCAGCCAGCGGCACGGCGGTGTCGGCCTGGTCGGTCCACTTGGCGCCCAGGAACGGCGACCAGTCGATGGCGTACTTGCTCTTGTAGTCGGTCAGCACCGGTTCGATGGTGCGCTGGCCGTCTTCCATCAGTTGACGGTAGTCCTTGACCAGCTGATCGGCTTCGCCGTCGGCCAGCACGCCTTGCGTGGTCAGCTTGTCGGCGTACAGCTTGCGCGTGCCGGGGTGGTGGCCGATGCGCTTGTACATCAGGGGCTGCGTCAGCGACGGGGTGTCTTGCTCGTTGTGGCCCAGCTTGCGGAAGCAGACGATGTCCACGACGACGTCGTGACGGAACTGCTGACGGTAGTCCAGGGCCAGCTTGGTGACGAACACCACGGCTTCGGGATCGTCGCCGTTGACGTGGAACACCGGGGCTTCGATCATCTTGACCACGTCGGTGCAATACAGCGTCGAACGCGAGTCACGCGGGTCGGACGTGGTGAAACCGATCTGGTTGTTGATGACGATGTGCAGCGTGCCGCCCGTACCGTAGCCGCGCGTCTGCGCCAGGTTCAGGGTTTCCATCACGACGCCCTGGCCGGCAAAGGCCGCGTCGCCGTGCACCAGCACCGGCAGCACTTGCTGACCTTCGGCGTCGCCGCGGCGTTCCTGGCGGGCGCGGACGCTGCCTTCGACGACGGGGTTGACGATTTCAAGGTGGGACGGGTTGAACGCCAGCGACAGGTGGACGGGGCCGCCGCGCGTGGACAGGTCGCTCGAGAAGCCGTTGTGGTACTTCACGTCGCCGTCGGTCAGGCCTTCGGCGTGCTTGCCTTCGAACTCGGCGAACAGGTCGCCGGGCATCTTGCCCATGATGTTCACGAGCAGGTTCAGGCGGCCGCGGTGGGCCATGCCGACCACGATTTCCTGAACGCCGTTTTCACCGGCGTGGTTGACCACTTCGTCCATCGAGGCGATGAAGCTTTCGCCGCCTTCCAGCGAGAAGCGCTTCTGGCCGACGTACTTGGTGTGCAGGAAGCGTTCCAGGCCTTCGGACTCAGTCAGTTGCTGAAGGATGTGGCGCTTTTCTTCCGGCGTGTACGTGGGCGCGCCCAGCGTGGTTTCCAGGCGTTCCTGGATCCAGCGCTTGGCGGCGGGGTCGGAGATGTGCGTGAATTCTGCACCGATGCTGCGGCAATACGTGTCGCGCAGCGCCTTCAGGATGTCGCGCAGCGTCATCGTGCTGGCGGTCGTGAAGTAGGTGTTGGTGGCCGAGTAGGTCTGGTCCAGATCGGCTTCGGTCAGGCCATAGAAGGCGGGATCGAGTTCCGGGATCGGCGGACGTTCCTGGCGCTTGAGCGGATCCAGATCGGCCCAGCGCGAGCCCAGCGAGCGGTAGGCGGCAATCAGCGATTGCACCGAGACCTGCTTGCTGGCGACGCTCAGATCGGGTTCGGCCGCGCGTTGCACGAAGGCATTGGCCTTGGCGCGCTGGGCGAACGATTCGACGATGGGAGCGTGGGCCTGGTCGCGAGTGGATTCCTGGCCGTCGGTTGCGGGGGCGTGCTGCAATTGGTCGAAGTAGTCGCGCCAGTTGTCAGGTACCGAACCGGGATTGTCGAGGTAGGCTTCGTAAAGCTCCTCAACATACGGGGCATTACCCCCAAAGAGATAAGACGTGGATAGAGATTCTATTTCCGAAGACATATCGCTTCACCTATACGAGTGCTTCACTCGAGACGATGCAGGAAAACCTTCCGCGACACGGGCTTCCCGTTAAGCGGATAGCAGGGGCAGAAGGCGCGTACAAGCCTTGAAAGCCTATGGTCGAGAAGTATAACCCTTTGAGTTTATGGGCGTCTTCCTGCATTTCTGTGACGCAAAAGGCCTTTCGGAATGCTGTCATGCGGCGACGGAATGTCCGTCCAACCCCTTCAAATTCGCCGTCTACGCGCCTCCAAAATCCGTCAATCCAAAATGCGGCAGCGCGTCATTTCAAATAGCAGAAAAGATTAGTGTTGCGTTTACGCCTCGTCAAACCGGCAGCGCGGTGGTGGACATGATCTCTTTGAGCACGAAAAAAGTACGAATCTGGCGTACGCCGGGCAGCTTGATGATCTCGCCCGCATGCAGCTTGTTGAAGCGTTCCAGGTCTCGGATACGCAACATCAGGAAATAGTCGAACTCGCCCGCCACCAGGTGGCATTCCAGGCAACCGCTGATGCCCTTGGCCGCTTCCTCGAAGTCCGTAAAGGAATCGGGCGTCGAGCGATCCAGCACCACACCCACGATGACCAGCGTGGCCATGTCGACGTCCGCAGGCTCCAGCAGCGCGACCGTCTTTCGGATGACGCCTTCGCTCTTCAACCTTTCGACGCGCCGCAGGCACGCTGCCGGGCTCAGATGCACGCGCGCGCTCAAGTCCAGATTGGTGATCTGCGCGTCGTCCTGAAGAATGCGCAGGATCTGGCGGTCGATGCGGTCCAGCGTGAAAACGGCGGTCATGGATGGCGTCCCTGAAAATTAAATTTCGCGTGGATTTTTATTTTAGAAATATTAGTTCCATTAATCGTAAAGAACGATCTTCCGATTTGGCGGATTTAAAAAATACGCAATTGACCCCTCAACCCCATGATTCCTATGATTTTTGCGAACCCTGCCGCAACGCGCGGGCCCGCCAGGATCACCAGGAGTCACCATGGATCTGCAACGTTTTCCCCGTCATCGCCTGACCTTCGGCGATACCCCGATCGAAAAGCTGGACCGCTTGTCGCAGCATCTTGGCGGCAAGGTCGAGATCTACGCCAAGCGCGAGGACTGCAACAGCGGTCTAGCCTTCGGCGGCAACAAGCTGCGCAAGCTCGAATACCTGATTCCGCAGGCGCTGGAACAAGGCTGCGACACGCTCGTCACCATCGGCGGTATCCAGTCCAACCACACGCGCATGGTCGCGGCGGTGGCCGCCAAGCTGGGATTGGCCTGCGTGCTGGTCCAGGAAAACTGGGTGGACTATTCCGATGCGGTCTACGACCGCGTCGGCAATATCATGATGAGCCGCCTGATGGGCGCGGACGTGCGGCTGGTCGATCAGGGCTTTGACATCGGATTTCGCCGCAGTTGGGAAGAGGCGCTGGAAGAGGTGAAACGCCGCGGCGGCAAGCCCTATGCGATTCCGGCGGGCGCGTCCGATCACGAGCTGGGCGGGTTGGGCTACGTGGGCTTTGCCGAAGAGGTGCGCCGCCAGGAAGCCGATCTGGGATTCAAGTTCGACTACATCGTCGTCTGCGCGGTCACGGGCAGCACGCAGGCCGGCATGGTGGTGGGCTTTGCCGCCGACGGCCGCGCCGACCGCGTCATCGGCATCGACGCATCGGCCACGCCGGACCAGACGCGCGCGCAGGTCCTGCGCATCGCGAGGCGCACCGCCGACCTCGTCGGCTTGGATAAACCCATCGAAGACAAGGATGTGGTGCTGGACACGCGCTACGCCTATCCCGCGTATGGCCTGCCCTCAGCCGAGACCAACGACGCCATCCGTACCTGCGCCCGCCTGGAAGGCATGATGACCGACCCCGTGTACGAAGGAAAATCCATGCAGGGGATGATGGACATCATCCGCAAGGGCGAGATTCCCGCCGGCTCGAGGGTTCTGTATGCGCACCTGGGAGGGGTGCCGGCGATCAACGCCTACAGCTTTCTCTACCGCAACGGATAGCGGCGGATTCGGCGTCACGGGGTGGCCTTGCGGGGACTTGCGGTGACGTTGCCGCCCTGCCCGGCCGCCACGGGAAACCCATGCCGGCGCGCCGCTGCCGTCACGATCAGCGTCGCCGCCAGCAACAGCAACAGCGCGGGCGTAAAGGCGGCGACGCCCGCGCCTTCAAGCAGGATGCCGCCGATGACGCCGCCGCCCGCGATCGCCAGGTTCCAGGCCGTGACCAGCATCGACTGCGCGACATCGGCGGATTCGCCCGCCGTCTTGGCCAGCGCGGTCTGCAACAGCGTCGGCGCGCCGCCAAACGCCAGACCCCAGGCCGCCACCGCCGTGATCACCACGGCCGGATCATTGCCGCTGATGCCCAGAACCAGCGCCGACAACGCGAACAGCACCGTGCTGGCCAGCGTCATGGCGCGCAGATGGCTGTCGATCAGGACACCGATGATCCACAGGCCGATCAACGACGACAGGCCGAACACCAGCAGCATCATGTCCGTGCGGTCGCCCATGCCGCGCGCCGCCAGGAACGGCGCGATGTAGGTATAGAGAATGTTGTGCGCCAGAACGAATGCAAACACCACGAACAGCACCGCGCGCACGCCCGGCATGGTGAAAACGCGGCGCAGCGGCGCACGCTTGCCCGAAGCCTGCCCCGCAAAGTCCGGCACCTGAATCCGCACCCACGCCATCAGGATCACCGCCAGCGCGCTCATGATGCCGAAACACCACCGCCATCCCACCAGATTGCCCAGGAAGGTGCCCGCCGGCACGCCAAGCGACAACGCCAGCGGCGTGCCCACCATCGCGATGGCGATGGCCCGCCCCTTCTGGCGCTCGGGCACCATGCGCGCGGCGTAGCCCGCGGCCAGCGCCCACAGCAGCCCGGCGGACACGCCCGCAACAAAACGCGCCGCCATCGTCAGCGCATAGCTGGCGGACACCGTGGTGAGGGTGTTGGCGATGGCGAAGCCCGCAATCGCGGCCAGCAACAACGGGCGGCGTCGCACGCCTCGCGTCGCGGCGGTCAACGGTATTGCCGCCACCAGCGAACCAATCGCGTAGATCGTCACCAGCTGTCCGGCCATCGCTTCGGAAATATTCAGCCCCACGCTGATCTGCGGCAACAGACCGGCCGGCAGGGCTTCCGTCAGGATCGTGACGAAACCGGCCAGCGCCAGGGCCAGCAGTGCTGCAATGGGAAGACGTGCCTCGCGCGCGCCGGGGCCGGAGGCCCCCGCCTGAAAACCTGCCATGTTCTGCCTTTTTGATCGGCCGGCGGCGGGGGAATGCCCCGACGCCGGCGCGTGTTGTGTAAAGGCAGCCATCTTGGCGGCAGGCTCGGTCCGGGACAATAATGCCGACGTTCAAAACATATCGGACAAATTGTCCTGAATCGCATCGTGGTCGAATCGCTCAGCGCTATTGCCGCCTTCGTGCAGGCCGCGGAAACGCGCAGTTATTCCGAGGCCGCCCGCCATCTGGGCGTGTCGGCGTCGGCCGTGGGCAAGAGCGTGTGCCGGCTGGAAACACGCCTGGGCGTGCGCCTGCTCCATCGCAGCACGCGCAGCATCACCTTGACGGCCGAGGGCGCCGTCTTCCTGGAACGCTGCCGCCGCATCCTGTGCGAGCTCGAGTCCGCCGAACTGGAACTCTCCGAAACCCGCCAGGCGCCGCAAGGCCGATTGCGCATCAGCCTTCCGCTGGTCGGCATGCTGGTCATGCCGGCTTTGACTGCCTTCATGCACCGCTATCCGGCCATCGAACTGGACGTGGATTTCTCGGATCGTCTGGTGGACGTCATCAACGAGGGTTTCGACATCGTGATGCGCACCGGCGAGCCGACGGACTCGCGGCTTGTATCGCGTCCGGTCGGCAACTATCGGCTGCTGCTCGTCGCGGCGCCGAGGTATCTGGCCAGCCGCGGCACCCCGCTCAGTCCGGCAGACCTGCAGCATCACGCCTGCCTGCAGCATCGATTTCCCAGCACCGGAAAACTCGAACCGTGGCCGTTGACGCGCGACGCAGGAATGCCCGAGTGGACGCTGCCCGTGTCGATGGTGTGCAACACGTCCGCGGCGTTGCTGGATGTGGCGGTGGCGGGCCTGGGCATCGCGTGCCTGCCCGATTTTCTGGTGCGGCCCGCCCTGCAGCGCGGCGACCTGGTATCGGTGCTGGAAGGCCATGTCGAACACCAGGGCACGTTCCGGCTGCTGTGGGCGTCCAGCAAACATCTGGCGCCCAAGCTGCGGGTGTTCATCGACTTCATGGGCGCGGAATTGTTCAAGGACGCCGGCGCCGCGACGGCATGAAGTTCCTGGCGTAGGGCATACGCCGATGGCCGGCGGCTGGTATTTGATGTACATACTTTGTATACATGATCGGACTCACGCCTTGGCCTTGGCGTACCGATCGCCTCCTTCATGCGACCACCGCCGTCCCGCCGATGCCCGTCTACGACACCACGCTGCCCTACCCTCGCGACCTCGTCGGCTACGGACGCAATCCGCCTCACGCCCAATGGCCGGGCAACGCCCGGATTGCCGTGCAGTTCGTGCTGAATTACGAGGAAGGCGGCGAGAACAGCGTGCTGCATGGCGACGCCGGCTCCGAGCAATTCCTGTCCGAGATGTTCAACCCCGCCAGCTATCCGGACCGGCATCTCAGCATGGAGAGCATCTACGAATACGGATCGCGCGCTGGCGTGTGGCGCATCCTGCGCGAATTCGAAAAACGGCAACTGCCGCTGACGGTGTTCGGCGTCGGCATGGCCCTGCAACGCCATCCCGATCTGACCGCTGCGTTCGTCGAACTTGGCCATGAGATCGCCTGCCATGGCTGGCGCTGGATCCACTACCAGGACGTGGACGAAGCCACCGAACGCGAGCACATGCGGCTGGCCATCGACGCCATCACGACGCTGACCGGCGCGCGGCCGCTGGGCTGGTACACCGGACGCGACAGCCCGCGCACGCGCAGGCTGGTCGCCGACGACGGCGGATTCGAATACGACAGCGATTACTACGGCGACGACCTGCCCTTCTGGATGCAGGTCCGCAAGACCGATGGTTCGACCGCGCAGCAACTCATCGTGCCCTACACGCTGGACTGCAACGACATGCGCTTCGCGTTGCCGCAGGGCTATTCGCACGCCGATCCATTCTTCCAATATATGAAGGACAGCTTCGACGCGCTCTATGCCGAAGGCGACGAGGCGCCCAAGATGCTCAGCATCGGCATGCACTGCCGCCTGCTGGGCCGCCCCGGACGCATCGTCGCCCTGCAGCGCTTTCTGGATCACATCGCGCGCCACGACCGCGTCTGGGTCTGCCGCCGGCTGGACATCGCGCGCCACTGGAAAGCCACGCACCCCTACACCTCCGACCGTTGAACAGGACGACCATGGCTAACAATCTGAACGATCCGAACGTCGAGCCGCGCCCAAGCAAGCGCTTCGGCGAACCCGGAATGGGCAACGACATCTGGGACTGGCACGAGGCGCTCAGCGTCTACAGCGATCCGGGTTACGCCGAAAAAGGCCAACTCACGGTCACCTACCTGACCGACGCGCACCGCGCCTGCGCCGCGCGCATCTCGCAATGGATGCAGGAGTGCGGCTTTGACGAGGTCGGCATCGATGCCGTGGGCAATGTGGTCGGGCGCTACCGCGCCGCCCAGGCCGGCGCGCCGGTGCTCATGACGGGCAGCCATTTCGACACGGTGCGCAACGCCGGCAAGTACGACGGCCGGCTCGGCATCTTCGTGCCCATGGCCTGCGTGCGTGCGCTGCACCGCCAGAACCGGCGGCTGCCCTTCGACGTGGAAGTGATCGCCTTCGCCGAAGAAGAAGGCCAGCGCTACCGCGCGACGTTCCTGGGATCGGGCGCCTTGATCGGCGGGTTCAAGCCCGAATGGCTGGACCAGAAGGACGCCGACGGCATCACCATGCGCGACGCCATGCTGCACGCGGGCCTGGACATCGACGGCATTGCGGGCCTGCGACGCGATCCGGCCCGCTACCTGGGCTTTGTCGAGGTCCACATCGAACAAGGCCCCGTACTGTTCGAAATGGGGCTGCCGCTGGGCGTTGTCACCTCGATCAACGGCTGCGTGCGCCACCAGGTGCAGATCCTGGGTTTGGCCAGCCACGCGGGCACCACGCCCATGGACCGCCGGCGCGACGCCGCCGTGGCCGCCGCTGAACTGGCGTTGTTTGTGGAACGGCGCGCCGCCCGCGATGGCGACTCGGTCGGCACCGTGGGCATGTTCGAGGTGCCAGGCGGGTCGATCAACGTTGTGCCGGGCGAGTGCCGGTTCAGCCTTGACCTGCGCGCCCCCAGCGATCCGCAGCGTGACGCGCTGGTCGACGACGTGCTGGCCGAGCTGGCCGCCATCTGCAAGCGGCGCGGCCTGACCTACGCGCTGGAAGAAACCATGCGCGCCGCCGCCGCGCCCAGCGATCCGCGCTGGCAGCAGCGCTGGGAACGCGCGGTCGGCGCGCTGGGCGTACCCGTGCACCGCATGCCCAGCGGCGCGGGTCACGACGCCATGAAGCTGCACGAGGTCATGCCGCAAGCCATGCTGTTCGTGCGCGGCCAGAACAGCGGCATCAGCCACAACCCCAACGAATCCACCACCAGCGACGACATCGAACTTGCCGCGCAAGCCATGCTGGGCCTGCTCGACGCGCTGGCCAATGAAACCAACGACTAACGCCATGACCGATTACGCCCGACTCGACGCCTGGGTGGACGCCCATTTCGACGAAGAAGTCCGCTTCCTGCAGGAACTGGTGCGCGTGCCCACCGACACGCCGCCCGGCAACAACGCGCCGCACGCCGTGCGCACCGCGGAACTGCTGCAGGGCTTTGGCCTGGAAGCCGAAGCGCATCCCGTGCCTGCGCAGGCCGTGCAGGATTACGGCATGCAGTCCATCACCAACCTCATCGTGCGGCGCGAATATGGCGGGGACGGCCCGCGCATCGCCCTCAACGCCCACGGCGACGTGGTGCCGCCCGGCGAGGGCTGGACGCACGATCCTTATGGCGCCGACATCGACAACGGCGATCTCTACGGCCGCGCCGCCGCGGTCAGCAAAAGCGACTTCGCCAGCTTCACGTTCGCCGTGCGGGCGCTGGAAGCCATCGCCAAGCCGACCCGCGGCGCGGTGGAATTGCACTTCACGTATGACGAGGAATTCGGCGGCCTGCTGGGCCCCGGCTGGCTGCTGGCGCAGGGGCTTACGCGCCCCGACCTGCTGATCGCGGCCGGCTTCAGCTATGAAGTCGTCACCGCGCACAACGGCTGCCTGCAGATGGAAGTGACGGTGCACGGCAAGATGGCCCACGCCGCCATTCCCAGCAGCGGCGTCGACGCCCTGCAAGGCGCCGTCGCGCTGTTGAATGCCTTGTATGCGCAGAACGCGCAGTACCGGAAGATCACGTCGCAAGTCCCGGGCATTTCACATCCGTACCTGAACGTGGGGCGGATCGAAGGCGGCACCAACACGAACGTGGTGCCGGGCAAGGTCAGCTTCAAGCTCGACCGCCGCATGATCCCGGAAGAAAACGCCGCCGAGGTCGAGGCCGACATCCGGCGCATCATCGAAGAAGCCGCGGCGGCATACCCGGGCATCCGGGTCGACATCAAGCGGCTGCTGCTGGCCAATTCGATGCGCCCGCTGCCCGGCGCGCAGCCGCTCGTGCAGGCCATCCAGCAACATGGCGAGGCGGTATTCGGCGAACCCATCCCGGCGATGGGCACGCCGCTTTACACCGACGTTCGGTTGTACGCCGAAGCCGGCATCCCCGGCGTGATCTACGGCGCAGGCCCGCGCACGGTGCTGGAATCGCACGCCAAACGGAGCGACGAACGCATCAATCTGGAAGACCTGCGCCGCGCGACAAAGGTCATCGCGCGCACGCTGGCGGATTTGCTGCAACCGGGCACGGGTGTCTGACACCAAAAGAACCGGCGTCTCAGAAGAACCGGTGTCTGACACCTGACGGTGCATCTGCAACACCGGTGTCTGACACCCCTGGCACATCCCGGCGCATTGAAGACCATCTCACTCGGGTGTCAGACACCTGACGACGGCACATCTGCAACACCGGTGTCTGACCCCCCCGGCACACCCCGGCGCATTGCAGACCGTCTCACCCGGGTGTCAGACACCTGACGGCACATCTGCAACACCGGTGTCTGACACCCCTGGCACTCCCCGGCACAGTGAAGACCGTCTCACCCGGGTGTCAGACACCTGACGGTGCATCGCTGGTGTCCGCCCCGCTGAACTAAGCCAGCCGCATCACCCGGCGCCAGAACAGCACCGCCACCATGACGAACACCGCCAGCCCCAGATAGGACGCCATGCCGGCGAAGTCCTCGCCAACGATCGCCAGCGGCGCCTCGGTCCCCGCGGCGCCGATGATCGCGGCCATCAGCACGCCCACCAGGCTCTCGCCCACGATCAGCCCCGAGGCGATCAGCACGCCGCGGCGGTTGGCCGCTTCAGCAAAGCTGTCGTAGGGCTGTCCGGCAGCGGCGGCACGGCGGCGCAGGGCGCCTTCCAGCAGCCACGCCAGCAGCGCGCCCGCCACGATCGGCGCGGCCACGGTCGGCGGCAGGTAGATGCCGATGCCCACCGCCAGCACGGGAATGCGCGCGACCTGGCACGTGCGCTTCAAAATCTCATCCACCACGATCAACCCCACGCCGACCGCCATGCCGATCAGGATCATCGTCCAGTTGAGCTGATGCGTGAAAATGCCGCGCGTGATCGCCAGCATCAGCGTGGCCTGCGGCGCCGACAGCGCCTGCGACGGGTCCATCCCCTCGCGCGGCATCGCGTCCGCGAACCCGTATGCGTTGTACAGAAGCTCCAGCACCGGCGAAATCACGGCCGCGCCCACCACGCAGCCGATCAGCAGCGCGACCTGCTGGCGCCACGGCGTTGCGCCCACCAGCCAGCCGGTCTTCAGATCCTGCAGGTTGTCGTTCGAAATGGACGCCACCGCCACCACGGCCGACGTGCTGAAGATCGACAGCGCGATCGCCATCTGCACGCCGTTCTCCAGCGCCATCAGTTCTCCGCCCACGCCCAGCATCAGCACCGAAACCAGCACGATGGCGACGATGCCCACGCCGGAGATCGGGCTGGTCGACGAACCCACCAGGCCCGCCATGTAGCCGCAAGCGGCCGCGACCAGAAAGCCGAACACAAACGCGAACAGCACCGCGTAGGCCACCAGCTTCCAGATGGCGCCCGCCGACAGCGGCGTGCCGGACAGGAACACCTGGAACGTGAACACCAGGATCGCCACCAGCACCAGCGTCACCGCCGAGATCCAGCCGGCCGACAGGTCGCGCTCGGTGCGCGGCGCGGCCCCGGCGCGTGCGGCGCCTTCCTTGGTCAAGGCCGAAAACGATGCCTTCACGCCGCGCGCCATCGGCACGAACAGTGTCGCCAGCGTCCAGATCGCGCCCACCGCGATCACGCCCGCGCCGATGAAGCGCACCTGCGAGGACCACAAACCGGTGGCGTACGAGGCCAGCGTCGCGCCGGCGGGCATGTCGCCCATGGCGGTCAGGATGGGCACCGCGATGCCCCACGCGATGACCAGGCCCGTCAGCATCGCCAGCCCGGCAACGATGCCGATCAGATAGCCCGCCCCCAGCAGCGCCAGCGAAAAGCCCATCGGCAGCCGGAACACCGCGCCGCCCAACGCAAACCAGCCGCTGACGCTGTCGCCCAGGACCCGCAGGCCATTGGCGGCAAAACTGACCACGGCCGCCGCAATGCCGCCGGCGACGATGTCGCCCATGCCGGTGCCGCCGGCAGGCTTGGCCGGCGCGCCACCAGCGGCCTGCCGCGCGCCCTGCGGGCTCATTGCGGCCGGCGGCGCATCCTGCGCCCCCGCAGCCGTCTGCGGCTCGTCCTGCGCGCGCTCGGCGCTGCCGACCCGCAGAATCTCCGCCGCTGCCACGCCTTCCGGATACGGCAGATTGCTCTGCACCACCATCACGTGGCGCAGCGGAATGGTGAACATCACGCCCAGCATGCCGCCGGCCGCGCAGATGCCCAGCGTCTGCCAGAAGGGAAAGCCCTGCCAGTGGCCCATCATGACCAGCGCCGGCAGGATGAAGATGATGGCCGACAGCGTGCCGGCCGCCGAGGCCTGCGTCTGCACCATGTTGTTTTCAAGGATGTTGGCGTCCTTGAACATGCG
>NZ_DAMCTG010000089.1:0-21226 GCF_032113835.1 Achromobacter sp. | reverse complement strand
CGTGCGGGAACACGCGCAGCACCACGCTCTTGAAGGCCATCCGGTGCCCGCCCACGATGGCGACGGCCGGCCGGATCATGGCAAGCCCCAATCCGCCCACGCCGAGCAGCAGCACCGCGCCGCCCAGTGCGCCCATGCTCCAATGTTTTTCAAGCTGCACGCCCAGCGGCGCACCCAGCGCCAGCGCGCCGTAGGTGGCGATGCCGTTCCACGAAATGACGCGGGCGGTGTGCAACGGCCCTACCCGCGCGATGGCCCAGGTGGCCGAGCCGGTGCCGACCCAGCTTTCGCCGAATCCCAACGCCAGGCGGCTCAGGATGATTGCCGCCAGGCTGAGCCACGCCGTGCGCTCAAAGGCATAGGCGAGCAGCAGGAAGACGCCGCTGATCGCGCAGGCCGCCATCCCGATGACGACGGTCTGCTTCGGACCGACCGTATCGGCCATGCGCCCGGCGTGCGAGCGGCTGAGCAAGGTCGCCACGTACTGCATGCTGATCGCCAGGCCGGCCAGCACGGATCCGTAACCCAGGTTGCCGTGCACATAACCCGGCAGCACGGCCAGCGGCAGGCCGATGGCCAGATAGCAGATGAAGGTGAAGAAGGCGATGGCAACGATGCGGGCCGTCAGGGTGAACGTGCCGATCTGCGCGCCATCGGGCGCGTCATGCAAAGAGGGAGACATGTGGGGACAAAAAGAAGCCTGGCCGGACAGCCGCCAGGGTCGGGCCCGATGATAGCGCAGCGCAGATTGCGTCAGGCTGAATGCCTGTCCCTCGCGGCCCTGCGAGAATGGAGCGCGTTCGGCGGCGCAAATGAGAAAGCGGCGCACGAACCCGCGCGCCGCTTCATGACCCGCCGTGCGGAATCAGGCCTCGATGCCGCGCGAGGACAGGTAGTCTTCGTACCCGCCGCGGTAGTCGACGATCTCGCCAGTGGGCAGGATTTCGATCACGCGCGTGGCCAGGCCGGACACGAATTCGCGGTCATGCGACACGAACACCAGCGTGCCTTCGTACTTTTCCAGGGCGAACTGCAGCGACTCGATCGATTCCATGTCCAAGTGGTTGGTCGGCTCGTCGAGCAGCATCACGTTGTGCCGGCCCAGCATCAGGCGGCCGAACGTCATGCGGTTCTTTTCGCCGCCGGACAGCACCTTGGGAGCCTTGGGCAGGTCATCGGCCGAGAACAGCAGGCGGCCCAGCACCGAACGGATCGACTGGTCGTCGTCGCCCGGCTGGCGGTGGTCGCCCATCCAGTCCAGCAGGTTGATGTCGGTTTGCAGGAACTGGTCGGACACGTCCTGCGCCATGTAGCCGAGGTCGGCGTTGTCCGACCACTTCACCGTGCCCGAATCGGGTTGCAGGTCTTGCGCCAAGAGGCGCAGCAGCGTGGTCTTGCCGACGCCGTTGGCGCCGATGATGGCGATCTTCTCGCCGGCGTCGACCATGGCCGAGAACTTGGTGATGACGGGCGCGTCGTAGGCCTTGGTCAGGTTTTCGACGGTGACGGCCAGGCGGTGCATGACCTTGTTCTGCTCGAACCGGATGTACGGGTTCTGGCGCGACGAGGGCTTGACCACGACCTGGTCGGCCTTGATGCGGTCGATCTGCTTCAGGCGCGAGGTAGCCTGACGCGACTTGGACTTGTTGGCCGCGAAACGGCGCACGAAGTCCTGCAGTTCGGCGACGCGCTCCTTGGCCTTGGCGTTGTTGGCCACCAGGCGCTCGCGGGCCTGGGTGGAGGCCAGCATGTAGTCGTCGTAATTGCCGGCGTAGACGCGGATTTCACCGTAGTCGACGTCGGCCATATGCGTGCACACCTGGTTCAGGAAGTGACGATCGTGGCTGATGATGATCATCGTGCTCTGGTAGCCGTTGAGCACGTTTTCCAGCCAACGGATCGTGTTGATGTCCAGGTTGTTGGTGGGTTCGTCCAGCAGCAGCACGTCGGGGTTCGAGAACAGCGCCTGCGCCAGCAGCACGCGCAGCTTCCAGCCCGGCGCGACTTCGCGCATGGGCAGGTTGTGCTGGTCGACCGCGATTTCCAGGCCCAGCAGCAGCTCGCCCGCGCGGGCTTCGGCGGTGTAGCCGTCGTATTCCGCGAACTTGGCTTCCAGATCGGCCGCACGCATGTAATCGTCTTCGGTCGCCTCCGGGTTCGCGTAGATCGCGTCGCGCTCGGACATGGCGCCCCACATTTCGGTGTGGCCCATCATCACGACGTCCAGCACGCGCACGTCTTCGAATGCGAACTGGTCCTGGCGCAGCTTGCCCAGCCGCACGCCGGGTTCAAGCGCAACGTTGCCGCCGGACGGTTCCAGGTCGCCGCCGATGATCTTCATGAACGTAGACTTGCCGGACCCATTGGCCCCGATCAGCCCGTACCGGTTGCCTTCCCCGAACTTGACGCTGACGTTCTCGAAAAGGGGCTTGGGACCGAACTGGATGGTGAGATTGGCGGTGGATATCACGGTGTATGTACGTTTGAAGGCGCCCGAAAGCGCATGCGGGAAAACCTGCTAGTGTAGCAAACGGGCTGCGGCCCCTATTTATATTGGCGGGCTGCGGCGCCGCAGGAGCACCGGACCGCCCGCCCCGCCTCAGTGGTGATGCTCGTCCAGCACCAGATGCGCGAGGCCCTTTTCGGTGGCGATGCCGACCTTCTGGCCGATGGGCAGCGTGGCCTTGGTGGCGACATGTCCGTACGGCAGGCCGGTGATGACCGGCACCTTGACCGTCTTGCGCAGCCACGCCACGACCTCGTGCAGGTCGTACCCCTTATCGTGAGGCGCCAGTTTGTATTCGGTGAAGCGGCCCAGCACGATGGCCTTCTGGCGCGCCAGGATGCCGGCCTGCCAGAGCTGGATCAGCATGCGCTCGACGCGGTACGGATGCTCGGCCACATCTTCCAGGAACAGGATGCCGCCACGGACCTTCGGCATGTACGGCGTACCCAGCAGTGAGGTCAGCATCGCCAGGTTGCCGCCCCACAGGATGCCGCGCGCGTCGACCGGATCGGCGTCCTGCGTTTCGAAGCTGAGGATCTCCAGCTCGCCGCGCATCACTTCGCCGAACAGCGCTTCGGTCAGGTCATCGACCTTCTTGCCACCAAAATCCTGAACCGCGGTGGCGCCCGTGTAGCTGACCGCGCCGGTCTGCGCGAGCAGGGCCAGATTGAACGCCGTGAAGTCGCTCATGCCGACAAAGCGCTTGCCGCTGTCGGCCATGGCCTTCCAGTCGATGGCGTGCAGCAGCCGGCCCAGGCCGTAGCCGCCGCGCGTCACCATGACGATCGGCAGCTTCTGCTTGGCGGCGCGCGTCAGGCTGGCCAGGCGCTGGGTGTCCGTGCCGGCGAACCGTTGATGTTCAGCCAGCGCCGTGCGGTCCAGCGCGGTCTTGAAGCCCTGCTGCTCCAGCCGTTCGCGCGCCAGCGTGACGGTGGCGGGGTCGCGAACGGCGGACGACGGCGAAATCAGGTAGATGCCGCGGGCGTCCGGCTGGGGACCGTGGTGATGCGCGTGATCGTGATCGTGATCGTGGTCGTGGCCGCATGCGTCGCCGCAGTCCGGGCCGTGATCGTGCGGGTGATCGTGGTCCGGGATGGCAGCGGCCTTGGCGCGGCGCGCCTTGGCGGCGGGCTTGGCAGCAGACTTGGCGGCTTTGGGGGTACTCATGCGATGGATTCCTTGGCGCGGCGTTCGCGGAAGAACCGGCGCAGCAGATCGCCGCAGGGTTCGGCCAGCACGCCGCCGGTGACTGAAGTGTGATGGTTGAGCTTGGGCACGGACCCGACGTCGAGCACGCTGCCGCAGGCCCCGGTCTTGGGGTCGTAGGCGCCGAACACCACGCGGGCAAGCCGCGCGTGCAGCATGGCGCCGATGCACATCACGCAGGGTTCCAGCGTGACGTAGACGGTAATGCCGGGCAACCGGTAGTTTTCAAGCTGGCGCGCGGCGCTGCGCAGGGCGACGATCTCGGCGTGCGCCGTGGGATCGTGGTCAATGATGGTGCGGTTATAGCCTCGCCCCAGGATGTCGCCCTGGGCGGACACGACCAGCGCGCCCACCGGCACCTCGCCGATGTCGTAGGCGGCCTGGGCCTGTTCCAGGGCCAGGGTCATGAAGCGGGCGTCCTGCTCGGTCCAGGGCGGGACCGCTGCCAACGGGTCCAACTCAGCCACGGTACACCCGCGATTTCAGCGCGATGCGCCCGGCCAGGCTGGTGACGGCTTCTTCAAGCCATTGATACAGCTCGGCCTCTTCGTCGTAGCGGGCCTGATTCAGATTCGACACGCGCCCTTCTTCGATGAAGCCCCAGGCGCGGCTGCGCTTGTCGCGGTGCTTGGGATCCCAGACGCCAAAGGCAAAGCCCCCGGCGCGGCGGATCAGCGAGAAGCACGGAATGTCGGTGTAGCCGTCCCCCACGAACACCATCTGGTCGAACGGGATGCGCAACCGATCCTCGGGAACCTTGCGGTTGACCTCGAACGGCTTGTTGCGGAATTCACGGCCGATGATGCCCTTCTGGATGTGGAACAGGTAGCGCGTTTTGTCCGTGAAGCTGACGACGCGCCGCGGGAATGCGATGCCGCCGTCCTCGCCATAGACGAATTCAGACGCCCAGATCTCGGTGAATTCATGGGCAATGGGCGTCGAACGCACCACGTCGCCGATGCCGCTGGAGATGAGATAGAACTCGAGCTGCACCTGCGGATGCTCGGCCCGGACTGCGGCACGCAGGCGCTGGAACAGCGTGGACACGCCATCGTGCAGATCGAGGCGCGCGCCCCAGTCTTTCAGGCGTTGCTGCGTGATGAGGCCGTGCCGTCCCTGGCGGGACAGTTCGATCATCTTGTAAAGGTAGGCCGGGACGGGATCCCAGTCCTGCTGAAACAGGAGGGGATCGACCTCTTCCTTCCAGAAGGAGGCCGTGTCCACGCCGATGCTGTCCAGGAAACCGGACGTGCTGTCCGAGGCCAGCGTGTCGTCGAAATCGAAAATCAGGGCGATGACGTCGGACATGAATATGCGTGAGAAAAGGCGACAGCCGCCATTTTGCCTGATTGCGGCAGCGGCTGCGCCTCGGAAGCAGCGCGGTGCGTCACGCAGCGCCCTGCTTCACCACTCGCTTCATGCGCTCGGATTCATGCGCCCTGCTTTGCGAAACGCCTTACTGGCGGATCGGCGCGGTCATCGTTCCCGTGCCAGGAGCCGGCGCCATGCCCGGAGCCGGAGCCATGCCCGGAGCCGGAGCCATGCCGGGGGCCGGAGCCATGCCCGGCGCGGGCGCCATGCCCGGGGCCGTGCCGGCGGGCACCTGGATCACGGTTTCGCGCAGCACGCCGCCGCCCTGCACGCTGCCGCGCACGTTGCCCGGCGCGGTCATTTGCGTGACGCAATTCTGGCGTTGGGTTTCCGGCAGACGGTTGCAGCGCGCCACCATATTCTGCTGCAGTTGTTCGGGGCTTTCTTCGCGGAGGTTCTGGCGGCTGCGCTCCTGGCGCGCCGCGCCGGCTTCGCGCAGGCAGGTTTCCACCGCCTGCCCGGTCCGGCCGCTTTTGCACGCGGCAACGTCCTGCTGATAGCTGGACTGCGCTGAGGCGCCGGAAGATTGCGCTTGCGCCGCGCCGGCGGCGAGCATCAGGCCGGCAGTGCACAGGATGGCTGCAAGGCGCTTCGAAGGCATGGGAACAGTATTCATGGTCAGCTCCTTTTGAAGAGATTCAACCGGGACGGCGCGGTATCAACCGCGCCGCCAACTGCCCTCACTATCCCATGACGACGCGATGGGGGACATAACCAGCGACGTGAATTCGTAAGGTTACGTTTCAACGTCGAAAAAACGGGGACGGCTCTAAATCAACGCGCATCCCTGTCCGCTTCCGCCTTGGTAAGGCGGTTGCGATACGTGGCCGCGCGCATCAGCAACATGGCCGTGACGGGCGACGACACAATCAGCAGCAGCGTAATGATGACTTCGTGAAACACCGGGCGTGCGGACAGCGCCGAGAACACCAGGATTGAAGACGCCAGCACGCACGCGCAGCCCATCGTGTTGCCCAGCGTCGGCGCATGGATGCGCGACTGGAAGGTGCGGAAACGCAGCAGGCCGGCGGAACCGGTCGCGGCCAGCAGACCGCCCAGCACCAGCAGGATGGTGGCGGGAATGCCGGCCCACAGGGGGATTTCGACTTCCATCATGGCTCGATGACCTCGCCGCGCAACAGGAAGCGCGCCATCGCGGTGGAGCCGACAAAGCCGAACAGCGCGATCAGCAACGCGATGTCGAAGTACACCGACGTGCCGGACCGGATGCCGAACACCAGCATCGTCAGCATGCCGTTGATGTACAGCGTGTCCAGGGCCAGGACGCGGTCCTGGGCGGTGGGGCCGCGCAAGAGGCGGATGGTGGCGAACACCATGCCCAGCGCAAAGCAGAGCAAGGCAAAGGATGCCGCCCAATACAGTACGGAATTCATTCGAACATCTCCATCAACGGGCGCTCGTAGCGCTGCTGCACCAGTTCGATCCACTCGTCTTCGTTCTGCAGATCGAGCACATGCAGTTTCAAGGCGTGGTCTTCGGTCAGGTTCACCCAGACCGTGCCGGGCGTGTAGGTGACGATGCAGGCCAGCATCGCCAGGCCATGCGGGTCGCGCATGGTGAGCGGGATCAGGATGAACCCCGGCGAGAACTCATTGCGGCGCGGATTGAGGATCAGCCGCGCCACCGCGACGTTGGACTTGATGATGTCCCACGTCACGTGCAGGAAAAGCGGAATCACCTTCCACAGGTGGCGCGGCCGCGCATGCAGCGGGCGCAGGCGCGAGGCGGCCCACGTGAACCACAGCGCCAGCGCGATGCCCAGGGCGATCTGTCCCGGCGACACGCTTTCATTGAGGAGCAGCCACAGCGCGAACAGCAGCGTGGGCAGGATCAGGAAGTAAAGGCGGCGCATCAGCTTCCTCCCTTGACGCCGCGCACGGTCTGCGCGGACATGACGGCGTCGATATAGGACGCGGGCTGGTCGAGCGAGCGGGCGGCGTCGTCCAGGTAGGCCGACACGGGACCCGCGCCAGCGGCCAGACCCACGCAGAGCAGCACCAGCACGGCGACCGGGCCTGCCTCGATCACGCGCAGGCGCGGCGTGCTGCGGTCGTCGCTGGCCCAGAAGATACGGATGCCGGTGCGGCCCAGGCCGATCAGGCCGGCCAGGCCCGACACCAGCACGGCGGCCACGAGAAGCCAGGCGTCCATGGGCGGGGCGGACTCGGTCGCCGCCGATACCGCCGCCGACAACAGCGAGAACTTGGCGACAAAGCCGGACAGCGGCGGCAGGCCGGTCACCAGCAACGCGCACGAAATGAAGGCCAGGCCCAGGAACGCCATCGCTGCGGGAATCGCCACCCCGACCACATCGTCGGAGCGGTTGACCGAAGTCGGGTCATCCAGGTCGAAGGCGTCGAGCGTGACCGCCAGCACGTTCGCGCCGAAGCTGCGGGTGCGTTCGATCAGTTCGGCCAGCAAAAAGAACGCGCCCGTGGTCAGCACGGAGCTGATCAGGTAAAAGAGCGCGGGCCCCGTGAGCGTCACACCCGGCATGCCCAGCGCGGTCAGCAGCGTGCCGGCCGACACGATGACGCAGTAGCCGACCATTTTTTCCAGTTGCTGCGTGGCCAGAAGGCCCAGGGCGCCGAACAGCAGCGTGGCCAGTCCGGCGGCGAACATCCAGTCCAGGCTGAAGGCGGCGGGCGCGCCGGTGGGCAGCAGCAGCGAGCCGATGCGCAACAGCGCGTAGATGCCGACCTTAGTCATGATGGAGAACATGGCCGCGACCGGCGCACCGGCCGAACCATACCCCTTGACCAGCCAGAAGTTGAGCGGCCAAGCGCCCGCCTTGACCAGGAAGGCCACGCCCAGAATGGCGGCGCCGGCCTCGAACAGCATGCGTTCGGCGCCGGCCAGGTTGCCCGCGCGCAGGGCCAGGTCCGCCATGTTGAGCGTGCCCGTCACGCCGTAGATCAGCGCAATGCTGATCAGCAGCAGGAACGAGGCCACCAGGTTCACGGCGATGTACTGCAAGCCGGCGCTGACGCGCGCCACGCCGGAGCCGTGCAGCAGCAGGCCGTAGGACGCGGCCAGCAGCACTTCGAAGAAGACGAACAGGTTGAACAGGTCGCCCGTCAGGAAAGCGCCATTCAGGCCCATCAGCAGGAACTGGAACAGCGAATGGAAATGCACGCCGGCGCGGTCCCATCGGGCCAGCGCGTAGACCAGCGTGGCCAGTCCGAGGACGGCCGTCAGCGTCAGCATGACGGCGGCCAAGCGGTCGACGACGAGCACGATGCCGAACGGCGCGGGCCAGTCGCCCACCAGGTAGGCCCCTACCCCGTTTTCCCAGACGCCGGGCACGCCCCCGCCGGCCACGACCAGCAAGGCGATCGCGGCCGCAAGCTGGGCAAGCGTCGATAAAAGCGCGATCCCGCCGCGCGCATAGCGGCTGGTGTCGGCGAGCAGCAGCATGGCCGCGCCCGCGACCAGCGGAATGATGATGGGCAGGACAGGAAGGTGTTGAAGCCAGAAACTCAAGATTGGGACTCCCGTCCATCAACGTGGTCGGTACCCGTGAGGCCCCGCGAGGCGAGCAGCACAACCAGGAACAACGCGGTGGTGGCAAAGCCGATGACGATGGCGGTCAGCACCAGCGCCTGCGGCAGCGGATCCGCATACCAGGAAGGATCATGCGCCATGGCCGGATCCACCACCGGCGGCCTGCCGGACGTGAGCCGGCCCATGCCGAAGATGAAGAGGTTCACCGCGTAGGAGACCAGCGACAGGCCCATGATGAACTGGAACGTCCGGGGCCGCAGCAGCAGCCACACGCCCGAGCCCGCCAGCACGCCGATCGCGGCTGCGTATATCAATTCCATCAGGCTTCTCCTGTTTGAGCGGCGGCCGCCTGGAGCTCGGCGGCGGCCTTGCGTTGCGCGCGCAGCGATTGGTGGGCAAGCGCCACCAGCACCAGCACGGTGGATCCGACGACCAGCATGTAGACGCCCAGGTCAAACAGCAACACGCTGGACACGTGGACGTGGCCAATCAGCGGCAGCGCGACATCCCAGGCCAGCGCAGCCAGGAACGGCTTGTAGGCCAGCCATGCGCTCACGGCCGCAATGCCGGCGGACAGCAGCCCGATGCCGATCCAGTTCTGGGGATTCAGGCGGCTGCGGGATTCGACCCAATACACCCCGCCCACCATGTATTGCAGGATGACGGAGGTGGCAAAGATGAGGCCGCCCACGAAACCGCCGCCCGGCTGGTTGTGGCCGCGCAAGAGGAAGTAGACCGAGATGAGTGCGGCGATCGGCAGCAGCAGGCGCACCAGCACCGCGGGCACCATCATCGAGCCTGCGGGCACCGGCGACTTGATGTCGGGCGCGTCCGGGATGCCGCCGTCCTGATCCATCTGCTGGCGCGGAATGTCGGCGCTCTCGGCGGCCGGGCGGAAGCGGCGCAGCAGCGCGTAGACCGTCAGCGCCACGATGCCCAGCACCGTGATTTCGCCGAACGTATCGAAGCCGCGGAAGTCCACGAGGATCACGTTGACGACGTTGGTGCCGCCGCCGTCAGGCAGCGCGCGATCCACGAAATAGGACGAAATGGGGTTGGTCTGCGGCCGCGCCAGCACCGAATAGGCCAGCGCGGACATGCCCGTCCCGGCGGCCACGGCCAGCAGGAGGTCGCGCAGGCGGCGGCCGCGTGCCTGCAGCGTGGCCTTCAGGTTTTCCTCGTCATCCTGCACGATGCGCCGCGGCAGCCAGCGCAGGCCCAACAGCAGCAGCACCAAAGTCACGACCTCGACGGACAGCTGCGTCAACGCCAGATCTGGCGCGGAGAACCAGACGAACGTCAGGCAGGTGATCAGCCCTGCCCCGCCCGCCAGCGCCAGCGAGGCCAGTCGGTGGTATTTGGCCTGGTACGCGGCGGCCAGCGCGCAGGTGCCGCCCACGATCCACAGCAAGGCAAACACCGGGTCGACCGGCGTCAGGCGCACGGCGCCGTCCAGCCAGCCGCCGGCGCGCAGCGGCAGCCACGCGACGAACAGCGTACCGACCAGAATGAGCACCATCTGCACCTGCAGGCGCGTGGACGACACCCACCGCAGCAGCCAGGCGGCGGCAACGCTGGAACCATCCAGCAGCGCCTCGAAGGTGCGGCGGCCATCAAGACGGTAGATGAACGGCACCCGGCCCGGATTGGCGCGTTGATGCGCGCGCAGGGCCAGGTACAGCAGCACGCCCGCCGTCGTGGCCACCAGGCTCATGGCCAGCGGCAGATTGAAGCCATGCCAGACGGCCAGGCTGTAATCGGGCATGTTCTCGCCCAGGATGCTTTGCGCCGCGGTGGCCAGGAACGGGCCGACGGTCAGGCCGGGGACGATGCCCACCAGCAGACACATCAGGACCAGCAGCGCGCTGGGCAGCAGCATCCAGCGCGGCGGCTCGTGGGGTTCGCGCGGCAGGTCGGTGGCCGGGGGGCCGAAGAACACCTGCAGGATGAACCGCAGCGAATACGCGACGCTGAACGCGCCGGCGATGGTGGCGAGCAGCGGCAGGCCAAGCTGGACATAACGGTCGGCGCTGACGAAGGTGGTCTCGGCAAAGAACATTTCCTTGGACAGGAAGCCGTTCAGAAGCGGCACGCCCGCCATCGACGCCGCGGCCACCATCGCCAGCGTGGCCGTGATGGGCATTGCCTTGTACAGGCCGGACAGCCGGCCCAGGTCGCGCGTGCCCGTTTCGTGGTCGACCACGCCCGCCGCCATGAAGAGCGACGCCTTGAACGTGGCGTGGTTGATCATGTGGAAGATGGCGGCCACCAGCGCCAACGTGCTGTTCAGACCCAGCAGCAGCGTGATGAGGCCCAGGTGGCTGATCGTGGAATACGCCAGCACGCCCTTCATGTCCTGCTGGAAGATCGCCGCGTAAGCGCCCAGCACCAACGTGATCAGCCCGAGGCCGCCGATGATCCAGAACCACTCGTCGGTGCCCGACAGCACGGGCCAGAAGCGCGCCAGCAGGAAAACCCCCGCCTTCACCATCGTGGCCGAGTGCAGATAGGCGGACACCGGCGTAGGCGCGGCCATGGCGTTGGGCAGCCAGAAATGGAACGGGAATTGCGCGCTCTTGGTCAGCGCGCCCAGCGCCACCAGCACCAACACCGCCGGATACCAGGGGTCGGCGCGGACCAGGTCGCCGGACGCCAGGACGCGGTCCATGTCGTAGCTGCCGACAATATGGCCCAGGATCAGCACCCCGGCCAGCAGACAGAGCCCGCCCGCCCCCGTGACCGTCAGCGCCATGCGCGCGCCCCGGCGCGCGTCCAGGCGATGGTGCCAGTAGGCGATCAGCATGAACGACGCCAGGCTGGTCATTTCCCAGAACAGGACGAGCTGGATCAGGTTGCCCGAAAGCACCACGCCGAGCATGGCGCCCATGAAGGCCTGGAAAAAGGAGAAGAAGCGCGGAACCGGGTCTTCCGGCGACATGTAATAGCGCGCGTACAGCACGACCAGCGCGCCCATGCCGGAGACGATCAGCGCAAAGAGCCACGCATAGCCGTCCATGCGCAGGGTGAATTGCAGACCCAGGGCGGGCGCCCAGGGCATGTCGGCCCGTATGACGCCGCCGTTGGCGACGTCCGGATACAGCGTCGCGATCAGAACCACGCACGCGAGGGCGATGAGACCAGCCAACCACGCCTCTGCGTTGCGGGCGTTGGAAGGCAGCAGCGCGGCGCACAGGCTGCCGGCGAACGGCAGAGCGAGGATCAGGATCAGCGACATGGCGTTCCGAAAATGTCCGGGCCCCCTCCCGCCAGCGCAAGGCAGCGAGAGACGAAACAGACCGGGGATTGAAAAACGGACGGAACCCTTGGCCCGGTGCGTCGCTGCACTACACGTTGCCCCGTGGGGACATCAACCAACGCCAATTGAACGGCGCAGACAGAAACAAACGCAATAGCTTTCTTGCAAGACCGGGCAAGAATCTCATCCGAAAAATATCAGATTCTTGTAAGTTATGCAGGAATTTATGTACGTACCCGGCTAATGACAGCAAGATGACTGCGCAGCGATTGCGCACCGAAAGCTTCTCAATTTGTGTTCAACTGCCTGTCAGACTGACTTTTTCCTGTAACTTCTGTCATCTCCGCGCATTTTTTGGACGTGCTAAAAATTTTGCGATTTCTCATGACAGGGACAATCCCGAGTTGACCATGGGGACATACCTGTGTGGAATGCGGCCACGAGGCGTTGGCTTGCGACACCCCGGCAATGCGCGCCTCACCGAAGCTGGCCCGGCAAGATGGCCAGCTCGGAACAACAATATGGAGAAGACTCTTGAACGTGTTGTCACATGCCAAGGCCGTCCTGGCCGCCGCCATCGCCGGCGCCTGCCTGACCTCCGCTGCCCAGGCCGCAGACCCCTACCCCAATAAACCCATCCGCCTGATCGTCCCGTTTGCGGCCGGCGGCACCACCGATATCGTGGCGCGCGTCGTGGCCGAGGGCCTGGGCCGTGAACTCGGCCAGCCTGTCGTCGTGGAAAACCGCGCCGGCGGCGGCGGCTCCATCGGCGCCGACGCCCTGGTGCGCTCCGCCAATGACGGTTACACCCTCGGCGTGGCCACGGTCAGCACCATGGCCACCAACCCGGCCACCAATCCCAAAAACCCGTACAACCCGCTCAAGGACTTTACGCCGATCACCAACATGGTGAACGTGCCCAACGTCATGACGGTCAACCCGAGCGTGCCCGCCAAGACCCTGGCCGAGTTCATCACCCTGCTCAAGAACAACCCCGGCAAGTACAGCTATGCGTCGTCGGGCGCGGGCGGCATCAGCCACCTGGACGGCGAGCTGTTCAAGTCGCTGACCAAGACCGACATGGTTCACGTGCCCTACCGTGGATCGGGCCCGGCGCTGAACGACGTGATCGCCGGCCAGGTGAACGTCCAGTTCGACAACCTGCCGTCGTCCATGCCGCACATCCAGGCCGGCAAGCTGCGCGCGCTGGCCGTGGCGGCGCCCAAACGCCTGCCCGCCTTGCCGGACGTGCCGACGTTCGCCGAGGGCGGCCTGCCCGACATGGACAACATGGCGTGGTACGGCCTGGTGGCGCCGGCCGGCACGCCGCAAGCCGTGGTCGACCGCGTCCACGCCGCGGCGGTCAAGGCCTTGAAGGATCCAAAGATCGCCCAGCGCCTGGCCGACGGCGGATCGATCGTGGACGGCAACACGCCGGCCGAGTACGCCGCGCAAATCAAGCGCGAGCTTGAACTGCGCCAGCGCATCGCCAAGGACCGCAACATCGTCCTGACGAACTGATCGCAATCTGACGAAAGGGGCGCCCGCCGGTGGTTTGCGGTGGGCGCCCCTTTTGCATCCGCCCCCGCTTGACGGCAATTGCCCGGGTGGTAGCATCTGCCCCGTGCAATCCGACATCTCCTCCCTCCCCTGCGTCACCTGCGCCCTCTGCGCCCTGCGCTCAACGCTGTTGAGTTCGCAGGAGGTCGCCGCGCGTTCCGCTTACGCGCGGTCCAAGCCCGGCTAAACGCCCGCCTTTTCCCGTTCTGATTTTCTTGCTCCGGCCCGTTGCCGGCTGCCTGCGCACATCCGCGCGTCCTGCAGCCTGAAACCGGCCGGCGGGCGCACTGCCGCGTGGCGGGCGCTCGTCTTCATTTCGCCACTCGCACGCCCTTCGCGGCTTGCGCGGCGGCCACGCACCGCACTTTCGAATCAGCGCCATGCAACTCACCAAGAAATTCGTCAAAGCCAAGAACCCCTGCGCGGGCGGCTACAAATGGTTCCTCCGCGATCACAACGGCCAGGGGGACTACCAGGCCGTGCTCGACGCCCTCGTCGCCGACGGCCGCGTCGGCGACGCCTGCTGGCTGCTGGACCAGTTCGGCCCGACCGACGCCGTGTTGCGGCTGGATACGCTGGATGCCAACGCCATCGTGTTCGCGGGAACGCTGGAAGTCCGCATGGGCATCAACGTGGACACGGTGGTGCGGGCGGGCCGCAGCCTCATCACGGGCGGCGGCATCCGCGCCGGCGAGTCGATCGTGGCGGGTGAAAACATCACCGCCGGCGGCAACATCGCCTGCGGCGGCAACCTGCGCGCCGGCGGCGACGTGGCGGCGGACTGGGGCATCGAGATTGCGACGCGCCTGGATTGCGGCGGGAATGTGCGCGCCAAGTGGGACATCTGCGCCGGACAGGACCTGGCCGTGACGGGTCACCTGCATGCCGGCCAGGACATCAGCACGCAAGGCGCCATCAAGTGCGGACAAGGCATCAAGGCGGGCGGCGGCGTGCGCGCGGAACAGGAAATCAACGCGGGCTGCGGCATCCAGGCAGGCGGCTCCATCCAGTCGGGTGAGCATCTGGCATGCGGATGGGGCCTGATCGCCGGGGAAGACATTCGCGCCGAGGGCGCAATCCGGGCGGGCGAAGGCGCGCAGGCGGCCGGCGTCATCGAAGCGGGTGCGGGACACGGCGTCTACGCCGGCCTGAGCGTGCGGCTGGACGCATGGGATCTGTGCGCGCGGGTTGTCGCGCAGACGCGGCCCGCGCAGTTGGTGAGCGGACATTGGGCGGGGCCGGAAGGAGCGGATGGCGCAGGCGCCGCGCCCACCCGCCAGCCTTGGAACGGGTGGACGGATGTGGGCGCGGCTAAGCGCGATGGTTTCGCCGGCGGCCAGCGAGGCTGAGGACTTCACGGGGTGGCGGGATGGCGTAGCACCAGCATCAGCCCCGTCAGAATCGCGGCCATGCCGGCCAGGCTGAGCGCTGGCAGACGATTGCCCAGGATCACGTAGTCCAGCGCCGCCGTGCCAACCGGCACCAGATAGAACAGGCTGGTCACGTTGACGAGATTGCCCGCCTGGATCATGCGGTAGAACAGCAGCGTGGCGCCGACCGAGATCACGAGGCCCATCCAGATCAACGGCACGATGAAGCCGACGCTCCAGTCGGCGTGCAGCGGCTGGAATGGCGCAAACAGCAGGCAGAGCGCCAGGCTGATTGCGTACTGCAGCGGCATCACATCCATCGGCGGCTGCTGGACGCGCTTTTGCAGCAAGGCGCCCCCCGTCATGCTGGCCAGCGCCGCGCAGGCATACACAATGCCCGCGACGGACAGCCGCGTCAGCGCGATGCTCTGGTACACGACCAGCATCAGCCCGGCCAGCGCCAGGCAAAGTCCCCCCAGTCGCGCCGGCGCGAAGCGGCGCTCCGTCAGCGCCAGCGTCAGGATGGGCTGCGCGCCGAGCAACGTGGCCAGCACGCCCGGCGTCACGCCGTGGTCCAGCGCCAGCAGATAGCAGATGGAATAGCTGCCGATCAGCAGCGCCCCCGTGGCCGCAACCTGCATGCGGGTGCCGGGCTGTGGCAGCCAACGCCCGCGCCGCGCGCAGATCAGCAGCAGCGCCGCCAGCGCAAGCAGGAAGCGGAACAAGAGAAAGCCAAAGGCGGAGGCATGCGACAGCCCCCATTTGGCGAAGATCGCGCCGCCGCTCCACAGCAGCACGAACAAGGTGGTGGACGCGTGGGCAGTCCACGCGCTTCGGTTGATGGACATGAGGTATCACCTGTCTGAATGAGGTACAGACTCCTGCCCGGGGCGCGATAACGCGCCCATGCGCCTATACGCGAGCGCGGCAGGCGACGCCAAGGCGTCATGCTGCTCGCGGTGCGGCGCTGGGGTTCAGGCGGGAGACGGAAATGCGGCGGGTCAGCCCAGGACGGCTGACACAGGCGGATGCACGCCCGACACGACGCCGCGAGGCGGCGATGCGGGCGGCGGAGGCGCCGCGTTCTTGACAGGAGACACAGCCGGCGGGGAACCGGCGGAGAAAGAAGCCGACACGCGCGCGCACGCAAAACCCGCGCGGACGGCGCGGGCGAGCATGGCGAGAGGCGTGTATTCAGGCATCCGGGCAGACTACCGGGGCCGGGCCGCAGCGTCAAGCATCGGTAATTCGTGATTGTGTCTGCGCCGGGTGCGGGCCGGTTCGCTAACCGATCCTGCGCTGCTCAACCCCCATGTCGCGCCAAGCCTCGCCGTGGCAGGTGAACATCAAGATCTGATGCCGTGTCGCGGCGTCGAACAATGCGCGCTTCATGAAGTCGCGCCGCGCATCGTCGGTGTGGACCAGCGCGTCGTCCAGCAGCAGCAAGGTGGGCCGGCCGGCCTCTTGCAGCAGGTCGGCGTAGGCGAACCGTGCCAGGATGCCAAGCTGTTCCCGTGTGCCGAAGCTGAGGGCGTCCAGCGCGTCTTCACCATCGCCCCGGCGCAGCGCGGTGGGCAGCAGCGCATCATCAAGGCGCAGCGCGGCGTCCGGGAAGAGCAGCGCCAGATAGTGGTTGAGCCGGCGGGCGAGCGGCGCTTGCAGGCGTTGCGTGGCGGCGGCGCGTTTGTCGGCCAGCAGCTTTTGCAGCAGATCCAGTGCGGCGGCGCGCCGAGTGAATTCGTCGCGGCGCCGTTGCAGCCGCTCGCAGGCCGCCTGCGCTTCGGACAGGCGCTCGCCCAGGCCCTGCGCACCAGCCTGGTCCAGCTTGCCCTGCAATTGCAGGATGTCGCCGTGCCGCTTGTGCTGGGCGTCGCGTTCGATGGCGGCGGATTTTTCGAACCGCTGCACGTCCTGTTCGGCCAGTTCCGGCCGGTGTTCGGCCAGCGAGGCCCGAGCCTCGCGCACGCGCAGTTCGAGCTGGTCGTGGGTGCTGCGCACTTCCGCGAGGCGGCCGGCGCGGGCGTGGCGTTGAGATATGCGTTCTTCGGATTGCAGCTCGGCGCCCCGGGCGGCCGCCTGCCCTTCCAGCAACTGGGCGCGGGCCGTGTCGGCATCCAGCGCGCGCTGCGCGTCGGCTACCGCCTTTTCCGCCTGGGCCGCGACGGCTTCGGCCTCGCGCAGCGCCTGGACGGCGTCGGGCAGATCGTCATCGCTTGTGTCGACGTCGATGCCGGAGCCAGTGCCGGTACCGGCGTCCGCGTCAGCACCAACACCAGCACCAGCACCAGCACCAGCACCAGCACCAGCAATACGAACACCGCCGTCGGCTTCCTGCACCGGCGGCAACTTCGACAGCCGTTCCTGCAACTGCGCCAGCCGTGCCAGTGCCTCATCCCGTTGCGTGCGCAGGGCGTCCACGCCGCGAGGCGCATGAATGCTCAGCGTCTTGCGCATGCCATCCAGTTCGCGCTGCAACGCGGTGTAGCGCGCGTGGCGCTGTTCCGCGTCGGCCAGCGTGTCGACGCCCGCCCGCTTGAGCAACGCAGCGCTCGCCGACTCGGCGCGCGCCAGTTCGCGCTGCAAGGCCGGCAGGTCCTGGCCGCCCGGCTCGATCTGCAAGCGCCCCACGCCGGGCAGATCGAGTTCGGCCGCAGCCGTCAGCAGGACCTCGCCGGATCCGCTGACCGCATTGCCGTCCAGCAGCGCCTGTGCGCCGGCATCCAGCCGGTAGCGCAGGCGCGTGGCGACCGCCTGTTGCTGCAATTGCAGGTTGCCGAGTTCTCGGCCGGCTTTGCGCAGCGCCTCGATCTCGGCATCGGAGATCTCGAGCTGGACCGCCTCGGTCCTGAGTGCCGAGCCTTGCTGTATCAGGTGGGTAGCCGCGACCAGGGCGCCGTCCAGGCGTTCGATTTCGGGGGTGAGCTGCGCAAGCTGCCGTTCCAGGTCGCGCCGGTCGGCCAGCACCTGAAGCCGCGCCACGCGCCGGCGCGCGGCCTCGACGGCGGCGGCATGCGATTGCCGCTGCTGCAGCGCGCGCGCCAGCGGTTCCTGCATCGCCTGCACGTGGGTGTGCGCCGCGCGCGCATCGCGCAACAGCGACTGATAGTCGGCTTCGTCTTGTTGATCGCGCCGGACCTGATCCTGCAGCAACGCAAGAGTCTGCGCGGCTTGGGCTTGCTCGCGCTGCAGCCCGTCGAAGGCTTCGCGCTCCTTGGCCAGCGCAGCAAGGCGCGCGCGGGCCTGGACGGCCTTGGCCTCGAAATCCTTCCAGGGTTGCGCGGCCTGCGCGCGCTCGTGATCACGCCGCAATTCGGCCAGACGGTCGACGTCGGCGTTGAGCTGCGCCATGGCCTGCCCGCACTCGTCGCGCTCGGTCGTGGCGCGCGCGAGTGCGTCTTCGGCGTCCTTGTAGGCGCCTTTGGGACGGCCGTTGCGGGCGTCGAGCAGCGCGGCGCGCTCTGCGGACACACGATCGAACAGCCGGTCGCCGTCTCCGGAGGCCAGCTCGCCGGAGAGCTGCGTCAGCGCGTCGCGCAGATGCGAGCCGGCATAGCCGGCGGCTTCGTGCAGGTTCTGGCCGTCGCCCTGGCGGATCCATAGCAGGCCCGGCACGCCGGCCAGGTCAGGTTTGCTTTGGCCGCGCCCGGGCATTTCAAAGCCCAGCAAGACGGCCAGCGCGTTTTCGGCTTCTTCGCCGTCCAGCCGCTGCGCGCCGTCGTCCACCACGAGTTCGCAGCGGGCCTTGGACAGGAACTGCTTTCTCAGGACGTACGCGTGATCAGCATGCGTGAAGGCCACTTCAACGCTGGGACGCGCGCCGGATTCGCCGCGCGGCGCCAGGTCGGCGACCTTGCTGGTGCTGTAGCGTTCAAGGAAGGCGGCCCGGACGGCGGCCGCGACCGTGCTCTTGCCAGCTTCGTTGGGGCCGACAAAGAGGTTCAGGCCGTCTTGCAGTCCGTCCAGCGACAGCGGCTGGCGGAACTTGCGGAATTCTTCGAGGGCAATGCGGGAGATCTTCATTTGGCGGCTCCCGGCGTGGCGGCTTCGCGCTGGAACCGCAGCAGCAGGCGCAGGGCCTCGCTGGCCACCGCCGACTGGTCTTCATCAGCCTGCAGCGCCTGCAATTGCGCGGCGACCTCGCCCACGTAGCCGCTGGCGCGCAATTCGGCCAAGTCCGCTTCGTCGGGTTCCAGGCGCACGCCGGACAAGTCCGGCAGCAAGGCCCGCACCTGCGCGGCGGCCTCGGCCACTGCCTTTTGCAGCGCATCCCAGGTTTCGAGGTTGACGTGGCCCTGCACGTCCAGGCGCAGGACATCGTCTGCCCGCAACGCCGCCATGCGTTCGGCCAGCGCCTGAGCATCGGTGGGAAGGCTGAGGGTTTCGGTCCAGGCGGACCAGCGGTACTTGCCGGTTGCAATGCGTTCGACCACGGGTGCGGCGCCCGGCGCGTCGATGCGCACGTCCAGCACGTAGCCGGGCTCGTTGCCGCGGAAGCGGTCCTGTTCCGGCGTGCCGGCATACCAGGTGCGCGTGTCGATGGTCAGGCAGCCGTGCCAATCGCCGAGCGCCAGATAGTCCAGGCTGGCGCGGTCCGCGCGGTCGGGCGCGATGGGATTGGTGGCGTCGATGGTGTCGGGCAAGCGGCCGGCAACGCTGCCGTGCGCGAGGCCCACGCGGATGCGACCGGCCGGGGTCTCGAGCGTGTCGAAGGCCTGGGTGACGTCGTCGTACGTATGGCGCTGAGTAAGCGGCGCTGCGAGCACGGCGAGGTTGGCATCCGGCAGGTCCACCACGCCGGTCGTTAGCGGCACATGCACGTTGGCCGGGATGCAGCCCAGCTGCATGGCGCGGCTCCAGACGCTGTCGGCAAGGGCCGCGTCGTGATTGCCCGCGATCATTACCCAGGGGCCGGTGTAGCCGGCCATGGCGGCAAAGAGCCTGCGGATGCTGCGATCGGACACGGCCTGCGTGTCGAAGACGTCTCCGGCGACCACCACGGCGTCCACGCGGCGCTCGGCGGCCAGCGTGGCGATGCGCGCGACGACCTCGAAACGGGCCTCGGCGAGCATCGCGGCATCGTCGGTTTCAAACTGGCCGTACTGGCGGCCGATCTGCCAGTCGGCAGTGTGCAGGAAATGAGTCATGCGGCGATTTTGGCATAAAGCAACGAGCCGTTTCGGGCGCAGCGTGACCAATTCAGCGCACTCAATTTCAGCGCACTCGGTTCAGCGCATTCAGTTCATCGCACTACAAAAGACACGGGCCGCATCGAAGCGGCCCGTCGGGTGTGCCTCCAACTGGCGGTGCAAGCGCCAGATCAAGCGAAGCTCAGGCGCTAGCCTGATCAGGCGTAGCTCACGCGCGACTCAGGCGCGCTTGCCGTCCAGCACCAGTTGCTGGCGCGACGCGGCGCTGCGGTCGTAACGCGACAGTCCGAGCCCGTCGGTGCTGATCGCGGGGCGCTGGCCCATGACGAGATCCGCGACCAGCTTGCCGGAACCGCAAGCCATGGTCCAGCCCAGCGTGCCGTGACCCGTGTTCAGGTAGAGGTTGTTGTAGCGCGTGGCGCCGACGACCGGCGTGCTGTCCGGGGTCATGGGACGCAGGCCGGTCCAGAACTCGGCCTGAGCGACATGGCCGCTGCCGGGGAACAGGTCGTTGACCACCAGTTCCAGCGTCTTGCGGCGGGCGTCCTTCAGGCGCAGGTCGAAGCCGGACAGTTCGGCCATGCCGCCCACGCGGATCCGCTGGTCAAAGCGCGTCACGGCGACCTTGTAGGTTTCGTCCAGCACCGTCGACACTGGCGCGGCGGCCTCGTCCTTCATGGGGATGGTCAGGGAATAGCCCTTGACCGGATAGACCGGCAGGTCCAGGCCGAGGGGTTCGAGGAAACCGCGGGTGTAGCTGCCGAAAGCGGCCACGTAGCGGTCGGCGGTGAGGACTTCGTTGCCGACGCGCACGCCGGTGATCTGGCCGCCGGCGGTGTTCAGGCCCGTGACGCTTTGGCCGAAGCGGAATTCCACGCCAAGGGCGGCTGCCATGTCCGCCAGGCGGCGGGTGAAAAGCTGGCAGTCGCCGGTTTCGTCGTTGGGCAGGCGCAGGCCGCCGGTAAGCTTGTGCGCGGAATTGGCCAGTGCGGGCTCGGCCGTCACGAGACGGTGGCGATCAAGAAGTTCGTAGGGAACGCCCACTTCTTCGAGCACGGCGATGTCGCGGCGCGCGGCTTCCATCTGGGCTTCGGTGCGGAACAACTGCAGCGTGCCGCGGGCGCGTTCTTCGTAGTGGATGCCGGTGGAGGCGCGCAGTTCACGCAGGCAGTCGCGGCTGTACTCGGACAGGCGCAGCATGCGTTCCTTGTTGATGGCGTAGCGGTCGGCCGAGCAGTTGGCCAGCATGGCGGCCATCCATTTGAGCTGGAACAGGCTGCCGTCC
>NZ_DAMCTG010000088.1:0-21583 GCF_032113835.1 Achromobacter sp. | reverse complement strand
TGGCCAGCATCCTGATGATGATCGCCCTGTATTCGATCAACCTGCGCATCATGGGCAAGCCCAACGTGCCGCTGATCACCGAACCCACCGTTTTCACGATCCTGCAGCCTGCGTGGATTTCCGACTACGTCGCCCGCCCGCTGCTCCTGATCGTCATCGTCATCCTCTGCAAACTGGCGCTGGACTGGTTCTTTGCCACGCAGACCGGCCTGGCCGTGCGCGCCACCGGTTCCAATGGCCGCATGGCCCGCGCACAGGGCGTGAACACCGGCCGCATGATCCTGGGCGGCATGGCGCTGTCGAACGCGCTTGTCGCGCTGGCCGGCGCGCTGTTCGCACAGACGCAGGGCGGGTCGGACATCTCGATGGGCATCGGCACCATCGTGATCGGCCTGGCCGCGGTGATCGTCGGCGAAAGCATCCTGCCGTCGCGCAAGCTGGTGCTGGCCACGCTGGCCGTCATTATCGGCGCCATCGTCTACCGCTTTTTCATCGCCCTGGCGCTCAACAGCGATTTCATCGGGCTGAAGGCGCAGGACCTGAACCTCGTCACCGCGGTGCTCGTCACGATCGCCCTGGTCATCCCCATGCTCAAGCGCCGTCTGGTCGGCAAGAAGGGGCGCTGATATGTTGTCCGCAAAAGACCTGAAAATCACCTTCAACGCGGGTACGCCCATCGAGACCCGCGCCCTGCGCGGCCTCACGCTGGAAATCCCGTCGGGCCAGTTCGTGACCGTGATCGGTTCCAACGGCGCGGGCAAGTCCACGTTCCTGAATGCCGTGTCGGGCGACCTGCCGGTCGATTCCGGCCGCATCGATATCAACGGCGTGGACGTGACGCGCCAGCCCGTGTGGGCGCGGGCCGGCAGCGTGGCCCGCGTGTTCCAGGATCCCATGGCCGGCACCTGCGAAGACCTGACCATCGAGGAAAACATGGCGTTGGCGCAGATGCGCGGCGCATCGCGCGGCTACAGCCGCGCCGTGAAGGCCTCGATGAAAGCGGGCTTTCGCGAGCGTCTTGCCACGCTGGGCCTGGGCCTGGAGAACCGCCTGACCGACCGCATCGGCCTGTTGTCCGGCGGCCAGCGCCAGGCGGTCAGCCTGCTGATGGCGGCGCTGCAGCCCTCGCGCATCCTGCTGCTGGACGAGCACACCGCCGCGCTCGACCCGCGCACCGCGGACTTCGTGCTGCAACTGACGGCGCGCATCGTGGCGGAAAGCCAGCTCACCACCATGATGGTCACGCACAGCATGCGCCAGGCGCTGGACGTCGGCGACCGCACGGTCATGCTGCACCAGGGCCAGGTCGTGCTGGACGTATCCGGCGACGAGCGCCGCGGCATGGACGTGCCGGACCTGCTTGCCATGTTCGAGCGGGTGCGGGGCGAGAAGCTGTCGGACGACGCGCTTTTGCTGGGCTGAAGACGAAAAGGCGCGGTGAAAAGCGCGGTCAACAACGCGGTCCTTCAAGGACCGCGTTTGCCTAGATGAACCGGCCGGGCCGGAAGGCCGTGTGGCGCGATGCGGCGGCGCCGTCCTGCATCAATTCCGCCAGCACCTTTGCCGTGCCCGGCGCGGTGCTGAACCCGATGTGCTGGTGCCCCAGCGCCAGCCACAGGCCGGGATGGCGCGGCGCTTCGCCGATCATCGGGCGGCTGTCGGGCAAGGTGGGGCGGCGGCCCAGCCAGGCGGCGGCGTCCAGCCGGTCGCCCAGCGGGAAAGCCTCGCGGGCGCGCTGTTCCGCCAGATCGAGCTGCTCGGGACGCGCGGGCGCCTCGCAAGCGTTCAGCTCGACGCCAGTGGACAGGCGCAGCCCGCGCGCCATGGGCGACAGCACGTAGCCGCCGCCCGTGTCGTAAACGGGACGGGTGACCCGAGCGCCGTCGCGGCCGTTGTAATGCATGTGATACCCGCGTTCGAACGCCATGGGCACGTCGATGCCGGTGGTCTTGAGCAACGCCTTGGACCACGGCCCCAGCGCGACGACCAACCGGTTGGCCGACACGGATTCCGATGCGCTTGTCCCTTGCACCGTCCAGCCATTGCTGTCGCGGCGGATGGCGGCGGCGTCCATCCGTTTGAACGTGCCGCCTTCGCGCTGGAACAGTCCGGCGTACCCGGCAACGACCTCGTGCGGATCGTCCACCGAATACGAACCCTGTATCCACAATGCCCGGTGAAAGATGGGCGACAGGGCGGGTTCAAGCTCGGCAAGCGCGGCGGGATCCAGCTCGCGGGTCGGCACGTCGTACTGGGCGAAGGTGCGGCGGGCGAGCGCGCCCGCGTTCCAGGCCGCCGCGGTGCGGTACAGGAAGATCCAGCCGGTGTCGCGCAGCCGATGGCGCGCGCCGCTTTCATCGAGCAGCTTCAGGTGTTCGGGCGCGGACAGCCGGATCAGGCCGTCCAACGCGCGTGCGGTTTCCTGGAAGACGGACGTGCGGGCGCTCATCAGGAATCGCGCCGCCCAGCCCAGGTTCGCCGCCAGGTAAGGCCACCGGTATCGGAACTGGACCGTGTCGTTCTTCATGAGACGCGGCAGTTGCCCCCACAGGCCAGGATGGTTGAACGGCATCAGCGAGCTGCGGGCCAGCACGCCCGCGTTGCCCATCGACGTTTCCATCCCGGGCGCCTGCCGGTCCACAAGCGTGACCGGCATGCCGCGCCGCTGCAGTTCCAGCGCGCAGCAGACGCCGACGATGCCGGCGCCCAGCACGATCACGTGATTACCCATGTCTTGTCTCATCCTTGTCGATGGCCGCCCAGAATACGCGCTGCCGCCGTCACACCCCACCATGACGCTTCTTCGAAGACCGAATACCCCGACAGGTCGGCGTGCGCGAACAGCACCGGACCGTCCACCGCGCGCAGCGCGGCCAGGCCCGGGTTGGACAGATAGCCGCAGACCGGCGTGGCCATCGCGTGGCCGCGCACCGTGATCTCCAACTGGCGGGCGTTGCGCCAGAACTCCTTGCCATACGCCGCCACCAGATCCACCGCGGCTACGTCGCGCAGGTCTTGCGGACTGGCGCGCGTAAGCCAGTCGCGCGCCGCCTGCGGCGTCTGACCGCTCAGCGCGTGATACGCCGTGAACACGCTGCGCGGCGTGCGCGCCACGCGCAGCAATTGATGGGTGGACACGACGTAGCCGAGCGCCTGGCCTTCGTAGACGACGTTGTCCCACGACAGTGGCTCGCCCGGCGCTTCCAGCGGGTAGCCCTCCATGACGAAGTTCGACACCATCCAGGCCGCATGCGGCGCGGCGTGCGTGGCCGGGTCGTAGCCGTACGCGCGGATGTCCGGCAGCAGGCGTTGCGCCACGAAGAGCGGCATGGCGCAGACGGTGCGGCGCGTCTGCAGGGCGTAGGCCCGGTGCGCGCCGTCCGTCGTACTTTCCACGCAGAGGACGCGCGGTCCGGCCGGCAATTCTTCGATGCGCACCGCCGTGCCCGGCAACAACCAGTCTGCGTGGCCGAGCTTTTGCGTGATGGCCGCGCGCATCCGTTCGGCCAGCGTCGCCAGCCCGCCGGGCCACGTCAACACGGCGCCTTCGCCGGCATTGGCGGCATGGCCGTCGCGGCTGGCGAAGTAATGCAGCCCCGCCCAGGCCGACACCACGTCATAGTCCGCGCCGTAGTCGTCCCGGCAGCAGTAGTTCAGATACCAATGCAGCGCGGACGAGGTATAGCCTTCGCGCGCCAGCCAGTCCTTGAACGTCAGCGCGTCCAGTGCGCGCCACGCCGGGTCGCGCGACGACAATTCCAGCGGGATGCAGAACACCTTGCGGCCGTCGTTGCCGACCTGCGTGCGCAATCGATCGACCAGCGCCAGAAAGCGCTGGTGCTGCGCGGCGTCGGCATCCGGCACGCCCGTCATCGGCAGCAGGTGTTCTTCCCAGCGCCCATTGCGCAGCAGCCTTTCCTGCGGCGAATGCACCAGGACGGCTTCGTCGTAATAAGGGCGCGCGTCGCCCGCGCCGCGCTCGATGATGCCGAAGTCGGCCAGCATTTCACGCACGTGGGCGGACGCCAGCGAGGGCAACGGCAGGTAATGCGCACCCAGCGGGTAGTCCAGCCCATCGCGCACGCCCGCCGCGGCGTTGCCCGCGAACTCGGGACCCTGCACCACGACAAAATCGGTGAACCCTTCGCGGGCCAGCTTCCAGGCGCAGGACAGGCCCGCCACGCCCGCGCCCAGGATCGCAACCTGATGCTGCCGCGTGGCCGACGGCTGCGGCAAGGCCGCCTTGTCGCGCAATGCGTGGCCGGCCTGCATGCCGGGATAGCGCACGTCGGGCGTCGTTTCGACGACGCGCGCGCGCCAGTAGCCGGCCGAGCCCGCGGCGGCGGCCGTGGCAGCGCCCAACAGGAAGCTGCGGCGCCGCATCAGCGGATGACCTTGCGCCAGTCCTCGTCGAAGTAGCGCACGAGCGATTGTTCGTTCAGGCGGTTCGGCGGCATGGCCAGCGCCGGCATGTCGGCGGGAAAGTGAAAGAGCTCGCGCACGGTGACGGCGTCCAGGTAGCGCGTGGGCACGGTGATTTTTTCAGGCGGCGCGTAGTCGCGCCGCTTGCTGGCCAGGATGAAGCCCCAGTCGCCGAACGACGGCACGTAGGTGTGATACGGCCAGGTGTTCAGGCCGGCTTCCTTCAGGGTCGCGTCCACGCTCCAGAACGAACGCGGCGCGAAGTAGGGCGAGGTGGACTGCACGACCATGTAGCCGTTTTCCGCCAGATGCCGCGCCATCAGGTGATAGACCGGCACGGAATACAGCCGCCCCAGGCCGAAGTTGGACGGATCGGGAAAGTCCACCACGATGAAGTCGTAGACCTCGGCGTGCGTCTCCAGCCAGCGCCCCGCGTCGTCATTGATGACGGTGACGCGCGGATCCTTGAGCGCGCCCGCGTTCAGCGCGACCAGCGGGTCCGAGCGCGAAAACAGATTCGTCATGGCGGGGTCCAGGTCCACCAGCGTGACGTGCTCGATATTTTTGTATTTCAGGATCTCGCGCACGGCCAGGCCGTCGCCGCCGCCCAGCACCAGCACGTTGCGCGCCCACGGCAGCACCTGCAGGCCGGGATGCACCAGCGACTCGTGATACCGGTGCTCGTCGCGCGACGAGAACTGCAGGTTGCCGTTGATGTACAGGCGCAGATCGTCATGCCAGCGCGTCACGGCCAGGCGCTGGTACTGCGTGGTTTCGGCGTGGATGATGTCGTCGCCATACAGGCCTTTTTCGGCCCAGGCGGTCATGCTGCCGGAATAGACGAACCCCAGGCACAGGATGCCCAGCACCACGCCGGCGCGGACAGCCTTTTCGCCCGGGCGGGAAACCTCGGCGCGGAACAGCCACGTGGTCCACAGCGCCACGCTGGCGTTCAGGATGCCGAACAGGAAGCTGGTGCGCAGCAGCCCCAGCTTGGGCGCCAGCAGCAACGGGAACACCAGCGACACGGCCAGCGCGCCCAGGTAGTCGAAGGTCAGCACGCGGCTGACGATTTCGCGGAATTCGGCCTTTCGCTGGTTGAAGACCCGCATCACCAGCGGGATCTCCATGCCGACCATCAGTCCGATGATGAAGACGCCGACATACAAGGCCGCGCGGAACGGTGCGGACAGCCACGCGAACACCAGGAACAGGACTGCGGCGGAGACGCCGCCCAAGAGCGCCACCAGCAGCTCGACGTCGATGAAGCGATTCAGAACGTCTTCGTCTCTTACATATTTTGACAACCATGAACCGATGCCCATCGCGAAGAGATAGCACCCGATTACCGAGGAGAACTGAAGGATCGAATCCCCAAGCAAATAGCTGGCGAGCGCGCTGCTGATGAGCTCGTAGCCCAACCCGCAGGACGCAACGATCAATACCGAGAGAATGAGAACGCGGTCGCGCATGGGAGTGTCCGAGCCAAAAAATGCGTTCGCAGTATATCGAACGCGACGTATATACTGCGCGCAATTGGGAGGCTGGCAATGGGAGAAGCAATGCATCCGGCGGTGACCTATCTGATCTATATCGTCTCGGCGCTCGTCATGCTGGGCGTTTTCACGGCGGTCTACACGGCCATTACGCACTACAAGGAATTCGACCTCATCCGCGAGGGCAACATTGCCGCGGCGCTGTCCTATGGCGGCGCGCTGGTCGGCTTCAGCCTGACCCTGTGTTCCAGCATCGCGGTCCACGCCAGCTTCGTCATGTTCGTGGTCTGGGGCGTGGCGGCGATGATCGTGCAGATCGTCGTGTACGCAGTGGTGTCCAAGGCCATACGCGGCATGACGGACGCCATCGCCGAAAACAACATCGCCATGGGCGGCCTGATCGGCGCGATCTCGCTGGCGGCCGGCATCGTCAACGCCGCCTGCCTGACCTGAGCGGCGCGCAATCCCCGATCTGACACAGGAGGACTTTCCATGAGTCTCGGTTCATTCATTCGCAAGCAGTTCATCGACATCCTGCAATGGAACGAGGATCGCGACGGCGTGCTCGCCTGGCGCCATCCGATGCAGGATTTCGAAATCCAGTACGGCGCCAGCCTGACCGTGCGGGAATCGCAGATGGCCGTGTTCGTCAACGAAGGCAAGGTGGCCGACGTGTTCGGCCCCGGCATGTACAAGCTGACGACGCAGACGCTGCCGATCCTGACCTACCTGAAGAACTGGGACAAGCTGTTCGAGTCGCCCTTCAAGTCGGACGTCATCTTCTTCAGCACGCGCCTGCAACTGGGCCGGCGCTGGGGCACGGCCCAGCCGGTGACGCTGCGCGACAGCGAGTTCGGCATGGTGCGCCTGCGTGCGTTCGGCGTGTATTCGTACCAGATCGCCGATCCCGGCAAGTTCTACCGCGAAATCAGCGGCACGCGCGACGTGTACACGGTGGACGACCTGGAAGCGCAGCTGCGCAACATGGTCGTGGCCGCCATGACCACCGCACTGGGCAGTTCCAAGGTGCCGTTCCTGGACATCGCCGGCAACCAGGGCCTGATGTCGCAGAGCATCGCCGAACAGCTCGCGCCCGTGTTCGACCGTTACGGCGTCAAGCTGGACAACTTCACGGTCGAAAACGTGTCGCTGCCCGAAGAGCTGCAGAAGGCGCTGGACACCCGGATCTCGATGGGGATGGCCGGCGACCTGGGCAAGTTCACGCAGTACCAAACGGCGACGTCGATTCCGCTGGCCGCGCAGAACGAAGGCGGCATCGCGGGCATCGGCGCGGGCCTGGCGGCCGGCGCGGCGTTGGGTCAGACCATGGCGCAGGGCCTGGGCGTGGCTCAGGGCCAGCCGCAACAGCAGCCGCAGCAGCCGGCGCAACAGCAGCCGCAACAACCCGCCGCTCAGCCCGCGCAGGCCGATCCGGTCCAGCGCCTGCAGCAATTGAAAGACCTGCTGGACAAGGGCCTCATCACCGCGGCGGACTACGACTCGGCCAAGGCCGAGGTGCTGAAGAAACTCACCAGCTAAGACCCCATGCAGCAGGTTCTGTGTCCGCAGTGCGGCGCCCCAGTCAAGTTCACGTCCGCGGCCTCCGTCATGGCGGTCTGCGGCGCCTGCCGCAGCACCTTGCTCAAGGATGCCGAGTCGGTCAAGCGCATCGGCGAGGCGGCCGACGTCCTTGAGGACTATTCGCCGCTGTGCCTGGGCGCCACGGGCACCCATGACGGCAAGCGGTTCGACGTCATCGGCCGCATCCAGATGCGCTTTGACGAGGGTTTCTGGAACGAGTGGTACGTGTGGTTCGACGACGGCTCTGACGGCTGGCTGTCGGACGCGTCTGGCCAGTATGCCGTCACGCGGCGGCGCAAGGTCAAGTCCGTGCAGGAGATGCCGGCGTTCGACAGCATTGCGCCCGGCGACGAGCTGAAACTGGACGGTCAGCGTTTCGTGGCGGCCGACGTGCGCACCAGCCAGGCCGGCGGCACGCAGGGCGAGCTGCCCTTCGTGCCGGGCGACGGCTGGCAGGCCAAGGTGGCCGACTACCGCAGTCTGGACGCGTTCCTGACGCTGGATTTCTCCGACGGTCCGCAGCCCGAACTCTATATCGGCAAGGCATTCGACCTGTCCGCCATGCAGGCGGGCTCGTTGCGCACCAAAGAGCAGGTCGAGGAAACCGCAGGGCGCTTTCGCGGCCAGATCAAGGCGCTGGACTGCCCGAACTGCGGCGCGCCGATCTCGTTTGTGGCTGCCATGGCCACGAATGTCGTTTGCCCGTCTTGCGCGGCTGCGGTCGATTGCTCGGGCCCCACGGCCGAGGTCATCGAAAAGGCGCGCAAGGTGCAGAAGATCCGCGCCACGCTGCCGCTGGGCTCGGTCGCCAAGATGGAAGGCGCCGACTACACGCTGATCGGCCTGATGAAGTGCGCCGATCCCGATCCCGAAGAACCCTCGAGCTGGATGGAATACCTGCTGTTCAATCCAGCCAAGGGGTTCATCTGGCTGGTGGAATCGGACGAAGGGTGGGAGCGCGTGCAGGTCTGCGACACCTGGCCCAGCCACAACAACGCCACCAGCGTGCGCTGGCGCAATCGCGTGTACCAGAAGCTGTACGACTACACCTCGCGCGTGGAGCTGGCGCTGGGCGCCTTCAATTGGCGCGTCAAGGTGGGCGACAGCACGCAGATCACCGATTACAAGGTCGGCACGTTGAAGCTGACCCGCGAACTGGCCGACAAGGAATTGGGCTGGTCGGCGTCGGCGCCGGTGTCGCCGGCACAACTGGCCCAGTGGTTCGGCCGCCCTGAGCTCAATCGCCAGAAGGCCATGGGCGTGTCGTCCGCCAAGGCCGGCGGCGGTTACCGCAAGTGGGCCAAGGGCGCGCTGATCGCGATGGTGTTCCTGAACTTCAACAACATTTTTGCCGGCCGCTTCATTCCGGTTTTGATCGGGATGGTGTTTCTCTGGCTACCGGCCATGCTGGCCGACATGCTGACAGGCGAGGACGAATAGATGAAGGGCAAGTTGTTGTATGCCTTGTACGCGATGGTGGTCGTGGTGGCCACCACCAGCGCCAGTGCGCCGGGCACGCGCCTCTCCGGCGGCAGCAGTAGCAGCAGTTGGGGCAGCAGCTATTCCGGCGGCTCGGGATGGTCATCGGGCGGATCCCACAAGTGACCGTGTACGGGACACCCGGCCGGCACGTGCTGGCGGATTTTCGCGGTGTGGCGCCCGGCCTCCTGGCCGACGCGCAGGCGCTGGAACAGCAGATGACCGCGGCGGCGCGCGCGGCCGGGGCGCAGGTGCTGAGCGCGCACTTCCATCATTTCGGGGAAGGGGCGGGGGTGACCGGCGTGATCCTGCTCAGCGAATCCCATATCAGTATCCATTCCTGGCCGGAGCACCGCTTCGCGGCCCTGGACATCTTCATGTGCGGCGCCGCCCGGCCCGAAACGGCGCTGGACTTCCTGCGCGCCGCACTGGCGCCTGAATCCGTGCACGTCACCGCCGTCGATCGCGGCTGATTCCGCCGCCCGCCTCTCCCTTTGATATTTCATAAACCCGGCGCCGGGCGAAATTGACGACCGTTATATACCTGGATATATTGCGAACCTGACACGCCGCCGTCCATAGGAGAAACATATGTTGCACAAACGCCCGCTCATGGCGCTGACCCTGGCGCTTGCCGCCGTCTGGGGCGCCAATGCCAGCGCCGGAGAAATCGTGGTGTCGGCCGCCGCCAGCCTGACCAATGCCTTCAAGGAAGTGGCGCAGGGCTTTGAAAAGGAACATGCCGGCACCAAGGTGGTCCTGAACTTCGGCGCTTCCGACGTGCTGCTGCAGCAGATCGTGAAGGGCGCGCCTGCGGATGTGTTCGCGTCCGCCGACCAGAAGGCGATGGACAAGGCGGTCGAGGAAAAGGCCGTCAAGCCCGCCACGCGCGTGGACTTTGCGGCCAATCAGATCGTGCTGATCGTTCCCATCGACAGCAAGGCGGGCATCAAGTCGCTCAAGGACCTGGAGCGCGCCGAGGTCAAGCGCATCGCCTATGGCAACCCGGCATCGGTGCCGGTGGGACGCTACACGCAGGCCGCGCTGCAGGCCCAGGGCTTGTGGGACGCCGTGCAGGCCAAGAGCGTGCTGGCGCAGAACGTGCGCCAGAGCCTGGACTACGTGGCGCGCGGCGAGGTGGACGCGGGCTTCGTGTTCGCGACCGATGCGGCCATCATGCCGGGCAAGGTCAATGTGGCCGTGCGCGTGCCCTCGACGACGCCGGTGACCTATCCCATTGCGCTGACCACGCGCGAGACCGCAGCCAAGGAAGCCGAAAGCTTCGTGGCCTATGTCATGTCGCCCGCCGGACAGGCGATACTGTCGCGTTACGGCTTTCAGAAGCCCTGAGTCCCTGTTGAATCGTAGGCATTGATGAGTGATCCGGTCTGGGTCCCGCTGCTGCTTTCCCTGAAAGTGGCCGGTTGGGCGACGCTATTGGCGACCGTGGCCGGCACGGCTGCGGCGTACGGTCTGTCGCGCTGGCGTTGGCCCGGCCGCGACCTGCTGGACGCCATCCTGACGCTGCCGCTGGTGCTGCCGCCGACCGTGCTGGGCTATTACCTGCTGGTGCTGCTGGGGCGGCGCGGCATCATCGGCGAGACGCTGGCGCGCTGGAATATCGAGTTGGTCTTCACCTGGCAGGGCGCCGTGATCGCGGCGTCCGTGGTGGCCTTTCCGCTGGTGTTCAAGTCGGCGCGGGCCGCGTTCGAAAACGTGGATGGCCAGCTTGAAAACGCGGCGCGCGTGCTGGGCGTGGGCGAGGCGGCGGTGTTCTTTCGCGTCACCTTGCCGCTGGCCGCCCGCGGCATCGCGGCCGGCGTGCTGCTGGCCTTTGCGCGGGCGCTGGGCGAATTCGGCGCCACGCTGATGATCGCCGGCAACCTGCCGGGCCGCACGCAGACCCTGTCGGTCGCGATCTACGAAGCGGTGCAGGCGGGCGACGACGCAACCGCCAACATGCTGGTGCTGGTCACGTCCATCACCTGCATCGTCGTGCTGCTGGCCGCCGGCAAGCTGGTGCCCATCGGCGCCAACCAGCGCAACGGGGGCGGGCGATGAGTATCGACCTTGCCGTGCGCAAGCACATGGTGTCGGGCGACCGGAAGTTCGAGCTCGACGTGCAGTTCAAGTCGGCCGCCAAACGCATCGCGCTGTTCGGGCCGTCCGGCGCGGGCAAGAGCCTGACATTGCGGGCCGTGGCCGGATTGCTGCGTCCTGACGCCGGCCGCATCGTCATCAATGGACGGGTGCTGTTCGACAGCGAGACGGGCATCAACCTGCCGGCGCGCTCGCGCCGCGTGGCGTACCTGTTCCAGGACTACGCGCTGTTTCCTCATCTGACCGTGGCGCAGAACATCGCATTCGGCCTGCGCCGCGGCTGGCTCAATCCGCGGCGACGCGAGGTGACGCCGGAAGCCCGGCGCTGGGTGGATGCGTTTGAGCTGGGCGCCATCGTCGGCAGCTATCCCAACGAGATATCAGGCGGGCAGAAGCAGCGCGTCGCACTGGCGCGGGCGTTGATGCTGCAGCCCGACATCCTGCTGCTGGATGAACCGTTTTCCGCGCTGGACTCGCAGTTGCGCGGCAAGATGCGGCAGGAGCTGGACGCGTTGCAGCGCCAGCTGGACGTGCCGATGTTGCTGATCACGCATGACCCCGCGGACGTGGAGGCCCTGGCCGACGAGGTGTTCGAAGTGCGCGAGGGCAGGGTGGGGCGCCACGACGAGAACGTGGGGCTGTAGCCGGTTTGCGTGGCGCGGTCTGGCGTCAGTCCAGCACGCCGAGAATCACGCTGGACGCCTTGAAGATCGCCACCGCCTCGGCGCCGACATCCAGCTTCAGGTCCGCCGCGCTCTCGTTCGTGACGATGGCGGCCAGCGTGGCGCCGCCGTCCATGGCAATCAGGATTTCGCTGTTGACGGCGCCCGGGCGCAGGTCGGTGATGCGCCCCTGCAGCTGGTTGCGGGCCGATAGCCGCAGTCCCGGCCCCGGCGCGCCGACGATCACCGACGACGCCTTGACCAGCGCGATGGCTTCCTTGCCGGGCGCAAGACCCAGCTCCTTGGTGCTTTCGCGGGTGATGGTGGCCGTGACCGTGTGGCCGCCGGCGATGCGCAGCAGCACTTCATCGTTGACGGCGCCCTCGCGGATCTCGATGACGGTGCCCAGGAATTTATTGCGTGCGCTGGTCTTGAGCATGAAACGCCTCATCAGGTCGATGTCGCCGCTGGCATCCAGCCCCGCGCGCGTCAGGTTGTCCATGAACTTGCGGTGTTCGACCTCAAGCGCCCGGAAGGTCGTGATCAGACGGCGCGCCCGGTCGGTCAGCTGCGTGCCGCCGCCGCCCTTGCCGCCCGCCGCGCGCAGCACCAGCGGCTCGCCGGCCAGGTTGTTCATGGCGTCGATGGCGTCCCACGCGCCCTTGTAGCTCATGCCCACGGCGCGCGCCGCCGCCGTGATCGACCCGGTCGCGTCGATCTGCGCCAGGAGGTCGATGCGGTTCTTGCCGCCCCAGGTCTGGGCGCCGGAGCGAAACCAAATGGAGCCGTCGAGTTCAAGCATGGGCGTGTCTGTGGGGATGGCCGGAAGCGACGGGAAGTGTAATGGACCCGGCGCGAGGCGCGATAGGAGAAGTCATCCTGCATTTGCGCTATGGCAGTCCGGGCGCGCCGGTGAGCGGGCACCCCCTTTTGCCGATGCGCGCGCCATCGTGTGATTGCCGCCCGCGATTTTGGTGGTTGCGAATGAGATTCTGTTGAAACTTTGATGGCTTCGCGGCACTATGTTGTCGCCCTGAACTCACGGAGAGGTCGACATGAAAGCGTTGAAATTGCTGACGGCGGGTTCCATGACGGCATTACTGGCGGCCTGCGCTTCAGGCCCAACGGTCAAGAGCGATTACGACCACCAGGCCAACTTTGCGCAGTATCAGACGTTCGGCTACATGTCTCCGCTGGGGACGGACAAGGCCGGCTACAACACGCTGCTGACCGAACGGCTCAAGAGCGCGGCGCGCGGCCAGATGGAAATGCGCGGCTATACCTACAGCGCCACCAATCCCGACCTGCTTCTGAATTTCGGCGCCAAGCTCCAGCAGCAGACCGAAGTCACGCCCGGCTTCGCGCCCATGGGTCCGTATTACGGCTATCGCACCGGCTTTTACGGCGGCTGGCCCGGCTACGGCTGGGGCGACGACGTCTACCAATACACCGAAGGCACGTTGAGCGTCGATCTGGTGGATGCGCGGCGGCGGCAACTGGTCTGGGAGGGCGTCGCCGTGGGCGAAGTCCAGAATCCCTCGAGTGCGGGTTCGGCGGAGAACGTGGAAAAGGTAGTGGCGGAGGTCTTTGCCAAGTACCCGTTCCGTGCCGGCGTCGGCACGCCGCAGGTGCCGGACAAGACCAAGCGCTAGAGGACGCCGCATGACCGCTCGCCGCAAGGCCCTGGCCCAAGACACCGGCGATACGCCGCCCTACGATACCGTCGCGCTCGTCCTGCAGGGCGGCGGCGCGCTCGGATCCTACCAGGCGGGGGTGTACCAGGGCCTGCACGAAGCCGGCATCCGGCCCAACTGGATTTCCGGCATCTCCATCGGGTCGATCAACGCGGCGATCATCGCCGGTTCCCCGGAAGACGAGCGGGTCGAACGCCTGCGCGGCTTCTGGGAAAGCATCTGCCGGCCGACCGGCTTTGCCTCGTTGCCGTGGGGCGATGCCTTTTCCCGCATGTTCGAAGGGCAGCCGTTCGGCTTCGGGTCGCCCGCCATGAACGGGCAGGTCTCGGCGATGCAAGCGCTGTTGACCGGCCAGCCGGGCTTCTTCAAACCGCGCTTTCCGCCGCCGTATCTGGTGCGGGGGCGCGGCGCCGCTTCCACCAGCTTCTACGACACGACGCCGCTGGCCGACACCCTGCGCCAGTTCGTGGATTTCAAGCTGCTCAACAGCGGCGCGGTGCGGGCCAGCTTCGGCGCCGTGAACGTGCGCTCGGGCAATTTCGCGTATTTCGACACCCTGCATCACACGCTGGGGCCCGAGCACGTCATGGCCTCTGGCGCCTTGCCGCCCGGTTTCCCGTCGGTGGAGATCGGCGGCGAGCACTATTGGGACGGCGGCGTCGTCTCCAACACGCCGCTGGCGCAGGTGCTGACCACGGAAAACATGCGCGACACGCTGGCGTTCCAGGTCGATCTCTGGCCGGCGCGCGGCGATCTGCCCACGTCGCTTGAAGAGGTGGCCGAGCGGCAGAAGGACATCCAGTTTTCCAGCCGCACCCGCCTGGTCACCGACCAGCTCCGCCGCGTGCTGAAACTGCGCCACGGCCTGCAGCGGCTGCTCGAGCGCCTGCCGGAAGGCGAGCGCGACGCGCCGGACCTGGCCGACATCCGCAAGCTCTCGCACACGCCGGCCACCAACATCATCAACCTCATCTACGAGGCCAAGCACCGCGAGCGGTATTCCAAGGACTACGAGTTCGGCACCGAGGCGATGCGCGAGCACTGGGAGTCGGGGCTGACGGACATCCGCCGCACCCTTGAAAAGCCGGGCATCCTGGACCGGCCGACGCAGGACAGCTGCTTCGTCACGCACGACATCCATCGCAACGGCACGCATCATTCGTAGCGGGCAGTGGGGACATCCGGGGATTTGAAGGTCGGATTGGTCTGATAGATGAGCGGTGACGGGCGCAGAACCCCGCCGCGAGGGTAGGCTTTCGGGACAAACCGCAACCTTGTTCCGGGACGGGCCGCCCCAAAGCGTGCCACCGGCCGTCCTGGTGGAGATCCGCCTTGAATTCTCCCTTTCTTGATCCCGGTATGACTCCCGTTCGTTCTGGCGTTGCTGCTGGCGTTGCTGCCGGTCTTGCCGCGCCCGCCCCTTGGGTCCCGAACCACGCGCACGAACCCGTGGACGGCTGGTGGAGCCTGCTCTATTGGGGCTGGACCTTGCAGTTGCCCAACGGCGCGCGCCTGGACCTCACCGAGGTCGAGCGCGCCTGCTTCGCCTGCCTGATGAAAAGCCCGCGCCGCGAACTCGTCCGCGACGAAGTGAAGTCCCTGCGCGGCGGCATGAACATGCGGGCGCTCAACGTCGCGATCTGCCGGCTGCGCAACAAGGTCCGGCAGGCGGGAGCCAAGCTGCCGCTGCATACCGTACATGGCGTCGGCTATGCATTCCTGGGCAATCTCCGGGAGCTCTCCAGCTAATAAAAATTGTTGCGCAATTGCTCCCGAAAGTTCCCCCGAACCGCCCGAAAATACGTGATTTCCCGAATATCTGAGTTACATTACTGGGCTATTCACGTGTCGTTGGTGACGCTTGGTCATAATTTGATCGCTGCCTCGTGGCACTTTCGGATTGCTGCGATTTACTGACGCGATTTACTGACGCGATTTCACGACGCGGTTCATTACGCTACGCGGGGGTTTCAATGCGGTTTTCGCCTAAACGATTTTCGGGTCTGGCTGTTTCCGGTGGCGTCCTCGCGCTGATATTGGCCGGTTGTGGTGAAAAGCCCCAAATGAATCCTGGCATGCCCCAGGTCAGCGTCGTCACCGTGCAGCCGCAGCGCGCACCCATCGTCTCTGAATTGCCCGGCCGCGTGGACGCGGTGCGCGACGCGCAGATCCGCGCCCGCGTCACCGGCATCGTGCAGCGCATCACGTTCGAGCAGGGCGGCGACGTAAAAGAAAACCAGCTGCTGTTCAAGATCGATCCGGCGCCTTACAAGGCCGCCTACGATCAGGCCACCGCCCAGTTGAAGCAGGCGCAGGCCAACCTCTTCAGCGCCAAGCTGCTGGCCGACCGCTATGCCCCGCTGGTCAAGGCCAATGCCGTCAGCAAGCAGGAATACGACAACGCCGTGGCGTCCTTCCGCCAGGCCGACGCCACCGTCGCCGCCGCCAAGGCCGCGCAGGACAACGCCGCCATCAACCTGAGCTACACGGACGTCACCTCGCCGATCACCGGCCGCATCGGCAAGCCGCTGGTCACCGAGGGTGCGCTGGTCGAATCGACCTCCGCCACGCAGATGGCCACGGTGCAGCAGCTCGATCCCATCTACGTCGACTTCACGCAGTCCACCGCCGACCTGGCCGCGCTTCGCCGCGCCTTCGCCAGCGGCCGTCTGCAGCAGGTCGGCAAGGACGCCGCCCGCGCCACCGTCGTACTGGAAGACGGCTCCGAATACGAGCATCCCGGCAAGCTGCTGTTCACGGGCATCACCGTGGATCCCAGCACGGGCCAGGTGAACCTGCGGGCCGAAGTCCCCAACCCCGACGGCATCCTGCTGCCCGGCATGTACGTCCGGGTCCGGCTGGAGCAGGGCTTTGACGACGTCGCCCTGATGGTTCCCCAGCAGGCGCTGCAACGCACGGCGGACGGCAAGCAGAGCCTGATGCTGGTGCGCGACAACAAGATCGCGCAGTCGCCGGTCACCACCGGCGGCGCCTTCCAGAACAACTGGCTGGTCACCAGCGGCCTGAAGGCAGGCGACGTGGTGGTGGTCGAGGGCTTCCAGAAGATCCGTCCCGGCGCGCCGGTGCAGGTCAGCCAATGGAAACAGGGTGGGGCGCCCGCTCAGGGCGGCGCGCCCGCCGCGCAGCCTGGCGCCAAGCCGGCTGAGCCCGGGGCGACCCCCGGCGCAGCCCCCGCCGCCAAGCCCGCCGAATCCGCACCGCAGCCCGGCGCCAAGCCGGCCGAGCCTGCCCAGCAGGACAAGGCCGCAGGCCAGAAATCGTAAGCGGCACGCGGCGCAGCAAGCGCCGCGTTCCTCTTTGGTGAGCATCGCTTTCAGAGTCAGCCCACATGCCGCAATTTTTTATCGATCGACCAATCTTCGCCTGGGTAGTCGCCCTTTTCATTCTGCTGGCAGGGGTGTTGGCCATCCCGAACATGCCGGTCGCGCAGTACCCCGATGTGGCGCCGCCGGCCATCACGATCACGGCCACCTACCCGGGCGCGTCGGCCCCGGAAGTGGCCGAGTCGGTCACCAGCATCATCGAAGACCAGCTCAACGGCGCCAAAGGCCTGATCTATTACGAGTCCGTCAGCGATTCCTACGGCACCTCGACCATCACCGCCACGTTTGCGCCCGGCACCAATCCCGACCTGGCGCAGGTGGACGTGCAGAACCGCGTGTCCAACGTGATCGCCCAGTTGCCCGGCGCGGTGCAGCAGCAGGGCCTGCAGTACGAGCAGACCAGCACCGGCTTCCTGATGATCGTGACGCTGTCGTCCACCGACGGCACGCTGGACCAGACGGCGCTTGCCGACTACATCACCCGCAACGTGAAGAACCCGGTTTCCCGGGTGCCGGGCGTGGGCCAGTTCCAGCTCTTTGCCGCGCCGCGCGCGATGCGCATCTGGGTGGACCCGGCCAAGCTCGTGGGCTTCAACCTCAGCATGGCCGAGGTCAACAACGCCATCGCCGGCCAGAACGTGCTGATTTCCGGCGGCAGCATCGGCGCGCCGCCCAATCCCGATTCGCAGCGCATCACCGCCACGGTCACCGCCAACGGCCAGCTCAGCACGGTCGACGGCTTCGGCCGGATCGTCCTGCGCGCCAATACCGACGGCTCCAAGGTGCTGTTGCGTGACGTCGCTCGCATCGAGGTCGGCGCCGACAACTACCAGTTCGGCGCCCGCCTGAACGGCAAGCCGACGGCCGCCTTCGCCATCGTGCTGTCGCCCAACGCCAACGCGCTGGCCACGGCGCAAGGCGTGCGCAACCAGATGCAGGAGCTGTCCAAGTATTTCCCGGACAACATCCAGTACTCGGTGCCGTACGACACCGCGCCCTACGTCAAGGTGTCGATCGAGCAGGTGCTGCACACCCTGGCCGAAGCCATGGTGCTGGTGTTCCTGGTCATGTATCTGTTCCTGCAGAACGTGCGCTACACGCTGATCCCGGCGCTGGTGGTTCCGGTGGCCATGCTGGGGGCGTTCGCGGTGATGCTGGCGCTCGGATTCTCGATCAACGTGCTGACCATGTTCGCGATGGTGCTTGCCATCGGGATTCTGGTGGACGACGCCATCGTGGTCGTCGAAAACGTCGAGCGGATCATGGCGACCGAGGGCCTGCCGCCCAAGGAGGCCACCAAGAAAGCCATGCCGCAGATCAGCGGCGCCATCATCGGGATCACGCTGGTGCTGGTGACGGTGTTCCTGCCGCTGGCCTTCATGAGCGGGTCGGTGGGCGTGATCTACCGCCAGTTCTCGGTGGCCATGGCCGTGTCCATCTTCTTCTCGGCGCTGCTGGCGCTGACCTTCACGCCGGCGCTGTGCGCCACGATCCTCAAGCCGGTGGCCAAGGGCCACCACGAAGACAAGAAGGGTTTCTTCGGCTGGTTCAACCGCAAGTTCGACGCCACCACGCACGGCTACCAGAACTGGGTGTCGCGCATCCTGCACAAGGGCGGCCGGATGATGCTGGTGTTCCTGGTGCTGGTCCTCTTGCTGGGCTGGCTGTACCTGCGTCTGCCGTCGTCGTTCCTGCCCGAGGAAGACCAGGGCTATGTGGTCAGCAACATCGAACTGCCGACCGGCGCCAGCGCCAACCGCACCGTCGAGGTCATCGAGCAGGTCGAAAAGTACTTCCAGGACATCCCCGCCGTCGAGAACGTCATCGCCGTGCAGGGCTACAGCTTCAACGGCAACGGCCTGAACGCCGCCATCGCGTTCACCACGCTCAAGGACTTCAAGGACCGTAAGGAACGCCAGGATTCCGCCGGCGCCATTGCTTTCACCGCTTTCGAAAAGCAGCTCATGGGCATCCATGACGCGCAGGTGTTCACGCTGGTGCCGCCGGCCATCTCGTCGCTGGGCAACGCCACCGGCTTCGACCTGCGCCTGCAGGATCGCGGCGCGGCCGGCACCGAGGCGCTCGCCGCTGCCACGGCCCAGCTGATGGGCGAGGCCATGAAGAGCCCGATCCTGTCGCAGGTCCGCATCACGGGCCTGTCGGCGGGCACGCAGCTCACGCTGAACATCGACCGCGACAAGGCGGCCGCGTTGGGCGTGGACTTCAATGAAGCCGCCTCGCTCATTTCCACCGCGGTCGGCTCGGCGTACCTCAGCAAGTTCCCCAATATGGGCCGGATGCAGAACATCTGGGTCCAGGCCGATGCGCCGTACCGCATGCAGTTGTCCGACGTGCTCAAACTGAACGCGCGCAACGGGCAGGGCGGGATGGTGCCGCTGTCGACGTTCGTGTCGGCGGAATGGGTCCAGGGTCCGGTGCAGGTGGTGCGCTACAACAGCTACGAGTCCATGCGTATCGGCGGCAGCTCGGCGCCGGGCTACTCCACCGGCGAGGCCATGGACGAAATGCAGCGCCTGGTCGCCCAGTTGCCGCAAGGCTTCGGCTACGAGTGGACGGGGCTGTCGTACCAGGAATTGCAGGCCGGCAACCAGGCCCCGATCCTGATGGGCCTGTCGCTGCTGGTCGTGTTCCTGGTGCTTGCCGCGCTGTACGAAAGCTGGGCCATTCCCATCTCCGTCATGCTGGTGGTGCCGCTGGGCATGCTGGGCGCGGTGGCGCTGGTCAGCGCGCTGGGCATGTCCAACGACGTGTACTTCCAGGTGGGGATGGTGACCGTGATCGGCTTGGCGGCCAAGAACGCCATTCTGATCGTGGAATTCGCCAAGGATCAGTACGCCCGCGGGATGGGCCTATACGAATCCGCGGTCGAGGCGGCGCGATTGCGCTTCCGCCCGATTCTGATGACGTCGCTGGCGTTCATTCTGGGCGTGATCCCGCTGGCGATGGCCACCGGCGCGGGCGCGGCCAGCCAGCGCGCGGTCGGCTTGGGCGTGCTGGGCGGCATGCTCGCCGCCACGCCGTTCGCCGTGATCTTCGTGCCGACGTTCTTCGTGGTGGTGCTGGGCCTCTTCAAGACCCGCCCGCGCCTGTTGGGCGCCGAAAAGCGTCTCTTCGAGGAAGAACAGGCGGCCAAGAAGGCGGAGGCCGAAAAGGCCGCCTTGCCGGCGACGCCTCAGCCCGCACAACCCACTGGTGGCCAGGAGGGCAAGGAATGAAAGCCCTGATGTTCAGACAGACCGCCTTGTCCGCCTTTGTGGCGGTGGCGTTGGCCGGCTGCTCGCTGGCTCCCGACTACAAGCGTCCCGACGCGCCGGTCAGCCCCGCGTGGCCCGACCAGCCGAAGGTGCAGTACGGCGCGTACACGCGCGCCACCACGCTGGGCTCGCAGCCCGCCGCCGACGTGATGCCGCAAGCCGGCACGCCCGCGGCGGACCTGGGCTGGCGCGAATTTTTCCGCGATCCGCGCCTGCAGGCGTTGATCGAACTGTCGCTCGTCAACAACCGCGACCTGCGCGTCGCGGTCCAGCGTGTCGAAGAAGCCAGGGCGCAGTACGGCATCCAGCGCGGCGCGCAATGGCCCAGCATCGGCGCCGGCATCCAGGGCCAGCGCCAGCATCTGCCGGCCAACATGCGGGCCGGCGGCCCCGATTCCAGCTCGATCAGCAGCTCGTACCAGGCCGGCATCGGCCTGACGACCTTCGAGATCGACCTGTTCGGCCGCCTGCGCAACCTGTCCGAAGCCGCATATCAGCAGTACCTGTCCACGGAACAGGCGCAAAAGTCCGTACACATCACGTTGGTCGGTTCGGTCGCGCAGTCGTATTTCAACCTGCGCGCCGCCGAGGTCCAGCTGGAACTGACGCAGCGCACGCTGGCCTCGCGCCAGGAATCGTATGACCTGGTCAAACGCCGCTTCGACGGCGGCGTGGCGTCCGAACTGGACCTGAACCAGTCCAAATCGCTGCTGGACACGGCCTCCGCCGACCTGGCCCAACTGGCGCGCGCCCGGTCGCAAGCCATGAACGCGCTGGTGCTGGTGGTGGGCACGCCGCTGCCCGACACGTTGCCCCCGCCGGCCACGTTCGGCCGCGACCAACTGCTGGCCACGGTGCCGTCCGGCCTGCCGTCCGACCTGCTTGAGCGCCGTCCGGACATCGCGGCCGCCGAAAACCAGCTGCTGTCCGCCAACGCCAACATCGGCGCGGCGCGTGCGGCGTTCTTCCCGACCATCTCGCTGACCGGCCTGTTGGGCGTGGCCAGTCCGTCGCTGGGCGATCTGTTCAAGGGCGGGCAGGGCTACTGGAGCTTCTCGCCGTCGATCACGACGCCGCTTTTTGCCGGCGGCAGCATCCGCGAGGGACTGAGCCTGGCCAAGGCGCGCGACAATATCGCGGTCGCGCAGTACGAACAGACCATCCAGCAGGCGTTCCGCGAAGTGTCGGACGCGCTGGCGGGCGAGGCCACCTACGGGGCGCAGCTTGATGCCCAGCGCGCGCTGCAGGATTCGTCGGCGCGGACGCTGGAGTTGTCGAATTTGCGTTATACCAACGGTATCGACAGCTACCTGCAGGTGCAGACCGCGCAGGTGGACTTTTTCAACGCCCAGCTGTCGCTCGTGCAAACCGGCCTGGCCGCGCTGATCAACCGCGTGGAGCTTTACAAGGCGCTGGGCGGCGGCTGGGAAGAAACAACGAAAGTGCAATGATAGAACTTGGTGTAAACATCGATCACGTCGCCACGCTGCGGCAGCAGCGCCACACGGCGTATCCCGACCCGATCGCCGC
>NZ_DAMCTG010000087.1:0-22008 GCF_032113835.1 Achromobacter sp. | reverse complement strand
CGCACGAGTACGTGTCGATCAACGCCGACTACCGCTCCTGATCGACCATGACGGCTACCGAGTTCACCACGCTGATCCAGCGCGCCGAACGCGTGCTGGCGCAGCTGGAGGCCTTCCTGCCTCCCGCCCCGCCCGACATCGACTGGACCGCCCACGCGTTCCGCTGGCGCAAGCGCGGCGCGCGCGGCTGGCTGGACGCCGTGCGCCACGTCGCGCGCATCGACATGCAGGACCTGCAGCACATCGAGCGCCAGAAGGCCACCATCGACCGCAACACGCTGCAGTTCCTTGAAAAGAAGCCCGCCAACAACGTGCTCATGACCGGCGCGCGCGGCACCGGCAAAAGCTCGCTGGTCAAAGCCATGCTGGCCGCCTACGGCGACCGCGGCCTGCGCCTCATCGAAGTCGACAAGTCCGACCTCGGCGACCTGGCCGACATCGTCGAACTGGTGGCGTCGCGGCCCGAGCGCTTCATCGTGTTCTGCGACGACCTGTCCTTTGAAGAAGGCGAGGCCGGCTACAAGGCGCTGAAATCCGTGCTGGACGGGTCGGTGTCGGCCTCGGGCGACAACGTGCTGATCTACGCCACGTCCAACCGGCGCCATCTGATGCCGGAATACATGAGCGAAAACCTGCAGGCCAAGCACCAGCCCGATGGCGAAATCCACCCCGGCGAAACCGTCGAGGAAAAGATCTCGCTGTCCGAGCGCTTCGGGCTGTGGCTGTCGTTCTACCCGTTCAAGCAGGACGACTACCTGGACATCGTGTACCACTGGCTGCGCGAACTGGGCTGCCCCGAGCAGCACATCGAACCTTCGCGCACCGAGGCCCTGCAATGGACCATCGAACGCGGCTCGCGTTCGGGCCGCGTGGCGTATCAGTTTGCGCGCGACTGGGCGGCCCGCCATGTCTGAAAAAATCGTCGACGTCGCCGCCGGCCTGATCCTGCGCCCTGACGGCAAGCTGCTGCTGGGCCAGCGGCCCGAAGGCAAGCCGTGGTCCGGCTGGTGGGAGCTGCCCGGCGGCAAGCTCGAACCCGGCGAGACCGTGCTGCAGGCGCTGGCCCGCGAACTCCAAGAAGAGATCGGCATCCGCGTCACGCAGTCGCGCCCGTGGGTCACGTATGTGCACGCCTATCCGCACACCACGGTGCGTCTTGCCTTCTGCCACGTCACCGGCTGGGAAGGCAAGCCGCAAAGCCTGGAAAACCAGCGCCTGGAATGGGTGGACCCGGCCAACGCGGCCTCGGTGGGCGACCTGCTGCCCGCCACCTTGCCCCCGCTGCGCTGGCTGCAATTGCCCACCACGTACGGCATCAGCGCCATCGGCTCGCGCGCGGGCATCGCGCCGTTCCTCGGCCGTCTGGAAGCGGCGCTGGCGCGCGGCGTGAAACTGGTGCAGTTCCGCGAACCGCAATGGCCCGATAGCGTGGGCGCCAGCTCGCTGCACGAGGTGCTGCAACAGGTCATCAAGCGCTGCCGCGCCGCCGGCGCGCGTGTGCTGGTCAACAGCATCCATCCGGTTGCGTGGTGGAAGGAAGCCGACGGCGTACACCTGCGCACGGCAGACGCGCTGCGCCTGACCGCCCGTCCGGAATTGCCTCGCAACGCGCTGGTCGGCGCATCCGCGCACGACAACGCTCAGGTCGTCCACGCCCGCGAGCTGGGTGCGGACTTCGCCGTGCTGGGCCCTGTGCTGGACACGCCCAGCCATCCCGGCGCGCCGACGCTGGGCTGGGAAGGGTTTGTGGAAGGCAATCGCGATGCCGGCATTCCGGTGTTCGCGCTGGGCGGTCAGTCCACCCAGACCGTCTCGCAGGCCTTGCGGCACGGCGCGCACGGCATTGCTGGAATCCGCGGCGTGCTCTGACGCATTGCAGGTCGCCAGACTTCGCCTCGCCGCCCAACGGCCCATGCCCCGCATGGGCCGTTTTGTTTTTGATCCGCGCGGGAAAGCGCGCATAGACCAAACGCCCGCGCCGATGCACCCTACATGCCGTGACCGGCCGCCATCACGCGGACGGGGTTGCATGCGCCTGGCGGACAGACGCATGGCATCGCATCGAGGATATCCATGTCTGACATCGCATTTGCCACCTTGGCCGACCTGGCGGACGGCCTGGCGCAGGGCCGCTACAGCTCGGTGGAACTGACGCGCCACTTCCTGGACCGCATCGACCGGTCGAACCCCACGCTGGGCGCTTTCATCAGCGTGGACAATGCGGGCGCGCTGCGGCTGGCCGAAGCCGCCGATGCGCGTCGGCGCGCGGGGTACGGGCTGCTCAGCCCGCTGGACGGCGTGCCCGTGGCGGTCAAGGATTTGTGCGACATCCAGGGCCATATCACCACGGCCGGGTCCGAGGCCTGGCGCGAACGCCGCAGCGGCGTCACCGCCACCGCGGTCACGCGGCTGCTGGACGCCGGCATGGTGATGCTGGGCAAAACGCACATGGTGGAATTCGCCTTCGGCGGCTGGGGCACAAATCCGGTCATGGGCACGCCGCGCAATCCGTGGGACCTGGAGCGCGCGCGCGTGCCCGGCGGCTCCTCCAGCGGCTCGGGCGTTGCCGTCGCGGCCGGACTGGCCCCCGCCGCCCTGGGGTCGGACACCGGCGGTTCGATCCGGATTCCCGCGGCGCTGAACGGCATTACGGGCCTGAAGACCACGCGCGGCCTGATAAGCCTGCACGGCGCGGTGGCGTTGTCCACCACGCTGGACACCTTGGGTCCGCTGACCCGCGACGCGCGCGACGCGATGCTGCTGACCGCCTTGATGGCCGGCCACGATACCCAGGACCCGTTGACGTTCGGCATCCCCGCTTTCGACTACCGGGAGCCGGCCGGCGGCGCGCAGCCTTTACGCGGCGTACGCATCGCGGTGATGCCGGCCGCGCAGCATCCCATCAATGTGGACGCCGACGCGCTGTCGGCGCTGGACGACGCGCGCCGCGTGCTGGCCGCATTGGGCGCGGACGTGGCCGAGACGCCGTTGCCGTTTGATTTCCGCGAGATGATGCAGCGCAACGGCCAGATCATCGCGGCCGAAGCCTACGCGCTGCATCGCGCCTACATCGAAGACCCCGCCAAGCCCATCGGCCAATATGTGCGCGCCCGCGTGCTGACCGGCAAGGGCATCTCGGCCGCCGACTACATCGCGGCGTTGCAGGCGCACGCGCAGGCGCGCCGCGACTGGCTGGACTGGATGCAGGAGTTCGATGCCGTGCTTACGCCATGCGCCCCGTTCGGCGCGCGGCATCTGACGGAGGTGGATGAAGCGGCCACCCCGCTTGCGGCGTTCACCCGCCCGGGAAACTACATGAACGCGGCCGGGTTGGCGCTGCCAGCAGGCTTCACCAGCGAAGGTCTGCCGCTGGGCGTGCAGTTGCTGGGCAAGCCCAATGCGGAAGGCGCGCTGGGCAGAATCGGCATCGCCTTCCAGGCGGTCACCGAATGGCACCGCCAGCGGCCGGATCTGAATGCGGTGGGTTTGTAAGGCCAGCGCCTGCGCCGTGCGGAATTACTGTGCAGCCGTCTGCGAGGAGGACGTTTGCGCTGCGGCCGGCTCGGCGCCGTCGGCACTTGCCGTCTCGACCGGCAGCCCTTCCCAGCCGCCGCCCAGCGCGACGATCAGATTGACGCTGGCCACCAGCCGGTTGCCCAGCAGGCTCAAGGCATTGCGCTCGCTATTGAGCGCGGTGGCGTCCACCACGGCAACACTCAGGTAGTCGACCAAGCCCGCCTTGTACTGGTTCTGAATCAGGCGCAGCGATTCACGTGCCGATTCCAGCGCACGGCGCTGCACGATCTGTTCCTGCTCCATGACGCGAAGCTGGATCAGGTAGTCCTCGACCTCGCGCAGGCCGGTCAACGCCGCCTGGCGATAGGCCGCGGCCTGCGAGTCGTACGAGGCGCGGGCCTGCTCAACCTGGGCCTCGCGCGCGCCGCCGTCGAAGATCGTCAGCGCCAGCGCCGGCCCCAGCGACCAGAAGCGCGCGGGCGCCGTCAGCAGTTCTGCGAACTCGCCATTACGAAAACCGCCGTCGGCCGACAGCGTCAGGCTGGGGAACCATGCGGCCTGCGCCACGCCGATCTGCGCGTTGGCGGCCGCGGCGCGGCGTTCGGCGGCGGCCACGTCGGGACGGCGCTCGAGCAGCTCGGACGGCAGGCCCACCGGAATCTGCGGCAGCCGCAGCGTGAACACCGCCGGCGGCAGGCTGAACTGCGAAGGCGCCTGGCCCATCAGCACCGCGATGGCGTGCTCGTACTGGCCGCGCTGCCAATCCAAATCGATGGACTGCGCGCGCGTGCTTTCAAGCTGCGTGCGCGCGACGGCCACGTCGGCCTGGCCCGCAACGCCGACCTCATAGCGGTTCTGCGTGAGCTGCAAGGACTTTTCGTACGCAGCCACCGTGGCGTCGAGCAGGCGCTTCTGTTCGTCCAGCACGCGCAGTTGCAGATAGGTCTGCACCAGTGCGGCCTGCGCGCTCAGGCGCGTCGCGCCCAGGTCGGCCAGGCTGGCGGCGGCGCTGGCTTCGGAAGACTCGACGCTGCGACGCACCCGGCCCCAGACGTCCAGTTCCCAGCTGACACTGCCGGTCAGCGAATACTGGTTGGACACGTTGCTGCCGGAACCCGACGACGAGCCGCTTTGCCCGCCGTTGCCCGCGCGGCTCATGCCCGCCCCCGCGCTCACGGTCGGATAGAAGCCCGAACGCGCGCCGCGCACCAGACCCAGCGCCTGACGGTAATTCGCCTCGGCCTGCGCGATGGTCTGGTTCGACGTGTTCAACCGAACCAGCAAGCCGTCCAGCGTGGGATCGTCATAGACCTTCCACCACGCGCCACGGTCGGCGTCGTCGCGCGGCTGAGCCGGCTTCCAGCCGGGCACCTCGACCTGGCCTTCCTTGTAGGCCGTGCCCACGTCCAGCGCCGGGCGCTGATAGTCGGGCCCGACCGCGCAGGCGCCCAGCAGCGCGCACAGCGCGAGCGTGGCCGCGGCGCGGGGAAGAAAGGCGGAGGAATACGGCTTGGTACGGATCATGTGTGTTCTATGGAAGCGGAATCTACGCCCCGCGAGGCGCGCCGGCGCGCGGCCCACAGGCGGAAGCGGTCCAGGTAGAGATAGACCACGGGCGTGGTGTACAGCGTGAGGATCTGGCTCAGCACCAGGCCGCCTACGATGGTAATGCCTAGCGGCTGGCGCATCTCGACGCCGGCGCCGGTGGCCAGCACCAGCGGCAGCGCGCCGAAGATGGCGGCCATCGTCGTCATCATGATGGGACGGAACCGCGTGAGGCACGCCTGGTAGATGGCGTCGCGCGGCGACATGCCGTGGTGGCGTTGAGCGTCCAGCGCAAAATCCACCATCATGATTGCGTTCTTCTTGACGATGCCGATCAAGAGAAACACCCCGATCAGCGCGATCAGCGTGAAGTCGTATCGCACCAGCAGCAGGGCCAGCAGCGCGCCCAGCCCCGCCGACGGCAGCGTGGACAGGATGGTGAGCGGGTGGATGAAGCTTTCGTACAAAATGCCCAGCACGATGTACATGGTGACCAGCGCGGCCAGGATCAGCCAGGGTTGCTGCGCCAGCGTCTGCTGCAACGCGGCCGCGGTGCCCTGAAAGCCCGCCTGGATCTGGTCGGACGGCAGGCCAAGGCGCGCGACGGCGTTGTCGATCGCGGTCGTCGCCTGCCCCAATGACACGCCGGGCGCGAGGCTGAACGAGATGGTGTCGGCCACGAACAGGCCCTGGTGACTCACGCTGAGCGGCGCGTTGGCGTTCTCAAGTTTGGTGAATGCCGACAGCGGCACGCGGGCGCCTTCTGCGGTGATGACCTCGACCTGGCGCAGCGATTCGATGTCCTGCGCGAACTTCGGGTCCACGCCCAGCACGACGTGGTACTGGTTGAGCGGTCCGTACATGACCGACACCTGACGCTGGCTGAACGAGTTGTTCAGCACCGTGGAAATGGTGGCCATGCTGATGCCCAGCCGCGTCGCGGCTTCGCGGTCGATGACCAGGTTGATCTCGCGGCCGCGGTCCTCGACGTCGGCGTCCACGTCGGTGATCTCCGGAATCTTGGCCATTGCCTGCTGCACCTTGGGCATCCAGGTGCGCAGCAGTTGCAGGTCGCCCGACATCAGGGTGTAGTCGTACGAGCCTTGGCTTTGGCGGCCGCCGATGCGGATGTCCTGCTGCGACACCAGGAACAGGCGCGCGCCCGGCATGTTCTGCAGCTTGGCGCGCAGGCGGTTGATGACCACGTCGGCCGAGACCTTGCGTTCGCCCAGCGGCTTGAGCTGGATCTGCATGAAGCTGCTGTTGCTGCCGCCGCGCCCGCCGGCGTAACCCGTCATGCTTTGCACCGCCGGATCGTCCAGCACCACCTTGCGCAACGCTTCGAGCTTGGGCAACGTGGCCTGGAACGACGTGCCCTGGTCGACGCGGAAAAAGCCCAGCAGCTGACCCGTGTCCTGCTGCGGGAAAAAGCCCTTGGGCACCACGGTGTACAGATAGACGTTCAGGCCCACGGCGATCGCCAGCGTCAGCATCATCAGGCGGCCGTGCGCCAGCGCCCAGCTCAGCGAGCGGCGATAGCCGTCCTGCATCGACTGAAAACCCCGTTCGGTCCAACGCGCCAGACGGCCGGGCGGCTTCGGGTCCTTGGGCTCGGGCCGCAGCAGGCGCGCGCACATCATGGGCGTGAGCGTCAGCGACACCACCAGCGACACCAGGATGGCGGCGGACAAGGTGACGGCAAACTCGCGGAACAGGCGCCCGACCACCCCGCCCATGAGCAGGATGGGTATGAATACGGCCACCAGCGACAGGCTCATCGACAGCACCGTGAAACCGACCTCGCGCGAGCCGCGCAACGCGGCACGCATCGGCGACATGCCGTTCTCGACGTGGCGCATGATGTTTTCCAGCACCACGATTGCGTCGTCCACCACGAAACCCGTGGCGACGATCAGCGCCATCAGCGAGATGGTGTTCAGCGTGTAGCCGCACATATACATGATGCAGAACGTGCCGATCAGCGACACCGGCACCGCGACGCTGGGAATGATGGCCGCGCGCCACCGCCGCAGGAACAGCAGCACCACCAGCACCACCAGCCCGACGGCGATGACGAGCGTCAGCTCGGCCTCGTGCAGCGACGCGCGGATGCTGGGCGTGCGGTCCTGCGCGATGGTCATGTTGACGTCGGCGGGCATCAGCGCCTGCAGCACGGGCAGCTGCGCGCGCACGGCGTCCACGGCTTCAATGATGTTGGCATCCGCCTGCCGCCGCACGACCATCAGGATGGCGTTGCGATCGTTGAAGAAGCCGGTCTGATACAGGTCTTCGACCGAGTCCTCCACGCGGGCGACATCGGACACGCGCACCGGCCGGCCATCGCGCCAGGCGACGATCAGCGGCCGGTATTCCTCGGCCCGGCTGAGCTGGTCGCTGACCATGATCTGCCAGTGGTAGCGGTCGTTTTCCAGCACGCCCTTGGGGCGGTTGGCGTTGGCATTGGCCAGCGTGGCGCGCAGTTCGTCCAGCGACACGCCCTGGTTGGCCAGCGCCCCGGGCAGCACCGTGACGCGCACCGCGGGCAGCGAACTGCCGCCCACCGTGACCTCGCCGACGCCGTCCACCTGCGACAGCTTCTGCGCCACGATGGTGGACGCCAGGTCGTACAGCTGGCCCTGGCTGAGCGTGTCGGACGTCAGCGCCAGCGTCATGATGGGCGCGTCCGACGGATTGGACTTGTTATAGGTGGGATTGCTGCGCAGGCCGGTTGGCAGCAGCGATCGCGCCGCGTTGATCGCGGCCTGCACGTCGCGCGCCGCGCCGTTGATGTCGCGCGACAGGTCAAACTGCAGCGTGATGCGGGTCGAGCCCTGCGAGCTGCGCGAGGTCATTTCGGTGACGCCCGCGATGCTGCCCAGCGACCGCTCCAGCGGCGTGGCGACGCTGGACGCCATGGTCTCGGGACTGGCCCCCGGCAGGCTGGCCGACACGGAGATGGTGGGAATGTCCACCTGCGGCAGCGGCGCCACGGGCAAAAGAAAGAACGCAAGCATGCCGGCCATCACGACCGCCAGGCTCAGCAGCGTGGTCGCCACCGGCCGGACGATGAAGGGGGCCGACAGGATCATCGCGCGTCTCCGGCGGACGGCGCACCCGCGCCGCGCCAACGGCGGGACATGCGATCGAACATCAGATAGATGACCGGCGTCGTGAACAGCGTCAGCACCTGCGACAGCAGCAGGCCGCCGACCATCACCAGGCCCAGCGGCTGGCGCAGTTCAGCGCCTGTGCCGGTGGACAGCATCAGCGGCAAGGCGCCGAACAGCGCGGCCAGCGTGGTCATCAGGATGGGCCGGAAGCGCAGCAGCGCGGCCTCGTGGATGGCCTCGCGCGGCGCAAGGCCCCGCTTGCGTTCGGCGTCCAGCGCGAAGTCGATCATCATGATCGCGTTCTTCTTGACGATGCCGATCAGGAGGATGATCCCGATGATGCCGATCATGTCCAGTTCGGTGCCGCTGATCAGCAGCGCCAGCAACGCCCCCACGCCCGCGGACGGCAGCGTGGACAGGATGGTGATGGGGTGGATATAGCTTTCATAGAGCACGCCCAGCACGATGTACATCGTGACCACGGCCGCCAGAATCAACCACAGCGTGCTGGACAGCGAATTCTGGAACGCCAGCGCCGCGCCCTGGAAGCGGGTTTCAACGCCGGACGGCATGCCGATCTCGGCCTCGGCCGCCTTGATGTTTTCCACAGCGTCGGACAGCGATGCGCCAGGCGCCAGATTGAAAGACACCGTCACCATGGGGAACTGGTCGAGCCGGTTCACGGCCAGCACCGTCCGGCCTTCGCTGATGTGCGCGACGGACGACAACGGCACCTGAGCGCCGGTGGACGTGGGCACGTGAAGCTGCCCCAGCGCGCTGGGCGACATCTGGAACTGCGGCAGGACTTCGAGCACCACGCGGTACTGGTTGGACTGCGTGAAGATGGTGGAGATCAGCCGCTGGCCGAAGGCGTTGTACAGCGTCTCGTCGATGACGGCGGCGGTGATGCCCAGACGCGAGGCCGCATCGCGGTCGATTTCCACCCACGTCTGCAAGCCGTCGTCCTGCAGGTCGTCGGCCACGTCCATCAGGCCCGGCACCGCGCGCAGGCGGTCGACCAGCTTGGGCGTCCACTCGCTCAGCACTTTCAGGTCGGGATTGGACAGCGTCATCTGGTACTGCGTGCGGCTGACGCGATCCTCGATGGTCAGGTCCTGCACCGGCTGCATGTAGACGGTCAGGCCGTCCTGCTTGTTCAGGCTTTCCTGCAGGCGCGCCATCACCGTGCGCAGGTCGCCGTTGCGTTCGGCCTGCGGTTTGAGCGAAATCTGCATGCGGCCGGCGCTGAGCGTGGCGTTGCTGCCGTCCACGCCGATGAAGGACGACACGGCCTGCACGTCGGGATCTTCCAGCACCAGACGGGCCGCCGCCTGCTGGCGCTCGGACATGGCGGTAAACGAAATGGATTGCGGCGCCTGCGTGATGGCCTGGATGAGGCCGGTGTCCTGCTGCGGGAAGAAGCCCTTGGGCACCACCAGGTACAGCAGCACGGTCAGCGCGAAGGTGGCCACCGCCACGATCAGCGTCAGCGTCTGATGGCGCAGCACGACCTGCAGCATGCGGTCATAGCCGGCGATGATGCGGTCGATGAAGGCGCCCGTGGCTTGATGAAAACGTCCGTGCTTCGTTTCGGATTCGGCGCGCAGCAGGCGCGCGCACATCATCGGGGTCAGCGTCAGCGACACCACCAGCGAAATCAGGATGGCCACCGCCAGCGTGATCGCGAATTCGCGGAACAGCCGGCCCACGACCTCGGTCATGAATAGCAGCGGGATCAGCACGGCGATCAGCGACAGGGTCAGCGAGATCAGCGTGAAGCCGATCTGCGACGCGCCTTTCAGCGCGGCCTGCATCGGCTTTTCGCCTTCTTCGATGTGACGGGCGATGTTCTCGATCATGACGATCGCGTCGTCCACCACGAAGCCCGTGGCGATGGTCAGCGCCATCAGCGTCAGGTTGTTGATGGAGAACCCGGACAGATACATAATCCCGAACGTGCCCACCAGCGACAGCGGCACGACGACGCTGGGAATCAGCGTGGCCGTCAGGCTGCGCAGGAAGATGAACGTGACCATGACCACCAGCCCGACGGCCAGCAGCATTTCAAATTGCACGTCGGCGACCGAATCGCGGATGGTCTGGGTGCGGTCCGACACCACCGTCACATCCAGCGTGGCGGGCAGCGCCGCGCGCAATTGCGGCATCAGCGCCTGGATGCGGTCGACCACGTCGATCACGTTGGCGCCGGGCTGGCGCTGGATGTTCAGCAGGATGGCGGGCTTGTCGCCGGCCCAGGCGGCCTGGCGGGTGTCCTCGGCGCCTTCGACCGCGCGCGCCACGTCCGCCAGCCGCAGCGGCGCGCCGTTCTTGTACGCGATGATCAGGCTGTTGTAGTCGGTGGGCGACTTGAGCTGGTCATTGGCGTTGATGGTGGTGGAGCGCTGCGGGCCGTCCAGGTTGCCCTTGGGCTGGTTGACGTTGGCGCCGACGATGGCGGTGCGCAGGTCGGCCAGCGACAGGCCATTCGCTGCCAGCGCCTGCGGGTTGACTTGCACCCGCACGGCCGGGCGCTGCCCGCCCGCCACGCTGACCAGGCCCACGCCCGGAATCTGCGACAGCCGCTGCGCCACGCGCGTATCGACCAGGTCGCGCACCTGCGGCAGCGGCATGGTGGGCGACGTGATCGCCAAAGTCAGCACCGCCGCGTCGGCCGGATTGACCTTGTTGTAGGTGGGCGGCACCGGCAGGTCGGACGGCAGCAGGTTCGACGCGGCGTTGATGGCCGCCTGCACCTGCTGCTCGGCCACGTCCAGCGGCAGCGTCAGGTTGAATTGCAGGGTGATGACCGAGGCGCCGCCCGAACTGGTGGACGACATCTGATTCAGGCCGGGCATCTGGCCGAACTGCCGCTCCAGCGGTGACGTGACCAGCGACGTCATGACGTCGGGACTGGCCCCGGGGTACAGCGTCACGACCTGGATCGTCGGGTAATCGACTTCGGGCAGCGCCGAAACCGGCAGAAAACGGTAGGCGATGAGGCCCGCGATCAGGATGGCCACCATCGACAGGGTGGTGGCCACGGGGCGCAGGATGAAGAGGCGCGACGGGCTCACGGCGTTCTCGGCTTACTTGGTCGCGGGCGTGGTGCCGGCCGGCGCCCCCGCGCCGAGCGTCTTGTCGCGGGTGGCGGGAATGACCTCGGCGCCGCCCAGGATTTCCACCTTGGCGCCGGCACGCAGGCGGTCGGTGCCTTCGGTGACGACGCGGTCGCCCGGCTTCAGACCCTCGTTGACCGCGACCATGCCGCTGTTGATCGCGCCCAGCTTCACCTGGCGCACCGCGATCGTGTTGTCGTCCTGCACCAGGAAGACGAACGCGCCGGCCGAGCCCTGCTGGACCGCCGCCGTCGGAATGGCGGTCACGTCCTTGCGGGTCAGCACGTGCAGGCGCACGTTGACGAACTGGTTGGGGAAGAGCGCGTCGTCGGCGTTGTCGAAGCGGGCCTTGAGCTTGAGCGTGCCGGTGGTCACGTCGATCTGGTTGTCCAGCGTCTCGAGCGTGCCCGTGGCGATGCGGCGGGTATCGGCGCGATCATAGGCGTCAACCGTCAGCGTCTTGCCGGCGGCGAGTTCCGTGCGCACTTCGGGCAATTGCGTTTCGGGCAGGGTGAAGACGACGGAGATCGGCTGGGTCTGGGTGATGACGACCAGACCGTTGGTGTCAGCGCTGGACACCAGATTGCCGCGGTCGACCTGGCGCAGACCCAGACGGCCGCTGATGGGTGCGGTGATGCGCGCGTAATCGAGTTGCAGCTTGGCATTGTCGACATTGGCCTGGTCGCTCTTGACCGCGCCTTCGTACTGGCGCACCAGCGCGGCCTGCGTGTCGACCTGCTGACGGGCGATGGAATCCTGCTTGAACAAGGCCTGGTAGCGCTGCAGGTCGCGGCGGGCGTTTTCAAGCTGGGCGAGGTTCTGCATCTGCGTGCCGCGCGCCTGGTCCAGGGCCACCTGGAATGCGCGGGGATCCACCTGCGCGAGCAGGTCGCCGGCCTTGACTTGCTGGCCTTCCTGGAAAGCGACGTCGACCAGTTCGCCACTGACGCGGCTTCGGACGGTGACGGTGTTGTAGGCGGTCACGGTGCCCAGCGAGCGCAGGAAGATGTCGATGTCCTGCTGGGCGGCGGTGGCGATCCGCACCGGCACCGGCAGGTTGGCCATGGCCGCCATGGGAGGCCGGCCGCCAGCCCGTCCGCCAGGACCGCCCTGCTTGGCCGAGGGCCGCAGCACCAGCCACGCGATCGCCGCCACGACGAGGAGCAGCAGACCCAAGCCGACCACGCGGCGGCGGCTCCAGCGGGAAGGAGGGGATACAGGACGGCTATCGGACATGGAAACGGTTCCGGCACACTCGGAAGGAAAGCCGTATTGTCTACTAGACCGTCCCGATTTCGGTCCTGATGACCGTCACGCTGAAACGACCCGCAACAGGAATCCGGGCAGCGAAACCCTGCGTAACTTCAGCCTAAGCGCTGCAGAGGGTCATCTGGAAGGACACGTCGCGGGCCACCTGCTGGGGCTTGAACTCCCCGTCCTGCGTGGAAAAACGTATCCAGATCATGTACTTATTGGCGCTGATCTCGGGAAAGACGCCGTGGGTGGGGTCGACCCAGACGCGCAGCAACTGGAACTGCTTGCCGCCCAGCATTTGCTGGTAGGCGCCCTGCTCGGCCACGATGTCGGTCTTGCGCCCGGACTCGCGCAACAGGCGCAGCGCCAGGGTCAGGCCGTCGTAAAGGGGGATGAAGGGCGAAACCCAGGCCTGCAGGTCGGCGCAACGCGCGGCTTCGGGCTTGTTCTGCCAGGCATAGTACGAAGGCATGTCGACCTGCGTGGCGCTGCCGGGCACCGACAGTCGGCCGCGCAGGCTGGTCAGCCATTCGTTTTCGCGCAGCGACTGCCCGGTTTTGCCAGGAGCAGCCAGCGCGCTGCCCACCTTTTCCATTTCGCGCAGCATGCCTTCCAGCGCATCTTGCGCAACGCCGGGGTGATCGCGCAGCCCGACCAGCGCCAGGCGCTGGCGTTCAAGGTCTTGCAGGACCGCGCCTTTCACGTCGGTGCGTTCGCACGCGTCGAGCAGATCGAAGAGGCAGGTGACGGCAACCTGATGCTGGCGTGAGTCACCCTCGCGAGCAAAGAAGAAGAGCCTGTCGAACAGGTATTCCAGCCGCAGATAAGCACGGATGCGCTCGTTGAAGGGGTATTCGTAAACGATCACGCTTTTCTACAGGCCCTATCAAGTGGTTGGCCGGCGGGCCAAGAATTTTCAGGGGTGCCGGCAGCCGCTGGCTTACCGGCCCGTGGTGGTCGCCAGCGCCAGCCAGCGGTCATGCAGGGTCAACGCCCGCGCACGCAACTGTTCCGGCGTAGTCGTGGCGTCGTTGAGTATGACGTCGTCCGCGACCTCCAACCGGCGTGCCCGCGCAGCCTGTGCCGCCATGATACGCCTGATGTCCTGCTCCGTCAGCCCGCTGCGCTGCTGCACGCGAGCCACCTGCGTTTCGGGATCGCAATCGACCACGCAGATACGATCCACGCGGTCTCGCCAACGGTCCAGGGACTCAACCAATAGCGGCACCACAAAGACCAGATACGATCCGTGCGCGGCCGCCGCCTGGCGTTCCGTTTCGCGGCCGATGGCCGGATGCAGCACGGCCTCCAGCCGCCGCCGCACCTGCGGATCGGCGAATGCCTGCGTGCGCATCCACGCGCGGTCCAGCGCGCCATCGGGCGTCAAGGCCTGCGGTCCGAATTCGTGTTCGATCGCGGGCATCGCGGCGCCGCCGGCGGCAGTGAGCGATCGCGCGATCTCGTCCGTGTCGACCAACACCGCGCCCCACTCCGCCAGCATGTCCGCCACGCGGGACTTGCCCGAGCCGATGCCGCCCGTCAGACCTATGTTGAACATGCTGCCTTTCCCTTTGTGTCTTGCTGGTTGCCGTTGCGCGGCCATCGATGCCGGCGGTCGTGATCGGCGGTCCTGACCGGCCGTCCTGACCAACTGCCCTGACCGGTCGTCCTGACCGGCCGCCCTCACCTGTCGTCCCTAATTCATGAACTGCCAGATGCCTTGCTCGCCGCCCAGCAGCAGCATGACCAGTCCGGCCAGCGCCAGATACGGTCCGAAGGGCAGGGGCTGGCCGCGGCTGGCACGGCCGGTGAGCGTCAGTGTCCCGCCGATCAACACGCCGACCAGCGACGCGCTGAGCAGCAGCATCGGCAAGGCCTCGACACCAAACCACGCCCCCAGCGCGGCCAGCAGCTTGAAGTCGCCCTGCCCCATGCCTTCGCGCCCGGTCAACAGGCGGAACACATGAAAGATAACCCACAGGAAGAGATACCCCGCCGCGGCGCCGACCACCGCCGTCTGCACGCTGGTGAACGCGTCGAACAGGTTCACCAGCAGGCCCGCCCACACCAGCGGCTGCGTCAGAACGTCGGGCAGCAACGTCGTTTCGAAGTCGATCCACGCCAGCGCCACCAGCATGGCCGACAGGCCCATCGCGGCCACCGCGATCGGCGTCGCGCCAAAGCGCAACGCGCAGGCGGCAAACAGCGCGCAGGTCAGGAGTTCAATGACCGGATAACGCCAGCCGATGGGTGCGTGGCAGGCTGCGCACCGGCCGCGCAGCAGCAGCCAGCCGAGCACGGGAATCCGGCCCTTGGTTTGGATGGGCGCCTCGCAAGTGGGACAGTGCGAGGCCGGCGACAGCAGGCCATAGTGGCCAGCGGGCCGCGGCTTGCCGGCGGCGTCCAGGCACTGCGCCTGCCATTCGCGCTCCATCATGCGCGGCAGCCGATGGGTCAGCACCGTCAGCCAGTTGCCGACGAAGAGACCCGCCAACGCCGCCACGCCGATGAAGACGCCCAGGGGTAAATCAAAGACTTGCCACATTGGCGTCACCGCCCCGTGCGGCCCGTGCGCGTCGGCCCATCCGCCCGGCCGGCGATGGCGCAAGGGATGAGGAGCCGCGCGCGGCCGTGTCGTAATTTGTGCATAAAGTGCCGGGATGCCCGGGAACGGCTGAGGGGAACGTATCGAATCTTCGCATAAGTGCGTAAAATCGGAGACAGACTCAATTCACGGATAAGCTGCCATGGCCGCGCGCGTAGAAATCGTTTCCCGCTCCCGCAAACTCAGCGTCATGGGGCTGCTGCTAGCGGGCACCGTGATCGCCGCAACCGGCTGCGCCAAGCAGAAAGCCGAAGGCTATTACGACCTGCCGGCCGAAAGCACCGTGACCGACGCCCAGTACCAGGGTTCCGGCGCCGGCTACCGCACCGTCATCCGCGCCCCGTCGCAAGTGCAGATCGAGCTCAAGCCCGACGCACGCCGCCAACAGAACCAGAACCAGCAGGCCGTTGCCGCCGGCCAGACCACCGAAGACGGCCAAGCCGTGCCGGAAGGCGCAGAAGGCGGTTCGGGCGGTTCGGCGCCCGCCCCCGTAGCCCCCGCCCCGGCCAACGGCATCACCCACAGCCTCGTTCCGCAGCCCCAGACCTACATGGGCACGCTGCCGTGTTTTTCGCCCGCCATGCAGTGCACGGCCCAGCGCGTGACGCTGACGCTGGCGCCCAACGGCCGTTGGCGCGGCCGCACCGCCTACCTGGACAACGATCCCAAGAAGGGCCCGCCCGTTTCCGAGCAAGGCTGCTGGGACGCCACCGAAGAACGTCCGCCGCGCGTCATCCTGATGGACGGCCAGGGCAATGTCCGCGTGGAATTCGTCGTCGCGGCCAACAACGTGCTGCGCGTGCGCTCCATTGGCGGCCAGACGCCCAACCTGAACTACAACCTGACCCGCCAGCCGGATCTGGACCCGATCGACGAACTGGCCAGCGCCGCGGCGCCCAAGTGCCCCTGATCCGACGGACGTCCGCCCACGGCGCTTGAACGCCACCGGACAAAACGCCGCCGTACCCACGCTGTACCCCGCTGTACCCATTACGGGCCTGCCGAACACCTCGTTCGTCAGGCCCGAATTCTTTGGCCGGCCGCCGTTCAGTCACCAGTGAGGGTCCGCGCGGCGAAGTACGGCCGCCGTCACGGCGGCAGGCTGCCGCGCCGGATCGGCATCAAGGAGGAACAGCTGGCTTTGCCGGGCAGTTGGCGTACTCGCTGGCGGGCTCGTGCAATACCTGGGCCGGCGCACCAGAACGGCCGGGAGGCGGCATGTTGCGGGACGGCCAGTGCGCGCCCGGAATGGGTGATGCGCCGGACTGCCCGTGGGCGCACAGCCGGCAGGCCAGCTGCATGGCATTGCGCGCGCCGAGTTTGGCGAAGATGCGTGCGCGGTGGGCTTCGACCGTGCGCAGGGAGATGCCCAGGTCGATGGCAATGACCTTGTTGGCGCGCCCGGCCGCCACGTATTCAACGATCTGGCGTTCGCGGGCGGTCAGGGATGAGAGGACGGCGTCGAGTTCGGGGTGAGGAAAGGGCATGGAAGTTTGTTTGCAATGTAGGATTGCAAACAGTCTGCCCCGCCGGCCGGGCCGCCGTAAGCTAGCAATTCTGATAGGGGCTGATGAAAACGCCCCGCGCCGCTTCAGGCCGTGTAAACCAATTCCAGGTTGTCGATCAGGCGCGTGGCGCCCAGCTTGGCCGCGGCCAGCACGACGACGGGTTCGCCCGCCTGCAGGTCGGCGGCATCGGGGCGGTTCAGATCGCGCTGGCGGCGCAGGGCCACGTAGTCGACCTTCCAGCCGCGCTGCGTCAGCCGCTGGGCCGCGTCGTTTTCCAGCGCGGCGGCATCGCGTTCGCCCTGGGCCAGGCGGCGGCCGATCTCCTGCAGCTCGGCGTACAGCGCCGGCGCCTCGGCGCGCTCGCCGTCGGTCAGGTAGCGGTTGCGCGACGACAGCGCCAGGCCGTCGTCCGCGCGCACGGTTTCGTGCGCCAGCACCTCGACGGGCAACTGGAATTGGCGGCACATGTTGCGCACCACCATGAGCTGCTGATAGTCCTTCTTGCCGAACACCGCCACGCGCGGCTGCACACAGGAGAACAGCTTCAGCACGACGGTGCTGACGCCCGCGAAAAAGCCAGGACGGAATTCGCCTTCCAGGATGTCGCCCAGGTCATCGGGCGGCTGGATTCGGAAATTCTGCGGCTCGGGGTACATCTCGCGCTCGTTCGGGGCGAACAGCACATAGACGTCGCGCGCCGCTTCGAGCTTTTCGATGTCGGCGGCCAGCGTGCGCGGATACTGGTCGAAATCCTCGTTCGGGCCGAACTGCAGACGGTTCACGAAGATGCTGGCCACGACGGGATCGCCGTGCTGGCGCGCCAGCTTCATCAGCGACAGGTGGCCTTCGTGCAGGTTGCCCATGGTGGGCACGAACGACACGCGGTTCTGGCCGCGCAGGTGATCGCGCAATTCCTGGATGGTGTGTACGACTTTCAAGGGAATCTCCGGAGTGGGCGCGCGCCCGGTCAGGATCAGGCCGCGACGGCCGCCACGCTGGTGTAGGCCAGGCGCACGTAGATGGGCGCGTAGGGCTCCGCCTGCGTGATTTCCAGCAGCGATTCGCGCGCCAGTTCGAGCATGGCGATGAAATGCACGACCACGACCGCGGCGGGTGCGCCCTCGCGGACGCGCTCCATGAACAGGTCGCCGAATTCCATGAAACGCACGTCGTTCAGGCGGCGCAGGATGTGCGTCATGTGATCGCGCACCGACAGTTGCTCGCGCGTGATGTGGTGGTGCTGGTTCAGCTTGGCCCGCTTCATGATGTCGGCCCAGGCCGCACGCAGGTCGTCCACGCTGACGTCGGGCAGCGCGCGCTCGACGCTGAGGTCGGCCACGGCCTGGCTGCTGACGAAATCGCGGCCCAGCTGCGGCATCTTGTCCAGCTTCTGGGCGGCAAGCTTCATCTGCTCGTATTCGAGCAGGCGGCGGACCAGTTCGGCGCGGGGATCTTCGGGCTCTTCGCCGGTGTCGGTCTTCTTGACCGGCAGCAGCATGCGCGACTTGATCTCGATGAGCATGGCCGCCATCAGCAAGTATTCGGCGGCCAGTTCGAGATTGGTGATGCGGATCTGATCCACATACGACAGATACTGCCGCGTGACATCCGCCATGGGGATGTCCAGAACGTTGAAGTTCTGCTTGCGGATCAGGTAAAGCAGCAGGTCCAGCGGCCCTTCGAAAGCTTCAAGGAAGACTTCCAGCGCATCGGGCGGGATGTACAGATCCGTCGGCATCTGGAACAGCGGTTCGCCATACAGACGCGCATACGCCACGCTATCGATGGTGTCGGGCGTGCTGTCGACGGACGGTGCCACTAGCTTGGCCAAGGCATCGCCTGGCACCGAGGGGTTCTGGACCATGTTTGCCGCAAAAGTATCAGTCGGCCTGATACACGTACGGCCTTTGCGCCACGCGTGCCGCGCGGAAGCCTTCGAGCAGCTCCTGATCCTGCGGTTTGTCCCAGAGGCGGGCGCGTCCCTCGCGCTGGCGCTCTTCGGTGCCAGGGTGGGATTTCTTGAAGTCCTTGAGGAACTGGGTGATCTCGGATTCGTAGTTGGTCGCCATGACGCCAATTTCATTAGGTTGCAGATGTCTCGAGTTTACTTCACGGCGGCCGGATCCCCGGCGTTACAATCGTCAGGCTTCCACCGCAGCCGTCCGACATGCCCGCAGAATCCGCCGCCGCAGCCAATCCCGCTCCCCCCTCAACCCCGGATGCGGCGCGCGCGGCGCGCATGATTCCCTTCATCGTCGGCTGCGCGCTGTTCATGCAGATGCTGGACGCCACGGTCGTGGCGACCGCCCTGCCCGCCATGGCCCGGGCCCTGGGATCCACCCCGGTGCGGCTCAACGTGGCCATCACCTCGTACCTGTTGGCCGTCGCCGTCTTCGTGCCGATCAGCGGCTGGGCGGCCGACCGTTACGGCGCCCGGCGCGTGTTCATCACCGCGATCGGCCTGTTCACCCTCAGCTCCGTCGCCTGCGCCATCTCGCAGGACCTCCCCCAGCTCGTGATGGCCCGGATCGTCCAGGGCATGGCGGGCGCCATGATGGTGCCCGTGGGGCGGATCATTCTTTTACGCACCGTCCCCAAGCAGGACCTGCTCAAGGCCATGTCCTTCCTGTCGATCCCGGCGCTGCTGGGACCGGTGATCGGACCGCCGCTGGGCGGTTTCATGGTCACGTACATGTCGTGGCACTGGATCTTCCTGATCAACATCCCGATCGGCTTCCTGGGCATCTTTCTGGTGCTCCGGTACGTCACGGAAATCCGCGAAACCGGCACGCCGCGGCTCGACTGGATCGGCTTTCTGCTTAGCGCCGGCTGCCTGGCCACGCTGGTCACCGGCTTCGAGGCCATCGGCCGCGACGTCATGCCGCTGCCCATGCTGCTGGGCCTCATCGCCGTTGGCATCGTGTGCGGACTGCTGTACGGCGTGCATGCGCGACGCACCGAACATCCCATCATCGATCTGTCCCTGATGCGGATTCCCACGTTCGCGATCTCCACGCTGGGCGGCAACCTGTGCCGCTTCGCGGTCGGCGCCACGCCGTTCCTGCTGGCCATGCTGCTGCAGGTGGGCTTTGGCCTTTCGCCGTTCTCGGCCGGCCTCATCACCTTCGCCAGCGCCGCCGGCGCGCTGCTGATGAAATTCGTCGCCACGCCCATCGTGCAACGCTTCGGCTTTCGGCGCGTGCTGACCCTGAACGCGCTGCTGACGGGCGGTTTCATCATCGTCTGCGGCGCCTTCAACCCGGCGACGCCCGTCTGGCTGATGATCGCCATCCTGCTGGTGGGCGGCTTCTTCCGGTCGTTGCAGTTCACCGGGGTAAATACGCTAACCTATGCCGACATCCCGCCCGCCAAGATGAGCCGCGCCAGCAGCTTTTCGGCCATGGCCCAGCAACTGGGCATCACGCTGGGGGTCGGGGTGGCCGCAGTCACGCTGAACATCAGCATGTCGCTGCGCGGCGCCGAAACGTTGGCTGTCAGCGACGTAGTTGCCGGCTTCATCGTCATCGGCCTGCTGTGCATGGCATCGACTTTCTCCTTTAGACGCCTCGACCCGCTGGCCGGGGCTCACCTGAACGGCGCGAAAAACAGTGACGACGAATGAATTTGTCCTAGCCCTGGACCAGGGCACGACCAGCTCCCGGGCCATCGTGTTCGACCGCGACGGCGTGGTCCGCGGCGTGGGCCAACGTGAATTCCGCCAGCACTATCCGCGTCCGGGCTGGGTCGAGCACGATGCCAACGAGATCTGGCACAGCCAGCTCGACGTCGCCCGCGAAGCCCTGCGCAACGCCGGCGCGGCCGCCGCCGACATCGCCGCCATCGGCATCACCAATCAGCGCGAAACCACGCTCATCTGGGAACGCGCCACGGGCCGTCCGCTGGCCCGCGCCATCGTCTGGCAGGACCGCCGCACCGCCCCGATGTGCGACCAGCTCCGCCAGGACGGCCACGGCGACTTCCTGCAGGCGCGCACGGGCCTAGTCGTCGACGCCTACTTTTCCGGCACCAAGCTGGCCTGGCTGCTGGACCATGTGCCCGGCGCGCGCCGCCTGGCCGAACGCGGCGAACTGGCTTTCGGCACCGTCGACACCTGGCTGATCTGGCAACTGACCGGCGGCGCCGTCCACAGCACCGACCCCAGCAACGCCTCGCGCACCATGCTGTTCGACCTGCACACGCAGGACTGGAACAACGACATCCTGGCGCTGCTCAAGATCCCGCGCAGCGTCCTGCCGCAGATCGCGCCCAGCAGCGCGATCGTGGGCGAGGCCCTGCCCGAATGGCTGGGCGGCTCCGTGCCCATCGCGGGCGTGGCGGGCGACCAGCAGGCCGCCACCTTCGGCCAGGCCTGCTTCACGCCGGGCATGGCCAAGAACACCTACGGCACGGGCTGCTTCATGCTGATGAACGTCGGCGACAAGCCCGTCGAATCCCGCAACAACCTGCTGTCCACCGTCGGCTGGGGTCTGCCCCAACCCGGCCAGGACAAATGGAAACCCGCCTACATGCTGGAAGGCGGCGTCTTCGTGGCGGGCGCCGCAGTCCAGTGGCTGCGCGACGGCCTGGGCATCATCCAGCGTTCGGAAGAAATCGAATCCCTGGCCGCCAGCGTCTCGGACACCGACGACGTCTTCATGGTCCCGGCCTTCGCCGGCCTGGGCGCACCCCACTGGGATCCCTACGCGCGCGGCACCCTTGTTGGCCTGACTCGCGGCACCACCCGCGCCCATATTGCGCGCGCCACGCTGGAATCCATTGCCTTGCAAAGCGCTGAGCTGCTGACCTGCATGAATGCGGACAGCGGCATCGCGTTGACGGAATTGCGTGTCGACGGCGGCGCTGCTCGGAACGATTTGCTGATGCAGATGCAGGCTGACATTCTGGGCGTTCCTGTCGTGCGTCCGCGCGTTCCCGAGTCCACCGCGCTAGGCGCAGCGGGCCTGGCTGGCTTGGCCGTTGGTTTCTGGTCGAGCCAGGATGAATTCGCATCGAAGTGGCAGGCTGAACGCACGTTCACGCCGGCGTGGCCTCAGTCCGTGAGAGATGCGCGGATGAAGCGGTGGCGGCAGGCCGTGGAGTTGTCTAAGGGGTGGTCGGCTGGGGCGGCTAAGTAGGGGGTCGGTTGGTGGGTTGGCGACGGTGTTAAACAGCGTTGTGCGGGGATTCGGATCTTCGTAGGTCGCAGGACGCCGCGGCCACCGTGGGAAGCTGGGGCTTCGTAGGTCGCCCGGCGTCGCACCCGCCGCGGGAAGCTGGGGCTTCGTGGGTCGCCCGACGTCGCGGTCACCGGGGAGGCGATCGCCCACGATTGCGGTCCGGAGCCTTCGCTCCGG
>NZ_DAMCTG010000086.1:0-22984 GCF_032113835.1 Achromobacter sp. | reverse complement strand
ATGGCAATCCGCAGGACGGCGCCCGCGCCAACTCGGCCGGCCTGGATCTCAGCAACGAACATCGACTGGGCTCGCTGTCCGCCGCGCTGCTTGCCAGCGCCGGCACGCCGTGGCGCGCCGGACCCATGCTGGGCGAAGACGGCGAGGCCTGGGATGCCTCGCGCGCCATCGAAGTGCGCAACCCCGCCAATCTGCGTGACGTGGTGGGTCATGTCATCGAGGCCCAATCCGGCGACGTCGAAGTCGCGCTGCGTTCGGCGGCCAATGCCGCGCCGATCTGGCAGTCCACCCCCGTGGCCGAGCGCGCCCAGTGCCTGCGCCGCGCCGCCCAGCTGCTGGAAGAGCAGATGCAGACCCTGCTGGGCCTCATCGTGCGCGAAGCCGGCAAGTCGCTGCCCAACGCCATCGCGGAAGTGCGCGAGGCCGTGGACTTCCTGCGTTACTACGCCGACCAGGCCGAGCAGGAATTCAGCAACGACACGCACCGTCCGCTGGGCACCGTGCTGTGCATCAGCCCGTGGAACTTCCCGTTGGCCATCTTTACCGGGCAAGTCGCCGCCGCGCTGGCGGCGGGCAACACCGTGCTGGCCAAGCCGGCCGAGCAGACCCCGCTGATCGCGGCGCAAGCCGTGGCCATCCTGCGCGCGGCCGGCGTGCCCGCCGGCGCCGTGCAGTTGCTGCCGGGCCGCGGTGAAACCATCGGCGCGCAACTGGTGGCCAATCCTGGCGTGCGCGGCGTGATGTTCACGGGCTCGACCGATGTCGCGCGCATCATCGCCCGCACCCTGGCAGACCGCCTGGACGATGACGGCCACACCATCCCGCTGATCGCGGAAACCGGCGGCCAGAACGCCATGGTGGTGGACTCGTCGGCCTTGTCCGAGCAGGTCGTGTTCGACGTGCTCAGTTCGGCCTTCGATTCGGCCGGCCAGCGCTGCTCGGCTCTGCGCGTGCTGTGCGTGCAGGAAGACAATGCGGATCACGTGCTGACGATGCTGCGCGGCGCAATGCGCGAGCTGGCCGTCGGCAACCCGGATCGCCTGTCGGTTGACGTGGGTCCCGTGATCGACACCGAAGCCCGCAACGGCATCCAGCGCCACATCGAAACCATGCGCACGGCCGGGCATCGCATCGACCAGGTCGAATTGAACGGCGAATGCCGCCATGGCACCTTCGTGCCGCCGACCATCATCGAGATCGACAACGTCAGCGAGCTGACCCGTGAAGTCTTCGGGCCGGTCCTGCACGTGGTGCGCTACAAGCGCGACGAACTCGACGCGCTGCTCGACGCCGTCAACGGCACGGGTTACGGGCTGACGTTCGGCGTGCATACGCGTATTGACGAAACCATCGCCCACGTGACCGGCCAGGTCCACGCCGGCAATGTCTACGTCAACCGCAACATCGTGGGCGCCGTGGTGGGCGTGCAGCCGTTCGGCGGCGAAGCGCTGTCGGGCACGGGTCCGAAGGCGGGCGGTCCGCTGTACATGTACCGCCTGCTGGGTACGCGCCCCGCAGGACTGCCGCCGGCGCTGGACGCCGCGGCGCCGCTGCCGCAGCGCATCGCGCTGCCCGGCCCGACGGGCGAGACCAACACCTATATGGTCGAGCCGCGCGGCGCCGTGTACTGCGTGGCCGCCACCGAGGCGGGCGCGCGGGCGCAATGGTCCGTGGCCCGGCTGACCGGCAACCATGCCTGGTTTGCGGACACGCCGGCGGCGCAGGCGCTGCTGGCGACGCTGGACGCCGACCAGCAGGGCCAGGCAGGCATCCTTTCGGACGCGGACGTTGACGAGGCGGACTACCAGGCCGTGTTGTTCGAAGGCGACGGCGATGCGCTCAAGGCGCTGAACCAGCGCATCGCGCGGCGTCCCGGCCCCATCCTGGCGGTGCATGGCCTGACCTCCGACGCCTTGGCGGCGGGCGCCAGCTACGTGCCGGAACGCCTTCTGACCGAGCGTTCCGTCAGCGTCAACACGGCGGCCGCAGGCGGCAACGCCAGCCTCATGACCATCGGTTAAGCGTGACCAGGGGTAACCCTCGGGAAACTGAGGGTTATCTCCAATATCGGGCTAGGTTGCACTGGAACGAAAATCCGGTCGCACCTCTGGTCTGGCTGCCGCAATCCGGCATTCAGGCTCTGCAGAAAATGCATGCGCGGGACCCGGCCATCACTGGGCCCGCGGTAGTAAAAAACCAAAAGCCTGGCTAAAAGCTCAGGTATAACAAGGCCTTAGTCCGATATATCGGAGGATTCCCCATGAAGTTCCGCACCACTTTGAAGCTTCTCGCTGCAAGCATCGCCGCCGCCGGCATGACGGCCGCCGTGCAGGCCGCCGACGTCAAGTTCGGCTTTGCAGCCCCGCTGACCGGTCCCCAGTCGCACTACGGCGAGGACATGCAGAACGGGCTGAACCTGGCCCTCGAAGAAGCGAACAAGAAGGGCATCAAGATTGACGGCGAGACCGCCAAGTTCGTGCTGGTGTCGCGCGACGACCAGGCTGATCCGCGCGTGGGCGTGCAGGTCGCCCAGCAGCTCGTCGACCAGGACGTCGTGGGCATCCTCGGCCACTTCAACTCGGGCACCACGATTCCCGCTTCGCGCGTCTACCACGAAGCCGGCCTGCCGCAGATCGCCATGGCGACCTCGCCCGAATACACCAAGCAGGGCTACGAAACCACGTTCCGCATGATGACCAGCGACACCCAGCAGGGCGCCGCGGTCGGCAAGTTCATCGTGCAGAACCTGAAGGCCAAGAAGGTCGCGATCATTGACGACCGCACCGCTTACGGCCAAGGCCTGGCCGACGAAGTCGAGAAGGCCGTCAAGGCCGCGGGCGGCCAAGTTGTGCGCCGCGAATACACCACTGACAAGGCCAACGACTTCACGGCCATCCTGACCAACATCAAGGGTTCCGCGCCTGACGCCATCTTCTACGGCGGCCTGGACGCGCAGTCCGGCCCGATGAAGCGCCAGCTCGCCACGCTGGGCCTGAAGGCCCCGCTGGTGTCCGGCGAAATGACCCGCAGCGACACCTTCATCAAGCTGGCCGGCGACGCCGCCGACGGCACCTACGCCTCGCTGGCCGGCGTGCCGCTGGACCAGATGGCCGCGGGCAAGGACTTCGATCAAAAATACCAGGCCCGTTTCAAGAAGGCCCCCGGCGTGTACGCGCCGTACGCCTACGACGGCGCCTGGAACATGATCACGGCCATCGAAGAAGCCGGTTCCGCCGACCCCGAAAAGTACCTGCCCAAGCTGGCCAAGCTGAACCGCAAGGGCGCGACGAGCGAGCACATTTCCTACGACGACAAGGGCGATCTGAAGGAAATCTCGGTCACCATCTACGAAGTCAAGAACGGCAAGTGGGAGATGGTTGAAACGATGGTCAGCCAGGCTAACTAAGCCGGCTTGAACGAGGGCGGAACCTGGCTGCGCCACGATCCGCCCGCTTTGTCCGCATGCGCCGTCCGGCGCTGCGGCGCGCGACGCGCGGCCACGCCTTTGCGCCCTGGCCGCCCCGCGCGATTCTTCCAGGCTTATTCAGCGGCCCCTATGGATATCTTCATTCAACAACTGATTAACGGCGTCACGCTCGGCAGCGTGTACGCCCTGGTCGCCCTTGGCTACACCATGGTGTACGGCATCATCGGGCTGATCAACTTCGCGCATGGCGACGTCGTCATGATCGGCGCGATGGCGGCCACCACGGTCGCCATTTCGCTGGTGGGCGGCGATCCCGGCGCCTCGGCTTTCGTGGTGCTGGGCGTGGGCCTGCTGGTCTCCGTGCCGCTGTGCATGGCGGTGGGCTGGACGGCCGAACGCGTGGCGTACCGGCCGCTGCGCCGCGCGCCGCGTCTGGCGGCGCTGATCACCGCGATCGGCGTGTCCATCATCCTGCAGAACGTCGCGATGATGGCCTGGGGCCGCAACTACCTGAACTTCCCGCAAGTGCTGTCGCCGCAGGTGTTCGAGTTTGCCGGCGCGCGCATGAGCACGCTGCAGATCGCCATCGTCGTGATCGCGGCGCTGATCATGGGCGGGCTGCTGGCCGTCGTGCACAAGACCCGGCTGGGCACCGCGATGCGCGCCACCGCGCAGAACCGCGAGGTCGCGGGCCTGATGGGCGTGAACATCAACACGGTGATCTCGGCCGCCTTCCTGATCGGCTCGGCGCTTGCCGCCGTCGCCGGCATGATGGTCGCCACGTATTACGGCGTGTCGCAATACACGATGGGCTTCATGCTGGGCCTGAAGGCGTTCACCGCCGCGGTGCTGGGCGGCATCGGCAATCTGGTTGGCGCGATGGCCGGCGGCCTGCTGCTGGGCATCATCGAATCGCTGGGCGCGGGCTACATCGGCGACCTGACGGGCGGTTTCCTGGGCAGCCATTACCAGGATGTGTTTGCGTTCTTCGTGCTGGTGCTGGTGTTGATCTTCCGTCCCTCGGGTCTCCTGGGTGAACGGGTGGGGGATCGCGCATGAGCACGCATACGAAGAAAAGCGGGTTCTCGACCCGCAACCTGATCGGCATCGCGCTGATCGGCCTCGTGCTGGCCGTGCTGCCGTTCGTGATCGGCATGGCGGGGCAAAGCTGGGTCCGCATTCTGAACTTCGCGCTGCTGTACGTGATGCTGGCGCTGGGCCTGAACATCGTGGTGGGCTTTGCGGGCCTGCTGGACCTGGGCTACATCGCGTTCTACGCGGTGGGCGCCTACACCTGGGCATTGCTTGCGTCGCCGCATTTCGGGCTGCACCTGCCGTTCTGGGCGATCCTGCCGATCGCGTTGGCGGTGGCGTGCCTGTTCGGCGTGCTGCTGGGGGCGCCGACACTGAAGTTAAGGGGCGACTATCTGGCGATCGTTACGCTGGGGTTCGGCGAGATCATCCGCATCTTCCTGAACAATCTGAACGCGCCCATCAACATCACCAACGGGCCGCAGGGCATCAACCGCATCGACACCTTCAAGGTCGGCGAGTTCGTGTTCGGCCGCACGCAGAACCTGATGGGCATCCGCTTCACCGGGCCGGAAAAGTACTACTACCTGCTGCTCGCGCTGACGCTGATCATCATCGTGGTCTGCGTGCGGCTGCAGAATTCCCGCATCGGCCGCGCGTGGGAAGCCATCCGCGAAGATGAAATCGCCGCCAAGGCGATGGGCATCAACACGCGCAATATCAAGCTGCTGGCCTTCGCAATGGGCGCGTCGTTCGGCGGCGTGGCCGGCGCGCTGTTCGCGTCGATGCAGGGGTTCGTCAGCCCCGAAAGCTTCTCGCTCATGGAGTCCATTTCGATCCTGTGCATGGTGGTGTTGGGTGGCATGGGCCACATTCCCGGCGTCATCCTGGGCGCGCTGATCCTGGCGGCCTTGCCGGAGTTTCTGCGCGCCGTGGTGGAGCCCGTCCAGCACATGCTGTTCGGCGAAGTCGTGCTGGATCCGGAAGGCATCCGCATGCTGCTGTTCGGCCTGGCGATGGTGTGCGTGATGCTGTTCCGTCCGGCTGGCCTGTGGCCATCGGCGGTGCGCAAACGCGAACTTGCCACCAAGACCCAAGGAGGCGCGGCATGAGCAAACTGCTGCAAGCCCAGGGACTGGGCAAGCGATTCGGCGGCCTGCAGGCCTTGTCGGACGTCAGTTTCGATATCGAACAGGGCGAGATCTACGGCCTGATCGGCCCCAACGGCGCGGGCAAGACCACGCTGTTCAACGTGCTGACGGGCCTCTACATTCCCGAGGAAGGCACCTGCACGTTCAACGGCGAATCCATGTCGGGCAAGAAGCCGCACGAGGTCGCGTATGCGGGCCTGGCGCGCACCTTCCAGAACATCCGCCTGTTCGCCAACCTGAGCGCGATCGAAAACGTGATGATCGGCCGCCACATGCGCACCCGCGCCGGCGTGCTGGGCGCGGTGCTGCGCACGCGTGCGACGCGTGCCGAAGAGGCGGCCATCGAGGCGCGCGCGCAGGAACTGCTGGACTACGTCGGCATCGGGCATCGCGCCAACGACGTAGCGCGGTCGTTGCCGTATGGCGACCAGCGGCGCCTGGAGATCGCGCGTGCGCTGGCCACGGATCCCAAGCTGCTGGCGCTGGACGAACCTGCCGCGGGCATGAACGCGTCGGAGACGGTGGTGCTGCGCAAGCTGGTCGAGAAGATCCGCGCGGACGGCGTCACCGTGCTGCTGATCGAACACGACATGAAGCTCGTCATGGGCCTGTGCGATCGCGTGCTGGTGCTGGAGTACGGGAAGGTGCTGTCGATGGGCAAACCCGCCCAGGTGCAGCGCGATCCCAAGGTCATTGAAGCGTATCTGGGCGCCGGCGCTGCCCAGGATCCGCTGATCCACAACGAGGGCCAGGCAACATGACGGCATCCCAACCCCTGCTCGAGCTGCGGGGCCTGCAAGTGTCCTACGGCGGCATCCGCGCGGTGCGCGGCATCGATCTGCGCGTGGACGAAGGCGAACTGGTCTGCCTGATCGGCGCCAACGGCGCGGGCAAGAGCACGACGCTGCGCGCCATCTGCGGACTGGTGCCGCTGGCCGGCGGCGAAGTCGTCTACGCCGGGCAATCCATCGGCGGCCAGAAGTCGCATGAACTGGTCCGCAAGGGCCTGGTCATGGTGCCAGAGGGCCGAGGCATTTTCGGGCAGCTGACCATCGAGGAAAACCTGGCGATGGGCGGCTACATCCGACGCGACGCGGCCCAGATCCGGCAGGATACGGATCGCGTCTTCACCTTGTTCCCGCGTCTGGCCGAACGCCGCAAGCAGGCCGCCGGCACGCTGTCGGGCGGCGAGCAGCAGATGGTGGCGATGGGCCGCGCGATGATCGCGCGTCCCAAGCTGCTGCTGCTGGACGAACCGTCGATGGGCCTGGCGCCCTTGATGGTGGAAAAGGTGTTCGAAGTGGTGCGCACCATTGCCAGCGAAGGCGTGACGATCCTGCTCATCGAGCAGAACGCGCGCCTGGCCCTGGAAAACAGCCATCGCGGCTACGTGATGGAGTCGGGCGAGATCACCTTGTCCGGCCCAGCGCGCGACATGCTGCACGATCCCAAAGTGCGCGCGGCGTACCTGGGCGAAGTGGAGTAATCAGGCGGACGCAAGGCGGTCTTGCCGCCTTGCGTTCCCTCAGCTTCAGGCCTGCACCGGCTCACGGTCCACGGCCGCGACCACCCCGGCGCCGATCAGCGCGTCGATCTCTTCCTTGCCGTAGCCGAATTCCCCCAGGATCGCGATGGAATCCTCGCCCAGCCGCGGTGCGGCGCGATGGTAGCGGGCGGGCGTGGCCGACAGTTTCACGGGCATGCCCACGGTGCGGACCTTGCCGGCCACGGGATGATCCTGTTCCACCACCATTTCACGCGCCAGCGTCTGCGGGTGCGACAACGCCTGCGCGATCGAGTGCACGGGGCCCGCCGGAACACCCGCGTCGTCGAAGATGTCCAGCCATTCCTGCGCATCACGGGTCTTCAGGATGGCGGAGATTTCCTCCACCAATTCATCGCGGTTCTGCATGCGGTCGCGGTTGCGGGCAAAGCGCGGATCTTCCGCCCACTCGGGCCGGTCCAGCGCCTGCGCGATGCGCTGCCAGTTCTTTTCGTTGGCGCCGCCGATGATGATCCAGTCGGAGCGGGTAGGAAACGCCTGGTAGGGCGCGCTCAGCACATGTGCCGACCCGGTGGGGCCGGGCGAGACGCCGCTGCCGAAATAGATGGCGGCGTGCCAGTAGAGCTGCTGCAGGCTGGCTTCCAGCAGCGAGGTCTCGACGATCTGGCCTTCGCCGGTGCGCTGCTTGTGCTGGTACGCGGCCAGCACGCCGAAGGCCGCCAGCAGGCCCGCGTTGATGTCGGCGACCGAATTGCCCGTGCGCAGCGGCGGGCCGCCGGGCTCGCCGGTGATGGCCATCAGGCCTGAAAACCCCTGCGCCACCAGATCGAAGCCGCCCTTGTCCGCAAAGGGGCCCGTCGTGCCGTAGCCGGACACGGCGCAATAGATCAGGCCCGGATTCTCCTTGCGCAGCGTCTCGTAGCCCAGCCCCAGCTTTTCCATCGTGCCCTTGCGGAAGTTCTCGGTCACCACGTCGGCGTCGCGGATCATGCGCAAGAGGACCTTCTTGCCCTCGGGGTGCTTCAGGTCCAGCGCGATGGCGCGCTTATTGCGGTTGAGCATCAGGTAGGGCGCCGAGATGCCGTTGATCTGCGGGTCGCGGTACTGGCGCGAATCGTCGCCGCCGTCGATCTTTTCGACCTTGATGACGTCGGCCCCCAGGTCGGCCAGCATCATGCCGCAGGTGGGGCCGGCCATGATCTGGGACAGCTCGATGACGCGCATGCCGGCAAGCGCGCCGGCGGGGGCGGTGGAGGTGGGGGAGCGGCCGGAGCCGGGGGTGTCGTTGTGCATGCGGGTTCCTCGATCTCTCGTTCAGCGGCCGGTAAATTGCGGCTTGGCCTTGGCCAGGAAGGCGCGATAGCCCGCGCGGAAGTCTTCGGTATCGAAGCAGTCGAAAGCCTCGTCGCGGTCGGCGTCCGTCAGCGTCTTGCCCTGCACCAGATTGCGCACGAATTTCTTGTGCCAGCGGGCCACCAGCGGCGCGCCATCGGCGATCCGGCGTGCGGCCGCCTGCGCCTCGTCGGCCACCTTGTCGTCCGCCACCACGCGCGAGACGACGCCCAGGCGCAAGGCTTCAGCGGCGTCGAAAATGTTGCCTTCCAGCAGCACCTGCAGCGCGACGGTCGGGCCGACCAGCCGAACCAGCGGCGCCAGCTCCGAGTACGACATCACGAGACCCAGATTCTTGATGGGCACGCCGAACCGCGAGCTTTCGCCGCAGATGCGCAGGTCGGCCAGGCTGGCGATCTCCAGCCCGCCGCCCACGCAGATGCCGTGGATCTGCGCGACCACCGGGTGGCGGCAGCCGCCGATCGCCTCGATCGTGCGGCGCATGACGGCGCCGTATTCCACCGCCTGGCGCTTGTTGCTGCGCGCGGTCTCGAATTCGCCGATGTCGTTGCCGGGCGAGAACGCCTTCTCGCCCGCGCCGCGCAGCAGCACGCAGCGCACGCCGTCGTCGCGGTCCAGTTCGAGAAACGTGTCGCCCAGCAGCCGCCAACTGTCGATGGTGAACGCGTTGAGTTTTTCGGGCCGGTTCAGCACCACGGTCGCGATGTCGCCGTTGCGCTCGAGCAGGATGGGGGTAGCGGTAGCAGTCATGAGGTTCCTTTTGCATGCGCGGGGGCGGGGCCCCGCCGGATGGGTCGGGCCAGCGTCGGGGCTTACTGCTTCTTCAGGCCCAGGCTGGCGGTGAGCTTGCCGTACTTGCTCCACTCATCCCGCACGTAGGACGCGAAGGCCGCGGGGGTTTGCGGACCGCCGCCCAGGTCCATGCCCTGGTCGGCCAGCTTCGCCGCGATCTCGGAATCGGCAAGCGTCTGGGCCAGCGCCCGATCCAGCTTGTCCATGATCGGACGGGGCAGTTGGGCGGGCGCGAGGACGGCGTACCACTGCACGACGTCCAGACCTTTGATGCCGGATTCGGCCAGCGTCGGGACGTCGGGCAACCGCTTGCTGCGTTCCGGGCTGGTCACGGCCAGCGGACGCAGCTTGCCGGCCTGGATCTGGTTGATCGCGCCGGGCAGCGTGTCGAAGTTCAGGTCCACGTTGCCGCCGAGCAGATCGGTCATGGCCTGGCCGCTGCCTTTGTAGGGCACGTGCTCCATGGACACGCCGGCAATCTGCGAAAACCGCGCGGCGCTCAGGTGCTGCGGACTGCCCATGCCGGATGAGGCGTACAGCAGTTGCTTGGGCTTGGCCCGGGCGTCGTCCACCAGGTTCTGCACGGTGGTGTAGGCATGCTTGGTGGGGTTCACGACCAGCACGTTGGGCACGGACCCGATGTACCGCACCGCCGTGAAATCCTTGTTGGGGTCGATGTTGGACTGCACGACATAGGGGGCGGCGACAGTGGATTGCATGTTGGCCAGGAGCAGCGTGTAGCCGTCAGGGTCGGCCTTCACCACGTAATCGGCCGCGATCAGCCCGGAGGCGCCCGGCTTGTTCTCGACCACGACCTGCTGGCCGAGCAGGGTGGACAGTCGCGCGGAAAGAATCCGGGCCGACACGTCGGTGCCGCCGCCCGGGACGAACCCGACAACCAGGCGAATGGGACGTTCCGGCCATTTCGAGTAGTCCTGCGCCAGGGCGGGGCTGGCGGCCGAGAGTCCGGCGGACAGCGTCAGTACGCCGATCCAGGCGCGAGCATGCTTTTTCATAGGGTCTCCTTTGGTGGATGAGGCCTGCCCAGGGGCTGCTTGCTCTATGATTTGGGTCAGGTTGGTATGCCGTTGGTGTTTGGTATACCAGATACAAAAAATAGTCGAAGTCGCGAGCATGAACAACCCATGGCTAACCCTGAAACCCTGATTGCCGACGTGTCCGTCCCCGATTTGGCCATCCACCATCCCACCTTGCCGGCGGTCGTGGCGGAGCGCCTTCGCCAATTGATCATCGACGGCACCCTCAAGCCGGGCACCTGGCTGAACGAACGGGATCTGTGCGATCAACTGAAGATTTCCCGCACGCCGCTGCGTGAGGCGTACCGGATGCTGGCCTCGGATGGTCTGGTGACCTTGCAGCCCAAGCGCGGGGCGATGGTGATCGAACTGTCTGCCGAAGACATCGAAAACATCTTCGACGTGCTGTCGGTGCTGGAGGGGCTGGCGGTGCGCAGTGCCGCCGAGCGCGCGTCCGAGGCGGAGCTTGCCCAGATCGCGCGTCTGCATGCGCAGATGCTTGAAAACTATGAGAAACGCGATATCCGCGCGTACTTCGCGGCCAGCATGGGCACGCACATCGCAATCAATCGCGCCGCGCACAATCCGGCGCTGTCACATTCCTACGACCGGTTGAACCTGCAGGTGCAGGCGTTGCGCTACAAATCCAATTTCGACCTGGATGAATGGACGACGGCGGTGGCGGACCACGAGGCCTTCGTGCAGGCGCTGTTGGCGCGCGATGGCGAACGCGCCGAAGCGCTGATCCGCAAGCATGTCGGCGGCAAGAAGGCCTACAACCTGCGCGGCCGGACCGGAAACGGCGCGGCCTGATGGCATGGCGGCGGGCGCCGCCATGCGGTTGGGAATCAGGCGGGCTGCGCGACCACGCGCTTTCTGCCGATCATCAGGGCAAGCACGGCGGCGATGATGCCCGTCGCGCCCGACACCACGAAGGCCATCTGGTAGTTGCCCTGCGCCTCGCGCAGCGCGCCCGCCATCCAGGCGGCGCTGGCCGCACCCATCTGGTGGCCCGCCACGATCCACCCGAAGACAATGGATGCGTCGCGTTCGCCGAACGCTTCCGTCGTCAGGCGCAGCGTCGGCGGCACCGTGGCGATCCAGTCCAGGCCGAAGAAGATTGCGAAGATCGACAGGCTGTAGAACGAGAAGTCGGAGTAGGGCAGGTACATCAGCGACAGGCCGCGCAACGCGTAGTAGACGAAGAGCAGCTTGCGCGGGTCGTAGCGGTCGGTCAGCCACCCGGATGCCGTGGTGCCGAGCAGGTCAAAGATGCCCATCATGGCGAGCAATCCGGCTGCCTGCACCTCGGGCATGCCGTGGTCGCCGCAGAGCGCGATCAGGTGCGTGCCGACCAGTCCGTTCGTGGTGAATCCGCACACAAAGAAGGTGGCGAACAGATACCAGAACGTGCGGGTCTTGGCCGCGCGCGCCAGCGTGCCGAACGTGGCGGCCACCATGCCGGTGCGCGGGGCGGCGGGCGCGGGCGGCGCGTGCGGATCGCTGCCGAACGGCACTAGGCCCACGCTGGAGGGACGATCGGGCACCAGCCACCACGCCAGCGGCACCAGCGCGGCTGCGGCGCCCGCCACCGTCCAGACCACGCGCGTCCAATCGCCGGACGAGGCCAGCGCGGCCAGGACCGGCAGAAAAATGAGCGTGCCGGTGGCGGCGCTGGCGGTCAGCAGGCCCATCATCAGTCCGCGGTGCTTGACGAACCAGCGGTTGACCACCGTGGCGCCCATGACGATCGCCACGGCGCCCGAACTGAGACCTGAGAACACGCCCCAGGTCATGAGCAGGTGCCAGGGCTCGGTCATGTACGCGCTGACGGCGCTGGAAGCCGACATCAGGATCAGCGCAGTGATCAGCACCCGCCGCAGCCCAAAGCGTTCCATCGCGGCGGCCGCAAACGGACCCACCAAGCCGTATAGAAAAATGCCCAGCGCCGCGGCAAACGAAATGGAGCTGCGGCTCCATCCAAACGTTTCTTCCAGCGGCACCAGCAGCACACTGGGCGAAGACCTCAGGCCGGCCGCGACCAGCAGAGACAGAAAAATCACGCCGACGACCACGAACGCATACTTCTGGCCGGCGCGGCGGAAAGGGAAGGGAGGCTGGGCTATACTCATGTTACTGACCGGTACGTATTGGGATTGGCGCATAGTACGTACCGGTCAGTAACATCGTCAAGCGTTTTTTGGCGACCCTGTTTCCGGAGCGACCATGCATGTCGTCCCGCAGAAAAGGAGCCCCGTATGGCCAGCAAGACTTCTCCCGCCGCCGACAGCGACAGCAAGACCGGCAAATCCGCGTCCAAGCCGCTTCTGGCGGCCGACCGCATCCGCAAGACCGCCCGCGAGATGTTCTACCGCGACGGCATCCGCGCGGTGGGCGTGGACGCCATCGTCACCCAGGCGGGCGTGACCAAGCCCAGCTTGTACCGCAGCTTTTCCTCGAAGGACGAATTGGCCGCCGCATACCTGCGGGACTACGACGCCGAATTCTGGGCACGCTTTGACGCCGCCTGCGCCGCGCATCCCGGCGACCCGCGCGCCCAGTTGCTCGACTATCTGACCGGCATGGCCGGCCGCGCGGTGCAGAACGGTTATCGCGGTTGCGGGCTGACGAACGCGGCGGTCGAGTACCCGGAATCGGAACATCCCGCCCGCGCCGTCGCCGTGGAGCACAAGCGCGAACTGCGCCGCCGGCTGAACGCCATGGCTGCCGGGATGGGGGCGGAGGACCCGGAAGCGTTGGCCGACGGACTGCTGCTGTTGATCGAGGGCGCCTTCGTCTCCAGCCAGCTTTTTGGTGAAGGCGGGCCGGCGGGCAGGGTGGCTGCGATGGCCGACAAGCTGATTCAGGCGCATCTGCCCCGCCATCCGGGCTAGGGCGCCCGCACAAAAGCGGTGCGTAACCCTGTGCGGCGCGCACCGTTTTGGTGGTGTTTGTCCCCATTGCGCAACGCCGAAAAAAATGTTTGTTATTTTTATTGCAACGCAGCATACGTGGATCTAAGATGGCTTCACGTTGTTCCACATCGCTTTTCTCAAGGAGAGAATCATGAGCGATACCGCGTTGAAAAATGCCCGTATGTCGGATGCGCTGGAGCGGTCCCTGATCCGCGAGGCCATCAAGGCGGAAACCCTGTCTGGTCCTTATGCTGGCTCGCGCTGGTTGCGCCTGAAGCTGCGTATGGCCGCACTGGGCGGTGCCGTCGGCGAGGTCCTGCACAATATGGACGCCGGCCGTCGTCAGCACCCGGTAGTCTCCGCCTACCACTGAAGTCCCCCGCTAGAAAAAACGCCAGCTTTGATCGCTGGCGTTTTTTTTTGTCCGCCGCAAAGCGCGGCGTGGCGCGGTCAGGCGACGAGGTCCAGCAGCAGGTAGCCGTCCAGCACGATGATGCCCACCGTGGCGCCGATGGCGGCCCAGGCCCACGCGCCGCGCAGCACATAGGCGCCCATCAACGGCTTGCGGCACGCCAGCACCACCAGCGGTCCCAGCGCGAAGGGCAACGCCAGGCTCAGGATGACCTGGCTCAGCACCAGCAACCCGTCCGGATCCTTGCCACCTGTGAACGCCAGCAGGCCGACGGCGGCGACGCCCGCCACCACACGCGTCATCAGCGCCCGGCGGCGGTCCGACCAGTTGCTGCCCACCTGGAATCCCTGCGACAGGATGCGGCCAGCCAGCACGCCCGTGATGGTGGAGCTTTGCCCGGCTGCATACAGGGCCACGGCAAACACCACCGCTGCGCCGATCCCCAACGTGTGGCCGATCACCGCATGCGCGTCGTCCAGGCTGGACACCACCATGCCGGAACCGGACAGCGACGCGGCAGCGACGATCATGATGGCCGCGTTGATCAGCATCGCCACGCCCAATGACACGATGGTGTCGTTGCGCGCCACGCGCATCGCCATGCCGCGCGCCTGCGGGGGCAAGCCCTGCGCCCGCTGCGCCAGCGTGCCGGAATGCAGGTACAGGTTGTGGGGCATTAGCGTCGCGCCAAGAATCCCCAGCGCAATCAGGAACCCCTGCGGATCGCGCAGCGCCTTGCCGGTCTCGGTCACGCCGTGCGCCACTTCCGTCCAGGCCGGATTGGCCTTGAACAGCAAAAACACGAACGACAGCGCCACCACTGACAGCAGCAGGGCAATCACGCGTTCATGGCGGTCGGCGTTGCCGCGCGTCAAGGCCAGCACGGCAAAGGTGCCGATGCCCGTGACCGCAACGCCGGCGATCAGCGGCAGGTTGAACAGCAGGCGCAGCGCAATCGCGCCGCCGATCAGTTCGGCCAGCGCGGTCGCCAGAATGGCGGCCTCGCCGGCCAGCCAGGCGGCTTTGGCCAGACGGGGCGACAGGTGGCGGGCGGTGAGGGTGGCCAGATCCTGGCCGGTTGCCAGGGCCAGGCGCGATACGAGCACCTGAAAGCCAAGGGCCAGAAAGGCCGACGTGATGACGACCATCAGCAGGCCATAGCCGAAGCCGCTGCCGCCGGCGATGTCGGTGGCCCAGTTGCCCGGGTCGATGTAGCCGACGGCTACCAAAATGCCGGACCCGACCATGCGGCGCAGGTTGGCGGAAATCCGCGCGTCCTGCGCCAAGGCGGCATTGCCGCCTGAAATCGCGTAGATGAATCCGGTCATGCGTCGCTCCTGAGAATGGTTCTCATTGTCCGGAGGCGACATTGCACCGTCAAATTGATTTTGGCCACGCCCGGGATAGGGCGCGCCAATGATCCGGCCCCCGTTTGGAAGCCGGATCGCCCGCGGAGATCAGGACTTGAGCTTGGCGTCCATGGAGATCTTGGCGTTCAGCACCTTGGAAACCGGGCAGCCCTTTTCGGCCTTGCGCGCGGCTTCTTCGAAAGCCTGGGCGGAGGCGCCCGGGATGACGGCTTCGACGGTCAGGTGGACGGCGGTGATGGAAAAGCCGTCATCGACTTTGTCCAGCGTGACTTCGGCCTTGGTGTCCAGGCTGTCCGCGACCAGGCCGGCCTCGGAAAGGATGTTGGACAGCGCCATGGTGAAGCAGCCGGCGTGCGCGGCGCCCAGCAGCTCTTCGGGGTTGGTGCCCGGCGTATCGCCGAAACGGGTATTGAAGCCGTAGGGTTGGCTCTTGAGCGCGCCGCTCTGCGTGGAAATCGTGCCTTTGCCAGTCTTCAGATCGCCCGACCAGGCGGCGGATGCGGTTTTCTTCATACAGGACTCCTGTGTGGGAACGCGGCCGCTCGCGGCGCGTTCTGGGTGGGAGAGGCGCCGTCCCGCGGACGGCGCGCCTTGCCTCAGGCGGCACCGTCGATGATACGGCCCGCTACCCCAGCCGTTGCGGAAAACGCCGGTACGCAACGGCAAGCCGATGTAACGGCATGCCGGCTCCGCACACCCGCCACGCACCAGGCGATGGCAATGGGCCGACCGCATCAAGTGGCGGTCATGTCGCATCAGGCAAAATAGCGCCATCTCCTTCACTTCTTCCCAAGAGCCGTAGTCATGCCTCGCATCCTTGCCCGCTACGCCTGCGCTGTCGCGCTGGCCGTTCCCGTCCTGTCCGCTCAAGCCGAAATCGTGATCGGCGTGGACGTGTCCACCACGGGCCCCGCCGCCGCCATCGGCATCCAGACCAACAACGCGATCCGGCTGTGGCCCAACACCCTGGGCGGCGAACCGGCGCGCTACGTGGTGCTGGACGACGGCACGGACGTGAGCCGCGCGGTCAAGAACATGCGCAAGCTGACGTCCGAAGACAAGGTCGACGCCATCGTCGGTCCCAACATTACGGCGTCTGCCTTGGCCGGACTGGACGTGCTGGCCGAGACCAAGACGCCGATGATCGCGCTGGCGGCGTCCAGCGTCATCGTCGAGCCGCAGTCGGATCCCAAGCGCACCTGGGCCTTCAAGATGCCGCAGAACGACTCGCTCATGGCGACCGTGCTGGTCGAGGACATGAAGAAAAAAGGCCTGAAGAACGTGGCCTTCATCGGCTTTGCGGATTCGTACGGCGATAGCTGGTGGAAAGAGTTTTCGGCCGCCGCCGGCTCGGACCTGAAGATCGTCGCGCAGGAACGTTTCCAGCGCACCGACGCCTCGGTCGTCGGGCAGGTGCTCAAGGTCATTGCCGCCAAGCCCGACGCGGTGCTGATTGCCGGCTCGGGCACGCCGGCGGCGCTGCCGCAAAAGACGCTGCTGGAGCGCGGTTTCACCGGCGCCGTCTACCAGACGCACGGCATCGGCACGCTGGAGTTCCTGCAGGTGGGCGGCAAGGACGTGGAAGGGACGCTGTTCCCCACGGGTCCGGGCGTCGTGGCGCGCGAGCTGCCCGATTCCAACCCGGTCAAGAAGGTGGCCGTGGAATTCGCCGACAAGTATGAACAGCAATATGGTCCGAACACGCTGACGCAGTTCGCTGGCGACGCCTACGGCGCATATATGCTGCTGGACTCGGCCGTGTCGCGCGCCCTGAAAACCGGCGCCAAGCCCGGCACGCCGGAATTTCGCCTGGCGCTGCGCGACGCGCTGGAAAACACCCGTGATCTGATCGTGCCGAACGGCGTGCTGAACATCACCAAGGACAATCACCAGGGGTTTGACGAGCGTGCCCGCGTGATGGGCACGGTCAAAAACGGGCGCTTTTCCTACGCCGAATAATTGGTGCCATATCTCTGTACCGTTCGTAACGTGTCCTAACGCTCCATAGGGCAACGGACGCCAAAAGCAGGCTTAGGCCTGCTTTTTCATGCCTATATCATTCGTGTCCGAATCATTTCTTAGCGTATTATTTTTAGTGAAGCCATGCACCTAGAAATAAATTCGGGAGAAATCATTCATGACCCTCATCCAATCCAGACGACTGTTGCTGGCACTTAGCCTGGGCGTGCTCGCCGCATGTTCGGACTCGGGCGGCGACAAGTCCGCGGCCGGGGGCGGCGCGGCCGCCAGCAACGCCAGCACCCTGGAAGCGGCCAAAACGGCGGGCAAGATTCGCATCGGCTATGCCAACGAGGCGCCGTTTGCGTACATGGATAGCAAAGAGGCCAAGGTCACCGGGGAATCCGTGGAAATCGCCCGCGTCGTGCTCAAGCGCATGGGCATCAACGAAGTCGAAGGCGTGCTGACCGAGTTTGGATCGCTGATCCCCGGTCTGGCCGCCAAACGCTTCGACATCATCGCGGCCGGCATGTACGTCACGCCCAGCCGTTGCCAGCAGGTTGCGTTTTCCAATCCGACGTATGGCGTCGGCGAAGCGTTCCTGGTCAAGCAGGGCAATCCCAAGAATCTCCATAGCTACGAAGACGTGCTCAAGAACCCGGACGCCAAGCTGGGCGTCGTGGTCGGCGCGATCGAGGGCGAGTACGCCGAAAAGGTCAAGATCCCGGCCGGCCAGGTGGTCGTGTTCCCGGATGCCGTCAGCGCGCTGTCCGGCGTGCAGGCCGGCCGGGCCGACGCCTATGCTGCCACCGCGCTCACCGTCAATGACTTGATGGGCAAGACGCAGGAGGGCAGCGGGCTGGAGAAGGCCGATCCGTTCACCGATCCGGTCATCGACGGCAAGGGCGTGCGCGGTTACGGCGCTTATGCCTTCCGCACGGACGACAAGGCCTTCGCGGACGCGTTCAACGCCGAACTCGCTAAATTCATCGGCACCGACGAACACAAGCAGCTGGTGGCGCCGTTCGGCTTTACCGCCGATGAACTGCCCCAAGGGGTGACCGCGGACAAGCTCTGCAGCGGACAGTAAGGGGCGCCGATGCAGCTGATGTCTGAACATATCGCGGAGCTGGTGCCGCCCCTGCTCGAGGGGCTGGCCGTCACGCTCCAGATCATGGCGGGCGCGGTGGTCCTGGCGGTGCCGCTTGCGCTGCTGTCCGGGATCGGGCGCCTGTCTTCCCTGCGGCCGGTGCGGTGGACGGCCTCGGTCTACGTCGAGGTCTTTCGCGGCACGTCCGCCCTGGTGCAGCTCTTCTGGTTCTACTTCGTGCTGCCGCTCTTTGGGGTTCAGCTGCCGGCCATGCTGGTCGGCATCCTGGTGCTGGCGCTGAACGCGGGCGCGTACGGTGCGGAAGTGGTGCGCGGCGCCATCCGGGCCGTTCCACCCGGTCAGCGTGAAGCCGGCGTGGCGCTGAACCTCACGCGCCGCCAGATCATGCAGCGCATCGTGCTGCCGCAAGCGGTGCCCGCCATGTTGCCGCCGGCGGGAAACCTGCTCATCGAGCTGTTGAAGAACACCGCGCTGGTGTCGCTGATCACCATCACCGACCTGACCTTCCGCGGCCAGTTGCTGCGCAGCGAAACCCTGCGCACGACCGAAATCTTCACGCTGATGCTGCTGATGTACTTCGGTGTGGCGCTGCTGATCACCGCGGGCGTGCGCCTGCTTGAGCGGAGGGTCCGAGTCCGATGACACCGATATTCGACTGGTCTTTCGCACTGGAAATCCTGCCCACGCTGGGCTCGGCGCTCGTCATCACCATCCAGGCCACCGTGCTCGGCATGCTGGTCGCGGTCACGTTGGGCCTGGTGCTTGCGATGCTTCGCCGATCCAGACTGCGCATCGTGTCGCTGCCCACGGCGTTCTTCATCGAGTTCGTGCGCAGCACGCCGCTGCTGGTGCAGATGTATTTCCTGTTCTACGTCCTGCCGTTGACGGGGGCGCAGATGTCGCCGCTGATGACGGGGATCGTGGCGCTGGGCCTGCACTATGCCACCTACTGCGCCGAGGTCTACCGCGCCGGCATCGAGGCCGTGCCGCGCGGCCAATGGGAAGCCGCCACGGCATTGAACATGTCGCGCTGGCGTACGGCGGTGGGCGTGGTGCTGCCGCAGGCGATCCCGCCCGTGGTGCCCGCGCTGGGCAACTACCTGGTGGCCATGTTCAAGGACACCCCGCTGCTGTCGGCCATCACGGTGGTTGAGCTGCTGCAGCAAAGCAAGATGATCGGATCGGCGACGTTCCGGTACACCGAACCCCTGACCCTGGTGGGCCTGCTGTTCCTGGCGCTGAGCCTGGTCGCGGCCTGGGGCGTGCGCGGCCTGGAGGCCCGCCTGCAACGATTTGGAGGAAAGCGATGAGCGCCAGCGTAAGCATCAAGAATCTGCACAAGCGTTTTGGAGACGTGGAAGTCCTGCGCGGCATCAACCTCGAGATTCCGGCCGGGCAGACGGTGGCCGTCATCGGCCCGTCGGGCTCGGGCAAGTCCACGTTGCTGCGCGTGCTGATGACGCTGGACCCGCCCACCAGCGGCGAGATCGAGATCGACGGCGAACCCATGTGGACCGACGCGCAGGGCCGCCCCGCCGGCGTCAACTCCGAACACCTGCGCAACGTGCGCGGCAAGATCGGCATGGTGTTCCAGCACTTCAACCTGTTCCCGCACATGACGGCGCTGGGCAACGCCATGGAGGCGCCGCTGCACGTGCTGGGCATGCCGCGCGACCAGGCGCGCGATCGCGCCGTCGAGTATCTGGAGATGGTGGGGCTGGGCGACAAGCTGGACGTCTATCCGGCCCAGCTGTCGGGCGGACAGAAGCAGCGGGTGGGCATCGCGCGCGCGCTGGCGATGTGTCCGCAGGTCATGCTGTTCGATGAAGTCACGTCCGCGCTGGATCCGGAACTGGTCGGCGGGATCCTGCAGATCCTGCGCGACCTGTCCGCCCGCCGCAGCATGACGATGATCATCGTCACGCACCAGATGAAGTTCGCCGAACGCAGCTCGGACCGCACGCTGTTCTTTGACCAGGGCAACATCGTCGAGGACGCGGAATCGTCGGTGCTGTTCAGCCAGCCCAAGGAAGCGCGCACGCGCCAGTTCCTGGATTCGGTGATCGAAGGGCAGTAGTTAACCCTGCCGGGGGCGTTGGGATTGGCGGCGTTTGCATGTCCGGGCGCTATGCTGTGTCGTCCAACGCACCCGGAGCCCCCTGCATGAGCCATCTGTTCAGCCCCACGTCAATCGGCAACGTCGAATTGCCCAACCGCATCGTCATCGCGCCCATGTGCGAATACTCGGCGGAAGAGGGCCGCGCCACCGACTGGCACATGATCCACTTGGGGCACCTGGCGCTGTCGGGCGCGGCGTTGCTGTTCACCGAAGCCACCGCGGTCGAGGCCGATGGCCGCATCTCTCCCGGAGACCTCGGCCTGTGGTCCGACGAGACCGAGGCCGCACTGGGCAAGGTGGTTGCCGCCGTGCGCCGCTATTCGCCCATTAAGCTGGGCATCCAATTGGGACATGCCGGCCGCAAGGCATCCAGCGATGCGCCCTGGAACGGCGGCCAACTGGTGCCCGAAAGCGAAGGCGGCTGGCTGGGCTGGGCGCCGTCGGCCGTGCCGCACAACGCGCACGAACCCGCACCGCATGCGCTGGACGATGCGGGTCTTGAACGCATCCGCAGTGCATTCGTCGACAGCGCCCGCCGCGCGCTGCGCCTGGGTTTTGACGCCATCGAGGTGCACGCCGCGCACGGCTATCTGCTGCATCAGTTCCTGTCGCCCCTGTCGAATCAGCGCGACGACGCGTACGGCGGATCCTTGGAAAACCGCATGCGCTTTCCGCTGGAAATCTTCCAGGCGCTGCGCGAGATCACGCCGCCGTCCGTGGCGCTGGGCGTGCGCGTGTCGGCGACCGACTGGGTGGAGGGCGGCTGGGATCTTGAACAGACCCTGGTGTTCGCCGAGGCGCTGAAGGCGCGCGGCTGTGAGTTCATCGACGTGTCCAGCGGCGGCGTGTCGCCGCAGCAGAAGATCCCGGTGGGGCCGAATTACCAGGTCCCGTTCGCCGAAGAGATCAAGCGCCGCATCGGCATGCCGACCATTACGGTGGGCCTGATTACCGAGGCTCAGCAGGCCGAGGACATCCTGGCGCAGGGCAAGGCCGACATGGTCGCGCTGGCGCGCGGCATGCTGTACGACCCGCGCTGGCCGTGGCACGCGGCGGCGGAGCTGGACGGTCAGGTCAGCGCGCCGAAGCAATACTGGCGGTCGCAGCCGCGCGAGTTGAAGGCGTTGTTTGGCGAGACGCGCTTCGGGCAGCGGTAGGCTGTCAGGCAAGACCAATGAAAAAACGCCGCGATGCGGCGTTTTTTCGTCAGACTTTTGCGGGCAGCTTGTCGTGTCGACGTTTTGCAGGCCGCCCTTGCCGTCACCGGCCATGCAGCTTATAGCTTGGCGTACGCGGCTTCCAGCTCGCGATGCAGCACGTCGGCGAAGTCCGCGCTGGCGGGATCCTGCTGCGACAGCAGGCGCGCCAGCACGACGTTGTCTTCCTCGCCGTTCCAGATCTTGATGTAGGTGCCTTCCTTGTAGCCGTGCTGCTGGCGGAAGATGTTCAGCACGTTCTTGGACACGTACTGCGTGTAGGCATCGTTCCAGGTCATCTCGCAGGCGGTCATCGTCTGCTCAAGGACCTTGAAGCTGGCCCGGCCGCAAACGGCCAGCCCGCCGATCAGCTCGAGCAATTCCGGCACGTTCAGCGTGTCCAGGGCATAGGTCTTGCCGTCCAGCGCGACCGTCGCCGGCGTGGCCAAGTCGGCGACCAGCGCGCGCGCAGCGGCTTCGACGTCGCCGCCCGCCTGGACAATCGTGTGCGACAGGTAGAAGTGCAGGATGTCGACCAGTTCCATCTGGACCTGCGGCAGGTCGATGGTCTGCTTCTTCCACCACTTCCAGCCGTAGTGTTCCAGGGCTTCGGCCGATTCAACGAATGCGGCGCGCAGGAAGCGGGCGCCGCCGTTGACCCAGTCCGGATTGATCATGCTGTTCAGATGGCCTTGCAGCTTCAGCATCGTGGCCGCCTGGGCCTGGTTCAATCCGACTACGTTGTTCACTTTCACTCCGGGAGGGGGCTGGTTCAATGGCCGGAAATGTTAGCACCAACGCCAGTCGGCCACGCCCCGGCGATTCAGGCGCCGTCCTTGCGGTATGACGACTGGGTCAGAGGCGGCAGCTTGTTCAGCGGCGATTTGCGCGGGTTGCGCGCGCTGCTGGCCGCCTTGAACAGCATGAAGGCAAAAAACGCCAGGAACACGGCGGGCATCAGTTCGTCCAGTTCGAACCGGGGGCTGTGAAACGCGCGGAAAGCGATGTTGGCCGCGGCCCAACCCGCCATGATGCCGGCCACCGTCAGTACGGCGCCGATCTTGCGCGACCGTGCCTGCCGGGCGAGCGTGATGTTCGCCTCGTCGGGCTGGCCCGGGAACGTCGCCAGAGGCGCCTGCGTTGCGGTGCGCGAACGTGATGACGAAGATCCGGTGTTGCCCCAGGGCGCGTCCGACAGCGAGCCGGGCGTCGGGGAGGGCGGTACGGCCACGGGCATTGGCACGGCAACCGGCGCCGTCTGCCTGCGCGCTTCGCGCCGGCTGGCGATGCGGCCCGGCGAAGCGCCTTTCGCGTTGGTCAACTCTTCGATATAGCGCGCGAAATCGCCGTTCTTGGGCTCGGCATCGATGGCCATGACGCTCTCCGGATCAATTGCCCCGCCGCACGCGCACCGGTTGGCGGCGCTTGCGCACCATGGCGAGGAGAAGCCCGCATCCTAGCAAAACCGAGAGCCCCGCGCCGATCATCATGGCGATCTGCTGTGCGTTCTGCGCCGCGCCCAGGCTGCGCGCGGTGATGTAGCCCGGCGCCAGCATCAACGGCATCCAAAGCACGGCTGACAGCACGTTCGCCAACTGGAAGCGGG
>NZ_DAMCTG010000085.1:0-23007 GCF_032113835.1 Achromobacter sp. | reverse complement strand
GCAATCGTGGGCGATCGTGCCCACGGTGACCGCGGCGTCGGGCGACCTACGAAGAACTTCGTGGCGCCAAGATCACAGACCTACAAGGAACTTCCCGGCGCCAAGATCGCAAACCCACGAAGAACTTCGCGGCGCCAAAACCACCGACCTACGAAGCCCCCCAGGCAACAGGAACCAACAAATCCAGGAGATAAACACCGACCCGGGACCAATGAACACGATCAGCAAACCAACATCAAGTCTTCACAGACCGATGCCGACTAATACTCATCATGATCCCAAACGCAATCCCCATCGTGAACAACGCCGTCCCCCCATAACTCATGAATGGCAACGGCACGCCCACCACGGGCAAGATCCCCGTCACCATGCCTACGTTCACGAATACGTAGATGAACAGCATCATCGTCAGCGCACCCGCCAGCAACCGGCCGAATTGCGATGCGGCCCGGGACGCGATCGTCAAACCGCGCGCCATCATCAGTCCGTACAGCACCAGGATCGCAATACCGCCGTACAGGCCGAATTCCTCGGCGTACACCGCAAAGATGAAGTCCGTCGTGCGTTCCGGGATGAAGTCCAGATGCGTCTGCGTCCCCTTCATGTAGCCCTTGCCGTATACGCCGCCCGAGCCCACCGCGATCATCGACTGGATCGTGTGAAAGCCCTTGCCGAGCGGATCGGAGCTGGGGTTGAGCAGCGTGCAGACCCGGTGCTTCTGATATTCGTGCAGCACCACCCAGTCCACGTCCGGCTCGCAGAGCTGGTCTTCGTAATAGACCAGCGTGCCGATGGCAATCACGCCGGCCAGCATCACCGGCACCAGAAGCTTGAACGACAGCCCCGCGAAATAGATCACGAAAAAGCCCGCGCCGAACACCAGCAGCGCCGTGCCCAGGTCGGGCTGCAGGACGATCAGGCCGAAGGGTGCGGCCAGCATCGCGGCCGCGGCCAGGAAATCGCGCACGCGGACCGCGCCTTCGTGGCGCTGGAAATACCAGGCCAGCATCATCGGCACCGCGATCTTCATCATCTCGGACGGCTGGATGCGCGTCACGCCCAGGTTCAGCCAGCGCGTTGCGCCCTTGCTGGTTTCGCCGAAGAACTCGACGCCCAGCAGCAGCACCACGCCCACCACGTAGAACGGCAATGCCAGCTTCATCAGCAGTTTGGGCGGAATCAGCGCCATCGTCCACATCGCGAAGAACGCGATGATGAAGTTGCGCGACTGTTCCGCGAAACGCCAGTCGGTGCCGCCGACCGCCGAGTGCATCACCGTCAGGCCCAGCGCCGCGAACATCATCAGGATCGCGAGCAGCGGCCAGTCGAAGGCCGTGAACACGCGCAGCAGAATCAGGCCAAGACGTTTCATTGTTGGCGCACCAGGTCGGAGGCGATGTCATCGACGGTCGCCATGGTGTCCGCGCGTTCGGGACGCGTGATCTTGTCCTGGCGATCTTTGGCCAGCCAGTAATCGAAGACCTTGCGCGCGACCGGGGCTGCCACGCTGGCGCCCCAGCCGGCGTTCTCGACGATCAGCGCCACGGCGATGCGCGGTTGATCGAGCGGCGCGAAGCCCATGAACAGCGCGTGGTCGCGCAGGCGTTCGTCGATCGCGCTGGCCCGGTAGTGGCCGCCACGCAGACTGAACACCTGCGCCGTGCCGGTCTTGCCGGCCGCCTGGTACGGTGTGTTGGCAAACGCGCGCCGCGCCGTGCCGGCGCGCACCACGTCGGCCATGGCGTTCTTGATCACGTCCACGTTGGCCTGCTTGAGCGGAATGCGGTAGTCGGGCGGCGCCTCGGTAGGCTTGGCCACGCCCGAGCGCGAATCGCGCACCGCGTGCACCAGGTGCGGGCGGCGGTACAGGCCGTTGTTGGCCAGCGTGGACGTGCCCTGCGCCAGTTGCAACAGCGTAAAGGCGTTGTAGCCCTGGCCCACGGCCACGGAAATCGTCTCGCCTGCGTACCAGCGCTGGCGTTCCTTGTCCTTGTAGGCCGAGCGCTTCCAATCGGTGGACGGCAGTACGCCGCGCTTTTCGCCTTCCAGGTCGATGCCGGTGATCTGGCCGAACCCGAACTGCTTGGTGAAATCGTGCAGCGCGTTCACGCCGATTTCAGGGCCGAGCGAATAGAAATACGTGTCGGAGGAGACGACGATGGCCTTGTGCATGTCCGTCATGCCGTAGGCCGCGCCGCCCGCGTTGCGGAACTTCTGTCCGCCGAATTCGTAATAGCCCGGGTCCGAGACTCGGTCGGTCGCGCGGCGTTTGCCCAGTTCCAGCGCGGCCAGCGCCACGAAAGGCTTGTAGGTGGAGCCGATGGGATACGTGCCGTACAGGGGACGGTTGATCAGCGGGTGATCCGGCGATTCGTTAAGCATGCGCCAGTTGTCGACGTCGATGCCGTCCACGAACAGGTTCGGGTCGAACGACGGCTGCGACACGAACGCCAGGACTTCGCCCGTGTCCGGGTCGATGGCGACGAGCGCGCCGCGCTGCCCCTCGAAGGCCTCTTCGGCCACCTTCTGCAGGCCCATGTCGATGGACAGCATGATGTCCGAGCCCGGAACGGGATCGATGCGGCGCAGCGTGCGCATGGGCCGGCCGCCGGCGGTGACCTCGACTTCCTCGAGGCCCGTGCGGCCATGCAGCTGCTCTTCCCAGGTCTTTTCGATGCCCTTCTTGCCGATGACCTCGGTGCCGCGGTAGTTGCCGAGCTGCCCGGCGCGGTCCAGCTCTTCGATGTCGTTGTCGGCGATGCGGCCGATGTAGCCCACGACGTGAGCGGCCGACACGCCCTGCGGATACTCGCGCACCCAGCGGGCGCGCAGTTCGACGCCCGGGAACTGGAATGCGTGCGCGGCGAACCACGCGGCTTCGGTCTCGTTCAGGTTGTTGCGCAACTGCAGGCTGGCGTAGCGGCTGGATTCGGCGGCGCGGCGCTTGAAGCGGCGCTGGTCGGACGGGCTGATGTAGACGACTTCGGTCAGGCGCTCGAAGAGTTCGTTCATGTTGCCCGCGTGGGCAGGAACGACTTCGAGGGTGTAGGTACGGTAGTTGCGGGCCAGGACTTCACCGTTGCGGTCCAGGATCTCGCCGCGGCGCGGCGGAATCGGCACGACCGCGATGCGGTTGCGGTCGGCGCGTTCGGACAGGCCTTCGTAGCGGTCGACCTGCAGGTACCAGAAACGGCCCACCAGCACGCCGAAGCAGACCAGGGCGAAGGCGCCGCCCACCCAGGCGCGCAGGCGAAAGCGCTGCTTCTGCTGCTGGCCGGTTTTCTTGAATTCAAACATGACGCAACGCCGCCGTCAGGCGGAGGAGGATTCGGCGTCGTCGACACCGCGTTGCGGCAGGTGCAGCACCCAACCCGCCAGCGGCCACAACGCAGCCGTCAGCAGCACGCTGATGCCCCAGTCCCAGCCCGGCCATTTTCCGGCCAGCCACGCGTGGATGATCTGGGTGACAAAGCGCGCAATGAAGAACACAGGCAGCATGTGCATCGCCTGGCTCCAGAGGTCGAACCGTTGCAGCCGGCGGTGCAGGACCACTGCGCCGTAGGCAACGAGCGTATACGACAGCGCGTGTTCGCCCAGGAGGCCGGCATCGTGCACGTCCATCAGCAGGCCGAAGAAGAAAGCCGTGAACAGACCGACGCGGCGCGGCTCGTGCACGCACCAGAAAGCGATGATGAGCAGCAGCACGTCGGGCGCGCCCTGCCACAGACGCCACGGCAGCAGCGACACCAGCCAGGCGAGCAGGACGGTGCCCCACACGAAAAAGGCATGCGCGGGACCCGACAGCCGGTCGGGATGCACGTTGCTGGGCGTGCCAAGGCGGCGCGGGGACTGCCCCGCAGCTTGTTGGTTAGTCCGATCCACCGGAATCGACCTCCTGACGGTTGGACTCGGCGCGATCCACATCCACCTGCAGAACCAGGAAGTGGCGATAGCGTTCGGGATGGGCCAGCGGTTCACACACGGCGCGCGCGAAACCGGATGCGGTATCGCGTTCCACCGAGGTCACCTTGGCCACGGGCAGGCCGGCGGGAAACAGGCCGCCGACGCCGCTGGTGACAATAGTATCGCCTTCCTTGATGTCGGCATTGGCCGCCAGGTAACGCACTTCCATCTTGCCGGGCGAATTGCCGCCGAACGCAATCAGACGAAGTCCGTTGCGCAGAAGTTGCACAGGGATGGAAACCTGTTCGTCGGTGACGAGCGCCGCCTCGGCGGTCATGGGCGTCACGCGGACGATCTGGCCGACCACGCCGCCTTCGTCGATGACTGGCATGCCGGGCGCCAAGCCAGCCTTGCTGCCCTTGTTGAAGACCAGCCGCTGCGTGAACGCGTTGGTGGGTTCGTACATGACTTCAACCACCACGGCGGACTGCGCCACGGTGTCGGTCACGCCAAGCAGGCGGCGAAGCTGGGAGTTTTCGGCGGCAAGCTGCGCCGCGTGGGATGCGACTTGGGCAAGTTCGATGCGCTGGCGCTGCAGGGCTTCGTTTTCGCTGCGGATGAGGTTGGCCGCGTTAACCCATTCGTTGACTTGCTGGACGAGATCGCGCGGCGCCATGACGGCACGCTGGAACGGATAAAGCCCCACGGCAATCGCGCGGCGCGCCGGCTCCAGCATGCGCCATTGGGAATCCATGACGATCAGGGCCAGGGCAAGGACGACCAGAACGACCAGCCGCACCTCTGCCGGTGGGCCGCGCCTGAATAGGGGAGGAGTCCCTTGTCGTTGCATGAATCTCAGCCCGGGCGCCCGCGTCCGAGGCCCCCGCAGCGGCCGGAGCCAGAAAAAAGCGGGGCTCCGGGCTGGCGGGCAATATTAGTCGTTGATGAAGATGGCGCCCAGTTTCTCAAGGTGTTCCAGCGCCTCGCCGCAACCGCGCACGACGCAGGTCAGGGGATCGTCGGCCACCACGACCGGCAGGCCGGTTTCTTCTTGCAGCAGGCGGTCCAGGTCACGCAGGAGCGCACCGCCACCGGTCAGGGCGATGCCCTTGTCGGTGATGTCGGCGCCCAGTTCGGGCGGCGTCTGTTCGAGTGCGATCTTGACGGCGGAAACGATCTGGTTGAGCGGATCGGTCAGCGATTCGAGGATCTCGTTGGACGAGACCGTGAAGCTGCGCGGCACGCCTTCGGCCAGATTGCGGCCCTTGACTTCGATTTCGCGGACTTCGGAACCCGGGAACGCCGAGCCGATTTCCTTCTTGATCAGTTCGGCCGTGGGTTCGCCGATCAGCATGCCGTAGTTGCGGCGGATGTAGTTAACGATGGCCTCGTCGAACTTGTCGCCGCCGACACGCACGGAACCCTTGTAGACCATGCCGCCCAGCGAGATGACGGCCACTTCGGTGGTGCCGCCGCCGATGTCGACGACCATCGAGCCGCTGGCGTCGGACACGGCCAGGCCGGCGCCGATGGCGGCGGCCATGGGTTCTTCGATCAGGAACACGTGGGAAGCACCGGCGCCGAGCGCCGATTCACGAATGGCGCGCCGTTCAACCTGGGTGGAGCCGCAGGGCACGCAAACGATGATCCGCGGGCTGGGCGCCAGCATGTTGCGGGGGTGCACCATGCGGATGAACTGCTTGAGCATCTGTTCGGTGACCGTGAAGTCGGCAATCACGCCGTCCTTCATGGGCCGAATGGCCTCGATGTTGCCGGGAACGCGGCCGAGCATCTGCTTGGCTTCGTGCCCGACGGCCTGAATGATCTTCTTGCCGTGGGGGCCGCCTTCATGACGGATTGCGACCACGGAAGGTTCATCGAGAACGATGCCCTTGCCGCGGACGTAAATCAGCGTATTGGCGGTACCTAGGTCAATCGCCATATCGCTGGAAAAATAACTGCGCAGGAATCCGAACATGGGAGCTCAGCTAAATTCTGGGGGGAATTGGGGTCAGGCCGCGGGGCGTTTGGCCCGTAAAACAACGGGTCCGCCTGTCATCACGGCGATTAAACCGTGAATCATAACTTATAATTTCCCCGGAAATAGCGCATAAATGCAGGCTATTCAAGCTTTGTAACGGGTTTGGCATATGCATACTGCCCACTCCCGCCCCGCGGCCTTCGCTTACCGATTTTTGCAATCCCCCATGGCGCTCAACGACAAAGATGTGGCCCGCATTGCCCGGCTGGCCAGAATCGAACTGACCCCCGACCAGCGCACCGTCGCGCAGGCCGAACTCAACGGCATCCTCCACCTGATCGAGCGGCTTCAGTCCGTCGATACCCAAGGCGTCGAACCCCTGGCCCATCCCTTGTCCGCCCACGAGGACATCGTATTGCGCCTGCGTGAAGACGCCGTGACCGAAGCCGGATCGGAAGCCCGCCGCCAGGAACTGCTGGCCAACGCTCCCGATGCCCAGGACGGCCTGTTCCTGGTTCCCAAGGTCCTGGATTAAGTCATGACGAAACCTGCTCTGCACACCCAATTCGAGGGGATCGCCGCTCTGCGCGCGGCCCTCGCGCAACGCGAAGTCAGCGCTGTGGACCTCGCGCAAAGCGCGCTGGAGGCCGCCGAAGCGGCCAGCGGCCTGAACAGCTTTTTACATATTGACGCCGAATTGACGCTCGCCCAGGCCCGCGCCGCCGACGCTGCGCTGGCAGCCGGCACCGCGGGTCCGCTGACCGGCATCCCGATTGCCCACAAGGACGCGTTCGTGACGCGCGGCTGGCGCACCACCGCGGGCAGCAAGATGCTCGATGGTTATGTCAGCCCGTTCGACGCGACCGTCGTGGAACGCCTGGGCGCGGCCGGCGCGGTGTCGCTGGGCAAGCTCAACTGCGACGAATTCGCCATGGGCTCGGGCAACGAGAACTCGGCTTACGGCGCCGTGAAGAACCCCTGGGACCACGCCGCCGTACCCGGCGGTTCGTCCGGCGGTTCGGCCGCCGCCGTGGCTGCCCGCCTGGTCGCCGCCGCCACCGGCACCGACACCGGCGGCTCGGTTCGCCAACCCGCCGCGCTGTGCGGCGTCAGCGGCATCAAGCCCACCTACGGCACCGTCTCGCGCTATGGCATGGTGGCCTTCGGCTCCAGCCTGGATCAGGCCGGCCCGCTGGCCCCCAGCAGCCGCGACCTGCTTGAAATCCTGGACGTCATCAGCGGCTTTGATCCGCGCGACGCCACCAGCCTCGAAAAATGCGATGGCGCCGTCAACGAACCCGGCCGCGTGCGCCGCGACTTCGACGCCGCGCAGGCCCGATTCGACGCCGCCGGCAGCCAGCCCCTGAAGGGCCTGCGTATCGGCGTACCCGAAGAATATTTCGGCGCCGGCCTGGCCCCCGACGTCGCCGCCGCCGTGCAAGCCGCGCTTGAACAGTTCGAGGCGCTGGGCGCCGTGCGCGTGCCGGTCTCGCTGCCGCGCACCGAGCTGGCCATTCCGGCCTATTACGTAATCGCCCCCGCCGAAGCGTCCAGCAACCTGGCCCGCTACGACGGCGTGCGCTACGGCCACCGCGCCAAGCAGTACGGCGACCTGAACGAGATGATCAGCCGCTCGCGCGCCGAAGGCTTCGGCGACGAGGTCAAGCGCCGGATCCTCATCGGCACCTACGTGCTGTCGCACGGCTATTACGACGCCTACTACCTGCAGGCCCAGCGCCTGCGCCGCCTGATCGCGCAGGACTTCCAGCGCGCCTATGCGGACCAGTGCGACGTCATCATGGGACCGGTCACGCCCACGGTCGCCAAGAACATCGGCGACAACCGCGACGACCCGACCGCCGACTGGCTGGCCGACGTCTACACGCTGGGCGTCAGCCTTGCCGGTTTGCCGGCCATGTCGATCCCGTGCGGCTTCGGTGGCGAGAAACAGAATCGCCCCATCGGCCTGCAGATCATCGGCAACTACTTCGACGAAGGCCGCCTGCTGGCCATCGCCGACCGCTATCAACACGTGACGGACTGGCATCAGCGTGCCCCTGTCCAGCAAGGCTGAGAACATGAACTGGGAAATCGTCATCGGCCTGGAAACGCACACGCAGCTTTCCACGGACTCCAAGATTTTTTCGGGCAGCAGCACGCAATTCGGCGCCGCGCCCAATACGCAGGCCAATGAAGTCGACCTGGCACTGCCGGGCAGCCTGCCGGTCATGAACCGCGGTGCGGCCGAGCGCGCCATCCGCTTCGGCCTGGCCGTCGGCGCCACGATCGCCCCGCGCTCGGTCTTCGCGCGCAAGAACTACTTCTACCCCGACCTGCCCAAGGGCTACCAGATCAGCCAGTACGAGCTGCCGGTGGTGGTGGGCGGCTCGCTGTCGTTCTTCGTCGGCGAAGAAGAAAAGACCGTCAACCTGACCCGCGCCCACCTTGAAGAAGACGCCGGCAAGTCCCTGCACGACGACTTCAACCTGGGCAATGGCAGCCCGGCCAGCGGCATCGACCTGAACCGCGCCGGCACCCCGCTGCTGGAAATCGTGACCGAGCCCGAAATGCGCTCCGCCGCCGAGGCCGTTTCCTACGCGCGCGCGCTGCACAGCCTGGTCGTGTGGCTTGGCATTTGCGACGGCAACATGCAGGAAGGCTCGTTCCGCTGCGACGCCAACGTGTCGGTCCGCCCGGTGGGCCAAAAGGAATTCGGCACCCGCACCGAGATCAAGAACGTCAATTCGTTCCGGTTCCTGGAACGCGCCATCATCTATGAAGCGCGCCGCCAGATCGAACTGATCGAGGACGGTGGCACTGTCGTCCAGGAAACGCGCCTGTACGACGCCGACCGCGACGAAACGCGCAGCATGCGCAGCAAGGAAGACGCGCACGACTACCGCTACTTCCCCGATCCCGACCTGCCCACGCTGGTGATCTCCAGCGAGTGGGTGGACGAGGTCCGCGCCGCCATGCCCGAATTGCCGGCCGCCCAGCGCGCCCGCTTCGAAACGGAATACGGCCTGCCCGCCTACGACGCCGCGCAACTGACGGTCAGCCGCGACCTGGCCGCCTACTTCCAGGCCGTCGCCAACGCGCTGCCGGCCGGCCAGGCCAAGCTTGCGTCCAACTGGGTCATGGGCGAAGTGGCCGCCGTGCTCAACAAGGAAGAAAAAACCATCGCTGAATCGCCCGTCGCGGCGCCGGCGCTGGCAACCCTTATCGGGCGCATCATCGACGGCACGATCTCCAACAAGATCGCCCGCGAAGTCTTCGGCGCCATGTGGGCCGGTGAAAACGGCGGCGATGCCGACGCCATCATCGAATCGCGCGGCTTGAAGCAGATCAGCGACACGGGCGCCATCGGCGCGATGATCGACGACGTGCTGGCCGCCAACCCGGCCATCGTCGAGGAATACCGAGCCGGCAAACAGAAGGCGTTCAACTCTTTGGTCGGCCAGATCATGAAGGCGGCCCGTGGCAAGGCCAACCCGCAGCAGGTGAATGATCTGCTGAAGCAGAAGCTGGATAGTTGATGGACGGCCGGTCCTCCACGCGGGGACCGGCGCAATATCAGACTGAATCAGGGGCCGCGGCATATTGCCGCGGCCTTTTGTTTGGCCAAGAATGATCTGGTCGATTTCGCCGGAGCTTGGCCATGAATTACACCGAGGTCAGCAGCAACGACTTGCTGCACCGATTCACTGATTACCTGCAGGCCCTCAGCCAGGGACAGCACTTCATCATCGCTGTCGACGGCGTGCGCCGCGCCAGGCTGACGCCCGTCCTGCCCGACACCTCGCTGAACGCGCACGATGCCCTGGAAGCCATGAAGCGCCTGCACACCGCGGCTCCGGTCTCCCACGACGTCATCCGGGCCTGGATCGAAGAAGGCCGGGAATGAACACCATCCGTCTTGTGCCGGACGCGTCGGTCGCCCTTGCCTGGCTGCTGTACCGCGTGGATGCCCACGAATCGCTGCTTGCTCAGCATCTGCTCGACGTCGCGCACGGCTCGCAAAATACCGTGCCTCACATCTGGCGCGTGGAAGTCGCCAATGGCGTTCTGCGCGCAGAGCGCAGCCAGCGCATTTCGCGGGCCCAGGTCGCTGCGTTCAATCAGCTTCTCGACAACCTGCCCATCTCCGCCGACAACGACGATGCGGCGTTCAGCATTGCGCGCACCTGCCAGCTTGCCCGCGCCCATGGCTTGACCGCCTATGACGCCAGTTATCTCGAACTCTCGATGCGGCAACGCGCCTGTCTGGCCACCTTTGACCGCAAGCTGGCCGACGCGGCGCGGGCCAGCGGCGTCACCGTGTTCGGGCAACCGCACGGCGTTGCGGAGCCCGTCGCCCGCTATTGTTGGCAATGACGGTTAGGCAATGACGTCTTTGGCAATAACAAAGGGCGGCCCATGGCCGCCCTGCGCATTGCCTTCAGAAACGGGGTTTACTTCACCCCGTACTTCGTCCGATACGCCAGCACGGCATCCCGGTTCTCCGCAAACGACGCATCATCCTGCAACAGGGCCAGGATGTCTGTCAGCGAAGCAATCGCCACCACGGGGATGCCATAGGTCTTGGCCACATCCTGCACGGCCGAGTGCGGCGACAGCGCGTCGTCCGGGCCGGCGCGTTCCATGCGGTCCATCGCGATCAGCACGGCGGCCGGTTCGGCGCCGGCGGCGCGGATGATTTCCACGGACTCGCGCACCGACGTGCCGGCCGTGATGACGTCGTCGATGATGACAACCTTGCCCTGGAGCGGCGCGCCGACCAGGGTGCCGCCTTCGCCATGGTCCTTGGCTTCCTTGCGGTTGTAGGCGAACGGCACATCGCTGCGGCCCTGCATGTCCGGGTGGCCGGCCAGCGCCACGGCTGTGGCGGTGGACAGCGGAATGCCCTTGTACGCGGGGCCAAACAGCATGTCGAACTCGACGCCGGAATCCAGCAGCGCCTGCGCGTAGAACTGCGCCAGCTTGCCGACCGAGCGGCCATTGTTGAACAGGCCTGCGTTGAAGAAATAGGGGCTGATGCGGCCCGACTTGACCTTGAAGCTGCCAAAGCGCAGAACGCCCTCGTTCAAGGCGAAACGGACGAAATCCAGGGCGGTGACGGAGGACGGGGCGGCGGGCATGCAGGGTGATCCGGTAGGTGGCAGACCCCGCATTTTATCCGCTGTCGGGCCCGTTCCTGGTTGCCTTTGCAGAGTCGGTTAAATTCCTGGCATTGTCCGCCCCCCCCGCGGCCGCATTACAGGAGTTTCGCTTTGCTGCGCATCACGTCGATCAACCTCAATGGCATCCGGTCCGCCTTCAAGAAGGGCCTGCAACCGTGGATGGAGAAGCACGCCGCCGACGTGCTGTGCCTTCAGGAAATCAAGGTCGCCCACGACGACCTGACCGACGAGTTGCGCCATCCGCCCGGCTACACCGGCCACTTTCACCACGCCGTGAAAAAGGGCTACAGCGGCGTGGGCATCTACCTGCGAGATGCCGCCGAGCGCGTGAACAACGGCTTTGATTGTGAAGAGTTCGATAGCGAAGGCCGCATCATCCGCGCCGACTGGAAGGATCTGTCGGTCATCAGCGCCTACCTGCCTTCCGGCTCCAGCGGCGACGAGCGCCAGCAGGCGAAGTACCGCTTCCTGGACCGGTTCGGGCCGTGGATCGATGCCTTGATGCACGAGCACGAGACGACGGGCCGAGAATTCGTCATCTGCGGCGATTGGAACATCGCGCACAAGGAAATCGACCTGAAGAACTGGAAGGGCAACATGAAGAATTCGGGCTTTCTGCCCGAAGAGCGCGCGTGGCTGACGGACGTCTTCGACAAGCGCGGCTTTGTAGACGTGTTCCGCACCATCGACGACCGCCCCGACCAGTACACCTGGTGGAGCAACCGCGGCCAGGCCTGGGCCAAGAATGTCGGGTGGCGCATCGACTACCAGATCGCCACCCCCGGCATCGCGGCCAAGGCGCGCAGCGTCGCCATCTACAAGGACGAACGCTTCTCGGATCACGCGCCGTTGACGGTCGATTACGACTTCACTTTGCGCGCGTGATTTTTCTCAAAATAAATATAGGGACACATTAAGGGCGAATGACGGGTGGTGGCATGTCTTCGACGCTGCCGTCCGCCCTCTGGCACCAAGCCGGCAGGCGTTCCGCCCTATGGGACGCCAGCCTAATAAAACGGGGTCATATTAAAAACCCCTGAAATTTCAAGCACCCGCGCTTGAACCATCCCGTTTCCGCCAGCCCGCGATCAAGGCGCCACATTAATGCGTCCCTGTTTATAGGCCGAAAAAATTCGTTTGTTATCAACATGATGGCGCAGTTTTTCGCTTTGCGCAGGGCAACATTTTGCCCATACAATCCCCGCACCATACAGGTGCAGCCATGCACCAAAACAAACTGATCGCGCCCCAAACTGGCGCAATTTCCGCACCTATTCGAAGCACCCCCGAGGAGATCATGGTGAAAGTGCAGAGTCTGGACGACTTCCTGCGTGGCGTCGCCGCGCGCGACCCGCAGCAACCTGAATTCATGCAAGCCGTCCAGGAGGTGATGCTCAGCTTGTGGCCCTTCGTCGAGAAGCATCCCCACTACGCTGAACACGCCCTGCTGGAACGCCTGGTCGAACCAGAACGCGTCATCCAGTTCCGCATCTGCTGGACCGACGATCAGGGCCGCGCCCAGGTCAACCGCGGCTTCCGCATCCAGCACAGCTCCGCGATCGGCCCCTTCAAGGGCGGCATGCGCTTTCACCCGTCGGTGAACCTGTCGATCCTGAAGTTCCTCGCCTTCGAACAGACCCTGAAGAACTCGCTGACCACGCTGCCCATGGGCGGCGGCAAGGGCGGTTCCGACTTCGATCCCAAGGGCAAGTCCGACGCCGAAGTCATGCGCTTCTGCCAGGCGCTGATGATCGAGCTGTACCGCCATCTGGGTCCGGACACCGACGTGCCCGCCGGCGATATCGGCGTGGGCGCGCGTGAGGTCGGCTTCATGGCCGGCATGATGAAAAAGCTGTCCAACTCGACCGCCAGCGTGTTCACCGGCAAGGGTCTGACCTTCGGCGGCAGCCTGATCCGCCCTGAAGCCACCGGCTACGGCACCGTCTACTTCGCCGAGGAAATGCTCAAGCGCGTCGGCAAGTCCTTCGACGGCATGCGCGTGTCCGTGTCGGGCTCGGGCAACGTGGCGCAGTACGCCATCGAGAAGGCCATGGCGCTGGGCGCCCGCGTCATCACCGTGTCGGATTCGAACGGCACCGTGGTCGACGAAGCCGGCTTCAACCACGAGAAGCTCGTGGCGCTGATGCACATCAAGAACGACCTGCGCGGCCGCCTGGACACCTACGCCCGCCAGTTCGGTCTGCAGTACGAGGCCGGCAAGCGCCCGTGGCACGTGCCCGTGGACGTCGCCCTGCCCTGCGCCACGCAGAACGAGCTGGAACTGTCGGACGCCCAGACGCTCATCAAGAACGGCGTGCTGGCGGTTGCCGAAGGCGCCAACATGCCCGCCACGCTGGACGCCGCCAAGGCCTTCATCGCCGCGCGCGTGCTGTACGCGCCGGGCAAAGCCAGCAACGCCGGCGGCGTGGCCGTGTCGGGCCTGGAAATGGCCCAGAACTCGGCTCGTCTGTCGTGGACCCGCGAGGAAGTGGACACCCGTCTGCACGCCATCATGCGCGACATCCACGAAAACTGCGTGCGCCACGGTCATTCGGAGCGCGAGTACGTGAACTACCTGGACGGCGCCAACATCGCCGGCTTCGTCAAGGTCGCGGACGCCATGCGCCAGCAAGGGCTGTACTGATCTGCGGCAAGCGCGGCGTCCGGCGACTGACGCCGCGCCAATGCAAAGGCCGACTCGATTGAGTCGGCCTTTTTGCTTGTGGGGCATCGCAAGGCGCAGCGGTCCGGCGCAGCGGTCCGGCTCAGCCAGCCTGCCGGTCGACTGCCTGCCACCGGCCTCCTGGCCACTGGCTTGCCTCCGACCTGCCGCCAAATCGTCAACGGCCTGCCGACAGTCACCGCCGCAGCGCCAGCCTCAATGCTTCATCGCGCCGTGGTCGTGGCTCATGCCGGGATTGTGCGAGGCCGGCTTGACCTTGAACTCCACCGCCACTTCGCCCGCCTTTTCGAACTTGAGCGTGGCGGGCACGGTGGCGCCATCCTTGAACGGCGCCTTCAGCTTGATGAACATGACGTGATAGCCGCCCGGGCTGAGCTTGACCTCGGTGTCGGCGGGCAGCGCGATGCCGCCTTCGACCTGGCGCATCTTGGAGACGCCGTTTTCGGTCTGCACGGTATGTAGCTCGACGCGTTCGGCGGCGTCCGACGTCACGGACAGCAGGCGGTCCGGCGCCTTGGCGTCGTTGTCGATATCCATATAGCCCGCGCCGTTGGCCTGTCCGGGCGCCGAAGCGCGGACCCAGAGATCGTCGACTTCGACCTGGCCGACCTTGTAGTCCTTGGCCCACGCCGAACCGGCGGTGCACAGGCCGATCGCGGCAACAACGGCAAACTTGCGGATGTTCATGGGTGTCCTCCTGAGACGTTAGCGGCGCCTGACCAGGCTGCGGGCGGCTGACAGCACCGAGTCGGTCAAGGCTTCCATGGCCTCGGAGTTTACCCGCCAATGCTGCCAGTAGAGCGGCACGTCCTCCCATGCCCGGCCGCGCAGCAGAACGAGTTGACCGGCATCAAGATGCTCCTGCACGAGCGGCAGCGGGTTCATGGTCCAGCCCAGTCCGCCCAGCGTGGCCTGCACGAACGCGCGTGTGGACGGCACCCACCAGACCGGCGGCTCCCACGGCGCGGGGTCGGCGATCTTGTGCGCAAAACGCGCCTGCAGCGCGTCCTTGCGGTTGAAGACCAGCACCGGCGCCTGGGCCAGCGTCTGCGCGTTGACGCCCGAGGCGAAGTAGCGCTTGTGGAAGTCTGGCGTGCACGTGGCCACGTAGCGCATGCTGCCCAGCGCGTGAATGCGGCAACCCTGCACCGGATCGGCCAGCGTGGTCACCGCGCCCAGCACCGAGCCGTTGCGCAGCAGCGCGGCCGTGTGGTCCTGGTCTTCGGAGAGCATGTCCAGCGTGGCGCGGGTACGCGCCGCGAACTGCAGGGCCGCGTCGACGAACCAGGTTTCCAGGCTGTCGTGGTTGACCGCGATGGGGATGCTGGCGTGGGGCACTTCGTCGTCGGCAACGCCTAGCCGGTTCAGCGCGTCGTGCTCCAGCAAGGCGGTCTGCTCGGCCAGTTGCACCAGCACCTGGCCGTCCGCAGTGGCCGCGGCGGGCACCGTACGCTGGACCAGCAGCCGGCCCATCCGGTCTTCCAGCGCCTTGATCCGTTGCGACACCGCCGACGGCGTGACGCTGAGCGACAGCGCCGCGCGCTCGAAACTGCCTTCGCGCACCACCGCGGCCAGTGCGCGCAGGTTGCCGTGATCGATTTTCATGGGATTAGAAATACTTAATATAGTGAAGGAAAATTAGCTGTATTTCATATACATGGCAAGGGAAAATGACGTATTGCCGCCCGCTCACCGCCGTCGGCCACACAATCAAAGCGCCGCCACAGGCGTTGCAGTCACAGGTACACCGCTCCATGTTTGCCACCTTGTCATCCCCCGCCTTCCTCACTGCCTGGGCCAGCGGCACGGCCACGGGTCTCGGCCTGTTTGCCGTCGTGGGCGCGCAAAGCGCGTTCATCCTGCGCCAGGGCCTCATGCGCGCGCATCTCTTGAGCGTCGTCGCCATCTGCGCGCTGATCGACGCCGTCTTCATCTTCGCCAGCGTGTCCGGCCTGCAGGCGCTGACCGCGTGGTTCCCCTGGCTGACGACCGCCGTGCTGTGGTTCGGTGTGGCGTTCCTGACCTGGTACGCTGCGCAATCCGCTCGCCGCGCCTGGACCGCCACGGGCGGTTTGGCTGCCGCCCGCGATGTGGTGCCGTCGCGCCGCGCCGCCATGCTCGGGGCGCTGGGGTTTTCGCTGCTCAACCCGCACTTCTGGCTGGACATGGTGGTGGTCGGATCGCTGGCGCACGGCTTCGACGACGCGCGCATGGCCTTCGCGGCCGGCGCCTTCACGGCCAGCCTGCTGTGGCTAGCCGTGCTGGGCATCGGATCGCGGCTCTTTGCGCCGTTCTTTGCCAGCGCGTCGGCATGGCGAGCCCTGGACGGCATCATCGCCGTGATCATGGCCGGTTTGGCGATCAGCCTCGCCGTCAAGGGCGTCTGAGCTTCGCATTCCAAAGTGAGGTTGTCTCTAAAAGGTGTCTGACACCCAGGAGACACCGCCGCAGACTGACGATCCTCTCACGCGGGTGTCAGACACCTTACGCAGCCGCAAAGCACTGATCCGAAGTGTCCGCGCCCGCACTTTTATAATCGACGCCTCACCACTTTTTGTCGGGCGCCGGGCCGGCCCGCCACCGCTCCATGCGCGGACCTTCGCCATCCAAAGACGTGCGCCTGCCGCCGCTTGCCGCCATCCAGGCGTTCGAAGCGGCCGCGCGGCTGGGTTCCTTCGAGCGTGCCAGCGAAGAACTCTTCGTCACCGCCAGCGCCATCGGCAAACGCATCGCCTCGCTGGAAACCCTGCTGGACGTCACGCTGTTCATTCGCAGCAGCCGTGGCGCAACGCTGAGCGCGGCCGGACGTGAATACCTGGAACAGGTGCGCACGGCGCTCGATCTGCTGTCCGACGCGTCGCTGCACAAACGCAACGAACCCAAGCTGGAAACGCTGCGCGTCGTGTCCACGCCGACATTCGCGCGGCAGGTGCTGATTCCTGCCCTGCCCGGTTTCACCGCGGCAAACCCCGACGTCGAACTTGAAATCATGCTGTCCATTCCGTACCTGGACATCATGCCGCCCAATGCCGACGTCTGGATCCGCTTTGGCAGCGGCAAATATCCCGGCCTTCATGCGCACCCGCTCACGCACGATCCGGTGTTCGCGGTGTGCGCGCCAAGTTATCAAGCGGCGCGCGGCCCGTTCAAGCGGCCCACCGATCTGGCGCGCGCCGACCTGCTGCGTTGCCCGATGGAACCCTGGCGTCCGTGGCTGACGGCGGCGGGCCTGGATTGGCCCGAGCCTTCGCGCGGGGTGTGGCTGGTGGACCTGGGCATGATGCTCGCGGCCGCGCGCGCCGGCCAGGGTGTAGCGCTGACGCGCCGGTCGCTAGCCGCCGAATGGCTGGACGAAGGCAAGCTCGTTCGCGTGCTGGATGTCGAGATCCCCGGCGAGTCGCAGTACTACCTGTGCACCGAAGCGACACGCGCACCCGGCGGCGCCGCCCAGGCGTTTTCCCTATGGCTCACCGAGGTCTGCCAACGCGCAGCCCAATGGCCATGCGGGTCGCAGGCCTGCCAGGAATAAATTTCCAGTTATCAGCGGAATGAATTTCCGCACGACGCCGCATCCTGATCGCTAGGATGCGGCCAGCGTGACTGCGACCGTCCCGAAGATCCTGCAAGGCCGAGGCGAGGCCGGTGTGCCGTCGCGTTGCGAACGCATTGCGAGTGCATTGCCAACGCAGCGCCACGCGCACGCCTTATCCAGCCCGCCGCATTCAGCAAGCTGAAAGGAACCTTGCATCCGCACTAGGTATTTACGCGGAAAAGCACCGCCGGGTCAGATTCGCGTAAGCGATTAAGCAGACAGTCACGACACGCAACAAAGGAGCGCGCCAACAAAACATCACCCGCCGCCTGGCGCCGGCACACGGCTTTCCACGCAGTTCACCCAATTACAACGGAGACATCCATGGATTTTCGTTTGAAGCTGCTTGCAGGAACCCTTGCATTTGCCGTATCGGCCGCGTCCCACGCCGCCGACCCCATCAAGATCGGCGTGGCCGGCCCCTACACGGGCGGATCGTCCTCCATGGGCGTCAGCATGCGCGACGGCGTTCGCCTCGCCATTGAAGAGATCAACAAGAACGGCGGCGTGATGGGCCGTCAGCTCGTCGCCGTCGAACGCGATGACGAAGCCAAGAACGAGCGCGGCGTGCAGATCGCGCAGGAACTGATCAACAAGGAACAGGTGACCGCCACCGTCGGCTACATCAACACCGGCGTCGCATTGGCCTCCCAACGTTTCTACCAGGACGCCAAGATCCCGGTCTTCAACAACGTGGCCACCGGCAGCGTGATCACGCATCAGTTCAAGGCGCCCGAATACCCCGACAACTACGTGTTCCGCAACGCGGCGCACGACAGCATCCAGGCCCCGATGATCGTGGAAGAAGCGATCACGCGCCGCGGCTTCAAGAAGGTCGCGATCCTGGCCGACTCCACCAACTACGGTCAGCTTGGCCGCGAGGACCTGGAAAAGGCGCTGGACGCCAAGGGCATCAAGCCTGTGGCCGTCGAGAAGTTCAACATCAAGGACGTCGACATGACGGCCCAGCTGCTCAAGGCCAAGGCCGCGGGCGCCGAAGCCGTGCTGACCTATGGCATCGGCCCCGAGCTGGCCCAGGTTGCCAACGGCATGACCAAGCTGGGCTGGAAGGTGCCGATCATCGGCAGCTGGACGCTGTCCATGGCCAACTACATCGACAACTCCGGCGCCAACGGCGAAGGCGCGCGCATGCCGCAGACCTTCATCCAGGATCCGGACACGCCCAAGCGCAAGGCGTTCATCGACGCCTACCTGGCCAAGTTCAAGCCCAAGAACAACCGCATCGACTCGCCGGTGTCGGCGGCGCAGGGCTATGACTCGATCTTCCTGCTGGCGGCAGCCATCAAGCAGGCGAACTCCACCGACGGTCCCAAGGTGCGCGAAGCGCTGGAAAACCTGCAGACCCCGGTCGAGGGCGTCGTGATGACCTACAACAAGCCCTTCTCGCACGACAACCACGACGCGATCACCGCGAAGGAAGTGGTCATCGGCGAGGTCAAGGGCGGCCGCGTCATCAAGGCCAACTAAATCCCGACAAGCAGGAAGGCGGCGGCTGCCCGGCCGCCGCCGCCCGCGCCCGAACATTCGGGCGCGGGGCATGCAGCCGCCTGAAAACAGCGTTCTGCCCAAGGGGGTTGGGACGGAACACAGCGCCTCAAGACACACACCATGATTCTTCTACAGCTCATCTATAGCGGTATTGCGCTAGGCATGATCTATGCGGTCATTGCGTTCGGCTACCAGCTCACCTTCGCCACGTCGGGCACCTTGAACTTCGGCCAGGGCGAAGCCCTGATGCTGGGTGCGCTCGTCGGCCTCACGCTCGTCGGCCTCGGCGTGAACTACTGGGTCATGATTCCCATCGTCTGCATATTCGGCTTCGCGCAGGGCGCGCTGGTCGAGCGCGTGGGCGTGCGGCCCGCCATCAAGACGCGATCGGAATTCGGCTGGATCATGGCCACCATTGCGCTGGGCATCATCTTCAAGAACGTCGCCGAAAACATCTGGGGCCGCGACGATCTGCGCTTTCCCTCGCCGCTGCCCGAAGCGCCGATCCAGGTGCTGGGCGCCAACGTGCTGCCGATGGAACTGCTGGTGGTGTTCGGCGCGCTGGGCATGATGATCCTGGTTGAAATCTTCAACCGCAAATCCATTTACGGCAAAGCCTTCGTCGCCACGTCCAACGACCGCGACGCGGCCGGCCTGATGGGCATCAACACCGGCATGGTCATCACGTTCTCGTACGCGCTGTCGTCGCTCACCGCGGCATTTGCTGGCGTGCTGGTCGCGCCGCTGACGCTGACCGGCGCCACGATGGGCGCCGTGCTGGGCCTGAAGGCGTTTGCCGTCGCGATCATTGGCGGCCTGTCCAGCGGGATGGGCGTCGTGGTGGGCGGGCTGATCCTGGGGATCGCCGAAACGACCACCGGTTTCTATCTATCAACGGGATACAAAGACGTGCCGGGATTGGTGTTGCTGCTGCTCGTTCTGACCTTCAAGCCCGCCGGCCTGTTCGGCAAGACCGCGATCAAGAAGGTGTAAGCGATGAAACCCCTGCATCTACTTCTTTCCATCGTGGCCGTGGCCTGCCTGGCCGCCGTGCCGCTGGGCGTGACCAACACGTATTACCTGCACCTGATCGAAACCATCATGATCTATTCGATCCTGCTGTTCGGGCTCGATATCGTGGTGGGCTACACCGGCCAGGTGTCGCTGGGCCACGCGGGTCTCTTCGGCATCGGTTCGTACGTGGCCGGCGTGCTCGTCTTCCATCTGCAGATTCCAATCTGGCTGACGCTGCCCGCCGCCATCGTCATCGCCGCCGCCTTTGGCGCGGTGCTGGCGCTGCCGGCGCTCCGCGTCACCGGCCCCTATCTGGCGATGGTGACGCTGGCGTTCGGCACGATCATCCAGATCCTGATCAACGAGATGACCTTCCTGACCGAAGGCCCGCTGGGCATCAAGGTCACCAAGCCGTCGATAGCCGGGCACGTGCTGACCAAGGCCGAATACTTCTGGCTGGTCGCCGCGCTGCTGGTGATCTCGCTGATCGTCGTGCACCGGATCCTGAAGTCGCACCTGGGCCGGTCGTTCGAGGCCTTGCGCGACAGCCCGATCGCGTCCGATTGCATGGGCGTGTCGGTATACCGGCACAAGGTGATTGCGTTCGTCATCAGCGCCGGCTTTGCCGGCCTGGCGGGCGCGCTGTACTCGTATTCGGAGCAGTACATCTCGCCGAACACGTACAACTTCGAACTGACGATCCTGTTCCTGCTGGCCATCATCATGGGCGGGCGCAAGAGCCGCACCGGCGCGCTGCTGGGCGCCTCGATCATCGTGCTGCTGCCCAAGATGCTGGACGACATCGGCACGTTCCGCCTGATCGCGCTCGCCGTGGCGATCCTGGTGACGGTGGGCAGCATCGTGGCCATCTCCAAGGGCCGCACCGAACCGCGCAAGGTCGCGGTGCCGGTGATCGGCACGATCGTGCTGGCCATCTTCTCGTACTGGCTGGAAGCCGTCACCGACTGGCGCCTGACCATCTTCGGCGCGATGATCCTGTTTGTCGTTTATTACCTGCCCGACGGCATCGTGGGCTTCGTGCGCAACCTGTTCTTCTCCACCCGCCGCGCGGCGCTGGCTGTGAAGAAAGACCTGGTGAAGGAACAGGATGCGGTGCCGGACGCGGTGGCGGGCAAGGGCGAAACCCTGCTGGCGGCCAAGAGCGTGCTGATGCAGTTCGGCGGTCTGAAGGCCCTGAACGAGGTGGACCTGACCGTCAAGCGCGGCACCATCCACGGCCTGATCGGCCCCAACGGATCCGGCAAGAGCACGATGATGAACGTGCTGACCGGCATCTACGTGCCGACGGCCGGCGCGGTGGAGTTCGGCGGCAAGTCGCTCGTCGGCCTGGCGCCGGCCGACATCGCCGAAGCCGGCATCGCCCGCACGTTCCAGAACGTGCAACTGTTCGGCGAAATGACCGCGCTGGAGAACGTGCTGGTCGGCCTGCATCACACGTTCACGACAGGTCTGGCCGGCATCGCGCTGCGCACGCCCAAGTGGAAGACAGAGGAACAGGGCGCACGTGCACGGGCCATGGCGCTGCTGGAGTTCGTGGGCCTGGAATCGCTGGCCAGCGAGGAGGCGCGCAACCTGCCCTACGGCAAGCAACGCCTGCTGGAGATCGCCCGCGCGCTGGCGCTGGATCCGCAACTGCTACTGCTGGACGAACCGGCAGCAGGCCTGACGGCGCCGGACATCGTGGAGCTGCTGACGATCATCCGCAAGGTGCGCGACCACGGCATCACGCTGATCCTCATCGAACACCACATGGATGTGGTGATGGGGGTTTGCGACACGGTGTCGGTGCTGGACTTCGGCCAGAAGATCGCTGAAGGCCTGCCTAATGAAGTGCAAAGCAACGCCAAGGTGATCGAGGCGTATCTGGGCGGCGCGCCCGCCTGACGCCAAGGGGACAAGAAGATGCTATCGATCAAGAATCTGGAAGCAGGCTACGGGAAAGTGAAGGTGCTGCACGGCATCAGCATGGAAGTGCCGAAAGCCAAGGTGGTGACGTTGATCGGCTCGAACGGGGCTGGGAAGACGACGACGATGCGGGCGCTGTCGGGGATGATCCGGCCGACTGCCGGGGAGATCACGCTAGGGACCAAGCGGATCGATGGGATGGAGTCGCATCGCATCGCGCGGCTGGGGCTGGCGCATTCACCGGAGGGGCGCCGGGTATTTCCGACGCTGTCAGTGACCGACAACCTGCTGCTGGGCGCATTTCCGCGTCTGACGGGCAGCCGCCCGAAGGGTGATGTTCAGGCGGATCTGGGACGGGCGATGGATCTGTTCCCGCGCTTGAAGGAACGGCGGGATCAGCTGGCTGGCACGTTGTCTGGCGGCGAACAGCAGATGCTGGCGATGGCGCGTGCGGTGATGCTGAATCCCGAATTGGTGCTGCTGGACGAGCCGTCGATGGGACTGGCGCCGATTCTGGTGGAAGAGGTGTTCCGGATCATTGCGCGGCTCAAGGAAGAAGGCGTGACGATGCTGCTGGTGGAGCAGTTTGCGGCGGCGGCGTTGAATGTCGCGGATTATGGGTATGTGCTGGAGAATGGGCGGATTTCTGTGCATGGGAGTGCGGAGAAGTTGAAGCATGATCCGGCTGTGGTGGCGGCTTATTTGGGTGGGGGGCATTGAAGGGTGTCGCGGCAATTGGGCTGGCGGTTTTTGGCGGGCGGGGGTGTTGGTGGCTGCGGGTGTGGAGTTGCGTTCTTAAGACGCCCGCCGCAGCGGGGGCCGGGGTGCGCGGGGCTACGATTGCGGTCCGGAGCCTTCGCTCCGGACTTCCCCGTCCTCAACCTCGTCCGCCTTCGGCTCCCTACGGTTTCCGTCGGGCGCATCTACACGCCCCGCGCACCCCGGCCCCCGCTGCGACGGGCTTTTGTGGTTTCAGCTTTACCGGTTGCGGGGCGGGTTGGGTTCTTTAGGTTCTTGCCCACGGTGTGGGGAGAGAGAAAGATCTTGCGGGGCCCGCCCGCGGCGGCCGCCCGGGCGGCCTTCGGGGGCTTACGCGATGTCTTGCGTCGGGGCGATGACGCTGCGCGTGTGGCTGCTTCTGCTCTAGGTGTCTGACACCCTGGTGAGATTCGCGGCATACCAAGAGCGTCTCCCGAGGGTGTCAGACACCGGCAAATTC
>NZ_DAMCTG010000084.1:0-23329 GCF_032113835.1 Achromobacter sp. | reverse complement strand
GCCGCTGGGGTGACCCAGTCCGTCATGCCGTGGCTCATACATGGAGTAGGTAAACGATGATTCAGCCCGTGATTGCCATTCACGGTGGCGCCGGCGCAATGTCCCGCGCGGCCATGTCTCCCGAGAAAGAACAGGAATACCTGGCGGCCCTGGAGTCCATCCTGACCGCCGGCCAAGCCGTGCTGGCCAAGGGCGGCAGCGCCCTGGACGCCGTCACCGAGGCCGTGCGCCTGCTCGAGGATTGCCCGCTGTTCAACGCCGGCCACGGCGCCGTGTTCACCAGCGCCGGCACCCATGAGCTGGACGCCGCCATCATGGACGGCGCGACGCTGCGTTCGGGCGCCATCGCCAATGTGAACCGCGTGCGCAACCCGATCTTTGCCGCGCGCAAGGTCATGGAAAACAGCAAGCACGTCTTCTTTGTGGGCGAGGGCGCCGAAGCGTTCGCCACCCAGGAAGGCCTGGAACTCGTCGACCCGTCGTACTTTTCGACCGAAGCCCGCCGCGAGCAGCTGCTGCGCGTGCAGCGCGAGACGCCGGACGCCGCCGTGCTGGATCACGACGGCCAGGCGATGGTCGCGCGTGGCCAGCCCGCGCCCGCCGATCCGCTGGATGCCGACAAGAAGTTCGGCACCGTGGGCGCCGTGGCCGTCGATGCGCAGGGCAACTTGGCGGCAGCCACCTCCACCGGCGGCATCACCAACAAGCAGGTCGGCCGCGTGGGCGATGCGCCCCTGATCGGCGCCGGCACCTATGCCAGCAACAAGACCTGCGCCGTGTCCACCACGGGCACGGGCGAAATGTTCATCCGCATGGTTGCCGCGTACGACGTGGCGGCCCAGATGGAATACTGCGGCGCCTCGCTGGAAGCGGCGGCGGACCGCGTCGTGATGGAAAAACTGCCCACCATCGGCGGCAAGGGCGGCCTCGTGGCCGTCGACGCCCAGGGCAATGTGGCCTTGCCGTTCAACACGGAAGGCATGTACCGGGGTTACGCCCGCGTCGGCGAAAAGCCGGTGACCGCCATCTACCGATGAGCGGCGGGTTTGGATCAGTAGGTTTATTTTGGGAATGAGAAGAGATGGTTGATCGCGCAAACAGCCTGGCGCTGCCGGATAACCGCGTGGTCCAGGTCGACGACCTGACGGTGCGCTTCGTGGGTTCCGAGCGCACGGTCGAAGCCGTGCGCAATCTGTCGTTCCATGTGGACCGGGGCGAGACCCTGGCCATCGTGGGCGAATCGGGTTCGGGCAAATCGGTGACGTCGCTGGCGCTGATGCGTCTGGTGGAACATGGCGGCGGGCGCATCGCCCAGGGTCGCATGGCCCTGCGCCGCCGCAACGGTTCCGTGATCGACCTGGCCAATTCCAGCCAGCGCGTCATGCGTGACGTGCGCGGCGCCGACATGGCGATGATTTTCCAGGAGCCGATGACCTCCTTGAACCCGGTGTTCACGGCCGGCGACCAGATCGCCGAATCGATCCGCGAGCACCAGGGCATGGATGGCGCATCGGCGCGCGCCGAGGCGCTGCGCATGCTGGAACAGGTCCGCATTCCCGAAGCCAAGTCGGTGCTGGACCGCTACCCCCATCAACTGTCGGGCGGCATGCGCCAGCGCGTCATGATCGCCATGGCGCTGGCCTGCAAGCCGGCGCTGCTGATCGCCGACGAACCGACCACCGCCCTGGACGTGACCATCCAGGCGCAGATCCTGCAGCTCATCCGCCAGCTCCAGGAAGAAATGCACATGGGCGTGGTGTTCATCACCCACGACATGGGCGTGGTGGCCGAAGTGGCCGACCGCGTGCTGGTGATGTTCCGCGGCGACAAGGTCGAGGAAGGCCCGTCGGACCAGGTGTTCGCCGCGCCCCAGCACAGCTACACGAAGGCGTTGCTGTCGGCCGTGCCGAAGCTGGGCGCCATGCAGGGCACGGACCTGCCCGCGCGCTTCCCGCTGCTGCAGGTGGAAGGCAAGGCCCAGCCCGTGGCCGAGCCCGGCATCGTCAGCACGCAGGAAGTGCCCAACGCCAAGCGCGAACCCATCCTGAGCGTGCGCAACCTGGTGACGCGTTTTGACCTGCGCGGCGGCATCATGAGCCGCGTGCAGCGCCGCGTGCACGCCGTGGAGAAGGTCAGCTTCGACCTGTACCCCGGCGAGACGCTGTCGCTGGTCGGCGAGTCCGGCTGCGGCAAGTCCACGACCGGCCGCTCGCTGCTGCGCCTGGTCGAAAGCCAGGGCGGCGAGATCCGCTTTGGCGGCCGCGACATCGTGCGTCTGAAGAACACCGAACTGCAATCCCTGCGCCGCGACATCCAGTTCGTGTTCCAGGATCCGTTTGCATCGCTGGATCCGCGCGTGACCGTGGGTTTCTCGATCATGGAACCGCTGCTGGTGCACGGCGTGGCCAAGGGCAAGGATGCCGAGCGCCGCGTCGCCGAACTGCTCGAGCGCGTCGGCCTGCCGCCGGAAATGGCGCAGCGCTACCCGCATGAATTCTCGGGCGGCCAGCGCCAGCGCATCTGCATCGCGCGCGCCCTGGCCCTGAACCCGAAGGTCGTGATCGCGGACGAATCCGTGTCGGCGCTGGACGTGTCGATCCAGGCGCAGATCGTGAACCTGCTGATCGACCTGCAGCGCGACATGGGCATCTCGTTCCTGTTCATCTCGCACGACATGGCCGTGGTCGAACGCGTCAGCCACCGCGTGGCGGTGATGTACCTGGGCCAGATCGTCGAGATCGGCCCGCGCCGCGCCATCTTCGAGAATCCGCAGCACCCCTACACCAAGAAGCTGATGTCCGCCGTGCCGATCGCCGATCCGGCGCGCCGTCACCTGAAGCGCACCTTGTTGTCGGATGAAATCCCCAGCCCGATCCGCAAACTGAACGACGAACCGGTGGTGCAGCCGCTGGTTCAGGTCGGTACGGATCATTTTGTAGCCCGCCATCCCGTCGGCGGCGCGTATTGACTCAGTAGTTGACCTTTTTTTGGAACCAGGAGTTGCAATGATGAAAGTTCTGCGCCCCACCAAGCTGATGGCCGCTGCCGCGCTGGCCTTCGGCGTGCTCACCGCGCCGATGGCCCACGCCGCCAAGGACGTGACGTTTGCCGTTTCCATCGCGCTGGAAACGCTGGACCCGTACAACACCAACAGCACGCTGAACCAGGCGGCTGGCAAGGCCTACTACGAAGGCCTGTTCGAATTCGACAAGGACCTGAAGGTCCAGAAGGTGCTGGCGACCGATTACACGGTCAGCGAAGACGGCCTGGTCTACACCTTCAAGCTGCGTCCCGGCGTGAAGTTCCATGACGGCACCGACTTCAACGCCGAAGCGGTCAAGGTCAACTTCGACCGTCCGGCCAACCCGGACAACCGCCTGTCGCGCTACATCCAGTTCAGCGTCATCGAAAAGACCGAAGTGGTCGATCCGATGACCGTCAAGATCACGCTGAAGAAGCCGTTCTCGGCCTTCATCAACGCGCTGGCCCACCCGGCCGCCATGATGATCTCGCCGGCCGCCCTGGCCAAGTACGGCAAGGAAATCGGCTTTCACCCGGTTGGCACGGGCCCGTTCGAATTCGTCGAATGGAAGCCGGCCGAGTACCTGAAGGTCAAGAAGTTCGCCGGCTACTGGAAGCAAGGCTACCCGAAGGTCGACACGCTGACCTTCCGCACCGTGACCGACAACAACACCCGCGCCGCCGTGGTGCAGACGGGTGAAGCGCACTTCGCCTTCCCGGTGCCGTTCGAGCAGGCCGCCGTGCTGAAGAAGAACGACAAGCTGGACGTGGTCGATCACAAGAACTCGATCATGGCCCGCTACCTGTCGATGAACACGCAGCAAAAGCCGTTCGACAACGTCAAGGTTCGTGAAGCCATCAACTACGCCATCAACAAGGACGCCCTGGCCAAGGTCGCGTTCTCGGGCTACGCCACCGTCATCGACGGCGTCGTGCCGCAAGGCGTGGACTACGCGCACAAGATCGGCGCATGGCCCTACGACATCAAGAAGGCCAAGGCCCTGCTGGCCGAAGCCGGCTACCCCAACGGCTTCGAAAGCACGCTGTGGTCCGCCTACAACGACGGCACCTCGGTGAAGGTCGTTCAGTTCCTGCAGCAGCAGCTCGCTCAGGTCGGCATCAAGGTTTCCGTGGAAGTCCTGGAATCCGGCCAGCGCGTGCAGCGCGTCCAGCAGGTGCAAAAGCCTGAAGACGCCAAGGTCCGCATGTACTACGCCGGCTGGTCGTCGTCGACCGGTGAAGCCGACTGGGGCCTGCGTCCGCTGCTGACCACCGCCGCGTTCCCGCCGGTGCTGAACAACGTGTCGTACTACTCGAACAAGACGGTTGACGAAGGCGTCCAGCAAGCGCTGGCCACGACGGACCGCGAGAAGAAGACCGAGATCTACAAGAACGTTCAGGAAACCATCTGGAAGGACGCCCCGTGGGCCTTCCTGGTGACCCAGAACAACCTGTACGTCAAGTCGAAGAACCTGTCGGGCGTGTACGTTGAGCCGGACACCTCGTTCTGGTTCGGCGACATCGACCTGAAGCAGTAAACCAAGCAGTAACTCTTGGGGCCTTCGGGCCCTTGTAAGGCCACATACGGCGGGGACGCGGTGTCCCCGCCGATGTTGCAGGAATTTCAATGCTGACCTACATCGTCAAACGTCTTCTGGGCATGATCCCCACGCTGCTGCTGGTAGCGGTGGTCGTGTTCCTGTTTGTGCACATGCTTCCGGGCGACCCGGCGCGGCTGGCCGCTGGCCCCGAGGCCGACCAGCAAACCGTCGAGCTCGTGCGCAAGGAACTTGGGCTGGATCTGCCCCTGCCGCAGCAGTTCGTGCGCTACTTCAGCCACATGCTGCAGGGCGACCTCGGGACCTCGCTGCGCACCAAGCGCCCCGTCTCGACCGAAATCGCCGACCGTTTCATGCCCACCCTGTGGCTCACCCTTGCGAGCATGGTGTGGTCCGTCGGCTTCGGCATGATCATCGGCATCGTGTCGGCGGTATGGCGCAATCGCTGGCCCGACCGTCTCGGCATGACGCTGGCGGTGTCCGGCATCTCGTTCCCCGCGTTTGCGCTGGGCATGATGCTGATGCAGATCTTCTCGGTGAACCTGGGCTGGCTCCCCACCGTGGGCGCATCGACCTGGCAACACTACATTCTTCCTTCCATCACGCTGGGCGCCGCGGTGGCCGCCGTGATGGCGCGTTTCACACGGGCCTCGTTCGTCGAAGTCGTGCAGGAAGACTTCGTCCGCACCGCCCGCGCCAAGGGCTTGTCCGAGCGCCGCGTGATCATCAAGCACGCGCTGCGCAACGCGCTGATTCCCGTCGTGACCATGATGGGCCTGCAGTTCGGCTTCTTGCTGGGCGGCTCGATCGTGGTCGAGACCGTGTTCAACTGGCCCGGCCTTGGCCGCCTGCTGGTGGACGCCGTGACCCAGCGCGACTATCCGGTGATCCAGGGCCTCGTGCTGCTGTTCTCGCTGGAATTCATCCTGATCAACCTGATTGTCGACGTGCTCTATGGCGTCATCAATCCCAGCATCCGTTACAAGTGAGGCGGCCATGAGCAATACGACACCCGCCGCGACCATCGCCGCCGTCCCCAAGAACGACGTGCGCACGCCCGCCACCGAGTTCTGGCGCAAGTTCAAGAAGCAGAAGCTCGCCGTCGGCGCCGGCCTCTTCGTCCTGCTGCTGGTCATCGTCGCGGCGTTCGCGCCGTGGATCGTGCCGTTCGACCCGGAGAACTTCTTCGACTATGACGCGCTGAACGCCGGTCCGTCGCTGACGCACTGGCTGGGCGTGGATTCGCTGGGCCGCGACATCTTCAGCCGCATCGTCATGGGCGCGCGCATCTCGCTGGCCGCAGGTTTCCTGTCGGTCGCCATGGGCGCCATCGTCGGCACCTTCATGGGTCTGATGGCCGGCTACTACGAAGGTTGGTGGGAACGCATCACGATGCGTATCTCCGACGTGCTGCTGGCGTTCCCCGGCATGCTGCTGGCCATCGGCGTGGTCGCGATCCTGGGCTCCAGCATGGTCAACGTGATCGTGGCCGTGGCCGTGTTCAGCGTGCCCGCGTTTGCCCGCCTGGTGCGCGGCAACACGCTGTCGATCAAGCAGATGACGTACGTCGAAGCCGTCAAGAGCGTGGGCGCGTCCGACTGGACGATCATCATGCGCCACATCCTGCCCGGCACGATCTCGCCGATCGTGGTGTACGGCACGATGCGGATCGGCACCTCGATCATCACCGCCGCCAGCCTGTCGTTCCTGGGCATGGGCGCTTCGCCTCCCACGCCGGAGTGGGGCGCGATGCTGAACGAAGCGCGCGCCGACATGGTCATCGCACCGCACGTCGCGATCTTCCCGGCGCTGGCGATCTTCCTGACGGTGCTGGCGTTCAACCTGCTGGGCGACGGCCTGCGCGACGCGCTCGATCCCAAGATCGACCGCAAGTAAACCTGCCACCGGCCCTTCTTGCGAGGGCCGGCGTGGAGGGCGATTTTTCCGCCGCCGCCTCCGTCCGCCACGCGCATGCCAGCGCGTGTCCCGGACCCAGGGTGGCGGCGTTTTGCATTCTGGAGCGTGGCGACACGTAGACGAACATGGACAAACAAGCGCTGGACATCCCTCGCATCGGCGTACTGCCGTCGGGGCCGCTGGACTCGATCTGCGACGTGGGCGACGTCACCGTTGGCCATTGCACGCTGGCCGAGGGCCCGCTGCAGACCGGCGTGACCGTCGTGCGCACGCATGGCGGCGATGCCTTTCTGGACAAGACGCCGGCCGCGGCCACCGTGCTGAACGGCTTCGGCAAAAGCACCGGCCTGGTTCAGGTGCAGGAACTGGGCGTGCTGGAAACGCCGATCGGGCTGACCAACACGTTCGGCGTGGGCACCGTGGCCAACGCGCAGATCCGGACGGCGGTCGCCGCCAACCCCGGCATCGGCCGCGCCATGGCCACCGTGAATCCGCTGGTCTTCGAGTGCAACGACGGCTACCTGAACGACATTCAGGCGATGGCGGTCGCGGAATCGCATTACGGCGAGGCGCTGGCCGCTGCCGGCAAGCAGTTTGCGCAGGGCGCCGTGGGCGCCGGCCGCGGCATGTCCAGCTTTTCGTTCAAGGGCGGCATCGGTTCGGCCTCGCGCGTGGCGCAGATCAAGGACGGGCCGCAGTACACCGTGGGCGCGCTGGTGCTGTCGAACTTCGGCCGCCTGCCCAACCTGACGGTGGCGGGCAGGCCGTTCGGCCGCCGGCTGGCGAGCCAGCTTGACCAAGGGCTTGCGCAGCAGGGCGAGAACGCCGTGATCGCGCCCGAGAAGGGTTCCATCATCCTGCTGGTGGCCACCGACGCGCCGCTCGATTCGCGCCAGTTGCGCCGCCTGTCGCTGCGCGCCGGCGCGGGGCTGGCGCGCACCGGGTCGGTGTTCGGCCACGGCAGCGGCGACATCGCGCTGGCGTTCTCCACGGCCTATACGATTCCGCAACTGGCCGAATCGGCCATGCCCGCGACCGCGATGCTGCACGAGGCCCGCATCGATCCGCTGTTCGAAGCCGCCGCCGAGTCTTGCGAACAGGCCATCATTGCCGCGCTGTGGCACGCCGAGGGCGTGACCGGCCGCGACGGCCACCACCGCGATTCCATCCGCCACGCCGCGCCCGACTGGCGCCAGTGGCTGTCCGATACCGAATTCTGAATATTTCCAAGGCCCAATCATGAAGATCCTGATTTCCACCGATATCGAAGGCGTCGCCGGCGTCTTCCACCCCGAGCAGGTCCGCGCCGGCAATGGCGAATACGAGCGCGCGCGCGCCTGGATGACTGCCGAGGCCAACGCGGCCGTGCAGGGCGCCATCGCGGGCGGCGCCGAAGAGATCCTGGTCAACGACTCGCACGGGGGCTTTCGCAACCTGCTGCCCGACGGCCTGGACGAGCGCGCCCGCCTGGTGCTGGGCAAGCCGCGCTACCTGGGCATGATGGGCGGCCTGGAAGAAGCGTGCGATGCCGTCTTCATGATCGGCTACCACTCGCGCTCGCAGGGGCGCGGCATCCTGGCCCACACCATCAACAGCTTCGCGTTCGCGCGCGTCGTCATCAACGGCATGGAGCTGGGCGAGGCCGGCCTGTATGGCGCGCTGGCCGGCGAACTGGGCGTGCCCGTCATCCTGGGCACCGGCGACGACGTGTTCATCGCGGAAACGCGCGACACGTTCCCCGGCGCCGAATGGGTGCAGACCAAGGTCGCGCACGGGCAGGGCAGCGGCATCACGCTGTCTCCCGCCGCGTCGCGCCGGGCGATTGCCGCGGCCGCCGAAACCGCCGTGCGCAATTTCAAGCGCGGCGGGGACAAGAAAGCCGTTCCTTTCGTCATTCCCGCGCCTATAGAATGCCGGTTGCAGACGCAGAGCGCGGCACTGGCCGACCTGTTCTGCATGTGGCCCACGCTCGAGCGCGTGGACGGCGTCACCTTGCGATTCACCACGGATAGCATGCAGTCCGCCATCCGTACGCTGAACAGCCTGGGCGCCATGTCTTTCATGTTGCGCTAAGGATCCCATCTCCCATGTCTAGCACCGACGCCCGTATTGCCCAATTGCGGCAGGCCATGAGCCGCCGCGGTCTGACCGCCTACGTCGTACCTTCCTCGGACCCGCACCTGTCCGAATACCTGCCGGCCCGCTGGCAGGGGCGGCGCTGGCTGTCGGGCTTCACGGGTTCGGTGGGCACGCTGGTGGTCACTAAGGACTTCGCCGGTCTGTGGGTGGATAGCCGCTATTGGGTGCAGGCCGAAGCGCAGCTCGCCGGCACCGGCGTGCAGCTGATGAAGATTGCGCTGGCGTCGACGCCGGGCCATGTCGATTGGCTGGCCGCCAACACCGGCGCGGGCGACGTCATCGGCGTGGACGGCCAGGTGCTGGGCCTGGCCGCATTCCGCGCCTTGTCCGCCGCCGCGGCCACGTCTGGCGCCGTGCTGGAGATCCGCGAAGACCTGCTGGACGAAGTCTGGGCCGACCGCGCCGGCCTGCCGGACGCCAAGATCTACGAACACGTCGCGCCCGAAGCCTGCGTGACCCGCGCCGACAAGCTGGCCCAGGTCCGCGACGCGATGCGCAAGCATGGCGCGGATGTGCATTTCATCTGCACGCTCGACGACATCGCCTGGCTGTTCAACCTGCGGGGCGCCGACGTTGACTACAACCCGGTCTTCGTCGCACACGCGCTGCTGGGCCTGGACCACGCCACGCTGTTCGTTGCCGATGGCAAGATCGACGACTGCCTGCGCGCCATCCTGGCCGCCGACGGCGTCGAAGTGGCGGACTATGCCCAGGCGGCGGATGCGCTGGCCTCGCTGGAACAGGACCAGAAGCTGCTGATCGACCCGGCGCGCGTCACCTGCGGCGTGTTCCATGCCATGGACCCCGCCGTGCCGCGCGTGGAAGCCATCAATCCGTCCACGCTGCTCAAGTCGCGCAAGACCGACGCGGAGCTGGCCAACGTGCGCCAGGCGATGGCGCAGGACGGCGCGGCGCTGTGCGAATTCTTCGCCTGGTTCGAAGACGCGCTGGGCAAGGGAACCATCACCGAGCTGACCATCGACGAGCAGATCACGGCCGCCCGCGCGCGCCGTCCCGCCTACGTCTGCCCCAGCTTCGCCACCATCGCGGGCTTCAATGCCAACGGCGCGATGCCGCATTACCGCGCCACCCCCCAATCGCACGCCACGATCGAAGGCGATGGACTGCTGCTCATCGATTCGGGCGGCCAGTACCGCGGGGGCACCACCGACATCACGCGCGTGGTGGCGGTGGGCACGCCCAGCGCCGACCAGAAAGTCGATTTCACGCTGGTGCTCAAGGGCATGATCGCGCTGTCGCGCGCCTCGTTCCCGCGCGGCACGCCGTCGCCGATGCTGGACGCCATTGCGCGCGCGCCCATCTGGGAAGGCGGCGCGGAATACGGTCATGGCACGGGCCACGGCGTCGGCTATTTCCTGAACGTGCACGAAGGCCCGCAGGTCATCTCGTACCGCGCGATGCCGGGCCCGCACACGGCCATGGAACCGGGCATGATCACGTCCAACGAGCCGGGCATCTACCGTCCGGGCCGCTGGGGCGTGCGCATCGAGAACCTGGTCGCCAACCGCAGCTGGCTGACCTCGGAACTGGGCGAATTCCTGTGCTTCGAAACGTTGACGATGTGCCCGATCGATACGCGCTGCATCGAGCCCTCGCTGCTGCGCGAGGACGAGATCGACTGGCTGAACGACTATCACAAGACGGTGTTCGAGCGCCTGTCGCCGCTGGTCCAGGGCGAGGCGCTGGCGTGGCTGACGCTGCGTTGCGCGGCGATCTGACGTTGCATTGATGCCGGCGGCGCCGGCGCAAAGCAAAAAGGCCACGGCGCATGATGCCGTGGCCTTTTTTCATGGCGCGCCGTTGCGGCTATCGCACGGACCCGCCTTGATTGCGGTGGAGCATGCGCGTGGTCACCAGGCAGCCCAGCGACAGCAACGCGGCGTAGGCCAGCAGCACCAGCGCGGCGGCCGCCGGCGATTGGGCGGCCCATGCCAATTGATCCCAGGTCATGGACTTGAGGACGATGAGACCCAGGCCGACGCCCAGCACCTGGGCGAACCAGAACGCAAGGCTGCCCAGCGCGACGGCGCGGCCAATGCCGGGGCGTTCAAGGGGCCGGGGCAGCACCTTCAGGCACACGATCGTGACCAGCGCCAGCAGCACGATGGGCAACACCCAATAGCCCAACGCGTACTCGGCCCATCCCGCTTCCAGCGTCTGCATTTGCAAAAAGCCGCCGAGCATGATGGAGACGCTGGTCTGCCAGATCAGGACGGTCAGGCCGCAGATCCATGCCACATGCCGCCGCGTCAGCGTCATGCCGGCGCCGGGGCCGGCAGGCCCCGCCGTCCACGCCGCAATGCGCAGCGCCACCCAGATGCCGATGACCTCCAGCACGATCGTGACGGCGCGGATCATCAGGTTGATGGCGATGGACCGGCCCACGATGCCCAGGCCGAACGCTTCCTCGAGCCAGGAGCCGCTCTTGAGCGTGCCGATCATCAGCACGTTCTGCGCCATGCCGACGCCGCTGGACAGGCACAGCGTGTAGAGCGCCTGCAGGGCCAGGAACGTGGCCAGCATCCTGCCGGGCTGATTCACGGTCGCGGCATCGTGCCGGGCGAGCCACTGGCGCGTCGCGCACCAGGCCGCCAGGCCCACGAGCAGCAGGGTCGACACCATGGTGGCCAGCAGGGGGGCCAGCACCGGCGGCTGCATGTAGCTTGCGCGGATCTGGTCGCCGTAGGGCAACGGCGTCATCAACGTGTAGGCCTGCACCAGTACGGTATAGGCCAGACGCAGCAGAACGGCGGCGATAGCGATGCGCCAGGCAAGGGAATAGGCGGGACGGTTGGAGTCGGTCATCGGCGCGGGGGCGAAGAACGGAGGGCGCTGCCGCGAAGGCAGCGGATGAAAAATAGGGAGCGACCATAGCACGTCCGCACGGCGCGCCTCGCAGCCTTACCTTGCCGAGTGCAGCCAATTGTTACCCGCACGGCGCTAGGGGAAAACCCAAACAAGTCGCGTCGCCCGGCTATAATCCAAATTTCCCGCACGCGCCCGCTCGTCCCGGGTGCTCATTACGATGACCAAATACGTATTTGTCACCGGCGGTGTGGTGTCTTCCCTGGGCAAGGGCATCGCCGCTGCGTCGCTTGCTGCCATCCTCGAGTCGCGTGGTTTGCAGGTCACCATGCTGAAGCTCGACCCCTACATCAACGTCGATCCGGGCACGATGAGCCCCTTCCAGCACGGTGAAGTGTTCGTCACTGAAGACGGCGCCGAAACCGACCTGGACCTGGGCCACTACGAGCGCTTCATTTCCGCTCGCATGCACAAGGTGAACAACTTCACCACCGGCCAGATCTACGAATCCGTGCTGCGCAAGGAGCGCCGTGGCGACTACCTGGGCAAGACTGTCCAGGTCATTCCCCACATCACGAACGAAATCCAGGACTTCATCGCGCGTGGCGCCGAAGCCGGCTGGAATGGCAACACCGACGTTGCCATCGTCGAAATCGGCGGTACGGTCGGCGACATCGAGTCGCTGCCGTTCCTCGAGGCCGCCCGCCAGATGAGCCTGCGCATGGGCCGCAACAACGCGGCCTTCGTCCACCTGACGCTCGTGCCCTTCATCGCCTCCGCCGGCGAACTGAAGACCAAGCCCACGCAGCACTCGGTGCAGAAGCTGCGCGAAATCGGCATCTACCCGAACGCGCTGCTGTGCCGCGCCGACCGCCGCATTCCGGACGACGAGCGCGCCAAGATCTCGATGTTCTCCAACGTGCCCCTGGACGCCGTCATTTCCGTCTGGGACGCCGACTCCATCTACAAGATCCCCGCCATGCTGCACAAGCAAGGCGTGGACAACATCGTCTGCGAAGCCCTGGGCCTGACCCCGCCGCCGGCCGACCTGTCCATGTGGGACAACCTGGTCGAGGCGCTGGAACATCCCGAGCACCAGCTCACCATCGGCATGGTCGGCAAGTACGTCGACCTGACCGAGTCGTACAAATCGCTGACGGAAGCCCTGGTTCACGCCGGTATCCACACGCGCTCGAAGATCAACATCGAGTACATCGACTCGGAAGACATCGAAACCCGCGGCACCGATCAGCTCAAGCACCTGGACGCCATCCTGGTTCCGGGCGGCTTCGGCAAGCGCGGCACCGAGGGCAAGATCGCCGCTATCCGCTACGCCCGTGAAAACGGCGTGCCTTACCTGGGCATCTGCCTGGGCATGCAGCTGGCAGTCATCGAATTTGCCCGTCACGTCGCCGGCCTGGGCGGCGCCAACAGCACGGAATTCGATCCTTCCGCGCCGCACCCGGTGGTTGCACTCATCACCGAGTGGATGGACCGCGAAGGCAAGGTCGAAAAGCGCGACAACTCGTCCGACCTGGGCGGCACCATGCGCAAGGGCGCGCAACGCGTGCCGATCAAGGCCGGCACCCGCGCGCAGGCGATCTATGGCGACGAAGTGAACGAACGTCACCGTCATCGCTACGAGGTCAACAACGTCTACGTGCCGCGCCTGGAAGAATCCGGCATGGTGATCAGCGCCCGCACGCCGACCGAGAACCTGCCCGAAATGATGGAACTGCCCAACCACCCGTGGTTCGTCGGCGTCCAGTTCCACCCGGAGTTCACCTCCACCCCGCGCGACGGCCACCCGCTGTTCTCCAGCTACATCCGCGCCGCCATCGAGCAGAAGGCTCGCCGCGGCCAGGAGGCCTGATGCGTGTCCGCGGTCCTGAGTTCCGTAAGCGGATCCTCGGGGCCGCGGGCCGTTTCCCCAGCGCCGCCCTATACGGCGGCGCTTCTTTCGGATACAACCGATTAGCATCGGATATGCGTCGCCCGTGCGCCTTGCGCGACACTGGCGGCGGCGCCGTATCCGGCGTCAGCCCCCAACCAACGCCACTGCTCTGAAGGAACCCCATGAGTGCTTATCTCATCGCCGACGTCAAAGTGACCAAGCCCGCGCAGTACGAGGATTACAAGCGTCTGTCCACGCTCGCCATGCGCGCGTACGATGCCAAGATCCTGGTGCGCGGCGGCGAATCCAAGCACCTTGAGGGGCGTGAACCCGGCCGCACCGTCGTCATGGAATTTCCGTCCATGGCCGCGGCGCAGGCGTTCTACGATTCCTGGCAGTACCGCCGTGCCCGCAATGCCCGCGAAGGCGCGGCCGTCATGAATATGTTTATCGTTCAGGGAATGTAAAGTCATGAGTGCAATCGTCGACATCATCGGCCGCGAGATTCTGGATTCGCGCGGCAACCCCACCGTGGAATGCGATGTGCTGCTGGAATCCGGCGCCATGGGCCGTGCGGCCGTGCCGTCCGGCGCATCCACCGGCGCCCGCGAAGCCATCGAGCTTCGCGACGGCGACAAGGGCCGTTATCTGGGCAAGGGCGTGCTGCGCGCCGTTGAAAACCTCAATACCGAAATCTCCGAAGCCCTGATGGGCCTGGACGCGCAGGAACAGACGTTCGTCGATCGCACCCTGATCGAACTGGACGGCACCGAGTCCAAGGAGCGCCTGGGCGCCAACGCCATCCTGGCAGCCAGCATGGCCGTGGCCCGCGCCGCCGCCGATGAATCGGGCCTGTCCCTGTACCGCTATTTCGGCGGCAGCGGCCCCATGAGCATGCCCGTCCCGATGATGAACGTCATCAACGGCGGCGCGCACGCCAACAACACGCTGGACCTGCAGGAACTGATGATCCTGCCGGTGGGCGCCGGCAGCTTCCGCGAAGCCCTGCGTTGGGGCGCCGAAGTCTTCCACATGCTCAAGAAGCTGATCCACGGCCAAGGCATGTCCACCGCCGTGGGCGACGAGGGCGGTTTCGCGCCCAACGTGCCCAGCCACGAAGCCGCCATTCAACTCATCCTGAAGGCCATCACCGAAGCCGGCTACGAGCCGGGCACGCAGATCGCCCTGGGCCTGGACTGCGCCAGCTCCGAGTTCTACCGCGACGGCAAGTACACGCTGGCCGGCGAAGGCGGCATCTCGCTGTCCTCGCAAGAGTTCACGAACCTCCTGGCCACGTGGTGCGACAAGTACCCGATCATCTCCATCGAAGACGGCATGGCCGAAAACGACTGGGAAGGCTGGAAGCTCCTGACCGACCAGCTCGGCAAGAAGGTTCAGCTGGTGGGCGACGACCTGTTCGTCACCAACACCAAGATCCTGCGTGAAGGCATCCAGAAGGGCGTCGCCAACTCGATCCTCATCAAGATCAACCAGATCGGCACGCTGACCGAAACCTTCGCCGCCATCGAAATGGCCAAGCGCGCCGGCTACACCGCCGTCGTGTCGCACCGTTCGGGCGAAACCGAAGACTCGACCATCGCCGACATCGCCGTGGCGACCAACGCGATGCAGATCAAGACCGGCTCGCTGTCGCGTTCGGATCGCATGGCCAAGTACAACCAGCTCCTGCGCATCGAAGAAGAGCTGGCTGAAGTCGCGTCGTACCCCGGCTTGGAAGCTTTCTACAACCTGCGTTGATAAGAAGCGCGGCCCCGGCGTCTTGCCCGGGCCGCATCCACGCCACGACAGTTGAGGTTCCCGCGTATGCGCCTGTTGTTCCTGGTGCTGTTCGTGCTGCTAGGCCTGATCCAATACCCGCTGTGGTTGGGTAAGGGCGGCTGGTTCAAGGTCTGGGATCTGCAACGTCAGGTGGCCGAGCAGCGCGAGACCAATGAAGGTTTGCGCGCGCGCAACGCCGCCCTTGAGGCCGAAGTGCGGGATCTGGAAGGCGGATCCGGCGCCATCGAAGAGCGGGCGCGTGGCGAACTGGGCATGATGCGGGACGGCGAAGTGTTCGTGCACATCCTGCCCCAGAATACCCAGCCACCCGCTGGCGCCTCGCTTTCTGCCGACGCGCCGCCCAAGCCTGCCGCAACCGGTACGCCCGCGCGCGCCAGCGCGCCGGCTGCCCGGCCTGCGTCGGCCGCGCCCACGACCCGGCCTGCGTCGACAGCGGCCACCCCCCGGCCCGCGGCGGCAACGCCTGCCAGACCTGCCGCCACGACCGGCGCCAACAATTCAAATTCCACCGCCCGGCAGTGATGCCTGGCGGTTTTTTTTGCTCTGGTAGCGTCCCGGCCTAACCAGAGCCGCAGCGCAACTGCCGGCATTCCCCATACACCATGCCTTCCGGATAGGGCCGCTTGCGGGCCCAGTCGACCGGATGCGTGTGCATTTCGTGTTCCAGTTCGACCACGATGGGCAGCAGGCCGTTGTTCAGCGCGTGGCCGGTGTAGGTTCCATCCTGCCGGCCCAGCAAGACCAGCAGCGCCCGCAACGGCGGCAGCAGCGGTTTGTGCAGATACGTCAGCCGCAGCTTGAGCGTATTGGCCAGGAAGATATCCTGGCCGCCGGGGCGTGGCGGGTGGCGGGCATGTTGCAGATCCTGGTAGCCATTGTCGATGACCCGCAAGCCGGGCGCGGCAGCCACCTGCAAGTCCGCGCGCCCGTGCTCGCGGAACGACTGGTCGTCCGGCCGCAGCACTTCAATGCGCCAGGGCACGGCCCCCGTCAGCCTATTCAGTGCGTTCATCGCGTCGTCCCGTCGGCGGATGGCGCCGGCCGGACCGCTGGCGCTCGTGTGCAGCGGCAGCAGCGCTTGCAGGAAGGCCGTCCGCAGACGTGCCGGGTCGCCGTGGCCAGTGGCGCCGGCGCGAGCCGCTTCCATCAGCGCCAGATGGGCCATCTGGCGCGCGCCGTGCCACCGCGCAGCGTCGACGCACAGCAGGCCCAGCAGCAGCACGATGGCGCCCGCCACGGCGAACTCGATGGCGGCGGCCCCGTGCTGCCGGCGGGCAGCGCTTGTTCTCCAAGAAAAAATAAAGGCGGTCATGGCTGCGCAGTGTGGCGCGCCCATGACCGCCTGTCGATGAGGACAATCCGGTGTGACAAAAACGTTCCGGCGGGCTTGCCGCCGGGACGCATCAATGCACGGTGGGAGGTTCTTCTCCGGAAGACGTCTGGCTGGCCGAGAACAGCGCCGCGCAGTCGACCGTATCGAACTTGTAAGGCTTGCCGCAGAAATCGCAGGCCACGTCGACCTGGCCGCGCTCTTCCAGGATGCTGTTGACCTCGGCTTCGCCCAGCGAACGCAGCATGTTGGCCACGCGTTCGCGGGTGCAGGGACAGTGCCAGCTCACCGGGTGGGGATCGAAGGCGATGAGCGTTTCTTCCCAGAACAGGCGGTGGATGAGCGTGTCGATGTCGGTGGCCAGCATTTCGTCGCGCTTGAGCGTGCCGGCCAGGGCGTTGATGCGCTCCCAGGTCTCGGCAGCTATCTGCTCGGTCAGAGCGCGGTCCGTTTCGCCGCCACCGTGGTGCGGCAGGCGCTGGGCGAGCATGCCCGCCGCGTGGTCGGCGTTGGCGGACAACCACAGACGGGTATCGAGCTGCTCCGAGGCTTTCATGTAGTGTTGCAGGGCCTCGGCGACGGTCTCGCCTTCAAGAGGCACGATGCCCTGGTAGGCCTGCTGGCCGGGCAGCTTGCGCTGCGGGTCCAGCACCACGATGAAGCGTCCGTTGCCGCCGGGGTTCAACAGGCTTTGCATGTTGCCGGCGCTGGGCACCTCGTGGCCTTCGCGCATCTTGACGGTGGCCCGCAGGCTGAGGTCCGAGCGGCATTCCACCACCAGCAGGGCGATGGGGCCGTCGCCCTGAATCTGCAGCACCAGCGAGCCATCGAACTTGATGTTGGCGGCGAGCAGGGTGGATGCCGCCACCAGTTCACCCAGCAGGTCGGTGATGGCGGGCGGGTAATCGTGGTTGGCCTGTACGGCCTTCCAGGTGTCAGACAGGCGCACCGCTTGGACGCGGACGCTGCGGTCTTCGGTAAGGTATTTTTTAAGCTGATCGGTCATAGCGGAATGTTAGCCGATCACAGGGGGGTATTCCCCCTGCTGGCAGCAGGGGTTGAGGCGCTTGCCGACCGGTCCGAAGCAGTCGTCAGCCGATCCGTTTCAGGGCCGTCTTGTACTGTTGGCCGCGCGCCACGTAATGGGCCGTGTTCTTGTGCATGTTGGCAATTTCCTCGGCGGACAGCTCGCGCACGATCTTGCCGATGCCGATGACCAGCGAATTGTCCGGGATGACCCGGTCTTCGGGGATGATGGCCCCGGCGCCGATCAGGCAATTGCGGCCGATGACGGCGTTGTTCAGGACGATGGCCTGCATGCCCACCAGGGCGCCTTCGTGGATGGTACAGCCGTGCAGCATGGCCTGGTGGCCGACGGTGACGTTCGGGCCGATGGTCATGGGACAGCCCGAGTCCACGTGCAGGACGCTGGATTCCTGAATATTGGTGCCTTCGCGGATCAGGATGACGTCGTTGTCGCCGCGGATCGACACGTGCGACCAGATGCTGACGCCGGCTTCCAGCGTGACGTTGCCGATGATGTCGGCGCTGTCGGCCACGTAAGCCTGCGGGTCGATGCGGGGAATCAGGTCGTTGAGTTGGTAGATGGCCATGCTAGGTCTCCGTTGTCCGCGCCGGGGCGGCATCGGGCGCGCCAACGTCGGTCTGAGGCGCGCTGGCCTGCGCGCGTTCTTCTTCGCGCAGCCGCAGGACGCGCCGCTGGATCTTGCCCGTGGTGGTCATGGGCAGTTCGTCCACGTATTCGATTTCCTTCGGATACTCGTACGGCGCCAGGCGCTCGCGCACGTGTTCCTGCAGGTTTTCGGTGATTTCGCCGCGATCCCGGTGAGCGAATTCCGGCGTCAGCACCACGAAGGCCTTGACCACCGCGCCGCGCTCGGCGTCCGGCTTGGGCACTACCGCAGCATTGGCCACGGCCGGGTGGCCAACCAGGCAGCTTTCGATTTCGCCCGGGCCGATCCGGTAACCGGCCGACTTGAACACGTCGTCGGCGCGGCCGGCATACCAGAGGTAACCGTCCTCATCGACCGTGGCGAGGTCGCCCGTCAGACACCAGTCTCCCTTGAACTTTGCCACCGTGGCGGCCTCGTTGCGCCAGTAGCCCAGGAACATGACGGGGTCGGGAAAGCCGTGGATGTCCAGCCGGTTGACCGCGATCTCGCCGGTGGCGCCCGGCGCGACCGGCGCGCCGTCGTCGTCCAGCACCGCCACGTTGTGGCCGGGATACGGGCGGCCCATGGAGCCGGGCTTGGCGGGCCAGCGCTTGTTGCTGTTGCCCACCACATAATTCATCTCGGTCTGGCCGAACATTTCGTTGGGCGTGACGCCCAGCGCCGTCCGGCACCAGTCGAACACCGTCTCGCCCACGCTTTCGCCCGCGCTCATGATGGAACGCAGCGCAAGCTGGTACCGCTGGCGGGGCTCAGGCACCGCCTTCATCATCATCTTCAGTGCGGTGGGGAACAGGAACGTATTGGTGACCTGATAGCGTTCCAGCAGTTCGAAAGCGCGTTCCACGGAGAAGCGCCCGCGCGTGCCGACGATGGGGTGGCCGAAGTACAGCGTGGGCAGCAGGGCGTCCATCATGCCGCCGGTCCAGGCCCAGTCGGCGGGCGACCAGAACACGTCGGCGGGCTTGGGAAACCAGTCCTGCGAGGCAACGAAGCCTGGCAGGTTGCCGATCAGCACGCTGTGGGGCAGCAGCGCGCCCTTGGGGGCGCCTGTCGTGCCGGAGGTGTAGAGCAGGATGGCCGGATCCGACGATCGCGTCTGCACGGCCTTGAATTCGTTGGGCTGGCGGGCCAGCAGGCTGCGCCATGGCAGCACGCGCTCGTCCGCGAAGCCGATGCCGATGACCTGCTGCAGGGCAGGACAGTGATCGGTGACGGCAAGCAGATTGGCGCTGGAGGCGTGGTCGACGATGGCGACGCGGGCTTCGGCATCGCACAGGCGGCTTTGCAGCGCCTCGGGGCCAAAGAGCGCCGACAGGGGCAGGACCACCGCGCCGACGCTGTAGATGGCCATGTGGGCGACCACGGTTTCAGGACGTTGCCCCAAAACCACACCGACCCGGTCGCCCTTGCCCACGCCCATTTTCACCAGGCCGTTGGCCAGTTGATTGGCGGCTTCCGCCAGCCGGGCAAAGGTCCAGACCTCGCGGTTGCCGGATTCATCTTCGTAGTAGATGGCAATGCGCCGCGCATCCGGACTGCTGGATGCCCAGCGGTGGCAGCACGCTTCCGCGATGTTGAACTGGGTGGGCACCAGCCAGCGGAATGATTGGTAGAGCGCCTGATATTGGTCGTTCATGGCCCTATGTTGTAAGCATGTTGCGGCGTGAACGGGTCATATCGCCCGTTACTCAGGTGCAAGCATGACCTAGAGGGGCGTGAACTGCAATATCCCCGTTGCGTAAGGGGGACGCATAAGGGTTATCACGGGTGCTTGCCTTGACGGCGCAGCGCCGACGGCAGGGCGGGCAGCGTCAGGGACCGCGGCGGGCGATTGGCCGGGTCGCGCTGGCGTTCGGCCTGCAGCACTGCCCAGTCCAGAAGCTGGAGCTGGCCGTCGTGCGTCTCCGCCAGCGCCGACAGGCTTTCGACCCAGTCGCCGTCGTTGCAGTACAGGATGCCGCCCACGTCGCGCAGTTCCGGCTTGTGGATGTGGCCGCAGACCACGCCGTCCAGTCCGCGCCGCCGGGCTTCGCCGGCCAGCGCCTCTTCGAAGTCGGTGATGAACGACACCGCGTTCTTGACCTTGTGCTTCAGGTATTGGGACAGCGACCAATAATGCATGCCCAGGCGGTGGCGCAGGCGATTGAAATGGTGATTGATCCACAGCGCGAACTGGTAGAGCCCATCACCCAGGTGCGCCAGCCAGCGGCTGTGCTGGATGACGCCGTCGAACTGATCCCCGTGCAGCACCAGCAGGCGCAGCCCCTTGGCCGTGACGTGCACGTCCTCGTCCAGGACCTCGATGTCGCCAAAGGCGAAACCGGCAAACTCGCGGGCGAACTCGTCATGATTGCCCGGGATGAACACCACGCGCGTGCCGTTGCGAGCCTTACGCAGGATGCGCTGGATCACGTCGTTGTGCGTCCGGGGCCAATGCCAGTGCTTGCGCAACTGCCAGCCGTCGACGATGTCGCCGACCAGATACAGGGTGTCCGAATCGTTGTGATCCAGAAAATCGAGCAGGAATTCCGCCTTGCACCCGGCAGTGCCAAGGTGAATATCGGAAATCCACAGGGCGCGCCAGTGCGTCGGTTGGATTTCGTTCACGGTCGCTTCCCTGTGGGCTGTGGTCATGCTTGAGAATGAGACCACCTAGCGATGACGCGCGCGTGACGAATCCATGACGCGGTTGTGACGGTGCGCGTGACGGGCCACGCACCGCCGGTCCAGCGGATCAGGACTGCCCGTTGGCCTTCTTGCCCCTCAGGCGCTTCCACAACCCGCCGCCCAGCGCTGCCGCGGCCAGGATGCCGACCTTGGCGAACTTGGCCAGGAAAGCCGCGATCACCGCGAACAGACCGAGTTTCTTGGCTGCGACGCCCGCCACCAGGGCCGCCAGGCCATACTCGGCGACCTTGTCGCTCGAGGCGTCGAAATCGGCGTAGCGCTTGCCTTCCACGTAGTGCAGGTTGTCCAGCAGCGCCAGCACGGCGGCCTTGTCCGTGGGCACCTTGTTCTTTTCGGTGATCAGGTCCAGCGTGATGTAGCCGTCGCGGCCCAGCGCGTAGGTGTTGTAGTTGACCGTGGCGTCTTCTTCCGCGGCCGCGCCCTTGTGCTTGGCGGCCACCGACCAGACCAGGCGCTGGGTGTTGCTGTCGTACTTGGGCGCCTCCACCCAGCCGCCCACCGTCAGCTCCGGAAAGCCCCGCTTCTTGCGCTCCTCGTTGGACGCTTCGGTGCCTTCGCGAAGGCTGTCCAGCAATTCGCTGACGTTCCAGTTCCGGGCGTCATCGTCTTTGATGTAGCCGGCCTTGTCGAAATTGACGGTGACGACCCAGTCCTCGTCGTCGCTCTTGGGCATCACGACGCCAAGGAGGGAAGGATCCTTGCCGTTGCCGTAGGCCTGCATCAGCCGCTCGGCCTGCGGGCGCGGTACGAAGAACATGCTTTGTGGCAGGTTCAGCGTGGCCTGGTCGCCCAGCGTCACGTCGGTCGGACCTTGCCGGGCGGCGGCGAAGGCGGCCTTGGAAGCGGATTCGATTTCCTGCTGGGCCGATGCGTTCTGGGCGGACGCGCCTGCGTGCAGGAACAACAGCGCGCTGGCGAAGGCCAGCGACAGGCGGGAAAGGAATGCGCGCATGGTGAGAATGAAGCCGTAAATTAAATGGGGCCTCATTGTCCGGGCGTGCGGCTGTCATCTTTCTGAACAGGCGCGCGAAATACCCGGCGGCTTGGCAAGCATCAACCGGAGATGCCGGCCGCGCGCCGCCGCGCGTGGCGGTCAGCGCGCCTTCTTGGCCTGCGGCGCGTTGCGCAGGCGCGTGCCCAGAATCCGGTCGTGCAGGAATTGACCGTCCGGGTCAAACCATGACCAGATGAAGATGGCAAAGGGGGCCGCAACGATGAACATATCCACGGACGGCCAACCGGTGGCCAGCGCCGCGCCCCAGACCACGGCGGCGCCTGCCAGCACCAGCGGCCAGGCCAGGATGTAGCGCAGGATAAGCAGGCCGGTCGATGGCGTGTTGCCGTGTCGGTCCACCAGCCGGATGTTCCAGGTCTTCATGGGCAGCGTCTGGCCGCGGCGGCGCCAGCACAGCACGAAGTAGGCGCCGATCGCCACGAACAGCCACGCCTGCCGGGCGGCCCGCAATTCCAGCGCGTTTCGGCTTTGGGTGAGGGTATCCAGCAGATAGCCCGCCAGGAACACGACGCCGAACAGCAGGACGGCTTCGTACATCATGCAGGCAAACCGGCGCAGCCGGTTGGGCGTTTCGTCGAGGTGGGCGTCGTTCATGGACGCGTATTATCCATAAATTGTTGCCCCCACGCCGCGCACGCGATGCGTGCTTGCTGCCCCCCGAGGGGGCTGCCCCGCCTTCGGGCGGCCGGGCGGCGGGGCGGCTATTCTGGCCAATGCCGCTTCGGTGCGGCTTTCGCGCAAAAAAAACCCGCCGGTGAGGGCGGGTCTATAAAAGGGGCTATGCAGCCCCCAAGGGGAAAATCGTTAGGCCGAAGCCTTGGCCCAGCTTAGGCAGCGGAGTGCGCGTTCTTGGCGCTCGTCTTGCCGGCCAGAGCCTTGATGCCGTGGGCCAGCTTGCGCAGGCCTGCGGCCAACGCCCGCATCGGATGCGGGCGGAATTGTTCTTCGATAGCCTGGAGCATCAGTTGACGCTCGAGTTCGTCGGTCAGGCGAATGGTGTTGTTCGGGTTGATCACAATAGCCTCCACGGGCTTGCACAGTTGTTTGCTACTAGGGATAACCCGGATTATAGGGGTTTACCCTGAAACTATGCAAGAGGCCGATTCAAGCTGGTGCAACCTGGCAACACCTTGGTGCTGATGATGCCCCAAAACCGCGCGGCGAGGCACTATAAGCAAAGATAGGCGCCGCATGTTGCGGCGCTTTTACAACGAGCTCAGGCGTCGCGGTAGCCGGCGGCCACCAGCTCGAACCCGAACAAGCGGCAATCGAGCGCACCGTTGTGCAGCGGGACGCGCCGTTTGGGCTTCAAGCGCATCTGGTTGGGCAGCGTCAGGTCGCTGGTGATGACGTGCAATTGCCAGCCTGCGAAGTTGTGCTTCAGGCAGGTGGCCCATTCACGCCACAGGTCGGCGTCCTGCTCGGCGCCCATGGGCTCGCCGTATG
>NZ_DAMCTG010000083.1:10459-24208 GCF_032113835.1 Achromobacter sp. | reverse complement strand
TGGATCATCATCGGCGTGCTGGTGCTGATGATGGTGCAGTCCTGGATCATCATGATCAAGAAGAGCCGCAACGTGGCCCGCGTGGCCCGTGCCAACGAACTCTTCCGCGAGTCCTTCGCCAAGGTGGGCCAGCGCCTGGAACTGCTGGCTGACGACGCCGCGCTGGCCAACCGCGTGGAGCACGCCTCGCTGTGGCGCCTGTACCGCGTGGCGGTCAATGAAATCCGCACCCGCCGTGCACAGGGCGCCGACACCACGTCGATCTCGGCCGCCACCATCGAAGCCATCCGCGCCTCGATGGACGCCGTGCGCACCAAGGAAAACCAGGCGCTGGGCGCCAAGCTGGGTTCGTTGTCCAACGCCATTGCCGGCGGTCCGTACATCGGCCTGCTGGGCACCGTGCTGGGCATCATGGTGGTGTTCCTTGGCACGGCCATGGCCGGCGACGTGAACATCAACGCGATCGCCCCGGGTATGGCTGCCGCACTGCTGGCCACCGCGATGGGCCTGTTCGTCGCGATCCCGGCGCTGTTTGGCTACAACCGCCTGGTCTCCCGCAATAAGGAAGTCGGCGCGGACATGCGTGTGTTCGTCGACGAGTTCGTCACCCGCCTGGCCGAAGTGCATGGCGAAACGCAGGCGCAGGAAGCCGCCCATCAACCCGCAATGCGCGCCCCGGCAGCCCGCCCGGCCGTGCGCGACGCGCAGCCGGCGCCGGCCGAGGCATAAGGAGCAATCATGGCTTCCGTATCCGCATCCCAGGACGATGACGACGACGCACCCGTCGACGGCATCAACATCACGCCGCTGGTCGACGTGCTCATGGTCGTGCTGGTCATGTTCATCCTGACCGCCACCGCGCAGATCGCCGGCATCAAGGTCAACCTGCCCAAGGCCAGTTCGAGCATGGCCTTGTCGCAACCCAAGACCAAGGCGATCTCGGTCAACGACGCGGGCCAGGTGTTCCTGGACGCCTACCCGGTCACGCTGCCCGAACTGGAAGACCGGCTGCGCACGGAGAAGGCGCTGAACCCCGACTTTCCGGTGATCGTGCGCGGCGATGCCGCCGTGCAGTACCAGAAAGTCGTGGAAGTGCTGGACCTGCTGCGCCGCCTGGAGCTTGCGCAGGTCGGGCTGGTCACCGGCAAGCCGCAATAGGGGCAAAGGCGAACGTCATGCCGCAACACGCAACCGATTCCTCGCGCGCGCAGCAACCGTGGCGCCGCTGGCTGAAGCTGGCGACCGTCGTGGTGGCGGCGGCCGTGGCGGCCTACGCGCTCTGGCGCTGGGCCAATGACATGTCCGGCGTCCGGCGCGATGCGCCCAAGGTGACGGCAATCATCCCGCTGCCCCCGCCGCCGCCGCCGCCGCCCGAACCCGAGAAGCCGCCGGAGCCCGAGCAGCCCAAGGACGAACCCGAGGTGCCGCCCGAACCCGAGCCGCAGCCCACGCCCGAACCGCCCAAGCCGCAGGACGAGGCTCCGCCGCGTCCCGCCGACGACCTGGCCAACCCGATGCAGATCGACGGCGAAGCGCAGGCCGGCTCCGACGCGTTCAACATCGGCGCGGGCCAGGGCAAGGGCATGGCCGGCGGCGGCGGAGGCCGCGCGGGCAACGCCACCTATAGCCAGTACCTGGCCTACGCACTGCAAAAGATCCTGCGCGAAGACGAGCGCACCCGCAATCTGACCTTCCGCCTGCAAGCCAACATCTGGCTCACGGCGTCCGGACAGATCACACGGGTTGAGCTGACCCGCGGTAGCGGTGATGCCGACGTCGACGCCCGCGTGGTCGCCGCGCTGCGCGCCGTAGCTGCCCTGGACGAACGTCCGCCGGCCTCAGCCAGCATGCCGATTCGCGCATCGCTGACCGGCCGCCGCCCATCCTGAACCTCGAATTGAATCGATCCCGGAGATCCTGAGAATGAAGTTCCAATTGAACCGGCTGGCGGCGTCGCTTGCGCTGGCCGTGGCGGGCGCCGCCGCATCGCCCGCGCTAGCAGCCCCCGCAGCAGCCCCCGCGCCGTCCGAGAACGCCACCATCAACCTGATCCGCCTGCTCGTGCAGCAAGGCGTGCTGAAAGCCGAGCAGGCCGACGCGCTGGTCGCGCAGGCCGAGGCCGAAGCGAAGGCCGCCCGTCAGAGCACGCCGGACCGCGGCGCCGCCGTGGCGCAGGCGGGCGACGTGCGCGTCCCCTACATCCCGCAGACCGTTCGCGACCAGATCCGCGACGAGGTCAAAGCGGAAGTCATGGTGCAGGCCAAGGAAGAAAACTGGGCCCAGCCCAACACGTTCCCGGACTGGGTGTCCCGCATCACGGTCGAAGGCGACGTGCGGGTGCGCGACGAATCGCGTCTCTACAACGGCAGCAACAGCAACGAAATCACGAACTTCGCGGCGCTGAACGCCAACGGCCCGTACGACGTGAACCCCAACACCAGCACCAAGTTCCCGCCGATGCTGAACACGCGCGAGGATCGCCGCAACCAATTGCGAATCCGCGCGCGGCTGGGCGTGCGCGCCGAGATTTCTGAGGCCTGGACCGCCGGCATCCGTCTTGCCACGGGCAGCGACGACAGCCCGGTCTCGACCTCGCAGACGCTGGGCGGCGGCATGGCCAAGAAGGACATCTGGCTGGACCAGGCCTACCTGACTTACCGCCCGGCCAAGTGGGCCACGGTGACCGGCGGGCGTATCGGCAATCCGTTCGAGTCCACCGACACGCTCTTCTCCAACGACCTGAACTTCGACGGCGTGGCCGCGATCTTCAAGCACCCGTTGCAGGGCCGCGACGTCACCCTGTTCGGAACGCTGGGCGCCTTTGCCACCGAGTACGCGCACAACAGCTGGAGCTCCAGCACCATGACCGAAGGCGAGAGCGAGAACAAGTGGCTGTTCGGCGCGCAGGTCGGCGCGGACTGGAAGATCAACAACCAGAACAGCCTGCGCGGCGCGCTTGCCTACTATCACTTCGACAACATCGCGGGCCAGCGCTCCAGCCCCTGCTCGCCGTGGGCGGGCGACGAGACCTGCAGCACCGACTGGTCGCGTCCGGCGTTCATGCAGAAGGGCAACACGCTGTTCCTGCTGCGCAACATCACGCCCAATCCGCTGGACCCGGCCAATACGCCGCAGCCGCAGTACGTGGGTCTGGCGTCCAAGTTCGATCTGCTTGATCTGAACCTGCGCTGGGATACGCGCGTCTTCAACGGTCTGGGCCTGCGCCTGAACGGCAACTACATCCGCAACCTTGCCTACAACAAGGGCAAGATGATGAGCCGCTCGCAGGGCAACATCGTCAACAACTTCGGCGAGAACGGCGAGATCGAGAGCGGCCCCAACGCCTGGATGCTGCAGGCCACGCTGGGACGTTCGTATGACCTGAAGGAGAAGGGCGACTGGCTGGCCTTCGTTGGCTACAAGTACATCCAGCCGGATGCGCTGCCCGACGCCTTCAACGATTCGTCCTTCCACCAGGGCGGCACCAACGCGCGCGGCTACTACATCGGCGGCGGCTATGCCTTCGACAAGAACGTCTACGGCGTCTTCCGCTGGATGAGCACCAAGGAAATCTACGGGGCGCCCTTTGCCATCGACACGATGCAGTTCGAGATCAACGCCAGATTCTGAGGTCATGGACATGCATATCGAATGGGACGAATCGCGCCATCCGCCCGGCGCGGGTCGCGGGCGCCGGATGGCGGCGGCGGTGGCGCTGTGCGCCGCGGGCCTCTCGCTGACCGGCGTGGCGCAGGCCGAAAGCATGGAGGAGCGCCTGCGCGCGCAGTTGCGCACCACCACTCAGCAGCTGTCGCAGCTGCAGGGCGAGCAGGCGCAGGTCAACGCGGCCAAGGCCGCCGCCGAAGCGCAGCGCGATGCCGCGCTCAAGGAGCTGGAAGCCCTGCGCGGCCAGCTCGCAACGGCGCGCGGCCAGGCCGAGAAGCTGGCCGGGCAGCAGGAGGCGGTGATGGAAGGCGCGCAGGCGCAGGTCGCCGCCACCCAGGCGCAACTTGGCAAGTTCAAGGGCGCGTATGACGAACTGCTGACGATGGCCCGGGGCAAGGAAGCCGAGCGTCAGACGCTGGCCAAGCACCTCGCGCAACGCGACGAGGAGGTCAAGGTCTGCGTGGCGCGCAACCGCGAGATGTACGACGCGGGCAAGGAAATCCTCAACGCCTATGAACGCATCAGCACGGGCGACATCCTGGCGCTGAAGCAGCCCTTCGCGGCCAAGGCGCGCGTTCGCTTTGAGGAGCAGGCGCAGGCCTACGGCGACAAGCTGTACGACGCCCAGGTGCCGCCCAGTCAAGCCGCTGCAACGTCCAATCCGTAATCTGACAAGACAGTTTCACTTTTTATTCCAGGAATACCGCAATGACCGAATCCAGCCTGATCCTCGACGTGAACGCCGCGCGCCTTCAAGACCTGCTGCAAGCGCAGGGCTACCGCGTGACGCTGTCCGAACAGAACGGCATGGTGCAGTTGCTCAGCGCCAGCCAGGGCGTGGGCTTTGCCGCCCGCATGGGCAATCCCGCCCAAGACGAAGGCCAGTATCTGGACTACACGATGAGCTGCGCGCTGCGCGTGCAAGGCCAGCTGCCGGAAGGCCTGGCCGAGCGCTGGAACGTGGAGAAGCGCTTTGCGCGTCTGTCTGTGCAGGGCGTCTTCCTTGTGCTGGAGCTGGACGTGATCGTGGCCGGCGGCGTTTCGGAGACGTACCTCCGCGCCACGACCGAACTGTGGGACCGCCTGCTGCAGGAGTTCCTGCTGTTCCTGCGCGCCAACGCCACGGGGCAGTCGGCTGACGAAGCCTCCGCCGGTGTGGCCGAGGCGCGTGAGGAAGACGCCGCCGTCGCGGACGCCGTGTCTGAAGAAGCGGCGCGCTGAGAAACACGGAGACCGCCCCGCGAGGGGCCTGCCGGGCACGGTCCCGGCAGTTCCATGTGATGCAAAGGTTCCAACCATGACCACGATCCTGAAATCTCCCGCCACGCTGCGCGCGGCCGGGGCAGTACTGACCATCGCCGTGCTGGCCGGCGCGGTGGCGCTGATTGGCGGCAAGGATGCGCAAAGCAGCGAAACGGCCGCGGCCGCGGCGGCCGCGGCGGCCGCGAAGCCCGCCGCGGGTTCGCCCGCCGCGGGTTCGCCTGCCGCGGGATCGCCTGCCGCATCCAAGACCGGCGCCGTCCCGGCAGGCGGCGCCGCCGCCGCGCCGGCCAAGGGCCCGGCGGTCGCGACGCTGGGCGCCGTGCAGGTGGACCGTGACGAGTTGCTGCGTCAGCTGGACATGCTGCCGCCGCAGACGCTGGCGCAGATGAAGGACAACCGTGCGGCGCTGGAGCAGTGGCTGCGCGCCCGCCTGGCCGAGAAGGCGCTGGTCGCACAGGCGCGCGCGCAGGGCTGGCAGGACAAACCAGAGCTGCAACGCGCCTTCCAGGCCGCGCAAGAGCGGATCGTGATGCAGACGTATCTGGAATCCGTCAGCCGCGCGCCCGACGACTACCCCGCCGCGGCGGACCTGCAGGACGCCTACGAGCGTGCCAAGCCCCAACTGACGCAACCGGCGATGTACCGGATCAGCCAGATCTTCCTGCCCGTCGCCCCGGGCGACGATCAGGCGCTGGCCGCTGCCCGCAAGCAGGCGCAGGACCTGGTCAAGCGCGCGCAGGCGCCCAAGGGCGATTTCGCGGCGCTGGCGCGCGAGTATTCGCGCGACGCCACCACCCGCGAGCAGGGCGGCGACATCGGCTACGCGCCGTTGGCGCAGTTGACGCCCGAAATGCGTCCGGTGGTCGAAAAGCTGAAGGCCGGCCAGGTGGCCGACCCCGTCCGTTCGGCGGCGGGGTTGCACATCCTGAAACTGTCGGACGTGCGCGCCGCCAGCGTCACGCCTTTCGAGCAGGTCAAGGAAGCGCTGCGCGTGGCGCTGCGCAACGAACGTCAGGAACTGGCCGCGCGGGCCTATCTGGAGGGCTTGTTGAATGCCGGCACCGTCAGCATCGATGGCGCGGCGCTCAATGCCGCATTGGACCAATCCGGCACAGGACAGTCAGCCAAGCCCGCCGTCGCGCGCGCACCCTGACTCCCGGTCCGGCGGGACGGACGCGATCCTGTCCAAGCCGGTCACGCACGCGCTGGACACACGCCTGGAGCAGGCGCTGGGCTGGACGGGTCCGCCCAATACCCTGCACTGCGCGGCGGCCCTGCTGCGCGCCCTGCGCGTCACGTTTGCCGCGCGCACGCGGGACTGGTTTCCGCTGATGCCGGCGGACGCGCGCGGGCTACGGCACGATGCGGTCCGCGAGCGTGGTCTGGATCTGGCCGACCTGCGCATGTTGCACCGGGCGTTGCGGGTTGCGTGGCTGGCCGAGCTGGTGTTTGGCGACCGCGATCTCGCCCATCTGTGGCTGTGCCAGCCCAAACGGCGGCTGCATGGCAGGGTGCCGCTGCTGCTGGCCCAGTTCGGGCAACACGCGCAGGCGATCGAGCAATGGCTCATCGATATCGACGAAGGAAACGTCTCATGATCCGGCTCTGGCGGTTGAGCAACAGCGAGGACCTGGTGCCGCGCGCCCGGCCCGCAGGCCGCTGGCACTATGCGGGCGCGCCGGTCCTGGCGCTGGACGCCTCGCCGGCGGCGGCCGTGTTCGCCCGGCTGGCGCATGCCGAGGCCGAACATCCGCGCAGCTTGCCGCGCCATTATGTTCTGCTGGAGATCGAGGCGCCGCGTGCGACGGTGGCCGAGGTCGAGGCGCCGGTCCACTGGCGGACCGACACGTCGGCCACGCGGACGGTTGGAAACGCCTGGCTGGCGCAGGGCGACGCCCTGTTGCTTCGCGTGCCGTCGTCCGCGGGCGGGGTGCAGTATCTGCTCAATGCGGCGCATCCGCGCATCGGGCAGTGCCGGATCGTGGCGTCGCTGGCGTATCCGTTTGGTCAGCACTTGACCGGCATTGCCCGCGCGGTTCAGGAGGACGCGGGCTGGCTCGTCGGCTGGCGGCCGGGAGAAGAGTGAGGGATGGGGGAGGCGCGTGGCGCGGTCTTCGGACCGGGCCGCGGCGGCAGCGGACTAGAATATTGCGCATCGCGCCGGCAACCGGCGCGGCAACCGTGTCCTTGCCCCACGCCAATCCCAGGAGCACTCCGTATGACCGCAACTTCCGCTGCCCCCGTGCTGGGCGCAGCGCTGCCCGCCCGCACTGCGCAGGTGGACGTCGTCTCGATCCAATCCCAGGTTGTCTACGGCTATGTCGGCAACAACGCCGCGATGCCGGTGTTTCGCAAGGCGGGGCTGCGCGCGATCGCGCTGCCGACCGTCATTCTCAGCAACACGCCGCACTATCCCACGCTGCACGGCGGGGCGGTGCCGCTGGACTGGTTCGAGGGCTTGCTGCAAGGGTTGAACGAACGGCGCGTGAGCCAGGTGGCGCGCGCGGTGGTCTGCGGGTATCTGGGGCAGCCGGGGCAGGCGAACCTGCTGGCGCAATGGCTGTCGGACGTGCGCGCGTCGCGTCCTGACCTGCGCGTGTTCATCGACCCGGTCATGGGCGACCGCAACGACGGACTGTACGTGAACGAAGGGCTGGTCGCGCAGTACCGGGATCTGCTGGTGCCGCTGGCCGAGGGCATGACCCCCAATCATTTCGAACTGGAACTGCTGGTCGGCCGGCCGCTGTCATCGGTGGACGAGGTGGTGGCTGCGGCGCGCGAGCTCATCGCGCGCGGGCCGAAATGGATCGTCGCAACCAGCGCCGCGCCGATGGCCGCCGCGCCCGGCACGCTGCAACTGGTGGCCGTGACGCGCGACGACGCCACGGTGGTCACGCATCCTGAGATTGCGATTCCGCCGTCGGTGCATGGCACGGGCGACGTGTTCATGGCGGGCGTCGCATCGCGGCTGCTGAACGGTCTTGAGCTTGTCGAGGCGGTGCGCGAAGCGGCGGCCCAGGTCACGGTGACGCTGGAGCGCACCCGCGAACTGGGCTGGGAAGAATTGGCCGCAGAAGGTTGAGGCTGAGGCTAAGGCGGGTCTGAGGGCCAAGGCCCCGTCCCGCCTTGTCCGCATCAGTACGTCTTGTACGGCAGGAACTTGCCGCTCATCACGATCTGCACGCGGTCGCCCTTTGGGTCGGCCTCGCGCGACAGGTCCATCTTGAAGTCGATGGCGCTCATGATGCCGTCGCCAAACTCTTCATTGATCAGCGCCTTGAAGGTGGTGCCGTAGACGTTGATCAGCTCATAGAAGCGGTAGATCAGCGGATCGGTGGGCACTGTGGTCGGCAGCGAGCCCTTGTACGGCACAACCTGCAGTTGCACGACGGCGTCGGCCGGCAGGTCCAGCACGCGGGCGGCGGCCAGCGCCTGTTCCTCGGTCATGGTCATCTGGCCCAGCAGCGCGGCGGTGGTCCACTCCTTGCTCTGGCCGACGGCTTCGGCGATGGCGCCCCACGAGAGCTTTTTTTCCAGCTTGCGGGTGACGACGAGTTCGGTGACTTCAGCGCGGGACATCATGATGGTTCACTCCTTGTGATGGGCCTTGTCGACCAGGAAGTCGACGAGATGGTTACGGATGTCGTAATAACGGGATTCGTGATGCAGGCTGGCGCGCGTGCGGTCGCGCGGCAGGTCCACGGTGACGGATTCGGCGATGCGGGCGTACGGGCCCGCGCTCATGAGCAGGATGCGGTCGGACAGCAGGATTGCTTCGTCGACGTCGTGCGTGATCATGAAGACGGTCTGGCGCGTTTCCTGGACGATGGCGCGCAACTCGTCCTGGATGGCGCCGCGCGTCAGCGCGTCCAGGGCGCCAAAGGGCTCGTCCAGGAGCAGCATCTTGGGCTGGATGGCAAAGGCGCGGGCGATGCCGACGCGCTGCTTCATGCCGCCGGACAGTTCGCAGGGTTTCTTGGCGGCGGCGTGGCCGAGGCCAACCATGTCCAGATAGCGCTGGCTGTGCGTGCGGACCTGTTCGCGGTTGTAGGCCGGCCAGCGCGAGCGCACGCCGAATTCCACGTTCTGCAGCGCCGTCAGCCAGGGCAGCAGCGCGTGCGCCTGAAACACGACCCCGCGTTCAAGTGACGGCCCCGCGACCTCGCGGCCGTCCATGATGACGATGCCTTCGTTGCTGTCGTCGATGCCGGCCAGCACGTTCAGGATGGTGGTCTTGCCGCAGCCGGAGTGGCCGATGACGCAGACGAACTGGCCCTTGTCGATCTGGAAGTCGATGTTCTCGAACACGGGCGGCTGCGGACGGCCATCGCGTCCGGCGTAACGCTTGCCCAGCCCTTGGACCTGCAGGAAAGATTGGCTCATGCGCGTTACTCCCGATAGCTCACCAGCCGGGCGGCGCGCGCCAGCAGGTTGTCCAGCAGCATGCCGATCAGGCCGATGAAGAAGATCGCGCAGATGATGTTGGAGATGGACAGGTTGTTCCACTCGTTCCAGACGAAGTAGCCGATGCCGGTGCCGCCGATCAGCATCTCGGCCGCCACGATGACCAGCCACGCGATGCCGACCGAGATGCGCATGCCCGTCATGATGGTGGGCGCCGCGGCAGGCAGGATGACCTGCAGCGCCGTGCGCAGCCGCGACACTTCCAGCGTGCGCGCCACGTTCAGCCAGTCCTGCCGCACGGCGCCCACGCCGAACGCGGTGTTCACCAGCATGGGCCACAGCGAGCAGATGAAGATCACGAAGACGGCGGAGGTGTTGGCGTCCTTGATCGTGTAGAGCGCCAGCGGCATCCACGCCAGCGGCGAAATCGGCTTGAGCACCTGGATGAAGGGATCGAACGCGCGGTACACGGTGCGCGACATGCCGATCAGGAACCCCAGCGGTATCGCGACCAGCGCTGCCAGGCCGAAGCCCGTCAGCACCCGCGCGACGGAGTAGCCCAGCTGGATGCCGATGCCTTTGTCGTTCGGCCCGCGGTCATAGAAGGGATCCTTCAGGTGCTGCCACAGCTGCGCGCCGACTTCGGCGGGACCCGGAAACGGCGTCTTGGACCCGCTGGCCGCGGCATTGCCGACCAGCGCGGCGTAGGCCGGGTCCACCGTCGCCTCGCCCGCGTCGGGGCGGGTGGCGGCGTGCCAGAGCAGCAGGAACGCCAGGAACAGGGCGATGGACAGGAACGTGGCCCGCCAGTGTTGCACGGACCCCATCAGGTCCTCCGGATCTTGAAGCTGGCGAGGTAGGCCTCGGGCTGGCTCGGGTCAAAGGGCTTGCCCATGACGCTGAAGGTCTTGCCGGTCTCCGCGGGCGGGGTCAGCCCGGCTTCGCGCATCAGGCGCACGGCGTCGGTCGCCAGGAAGACGTCGCTGGCGATCTTCTGATAATCGACGTCGCCCTTGACCTGGCCCCAGCGCTTCATCTGCGTCAGGATCCACACGGCGAACGACTGCCACGGCATGGGATCGAAGTCGATGCGGTTGGGATCGGTGATCACCTTGCCCAACCCGTCGGCGTAGGTGCCGGTCAGCACCTGTTCGACGACCGTGACGGGCTGGTTCAGGTAGTTGGGCGCGGCGATGGCGGTGGCGATTTCCTTGCGGTTGGCGGGATTGCGGGCGTAGGCGGTGGCCTCGATGATGGCTTTGAGCAGGGCCTGGTAGGTGTTGGGCATGGTGGTGACGAATTCCTTGCTGGCGGAGAACGCGCAGCAGGGATGGCCGTCCCAGATGGCCTTGGACAAGGTGTGAATGAAGCCGACGCCGTCGTAGACCGCGCGCTGGTTGACGGGGTCGGGCGCCAGGAAGCCGTCGATGTTGTCGGCGCGCAGGTTGGCCACCATCTCGGGGGGCGGCACGGAGCGGATCTGGACGTCGGTGTCGGGATCCAGGCCGTGCTCGGCCAGGTAGTAGCGCAACAGGTAGTTGTGCATGGAGTAGTCGAAGGGGACGGCGAACTTGAAGCCCTTCCAGTCCTTCGGGTCGCGCCGGTCCTTGTGCTTCATGGACAGCGTGATGGCCTGGCCGTTGATGTTTTCGACGGCGGGCATGGTCCATGGCACGGCGCGGCTGGCGCCGACGCCCATCGAAATCGCAAGCGGCATGGGCGACAGCATGTGGGCGGCGTCGTATTCACCGGACATGGCCTTGTCGCGGATGAGGGCCCAGCCGGCGGTCTTGACGACTTCGACGTCCAGGCCCTGCTTGCCGTAGAAGCCCATGGGGTGCGCCATGATGATGGGCGTGGCGCAGGTGATGGGGATGAAGCCGACCTTGAGTTTCTGCTTTTCGAGCGGGCCGGCGGTCTGCGCAAAGGCTTCCTTGGCGGCGGCCAGCGGAAAGATCGAGGCAATGGCGGCCATGGCGGTGCCGCTGCCGACGGCGCGAAGGAAGCGGCGGCGCAGCGCGTCCTGCGGGAACAGGGCGCGCATGACGGCCTGTTCGACGGCGTTGCTGGCGGTGTCGCCATTCAGGGCGGCGCGCTCGTGTTCGGCCTGGGACGCGTGGCGGCCGCAGCCGCAGGCAAGGCGGCTGTTGGCGTCGAACGGGTTGCTGAAGAGGGACATGGTGGCTCCTTCGATCGGGAATGGAGCCATCATGGGGCTGCGCCGCGGCAGCCGGTATCGCCGGTTCAACGATACGCGTGTAGGGGACTTACTACGTGGTGCGCGCGGTGCGCCGCGGTAGTGCGGATGCGCTCAGATCGCACCCAACTGGTGCGTGTTGGCGTAGGAGACCAGTTCCACGAGGGTGCGGACGTTGAGCTTTTCGAAGATGCGGCTACGGTAGGTCGAGATGGTGTTGACGGACAGGGCGAGCTGTTCGCCGATGGCCGAGACGGAGCGGCCGGCGACGAGCAGTTGCAGCACCTGGAATTCGCGGTTGGACAGGAGCTCGTGCGGCGGGCGGGAGCTGTCCTGGCGGACGGTGTGGGCGAGCAGTTCGGCGACGGTGGGCGTGACGTACATCTTGCCCGCGGCGGCGTTGGTCAGCGCGGCCAGCAGTTCTTCGGGCTCGCAGCCTTTGTTGAGGTAGGCGTGGGCGCCGGCGCGCAGGGCGCGGACGGCAAACTGGGATTCGGGGTAGACGGACAGCATGACGACGCCGAGCGCGGGGTGGTCGGCGCGGACGCTTTTCAGGACATCGAGGCCGTCGCGTTCGCCGAGGGCGACGTCCAGGACGATGGCGTCGTAATGCGCTTGGCGCAGGGCGCGCAGGGCGGCAGGGCCGTCGGCGGCTTCGTGGACGAGGGCGACGCGCGGGTCTTCTTCGAGGATGCGGGCGAGGCCGCGGCGGATGATGAGGTGGTCGTCGACGATGAGCAGGTTCAGGGGCATGGTTTGGTTTCCGTTATGCCGCCAGGGGGTTGAGGCGCAGGCGGGCGCGCATGCCGGCGCCGGGGGCGCTGTCGAGCGCAAGGTCGCCGCCGATGGCGCGGGCGCGTTCGCGCATGCCGAGGATGCCGAAGGTGTGCCGGTCTTCGGGCAACTGCATGCCGACGCCGTCGTCTTCAACGGTGAGGACGAGGCCGTCGGCGCCCCAGACGGCGCTGACGCTGACGCTGCGGGCGCGGGCGTGCCGCTGCACGTTGGTAAGCAGTTCCTGGACGATGCGGTAGATGGCGATTTCGGCGTTGCGGTCGAGGCGCAGGCTTTCGGTGTCGGGGGGGCAGAGGTAGCGGCATTGCAGGCCGCTGCGGGTTTGCAGGTCTTGCAGCAGGGCTTCGAGGGCGGCCCAGAGGCCCAGGTGGTCGAGGACGACGGGGCGCAGGTCGTTGAGGATGCGGCGGGTGGCGCCCATGGCGGTCTGCGTGACGTCGAGCATGCGGTCGAGGTGCGCCTGTAGGGCGGGGGTGGCGCTTAGCTGGCGGCGCAGCCAGTTCAAGTCGAGCTGCAGGGCGGTGAAGGAGGCGCCTAGATCGTCGTGGATGTTGCGGGCGATGTGGGCGCGTTCTTCTTCGCGCAGGGTGCTCAAGTGGGAGGAGAGGCGGCGCAGGGAGTCGTGGGCGGCGCTGAGTTCAGCGGTGCGTTCGCCGACGCGGCGTTCGAGCAGGGCCTGAGTGTTCTGCAGTTCGCGTTCGATGCCTTTGCGGGCGGTGATGTCGGAGAAGGTGACGACGGCGCCTACGACTTCCTGGTCGTTGCGGATGGGGTACGAGGCGTATTGGGCGTCGAAGCAGCTGCCGTCACGCCGCCAGAGCACTTCGTCGTCGGCGCGTTCGCCTCGGCCGTCGCGGAAGGCTTTGAAGATGCGGCAGTCGTGGACGGGCATCAGGGTGCGGTCGGCGTGGGAGTGGTGGATGAGGTAGTGCATGTTGCGGCCTACCAGCTCGTCGGGGGAGTAGCCGAGCATGTCGGCGCCGGCGCTGTTGATGAAGATGCACCTGCCGCGCAAGTCGATGCCGTAGATGCCTTCGCCGGCGGATTCCAGCAGCATTTCAAGCTGACGGCGCCAGGCGGCGTGGTGCGAGAGGTGCTTCAGGTCGGCGAACATGAATGGCCTGGTGCTTGTTGAATCTGCCGGGGGGGTGCCCCGGATCCCCTTGGTGCGCGAATCTTGGCTGCGCTTTTGCGCGGAGTTTACGGGACGGGTCGGGAGTTGCGGGGGGATTGAGGGAAATCCCTTCTTCGTTATGGGATGAGGTAGGTGTGGTTGCGGAGAGGGCTCTTAGGAAGTCCGGTGTGGGTTCGGTGCGGGTTCTTTAGGCGCCCGGTGCGGTGGCGACGGGTGCTGGTTCTTTAGACGCCTGGTGCGGTGGCGACGGGTGCTGGTTCTTTAGACGCCTGGTGCGGTGGCGACGGGT
>NZ_DAMCTG010000083.1:0-10359 GCF_032113835.1 Achromobacter sp. | reverse complement strand
GCTGGTTCTTTAGACGCCCGGTGCGGTGGCGACGGGAGCTGGTTCTTTAGACGCCCGGTGCGGCGGCGGCCTGGGTGCGCGGGGCTACGATTGCGGTCCGGAGCCTTCGCTCCGGACTGCCCCGTTGTCATCCTCGTCCTCGCCTTCGGCGACTCCTTCGGATTCCCTCGGGCGCATCTACACGCCCCGCGCACCCAGGCCGCCGCCGCACCGGGCTGCGTCGTATGAGGTCGGGCGATCGGCGGGGAGGGCGGCTTGCTTGGCCTGCTTCTGTAGGTCTGTTGGTGGCCGGAAGATCTTGCGGGGCTGCCAGATGTCGGCCGCGCGGGCGGCCTTATCTGGCGTTCGGGTGTCTTGCGTCGGCGGCTTAAAACCAAGGTGTCTGACGCCCGTTGCGCCGCCGCCACAAGCTGACGCCCTGCTACCCGGGTGTCTGACACCGTCCCGCCGACGGAGGGCAGCCACATTGAGTACCCGCATCAATCCCCTGGTGTCAGACACCAGTTGCGTCGTCACCACAAGCTCAATCCCAGGTGTCTGACACCCGTTGCACCAACGCCACAACCTACCGCCCCTGTCACCCGGGTGTCTGACACCGGCCCGCCGACGAAGGCCTGCCACATCGAGTGCGCGTAAAGCAAATCGCCGGCGTTCAAGGCCGGCGATTTTCATTTGACGCTTGCGTACCGCGTTGAACCCTTACGGAATCAGCGACAACCCCACGCGGAACTGGCTTTCGTTGCGCTGGTTGTACCCCAGCAGCGTCTCGCCGTAGCCGTTGAAATACTGCAAATGCAGATACCCGTTCCAATTCAAGAACGTGCGGCGTAGCGGCCACGCGAAATCCAGCTGCGTCGTGCGGCGCTTCTGATCTCCCTGGCGGTACATCGCCGAGACAACGGCGCCGTTGTCCTGCGCCCAGCGCAATTGCCAGTCGACGTGGCCGGCGTAGGCGGAGTAGTCGCTGTTTTCGCTGGCGACGGCGAAGTAGGCCTTGACCTTGGGGGCGAAGGTGAGGGTGCTTCCGCTGTCGAAGCGGTAGTGGAAACGCGGCTCGATGTAGCCGTCGTTGAGCGATCGAGAGTCTTCGCCGTCCTTGCCGTTGGAGGCGTGTTCGACGCCGGTGTTCATGCCGAAGCGCCAGTTCTGGTTCTCGGACTTCCAGATGTCGTCGGACATCCAGAAGACGCTGGGGTTGAACGTGGTGTCGATGAAGGGCTTGGAGTCGCTTTCCAGGTCCCACAGCGAAGTCTGCGTGTAGCCCAGGTAGAAATCATCGTGCCAGGTGTCCTCGCCACCGCGCGGGCTGATCAGGCGGTATTTGGCGCTGATCTGGAAGCGGGCGGTGGTGAGGCCGCGGGTGCCGACGGCGAAGTAGACGGGCTTGTAGGCGGAGAAGGCGCTTCGGAATTTGTCGAAGGCGGCTTGTTCTACGGTGGGTTCGATCGTGGCGGCGGGGGCGGGGCCGGCTTCGGGTGAGGCGCCTGCGGCGGCGACGGCGGCGGCCGGGACGGGTTGGCCGCTGCGGGCGTCGACGACGGGTGTCTGGGCGGGCGTGGTCGCGAGGGTGCCGCTGTCGCGGCCGGTGGCGTCGAGCGCCATCATGGACGGTTGGCCTTCGATGGAGACGGCTTGCAGGCCACGTGCGGTGGCGGGCACTTCGGCGGACCAGGACATGCGCGCGAAGTTGTTGACGGGCACGCTGTAGTTGTCGCGGCCGGTTTTCAGTTTGGCGAGGCTGCGGACGATCTGGCCGTCGGGGCTGCGCCATTGCAGGACGAGTTCAGGCGGGGCCTGCCAGTCGACGCGCGAGCCGCCTTCGTTGAAGAACACGGCCTCGATGGTGACGGTTTCGCCGGGCGCCGCGGAGGGGCGGTCCAGCCGGTATGACACGCCTGCCGCGGCGGAGCCGGCCGCGCCCAAGGCCAGGGCGGCGGCAAGGAGGCGGGGGGTGATGGAGCGGTGAAAAGGACGGCGGGAGGTCATTGAGGATGTATCTGATTTTTGTGATCAGGCAATGTAGCACCGTCCCTGGCAACAGTTTGTAAGTCAGACTAATCGTATGTATGGGCTGTAAGAAATGCGAAAACCCCGTGCGTTGTCGACAACGCGCGGGGCTTTTTTATGGAGGGTCTGCCGGCGTGGGGAGAGGGCTATTGTGGGCCCGCGCCGTGGCTCGCAGAGGGCTTTCGGCAAGCCCCGTGCACTGCCGGTGACGGCTGTCACTCGCCGAATTTGATCCCCTGCGCCAGCGGCAGATTCCGCGAGTAGTTGATGGTGTTGGTCGCGCGTCGCATGTAGTTGCGCCACGAATCCGAACCCGATTCGCGCCCGCCGCCGGTTTCCTTTTCACCACCGAAGGCGCCGCCGATTTCTGCGCCGGAGGTGCCGATGTTGACGTTGGCGATGCCGCAGTCGGAGCCGGCTGCCGACAGGAAGGTTTCGGCTTCGCGCAGGTCGTTGGTGAAGATGGCGGACGACAGGCCTTGCGGCACGCCGTTCTGCATGGCGAGGGCGTCGCCGAAGTCCTTGTAGCGCATGACGTACAGAATGGGCGCGAAGGTTTCGTGGCAGACGACGTCGGTCTGGCCGGGCATTTCGGCGATGGCGGGGCGCACGTACCAGGCGTCGGGGTATTGGTCGGCCAGGACGCGTTCGCCGCCGGTGACCTTGCCGCCCTGTTCGCGGGCGGCCGTCAGCGCGGCCTGCATGGCGTCGAAGGAGGCGCGGTCGATCAGGGGGCCGACGAGGTTGCCGCTGTCGAGCGGATTGCCGATGGGAGCGCTGGCGTAGGCCTTGTGCAGGCGCTGGACCAGTTCCTCGGCGACGCTTTCGTGGACGATGAGTCGGCGGGTGGTGGTGCAGCGCTGGCCGGCGGTGCCGATGGCGCCGAAGACGATGCCGCGGGCGGCCATGTCGAGGTCGGCGGTGGGGCCGACGATGATGGCATTGTTGCCGCCCAGTTCAAGCAGGACGCGGCCGAAGCGTTGCGCGACGCGCGGGCCGACCTGGCGGCCCATGCGGGTGGAGCCGGTGGCGGACACCAGCGCGACGGTGTGCGAGTCGACCAGGGCCTCGCCGACCTCGCGGCCGCCGATCAGGACTTCGGACAGGCCGGCGGGGGCGTCGCCGAAGCGCTGCACGGCCTGCGCGAACAGGGCCTGGCAGGCAAGGGCGGTGAGCGGGGTCTTTTCCGAGGGCTTCCACACGACGGCGTTGCCGCACACGAGCGCCAGCGCGGCGTTCCAGGACCAGACGGCGACGGGGAAGTTGAAGGCGCTGATGACGCCGACGACGCCCAGCGGATGCCACGTTTCCATCATGCGGTGGCCGGGGCGCTCGGAGGCGATGGTCAGACCGTAGAGCTGGCGCGACAGGCCGACGGCGAAGTCGCAGATGTCGATCATTTCCTGCACTTCGCCTTCGCCCTCGGCAAGGATCTTGCCGGCTTCCAGGCTGACGAGGCGGCCGAGTTCCTGCTTGTGCTGTCGCAGGGTTTCGCCAAGCAGGCGGATCAGTTCGCCGCGGCGCGGGGCGGGGACGTCACGCCATGCCAGGCTGGCCTGCCGCGCGCGGGTGATGGCGGCGTGGGCCTGGGCCACCGTGTGCTCATGCACCTGCGCCAGTTCGGCGCCGTCGATCGGGCTGCGGGCGATCAGGGTGCCGCCGGTGAGCGCACTGGAATTGAGTCCGAGATTGCGCAGGATGTCTTGAGGAGTGTCCATGCCGGTTCCTTCGATGCCTCGCGAAGTCAGCGTCTTCGCTTAAGGGTTATGCCTAAGTGGCGATTCTGGAAAAAAATTTACTATACGAAACTATGACGTGAAATGCGAAATATTTTTGAGGCGCAGTCCACCTGAAGGTGAATTCGTGGCGGAATCATTGCTCGTTGTTCAGGCAGTCAAAAAGACCTATCAACGCGACGGGCATCCCCCGCATCTGGCGCTGGACGGCATCGATTGCCAGCTCGAGCGTGGCGAGGTGATGGTGGTGGTCGGTCCGTCCGGTTCGGGCAAGAGCACCTTGCTGCGCACCCTGAACGGCCTGGAAAGCATCGACAGCGGCACGATCCGCGTCAATGGCGTGTCGCTCACGGATCCGGCCACCGACGTCAACCGCTGGCGCACCGACGTCGGCATGGTGTTCCAGCACTTCAACCTGTTCCAGCACCGTACTGCGCTCGACAACGTGGCGCTACCCCAGCGCGTGGTGCGCGGCCGCAGCCGTGCCGATGCCGAACGCTACGCCCGCGACCTCCTGGGCCGCGTCGGCATGGCGGAATTCGGCGACCGTTATCCCAGCCAGTTGTCCGGCGGCCAGCAGCAGCGCGTCGCGATCGCGCGCGCGCTGGCGATGGACCCGCAACTGATGCTGTTCGACGAGGCCACGTCGGCGCTCGATCCGGAAACGGTGGGCGGCATTCTTGAATTGATGCGCGCGCTGGCGCGCGACGGCATGACGATGGCGGTGGTGACGCACGAAATGGGCTTCGCCCGCGACGTCGGCGACCGCGCGCTCTTCATGGACGCCGGCCGCATCGTGGAGATGGGAACGCCCGACGAAGTGTTCGGCCATCCCAAAGAGGCGCGCACCCGCGCCTTCCTGGAAAAGATTCTGTAGTCCCGCCGGTCCGGCTTATCCGGGCGCTGCCGGCGCGATGTGCCTTGCCCGGAACGATATGGGTCCAATCACCAAAGGGGTTAGCAATGCTGAAAATCAAACAATGGCTGGGCGTGGCCAGCGTCGCCCTGGCGGCCGCCACCGTGGCCCTGCCGGCACAGGCGGACGAGCTTTCCGACATCATCAAGCGCGGGGAATTGCGCGTGGCGGTGCAGACATCCGGGCCGCTGATGAGCTTCATGGACAAGACGGGCAAGCGCACGGGGCTGGCCGTGGAAGTCGCCAAGCGCATGGCCGATGACCTGGGCGTGAAGCTGGTGCTGCAGGATTACGAATGGAAGGGCCTCTTGCCCGCGCTGCTGTCGGGCAAGGCCGACATGGTGGCCGCCGACATGACGCCCACGCCGCAGCGCGCCGCGCAAGTGTTGTTCTCGCTGCCCATGTTCTACGCCGACACCGTCGCCGTGGTGCCCAAGGATTCCCCGTACAAGAACTTCGCCGAACTGAACAAGTCCGGCGTCACCGTCGGCGCGCTGGGCGCCAGCACCTACGCCGAAGTCGGCAAGAAGATGCTGCCCACGGCCACGCTCAAGGAGTTCTCGGGCGGCAGCGCACCGGTCGGCCAGGCGCTGTCCAGCGGCCGATTGGATGCCGGCATCATGTCGCTGTCCACCGCCAACCAGTTCCTCGTCGACTTCGGCAACCTGCGGGTGCTGGAAGGCGTCATGGTGCGCGAGCCGCTGGCCTTCGCCGTCGGCCCCAACGCATTCCGCCTGAAGTTCTGGCTGGACAACTGGCAGACGCTCAAGACCGCCGACAACACGCTGCCGGAACTGGTCCAGTACTGGTATTCCACCGATTGGAAGAACGACCACTGATCGGAGACGGGACCGCCCATGGACTGGTTGATCGATTTCTATAACTGGCGCATCGTCAGCCAGTACACGGGCCAATTTGCCGAAGGCCTGGCCAATACCCTGATCGCGGCGGGCGCAAGCCTGGTGCTGTCGGTGCTGGCCGGGGTTCCGCTGGCGCTTGCCCATATGTCGTCCCGCGGCGCGGTGTGGCGCCCCGTGGCGGCTTATGTGCAATTCGTGCGCTCCACGCCGCTGCTCGTGCAGATCTACCTGGTCTATTACGCGGTGCCTTATCTTGTGCCAGGCGCCAAGGGCTGGAGCGAGATGGTGCTGGGCATTCTCGCCATGACCGTGCACCACGCGGCCTACATGAGCGAAATCATCCGCGTCGGCATCGAGTCCGTGCCGCGCGGCCAGATCGAAGGCGCCAAGGCCTGCGGCATGAACTACCACCAGCGCCTGCGCTACGTGGTGCTGCCGCAAGCCTTCGCCAACACGCTGCCGCCACTGTTGGGCCAGACCGCCGTGCTGATCAAGGACACCTCGCTGCTGTCGCTGATCACGGTCTTTGAACTGGTTGCCGCGGGCGTGCAGATGAACAGCGAACGCATCGTGCCCAACGAAGCCTTCCTGACCATCGCGGCGGGCTATCTGCTGATCTATTGCGTCATGCTGCTGCTGTCCAAGGGTGTAAGCCTGTGGCTGGCCGGCCCGGCCTGGAACGCGAGGTAATCATGCTGGAATCCTATCTGTCCACCGCCGGCGTCGTGCTGCCCTTTCTGCTCAAGGGCTTCTGGGAGACGCTGAAGATTTCCTTCGTGGCCATCATTGCCGGATCGCTGCTGGGCTTTGTGATCGGCGTGATCCGCAGCTACCGCATCCGCGGGGTGCATCAGCTTCTGGGCCTGTACATCCACATCCTGCGCGGCACGCCGTTTCTGGTGCAGCTCTACATCTTCTACTTCGTGCTTCCCAGCTCCGGCATCGAACTGCTGCACTGGGATTCCGGCACGGCGGCTTTCGTGGCGCTGTCGGTGTACACGTCCTGCTACGTGGCGGAAATCGTCATGGGCGCCATCCAGGCCGTGCCGCGCGGCCAGACCGAAGGCGCGATGACGCTGGGCCTGCGGCCCTTGCAGATTCTGTGGCTGGTGATCCTGCCGCAGGCCATGCGCCTGATCGTGCAGCCCATGAGCGGCGTCTACGTCATGCTGATCAAAAGCACCGCCATCCTGTCCGTGGTCGGCATCACCGAACTGACCCGTCAGGGCGAAGTCTTCATCATCACCTTCCCGGCCAAATCGCTGTTCATCTACGGCATGATCGCCGCCATCTACTTCATCTACTGCTACCCGCTCCTGCGCCTGGCCAACTGGCTGGAAAAGCGCCTGACCGGGGGCCTGCAAGGCGCGGGCCTGCACTGAGCGGACACCATGGTCTCCGAGTACATCGACACCTATTACAAGCGCACGCTCGCCGACGGCGACACCTACTATCCGCCGCTGGCGGGCGCGGCCAGCGCCGACGTCTGCGTGATCGGGGCGGGGCTGGCCGGCCTGTCCACCGCGCTGGAACTGGCCCGGCGAGGCCGCAACGTCACGCTGCTGGAAGCCAAGCGCATTGCGTGGGGCGCGTCGGGCCGCAACGGCGGCTCGGTGTCGCCGGCGTTCTCCGCGGGCGCCGACGCCATCCGCAAGCACGTCGACGAAGACCACTTCCGCCAGCTCTACCGGCTGTCGATGGAAGGCGTCGAAATCATCCGCGACAACATCCGCGACCTGCGCATCGCCGACGCCCACAAAGTCGACGGCCGTCTGCGCGTCGTGCGTTACGAGGCCACCAATGCGCTCCGTCAGTGGTGCGACAGCCAGCAGCGCGACTTCGGGCGTGACGTGCGGCTGCTCTCGCGCAGCCAGGTCCGCGAACGGCTGGTGTCGGACGTTTATCACCAGGGCATCGAAGACCCCTCGTCCTTCCACTTCCATCCGCTGAATTACGCGCGCGCGCTGGCCCGCGAGTGCGTGCGGCTGGGCGTGCGCATCCACGAAGATTCGCCCGTCGTGCAGGCCACGCTGGACGGCGCGGTCAAGCATCTGAAGACCGAGCAAGGCCAGATCGACGCCGCCACCGTGGTGCTGGCCACCGGCGGCTACACCGGCGACGTCGTGCCCGCCCTGCGCCGCGCAATGCTGCCGATTGCCACCTACATCATGCTGACCGAACCACTGGGCGACCGCGTGCGGGAAGCCATCCGCAGCAACGCCGCCATCGGCGACGACCGGCGCGCCGGCAACTATTACCGCGTCCTGGATGGCGGCCGCATCGGCTGGGGCAGTAGAATCACCACCCGTGTCGACGACCCGCCCGATCTGGCCGAGTCCCTGCGCCGCGAATTGCTCAGCGTCTACCCCCAATTGCAAGGGGTGCGCGTGGAGGCAGCGTGGTCGGGACGCATGGCCTACGCGCGGCACCTGATGCCGCAGATCGGCCTGCTGGGTCCGAATGTCTGGTATTGCACCGCGTTCGGCGGACACGGCATGAACACCACGTCCGTAGGCGGACGCGTCGTGGCCGAGGCAATCACCGGCGACACGCAGCGCTATAAGCTCTTCGAACCGTTCGGGTTGGCCTGGAACGGCGGGAGTCTGGGCACGGCGGCGGTTCAACTGACTTATTGGTCTTACCAGGCGCGCGACTGGTGGCGTGAGCGTCAATCGCGGGCATGACAGGGTATACAGATGCAAGGCAACAAACAGAGCGCATTGGCACAACGGCTGCGAGCCTTGCGCCAGGCGCGCGCGTGGACTCTGAAGCAGGCGGCCGAGGCCACCGGCGTGTCCGCGTCGACTCTGTCGAAAATTGAGAACAGCCTGCTGTCCCCCACCTATGACAACCTGATCAAAATCGCCGCGGGCCTGGACCTGGACGTGGCCGAACTCTTCACCGCCTCCGACGCCCACATGGGCACCGGCCGCCGCAGCCTGAGCCGCCAGGGCGAAGGCCGGCAGTACGAAACCCCGTATTACGACCACCGCCTGCTATGCACCGCGCTGTCGCACAAGCGCATGATGCCGTTCCATACCCGCGTCAAGGCGCGGGCCTTTGACGAGTTCCAGGACTGGAGCCGGCATGGGGGGGAGGAGTTCGTGTATGTGCTGGAGGGGGAAGTGCAGCTTTATACCGAGTTCTATGAACCGGCCCGGCTGAAGGCGGGGGAGAGCTTCTATATAGATAGCCGCATGGGGCACCGGGTAATCAGCCTGAGCCCGGAGGATGCGATCGTGCTTTGGGTGTCCACGCATACGGATATTGGCGAGGAGTAGGGCGACCCGCTTGGGGCGACCCGCTGGGGGCGACCCGCTTGGGGCGACCCACTTTTTCTGCAACAGGGTAAAATGCGCGGCCCGGACGGGTTCCGGGCGTCACCACACCGCGCGGCAGTAGCTCAGTTGGATAGAGCACGGGCCTTCTAAGCCCGGGGTCGGGGGTTCGAGCCCCTCCTGCCGCGCCAGAATAGCTAGGGAAATCAAGCTATTGCGCGGTGTTGGAGTTTATTAACAAGGCAATCATTAGAATAAAAATGCCTACGTTAGAACTTTACTCCGTCGCCGAGGCCTTCTTCACCACTCGCCTATCGTAGTGTTTGTGCGTCGTCGCCGGGTTGGCATGGGCCGCGAAATCATACGCATCGTGGTCACGGTTTTGGATCTTGGTTGTGATCGCCGCAGGGCGCACATCCTGCAGATTGAAGTAAAGCGGATGATCTGTCAGGGTCTTCTCCGACACGGCCTCGTCAATCGACATGATTCATGCCAGTTGTGCGTCCTTCCAGCTAGATGCCCAGCCATGCCTCGTGTACGAATCTGAGCGCTTCGTCGGCGCGAATAGGTAAGGACTGCTGGTGTTCTTGCGGTCAAGTGCCCGGGCCACCACTACGCGCAGTCGCTTCGACCACTCGCGCACCTTCAAAACCTCGACATGGCCCTTCTTCCGCTTGGTGGACAAGACGGTCACGCCTTCAAGTGTGAGGCCCGTCTTGAGAAACGGGCGAGCCTCCGACGAGCGAAACCCGGTCAGATAGGTGAACATCGCTGCGCATCCCATCGTCATGTAGTTTTCGCGCTGCTTGACGGACCAGAGGTAGAAGCGCAAGACCTGCCGCCGATCAATGATCTTGACGACGCACGTCGTCGGCGTCGATGGAGTGCTTGACGTAGCGGATGGCTAAAGCCCGAGTCCAGACCGAAGTACGGTCCATCCCAGCCAGCAGCAGGATCGAACTCCGCCACTCGGTACTTGCCTGCCAGAATCTGCGCCTCGCTGTTCTCGCGGTACGCGCTATCCCAGATCCAGGCGTATGTCTGGTCGTCCAGGCGTTCCCGGTCGTTGGGGCGCTCCTGCTCCAGCACATCGGGGAACCACGGGTTATCCGTGTAGTTCAGCTCGACGAGCTTAGAGTTCGGCGGCGGGCTCTTGACGAAACGCAGGTCGGTCGGGCTTCCATCCAGTTCCGGGTTCCAGGTCAGCCAGACCTGGGAATCGTTCTCGCGGACCGTCGGCAGCAGCTTCTGGTACGCGATCTCGCTGACGTTCGTGGCGGTAGAAGTCCTCCGCGCTCAACAGGTCGCCAGGCGGTCCCATGCGCGGTTATCCAGCAGCAGGCCGCCAATCACGCCCTGCTCGGCGTCGACGGAATGCGGGGGGACGCGTACGGCTTCGGTCGTCATGCTACGTCCCTCCGTGCATGCAGCTTCTGCGCCTGGCCGCGCCGCTTTGGCCGGACGAGCGCAGCTCGGTGTCCTGGTCGATGGTGAAGTTGCTTGGCGCTTCGTCCTCGGCCAGCCAGCCGGTCATGGCGGAGGCGGGCGACTGGGCGACGTAC
>NZ_DAMCTG010000082.1:23809-24282 GCF_032113835.1 Achromobacter sp. | reverse complement strand
AGATTCCCTCGGGCGCATCTACACGCCCCGCGCACCCCAGGCCGACGACGCGCCGGGCTGCGGTGGATTGAGCTTGCCGGTCGCTGCGGCGGGCGGGGTTCTTGAGGTTCTTGCCGGCGTCTGCGTGGGTTTGAAGCATCTTGCGGGGCCCGCCCCGCGACGGCCGCGCGGGCGGCCTGGCGGGGCTTACGCGGTGTCTTGCGTTTGGTGATGGCGCTTCGCGCGTGGCTCCGCTGTGTTTGGGTGTCTGTCACCGCCCAGAACCACTCGAGGTGTCTGACACCCTGCAGAAACGCCCGCCCATCTATCGCCACCGCCGCCCGGGTGTCTGACACCGGCCCTTGTGCGCCGCGGGCGCGACCTTGCTCGAGGTGTCTGACACCCTACAGAATCGCCGGCCCATCTAGCGCCACCGCCGCCTGGGTGTCTGACACCGGCCCTTGAGCGCTGCGGGCGCGACCTTGCTCGAGGTG
>NZ_DAMCTG010000082.1:0-23709 GCF_032113835.1 Achromobacter sp. | reverse complement strand
CCCTACAGAATCGCCGGCCCATCCAGCGCCACCGCCACCTGGGTGTCTGACACCGGCCCTTGAGCGCTGCGGGCGCGACCTTGCTCGAGGTGTCTGACACCCTACAGAATCGCCGGCCCATCCAGCGCCACCGCCACCTGGGTGTCTGACACCGTCCCAAGAACGCCACCGCTCAAACACCATCCCGCGCCGCCGGCGCAATCTTAGGCGCGACGGCCGCCGATACCGCAGCCTCTTTCACGCGCCCGATGAACGTCCATCTCAACATCACCGCCGCAGCCGCAATCACCGCGGCCAGCGCGGCGGACACCATCATTGCTGCTTTCGCGCCCTGCCATTCAATAACGAACGCATACGCAACAGGCGCCGCAGCAGTGAGCAGAAAGCTGGGGATCAACAACGCGCCAACCAGCGCGCCGTAGCTGCGGAAGTCAAACAGCGCCAGCGGCAGCGTGCCGCGGGTGATCGTCATGAGGCCGTTGCAGGCGCCGTAGAGCAGGGTGTAGGCGGCGGTGGCGTAAAGGTTGCCGCCGGGCACGAGGGCGAGCAGGAAGCACAGCGGGAGGGCCAGGGCCACTGCCAGGTTGAGCGTCAGCGGATGCAGCCGGGCGCCGACGAGGACGTCGCCTAAGCGGCCGGCGAATTGGCCGATGCCCCAAAGGGCGGCAACGGTAACGGCGGCAGCGGTGGCCAGGCCCAGGCCGGTCAGCAGCGAGAAAAGGTGCGCGGCGTTTCCGGCTGCCAGGAAGTTGGTCAGCATCGCCATGACGGCGTAGAGGGTGCCGGCCAGGCGGCGTTCGGCGGCGGTGCGGGTGAGGCCGGTGGAGGTCCTGCCAGGGTCGGTGGTGGACGCGGCGTAGCGGCGGCGGGGCAGGGCCAGGTGGAGGGGGATGGTGGCGAGGGCGAGGGCGGCGTAGCACCAGGCGGCGCCGCGCCAGCCCAGCCATTCGGCCAGGAAGTGTCCGACGGGCCACATGACGGTGGATGCGAGGCCGCCGAACAAGGTGATCTGGGACATGGGCCGGCGCGCGGCGGGGCCGGCGGCGCGGGCCAGCGTGGCGAAGGCGGCGTCGTACAGGCACAGGCGCATGCCGACGCCGAGCGCGGCCCAGGCGGTGAAGTAGAGCGTGTGCGAGTGCGTGATGGCGAGGAGGGCGCAGCCGAGTGCGGACAGCGCGGCGCCTGCGGGCATGACGAGGTGGCCGCCCCAGCGGTCCACCGCGGCCCCGGCGGCGGGCGACACCAGGGCCATGACGACGATGGCGGCGGAGAAGCCGCCGTAAATGGTGGCGGTGCTCCAGCCCAGGTCGGCGGTCATGGCCGGGCCGAGCGCGCCGATGAGATAGAAGGTGACGCCCCAGCCGACGAGCTGGGTCAAACCCAGGCAAATGACGGCGCGGGGGCGGATCATGGGCGTTGCGGGGGCGTGGTGTCGCCTTCGCCGAGGCTGCGCTGCATGAGGACGGTGTCGCGCCATTCGCCGTGTTTGTGGCCCACGGACCGCAGGGTGCCGACGGGGTGAAAGCCCTGGCTGGCGTGCAGCGCGAGCGAGGCGGCGTTGCGGCTGTCGCCGACGACGGCGAGCATCTGGCGCCAGCCGGCGGCGGTGCAGCGCTCGACCAGGGCGGCGAGCAGCTTGCCGCCGATGCCCAGTCCGGCGCGGCCGGCCTTGACGTAGACGGAGTCTTCGACGGTGTGCCGGTAGGCGGGGCGCGGGCGGTAGGCGGTGACGTAGGCGTAGCCGACGACTTCGCCGTTGATCTCGGCGACGAGGTGGGGCATCTCCTTTTCGAGGACGCCGGCGCGGCGCTGGCGCATTTCAGCGATGGAGGGCGGTTCAAGCTCAAAGGACGCGGTGCCGTGCTGCACGTGGTGCGCGTAGATGGTCTTGATGGCGGGCAGATCGGCTTCCGCGCTGTCGCGGATGAGGACGGTGGGCGAGTGGGGCGACATGGAAAGGGCCGGGGCGATCGAAAACGCCAGTGTGAGCCAAGGCAATTCATTAATAAAGCTTTGGTCTATTATGATTTTCATAAGAAAAACTTTGGTTAGACCATGCGCGGCTTGAATCTGGACCACCTGCGCACATTTGCGCAGGTCATCGAACTGGGCAGTTTTTCCGCCGCCGCCGAGCGCGGGGGCGTGACGCAGCCCGCCGTCAGCCTGCAGATCCGCCAACTGGAGCGGCGTTTCGGGCTGAAGCTGGTGGAGCGCGTCGGGCGGCGCGCGGGGCCGACGGCGGCGGGGCGGGAGTTGCTGGCCCACATCCGCGTGATCGACGGCGCGATTGCGCAGGCCGAGCAGGCGATGTCGTCGCATGCGTCGCAGGTGTCGGGACGGATCCGGCTTGGCACGGGCGCCACGGCGTGCACCTATCTGTTGCCGCCGGTGCTGGCGGATCTGCGCCAGCGGTTTCCGGCGCTGGACATTGTGGCCAGCACGGGCAATACGGCGGACATGCTGCGCGGGCTGGAAGCCAATACGTTGGACATCGTGCTGATCACGCTGCCGGCGCCGGGCCGCATGTTCCAGGCGACGCCGGTGATGGAGGACGAGTTCGTGGCGATCTTTCCGTCGCGCGATGCGGGCGCGATTCCCGAGGTCGTGACGCCGCAGTCGCTGGCGCGGCTGCCGCTGGTGCTGTTCGAGCCGGGCGCGCGCACGCGGCGGTTGGTGGATGACTGGTTCGAGGCGGCGGGCGTGGCGGCCAAGCCGATCATGGAGCTGGGCAGCACGGAGGCGATGAAGGAGATCGTGGGCGCCGGGCTGGGCTGCGCGGTGCTGCCGCGGTTGGCGGTATCGGGGGCGGGACGGCGCGACGCGTTGGAAGTGCGTTCGCTGACGCCACGGCTGTCGCGCGATCTGGCCATCGTCCTGCGGCGCGACAAGCCGCTCAGCCGCGGGCTGCGGCATTTGCAGGATGCGTTGGTGGCGTTGGGGGCGCGCACGCCATGACCGCGTCCCGCAAGATTCCCAAGCTTGCCGAACCGGACCTCTATCCCTACGAATCCTCGCGCCGTCCGGTGGCGGGGCTGGCCGTGGACTACTCGGACGGTCACCGCGTCAAGCGCCATCGCCACCGGCGCGGACAGCTTGTATATGCGATGTCCGGCGTGATGGTGGTGGACACCGACGCGGGCATCTGGGTCGTGCCGCCGACGCGCGGCGTCTGGGTGCCGGCGTGGGTATCGCACGGCATTCGCATGAGCGGCGAACCGCGCATGCGCACCGTTTTTGTCGAGCCGGGGGCGGCGGCGCACCTGCCGGCGCAGTGCTGCGTGCTGTCCGTGTCGCCGCTGCTGCGCGAATTGATGGCGGCCGCTGCCGAGGTGCCGCTGGATTGGGCGCCGGACACGCGCGACGGCCGGCTGATGATGCTGCTTCTGGATGAGCTGCGCCAGGAGCCCGTGCTGCCGCTGCATCTGCCGCAGCCTTCGGAGCCTCGCCTCGCGCGCATCTGCCGCGCCATCGTGCGGCATCCGGAACGGCAGGACGGGGCAGCGGACTGGGCGCGGGAATTGGGCGTGGATCCGAAGACGGTGCATCGGCTCTTCGTGCGTCACACGGGCATGACGTTCGGGCGCTGGCGCCAGCAGGCGAGGCTTCTGGCCGCGATGGAACGGCTGGCTCGGGGCGAGCGGGTGCTGGATGTGGCGCTGGATCTGGGCTACGAGAGCCCCAGCGCATTCGCGGCGATGTTCCGCAAGGCGCTGGGGGAGTCGCCCAGCGCCTTCGCGGCGCGCGGCGTGGCGTCCGCCTGACGGCCGCCGGCGGGCCGGCTGACTGCCGGCTGACCGCCGCGCGTCTGTTTCCGCGGCGCTCGCGGGCGGCCGGGCGCCGAAGCAGCGTATTATTTAGCGTTTTGCCGCCCACGCTAACAGCTACAGCCTGAGACAGATCATGCCGCACTACCGCTCCCGCACCTCGACCCACGGCCGCAACATGGCCGGCGCCCGCGCCTTGTGGCGCGCCACCGGCATGAAGGATGGCGACTTCGGCAAGCCGATCATCGCCGTGGTGAACTCGTTCACGCAGTTCGTTCCGGGCCACGTGCACCTGCGCGACCTGGGCGCGCTGGTGGCCAAGGAAATCGAAGCCGCCGGCGGTGTCGCCAAGGAATTCAACACCATTGCCGTGGACGACGGCATCGCCATGGGCCACGGCGGCATGCTGTATTCGCTGCCGTCGCGCGAACTCATCGCGGACTCGGTCGAATACATGGTCAACGCGCACTGCGCCGACGCCATGGTCTGCATCTCGAACTGCGACAAGATCACCCCGGGGATGCTGATGGCCGCCATGCGCCTGAACATCCCGGTCGTGTTCGTGTCGGGCGGCCCGATGGAAGCGGGCAAGGTCAAGTCGCCCACCGACGGCAAGGTCATCGCCAAGATCGATCTCGTCGACGCCATGATCAAGGCCGCCGACCCCAACGTGTCGGACGCCGAAGTGGCCGAAGTCGAACGTAGCGCCTGCCCCACGTGCGGCTCCTGTTCCGGCATGTTCACGGCCAACTCGATGAACTGCCTGACCGAAGCCATCGGCCTGGCCCTGCCCGGCAACGGCACCATCGTCGCCACGCACGCCTGGCGCAAGGGCCTGTTTGAACAAGCTGGCCGCCTGGTCGTGGACCTGTGCCGCCGCTACTACGTCGAAGAAGACGAATCCGTCCTGCCGCGCAACATCGCCACCAAGAGCGCGTTCCAGAACGCGATGGCGCTGGACGTGGCGATGGGCGGTTCGACCAACACCGTGCTGCACTTGCTGGCCGCGGCGCAGGAAGCCGGCGTGGACTTCACCATGGCCGACATCGACCGCATCTCGCGCAAGGTGCCGTGCCTGTGCAAGGCAGCGCCCGCCACCGACAAGTACCACATCGAAGACGTGCACCGCGCCGGCGGCATCCTGGGCATCCTGGGTGAACTGGCGCGCGCCGACCTGCTGGACCTGTCCTGCGGCAACGTGCACAGCGGCACGCTGGGCAACGCCATCCAGCAATGGGACGTGGCTGGCGACGCGGGCGAAGAAGCCAAAAAGTTCTACCGCGCAGCCCCCGGCGGCATCCCGACCACGGTCGCCTTCAGCCAGGACGCCACGTTCCTGACGCTGGACACGGACCGCAAGACGGGCTGCATCCGCAGCAAGGAAAGCGCCTATTCCAAGGACGGCGGCCTGGCCGTGCTGTACGGCAACCTCGCTGAAAAGGGTTGCATCGTCAAGACGGCCGGCGTGGACGAATCGCAGTGGGTCTTCACGGGCCGCGCGCGCGTCTTCGAAAGCCAGGACGACGCCGTCGAAGGCATCCTGGGCGACAAGGTCGTGGCGGGCGACGTGGTGGTGATCCGCTACGAAGGCCCCAAGGGCGGCCCCGGCATGCAGGAAATGCTGTATCCCACGTCCTACCTGAAGTCCAAGGGCCTGGGCAAGACCTGCGCGCTCTTCACCGACGGCCGCTTCTCGGGTGGCTCGTCGGGCCTGGTGATCGGCCACGCTTCGCCGGAAGCGGCGGAAGGCGGCACGATCGGCCTGGTCGAAGAAGGCGACACGATCGAGATCGACATCCCCAACCGCAAGATGCACCTGGCGGTTTCCGACGAGGAACTGGCCCGCCGCCGCGCCGCGATGGACGCGCGCGCCGACGGCTGGGAGCCGGTGGGCCGCGAGCGCGTGGTGTCGCAGGCGCTGCAGGCGTACGCAGCGCTGGCCACATCGGCCGACCGTGGCGCGGTGCGCGACCTGTCGCAACTCAAGCTGAAGGGCAAGCGCTGATTGGTTGATGGCGGGTTGATGTGAAAGGCGGCGCACTTCGTGCGCCGTTTTTTTTAGCTGAAGATGTTCGACGGGCATTTTGCTAGTGTCCGCATCGGGAAGATAAGAGCGAATTACAGCTTGCGGGTTGTAATCCGGAAATACAGTTTAAGATTTGTATTTATTAAATACAGCCTACGTTGCGTATTTCCTTTTTACAACCTAGAATCTGTAAATCTCACGTTCAAGGGTGGGCATGTCCGACTTCACCATCCGCACGGCGGACCAGCTTCCCGCTTTGCTCCGAGCCTTCCGCAAACAGGCCGGCATGACCCAGGCTGAGGCCGCCCTGCGTCTGGGCGTCACGCAGCAAACGCTTTCCGCATTCGAGCGCAATGCCGGAAAGCTCGGCGCTGACCGCCTGCTGGAGATTCTCGGCATCCTGGGCGTGGAAGTCGTGTTGCGGCAACGTGCAAAGTCCTCCGCGTCCGAATCATCGGCCACACCGGATTGGTAGCCATGGGCCGACGTTCGCACCACCGCGCCCTAGATCTCTGGATGAACGGGGACTTCGTGGGCGTCTGGAGCGTCCAGCCCCAGATTGGCGAGACGCTCCAGTACGACGACGCATGGATTGCGTCCGGCCGAGGCCGGCCACTCTCGCTTTCGCTCCCTTTCATGCCGGGCAACCCGCCGCTTCGCGGGCAGACGGTGCGCAGCTATTTCGAGAATCTGCTGCCCGACAGCCAGAACATTCGCGAACGTGTCGCACGACGGTTCCAGGCGGGATCCACCGATGCGTTCTCGTTGTTGGCTGAAGTTGGACGGGATTGCGTGGGCGCTGTTCAGGTCATGCCCCGCGGTGTGGCGCCTGACCCCGTGAAGCAGGTCGACGCCATTGCGCTTAGCGATGCGCAAGTGGCCCAGGTGCTGCGCAGCACCTTGACGCCCGGACCCTTGGCAGGCCGCAATGCCGATGACGATGACGGGTTCCGCATTTCGATCGCTGGGGCGCAGGAAAAGACGGCCATGCTGTCGCTCGATAACCGCTGGTGCAGGCCTCACGGCGCCACGCCGACGACGCATATCTTCAAGATGCCGCTCGGCCTCGTCGGCAATCTGAAGTTCGACATGAGCCACTCGGTGGAGAACGAGTGGCTGTGTTCCGAGATTCTCCATGCTTATGGGCTGCCGGTGGCCCGAACCCAACCTTTGATGTTTGAAGACATGAAGGTGCTGGCGGTCGAGCGGTTCGACCGCATGTGGTGGCGCAACGATGATGGCAAGCGCTGGCTGATCCGCCTGCCGCAGGAAGACATGTGCCAGGCGACTGGAACGCCGCCGCATCTGAAGTACGAATCCGACGGCGGGCCGGGCATGGGCAGCATCATGAAGCTGCTGGCCACCTCGGCTGAGCCCGATCGTGACCGGCGCACGTTTTTCCAATCGCAGGTCCTCTTCTGGATGTTGCGTGCCACGGATGGACACGCAAAGAACTTCAGCATTTTTCTGCGACCCGGCGGCGCGTACGAGCTCACGCCGCTGTACGACGTACTGTCTGCCTATCCCGTCATCGGTACTGGCGCAAACCAGCTGTCGCCGTTCAAGGCCCGCATGGCCATGGCTGTGCGCACCAAGAACACCCATTGGCTCATGCGCGACATCCTGCGACGGCATTGGCTCGCTGTCGGTGCAGAACATGGTGTTGTGGCGCCGGACGGCCGGGGTGTGGAGGCGGTGGTCGACGACTTGGTTTCACGTACTCCGCAAGTTGTGCGCGCGGTGCGAGACATATTGCCGCCCACGTTCCCCGAGCACGTGGCCGATACCATCCTCCACGGCCTGCAAGCCGCCGCCGACAGACTGGCTGCTTAGAAGATGGAGCCGAACCGATGTCCCTGAACTCCGACGCCCTGCGCCTCTTCCTCGGCGTGGTCGACGCCGGCTCCCTCAGCGCTGCCGCCGAGATGCTCGGCCAGACCGCATCCGGCGTCAGCCGTGGCCTGCATCGGCTTGAGGAGGACCTGGGCGTTACGCTGCTGAACCGGACGACGCGCCGCATGGAGCTGACCGAAGAGGGCCGGCATTTTCTGCCGAAGGCGCGCCAGATCGTGGCGGCGCTGAAAGAGGCCGAGGAGTGCATGCGCATGGTGCACCAGCGGCCGGCCGGCCGTTTGCGCGTGGACGCGTCGGTGCCGGTGATGCTGCACTGTGTGGTGCCGCACGTGGCCGAGTTTCGGCAGGCGTATCCGGAGATTTCGCTGGAGCTGACCAGCAACGATCGCATCGTGGATTTGATGGAGCATCGCACCGATGTCGCGCTGCGCATGGGGCCGCTGACCGATTCGACGCTGCACGCGCGAGCGTTGCGGCCGTCGCCGCGCTGGATGATGGCGAGTCCCGATTACATCGCGCGACGTGGCGCCCCGCGCACCGTGGAGGATCTGGCGCATCATGAGGTGCTGGGTTTCACGCAGCCGGAAAGCCTGAACCTCTGGCCGCTGCGTCATGCCGGCGGTTCAAGCTTTCAGGCGACGCCGACGTTGGCGACGTCAAGCGGTGAAACGCAGCGGCAACTGGCGCTGCGCGGCGTCGGCATCGCCTGCCTGTCGGATTTCGTCGTGCGCGAGGATATCGAGGCTGGGCGGCTGGTGAAGGTGCTGGAAAGCGAATATACCGATCACTTGCAGCCGATGCACGCGGTGTATCACCGCAATACGCAGCTGTCGCGGCGTATTGCGTGTTTTCTGGATTTTTACGCGAGCAGGATTTGAGGTGTGGGGCGGCGTTGTAATGCGCTGGTGTCGGACACCCGGGTAAGAGGCCCTGCATGCGCCGGTGTCAGACACCCGGGGCGAGACTCGTCAGCCTGAACCGGCCCCGCAAGGGTGTCAGACACCTAAGTGCGCGGCGTCATGCGCTGGTGTCAGACACCCGGGCAAGAGGCCCGTGGCCTTGAACCGGCCGCGCAGGGGTGTCAGACACCCGAATCGAGTAATGCGCAGGTGTCTGACCCCCTGGTGAGATGCTCGTCAGGATGGCGCGTGGCGGCAGGGTGTCAGACACTGATGAACGACGAAGCTGCCCGACACCTGTGGACAACTGCTACGCGTGCAGCGCCCGCCCAAACGCCGCCAGCACCGATTCATGCAACGTTTCCGACAGCGTCGGATGCGCGAACACCGTGTGCATCAGGTCCTCTTCGGTGGCCTCCAACGACGCCGCCACGCCATACCCCGTGATCAGCTCGGACGCCTCCGGGTGGATGATGTGCGCGCCCAGCAATTCCCCCGACTTGGCGTCGAACACCGTCTTGACGAGCCCCTGGTCCTCGCCCATCGCGATCGCCTTGCCGTTGCCGGCGAAGGTGAATTTGCCGACGCGGATGTCGCCGCCGGTCTTCGTGGCGTGTTCACGCGCGCGGGCCTCGGTCATGCCGATGCTGGCGACCTGCGGGTAGGAATACGTGCAGGCGGGAATGCGCAGCGGATCGATGGCGTGCACGGGCAACCCGGCGATGGCTTCCACGCACAGCACGGCTTCGTGGCTGGCCTTGTGCGCAAGCCACGGGGCGCCGGCCACGTCGCCGATCGCGTAGACGCCGGGCTCGCCGGTGCGGCACAGGCCGTCGGTGACGATGTGCGTCATCTCGATCTTGACGCGCGTCTTCTCCAGTCCCAGGTTCTCGACGTTGCCGACGATGCCGGCGGCGACGATGACGCGGTCGAAGGTCTGTTCGACCTTCTTGCCTTCGTGCTCCAACGTCACCTTGACGCCGTCGGCGGTGGTCGACGAGGCCGTCACCGCGCAACGCGTCAGCACGCGGATGCCTTGCTTCTCGAAGGCCTTGCGCGCCAGTTGCGAAATCTCGGCGTCTTCCTGCGGCAGGATCTCCGGCGTCATGTCGATCAGCGTGACCTCTGCGCCCACCGCGCGATAGAAGCTGGCGAACTCGGCGCCGATGGCGCCCGCGCCCACGACCAGCAGCGACTTCGGGATCTCGGTCGGAACCAGAGCCTGCCGGTAGGCCCAGATGCGTTCGCCCACGGGCAGCGCCGGCAGTTCGCGGGCGCGTGCGCCGGTGGCCAGGACGATGTGCTTGGCCGACAGCGCGGCGCCGTTGTCCAGCGCCAGTTTGCCCGCGCCCGCAAGCCGGGCGGTGGCGGCGAACGCCGTTACGCCATTCTTCTTCATCAAGTGCGCCACGCCCTGGCCCAACCGGCCGGCCACTTTCCGCGACCGGGCGACCATGGCGGCCAGATCGGGACGCGCCTCGCCCGCGCCCGTCACGCCGTAGTGCGCGGCCTCGCGGCAGACGCGCAGCACGGTGGCGCTGTGCAGCAGCGCCTTGGTGGGAATGCAGCCCCAGTTCAGGCAGATGCCGCCCAGTTCGGCGCGCTCGACCAGCGCGACCGACATGCCCAACTGCGCGGCGCGGATCGCGGCGACATAACCGCCCGGCCCGCCGCCCACCACCACCAGATCAAAACTCGTCTTTGTCATGGCGGGGCTCACAGCAGGATGCGCACGGGGTTTTCGATCAACGCGCGGAACGCGGCCAGCCAGCGTGCGCCAACCGCGCCGTCCACGACGCGATGGTCGGCAGACAGCGTCACCGTCATCACGGTGGCGGCGGCGAGCTGCCCCTCATCGTCCACCACCGGGCGTCGTTCGGCCGCGCCGACGGCCAGGATGGCAGCCTGCGGCGGGTTGATGATGGCGGCGAACTGGCTGATGCCGTACATGCCCAGGTTGCTCACGGTGAGCGAGCCGCCCGTGAATTCCTCGGGTTTCAGGCGATTGACCTTGGCGCGCTTGGCCAGCTCGACGATCTCCGTCGCGACGGCGGACAGCGACTTCACGTCGGCGTCGCGCACGATGGGCGTGACCAGGCCGCCGTCGGTAGCGACCGCCACCGAGATGTCCGCGCCGGCGTGATATTCGATGTCGTCGTCGTGCCAGGACGCGTTGACCTCCGGCACCTCGCGCAGCGCCAGCGCGGCGGCGCGGACGATGAAGTCATTGACCGACAGCTTGACCGCGCCGCCGTGGTTGGCCTGCGCGCGCAGGGCCAGCAGCGCATCCATGCGGCAGTCGACGGTCAGGTAGAAGTGCGGCACGTGCTGCTTGCTTTCGGTGAGGCGGCGCGCGATGGCGCGGCGCATGCCGGTGTGCGGCACGCGGCGCGCGGCGGGGCGGCCAGCGAGCGGCGCGGCGGCGGGCGCCGCTGCCGGCGCACGGTCGCGCGCTGCTTCAACATCGCGACGCACGATGCGGCCATGCGGGCCGGTGCCGGTGACGCCCAGCAGGTCGACATGCCATTGCGCGGCAAGGCGCCGGGCGACGGGGCTGGCGAAGAGCCGGCCGCCGGGGACGGCTGCGGTCGAGGATGCGGAAGCGGAAGACGCGGGGTTCGCGGCCACGTTGCCGGTTTGCTGCGGGGCAGAGGCAGCGCCGGTCGTGGCGTTGCTGGCTGCTGGCGCGACCGATGGGGCGGCGGCGGCAGCCACCGCCGCACCACCGTGCTCAGCCAACGCACGATCAATCGCCGCCGCGTCCTCGCCGTCCGCGATCAGCACGCCGATCACGGTATTGATCGGCACCGATGCCGGCCCGGCCTGGACCACGATGCGGCCCAGCACGCCGGCCTGTTCGGCGTTGATCTCGACGATGGCCTTTTCGGTTTCGACTTCCGCCAGCGCATCGCCGACGGCAACGCGGTCGCCTTCCTGCTTGAGCCACTGATGCAGGATGCCGCCCGAGGCGTCGGCGGCTACAGATGGGAGCTTGATGAGGTATGCCACGATGTTCTTCCTATTCAGCGGCGCCGGCCAGGTCGGGCCGGTACGCGGCGGGGTCGTCGTATTCGACGAGTTCGAGCACATTGCCTTCGGGGTCGCGGAAGAAGGCGAGCCACGTGCCGGGCCGCACTTCCATGGGCGCGGGCGCGCTATCGAAGACGACGCCCTTCGATTCCAGATCGCGCACCACGCCGCGCAGGTCGCGCACGATGAAGGTGAGGTAGGCGGCGCCCTGGCGGTCCAGAATCGCCGCGCCGCGCACCGCGGGCTCGGGCGCGACGGCCGGTTGCAGCAGCTTGATGCGCTCGCCGTACGGCGTCTGCAGGCGCGCGACGTCGTAGCCGTGCGCCGTGAGGCCCGTTGCCCGCGCCTTGTCGACGGGCACGGTCACGCGGTTTACCAGCGTCAATCCCATGACGCCGGTGTAGAACGCGGCCAGCGCATCCAGGTCGGTGCAGCAAATGCCGACTTCCATCGGCACGGTCATGTGCAGGGCGCTCATCGCCGTTCCCCCAGATCGGCCAGCACGTCGGCCAGACCCGCCATCACCTCGTCGGTGTCGGCGAACGCCGCGCGTTCCAGCACCTTCGAGATGCTGGGCGAGGCCTCGCCGCCGGTGACGCGCTTGACCGGCTGGTCCAGCCAGTCGAAGTAGCGGCGCTGGATCTCGTCGGCCAGCATGGCGCCGTAAGACGTGCCACGCGCGCCTTGCTCCACGATCAGCACGTTGTTGGTCTTCTGAATGCTGGCGCCGATGGTGTCCCAGTCCAGGCTGGCGCGGTCCAGCGTGCGCAGGTCGATGACTTCGGCGTCCACGCCGGCCTGTTCGGCGGCCGCCAGCGCGCGGCTGACCATGGACAGGTACGTCAGGATGGTGACCTTGCCGCCTTCGCGGCGCACTTGTGCGCGGCCGAAGGGGATGGCGTAGTCCAGGTCGCCGTCGGGCACGTCCCCCGACGAGGCGTACAGATCCACGTGCTCGATGACCAGCACCGGGTCCTTGGACGCGAGCGCCGTGTTCATCAGGCCGACGTAATCGTGCGGCGTGGACGGCGCAACGATGCGCCAGCCGGGCGCCGTGGCAAAGATGCCGGCCGGGTCCATCGAGTGCTGCGAGCCGTAGCCCGTGCCCATCGCGACCTTGGTGCGCAGCACGAACGGCACGTCGATGTCGCCGCCGAACATGTGACGCGCCTTGCCGATCTGGTTGAAGATCTGGTCTGCCGCGACCCACATGAAGTCCGGGTACATGAATTCCACGACGGGCTTGTAGCGGCCGTCCATGGCCAGCCCGCCGCCCAATCCGGCAAAGGCGTTCTCGGAGATCGGCGTGCCCAGGACGCGGTCCGGGTACTTGTCTTTGAGGCCGCGCGTGGCGCCGTTGGTGCCGCCCTTCAGACGGTGCACGTCTTCGCCCAGTACGACGACGCCCGGGTCGGTTTCCATGCGTCGGTCCAGCACGTCTGCGACCGCATCGACGAACTTGCGCGTCACCTTGGCGCCGGTGTGGTCGGCGGCCTCCTGGTAGCGCAGGCCTTCCAGTTCAGCGCCGTCGCTGCGCAGGCCCACGTCGCGGAAATCAGGGCTGGGCCACAGGTCGGCACGCACGCGGCGCTTGCCGCCGTCCGCTGCTTCGGTCAGGCGGCCGGACACCTCCTTCATCACGTCCTTGCAGCGCTGGCGCAGCGCGTCCACCCCGGCCTGCGTGACGAGCTTGCGGGCGATCATTTCCGAGGCGATGCGGTCCAGCGGATCGCGCTGACGCCATTGCGCCTCTTCGTCCTTGGTGCGGTAGCCGAAGGCGCTGCCGGGGAAGGGGCCGTTCTGGTGGAAGAAGCGGTACACGTCCACTTCGACGATGGTCGGACCGTTGCCGGCACGCATGTGGGCAACGGCCTCCGACATCGCCAGGTGTACGGCCAGCGGGTCCATGCCGTCGACCTTCCACGAAGGAATGTTGAAGGCCAGACCGCGCGCGGACAGGCGCGGTTCGGCGGTGGATTCTTCCACGGTCGTGGATACGGCGTAACGGTTGTTCTCGATGAAGAAGCACAGCGGCGTCTTCCACGCGGCGGTCAGGTTCATCGTTTCCAGAACAGAGCCGATGTTGACCGCGCCGTCACCGAAGTACGTCACGGCCACGCGGTCCGTGCCCGCGTGCTTGTGCGCCCAGCCCGCGCCGGCCGCCAGCGGCACGCCGCCGCCGACGATCGCGTTGGTGCCCAAGGCGCCGGCTTCCAGCCAGCGCAAGTGCATGCTGCCGCCGCGGCCGCGGCAATAGCCATTGGCCAGGCCCATGATCTCGGCCAACGTCTTGTGCAGGACTTCGTCGATGGCGGGCGTCAACGGGTTGCGCGGATCCAGTCCGAGCGGCGCCACGTGCTGCAGCGCCTTCGCAAGAAACTGGTGGTGGCCGCGATGCGAGCCGTTGATCTGGTCGCCGGCGCCCAGCGCCAGCACTGAACCGACCGCGCCGCCTTCCTGGCCCACGGACGAGTGCGCGGGGCCGTGCACCAGGCCTTCGGCGGCCAGTTCCAGCACGGCTTCCTCGAAAGCGCGGATCCAGTGCAGTTGGGTCAGCATCGTGCCGAGCAGCGCGGGGTCCGCCTGCTGCCAGTCCGAGGCCTCGGCCGTCAGTTGCCGCCAGGGCGCCTGGGGCTCGAGCGGGTGGTAGGTGGCCATGAGTGAATCTCCAGTGTGTTTTTTGAGCGTCGGGGCAATCAGAGGTAGCTGTAGCGGCTCCAGCCGCCGTCGGCCACCAGGGTGTGTCCGGTGATGTAGGCGGCCTGGCGCGAGGCCAGGAATACCGCCAGGTCTGCCATTTCGGCCGGCTGCGCCATGCGGCGTAGCGGCGTGCGTTGCTTGAGGCGTTCGGGATCCAGCCGGCCGCGCGCCGCCAGGTCGCGCACCAGGTCGGTCTCGACATAGCCCGGCGCCAGCGCGTTGACGCGCACGCCCGCAGGGCCCCATTCGACGGCCAGCGTCTCGGTCAGCAGCACCACAGCGCCCTTGGTGGCGCAGTAGGCGGCGCGGTCGGGGGCCGCCACCACGCCGTACATGGAGGCCAGGTTGATGATGCTGCCGGACCCTGCGGGCACCATGCGCCGGCCGGCGGCCTGCGCGCACAGGAAGACCCCGGTCAGGTTGATGTCCACGGCGCGGCGCCATTCGTCCACGGTGACTTCCAGCGTGGGCTTGTTGGCCGAAATGCCGGCGTTGTTGACCAGCACGTCAATGCGGCCCCAGGTCTGTGCAACCTGCGCGAAGGCGCGCTCGACCGCGTCGGCGTCGGTGACGGACGCCTGCACGGCCAAGGCCTGCACGCCGGTGCCCGATGCCGCCAGACTTGCGACGGCGGCCTCCAGCGCGGCGGCATCCATGTCCAGCAGCGCAACGCGTGCGCCCTGGCGCGCAAACGCCTGCGCCGTGCTGTAGCCGATACCCTTTGCGCCGCCGGTGATGACGACCTTCTGGCCGCGCAGCTCCGGGTGAATGACTTCAGTGGTGTTGTCCACGATGTGTGCCTGTAATGGATGAGTTCGTCAGCCGGCTAGACCGCCAGCCATTCCTGGACCACGTCCTGACGCTCGTGCAGCTGCGCGGGCGGTCCTTCGAACACGATGCGCCCGTGGCCCATCACGCTCACGCGCGTGGACACTTTCAGCGCAATCGTCAGCTTCTGCTCGACCAGCACCACCGACACGCCCTGCTTGTGGATATCCCGGATCACGTCGGCGATCACCTCGACGATCTTGGGCGCCAGGCCTTCGGTGGGCTCGTCGATCAGGATGACCTTGGGGTTGCCCAGCAGCGAGCGGCACATGGTCAGCATCTGCTGCTCGCCGCCCGACAGGTTGCCCGCCTTTGTGCTGCTGCGTTCCTTCAGGCGCGGGAAGTAGTCGAACATCTGCGCCACGGTCCAATTCGGCGCATCGTCGCGCCGAGGTTGCTCGCCCATGCGCAGGTTCTCGTCCACCGTCAGGTTGGCGAAGACCTCGCGCTCCTCGGGCACGAAGGCCAGGCCGGCGCGCGCGATCTCGAAGGGGCGCTTGTTGGTGATGTCGCGGCCTTCGATGGCGATGCGGCCGCCGGTCACGTCCACCAGGCCCATGATGCTTTTCATGGTGGTGGAGCGGCCCGCGCCGTTGCGGCCAAGCAGGCTGACGACTTCGCCGCGCCCGATCGACAGGTCGATGCCGTGCAGGATGTGGCTCTTGCCGTAATGGGCATGCACGCCCTGCAGGGACAAGAGGGGGGATTGCGTCGTCATACCGTTTCCTCTCCCAGGTAGGCCTCGCGCACGCGGGCGTCGCCGCGGATCGCGGCGGGCGTGCCGGTGGCCAGGATCTCGCCGTAGACCAGCACGCTGATGCGGTCGGCCAGCGAGAACACCACCTGCATGTCGTGCTCGACGATCAGCAGGGTGCAGTCGCGCGTCACATCCTTGATGAGTTCGACCGTGTAGTCGACCTCGTGCTGCGACATGCCGGCCATGGGTTCATCCAGCAGGATCACCTTCGGGCGCGACGCCAGCGTCATGCCGATTTCCAGCGAGCGCTGTTCGGAGTAGTTCAGGTCGCCGGCCGCGGTGGCCTGCTTGGCCGTCAGCCGCACCTTTTCCAGCAGGCGGTCGACGTCTTCGTTCACGGCGCGGTTGCGCGCAATCGGCCGCCAGAAGTTGTAGACCAGCCCGTGCATGCGCAGCACCGCCAGCCGCAGGTTCTCGCGCACCGACAGGCGCGGGAACACGTTGGTGATCTGGAACGAGCGCGCAAGGCCAAGCCGGTTGATGGCCTCGGGCGCCAGGCCGCCGATGGACCGCGAGCGCAGGCTGATGTCGCCCGACGTGGGCGCGAACGAGCCCGACATCAGGTGAAACAGCGTGGACTTGCCCGCGCCGTTGGGGCCGATGACGGCGTGGCGTTCGCCGGCTTCAATCGCCAGGTTCACGCCGCGGATGATCTGCGCTTCACCAAAGGATTTGCGCACGTCGGTCAGGGTCAGGATCTCGTGGCTCATTTGGCGGGCTCCAGCAGAGGGGCGGCTTCGCCGGCGTCGCGCCACAGGGTCAGCGCCCAGCGGCAGGCGGCAAGGCCGGCGGCGAACAGCGCCAGCGGCACCAGCCAGGTCGACAGGGCAAGCGGCGCCCACTCCTGGCCGAACAGCGGGATGGCAGGCCAGCCGGCCTCGGGATTCATGGCGAGCAACGCGCGGTAATCGCGCGCGAACATGCGTTGCAAGAGTTCCACGGTGAAGACGGTGGCGCCGGTCAGCAGCAGGCCGCCAGCCACCGACACCGCGGCGCGCGGCAGCCAGTTGGCCAGTCCGCGCTCGCGCAGCGATTTGGCCGCGCGCTGCACCAGTCCGACCAGGCCGTCCGGCACGAACAGCATCACCAGCACGAAGAGCACGCCTTGGTACAGCAGCCACGACCGCGTGATGTCGGCCAGCGTCTGCGACAGGAACGTCAGGATGGACGCGCCCAGCACCGGTCCAAGGAACGCGTTGACGCCGCCGATGTAGGCAAACAGCACCGCATCGGTGGACAGCTTGACCTCGAACAGCACGTAGTTGCCGGCCTCGATGTTCAGCGCCTGCAGGCCGCCTGCGATGCCGGCAAACATCGCCGACAGCGCGAACACCATGGTCTTGAGCGCGTGCGGGCGGTAGCCCAGGTAGCGCAGACGGTTGGCGTTCTCGCGCAGGCCCAGCGTCAGGCGGCCCAGCGGCGTGCGCGTCAGGCCGTACAGCGCGGCCAGCGACACCACCACCCACGCCAGCACCAGGTAATAGACCTCGATGTCGGAGCCGAAGGTAAAGCCCCACGCCGGCATGCGCATGGCGGACACGCCCGCCTCGCCGCCGAAGACGCTCTTCAGATGCGGCGCCAGCGCGTGCAGCAGTTCGGCCAGCGCCAGCGTGATCATCGAAAAGTACACGCCCGAGCGCATGGTGGCGAACCAGCCGGCGACCACGCCGAACAGCAGCCCGGCCACGCCGCCGACGAGCGGCATCAGCGGGGTAGGCAGCAGGCCCGCGCCGCCCAGCGCATTCATCGCATGGATGGTGGCAAACGTCCCGACACCAAAGTACGCGGCATGGCCAAAGGACAGCATGCCGCCCTGGCCGGCCAGCAGGTTGAAGGCGCACGCAAACAATGCGGCGATCAGCATCTGCACGGCCGCCACGAGCTGGCCCGCAGGCAGCAGCCAGGGCAGGGCGCACAGCGCGGCCACACACAGAATCAACAGCAGCGCGCCCGTGGCGCGGCCGGTGGAGGTAGCGGTATGGCTCATGCCTGCTCTCCCTTCAGGCCCGACGGCTTGACCAGCAGCACCACCAGCATCAACAGGAACGGCAGCGTCGCGGCCAGGCTGGAGATCTTCACCGTCATCAGGCCACCCACGCTTTCGGCCCAGTCACGTGCGCCGAACAGGCCGAACAGCGTCGCGAGGCTGGCGTCGATGCCAACCGAGAACGAGCTGATCAAACCGATCAGCAGCGAGGCGATCATCGCGCCTTCCAGCGAACCCAGTCCGCCGACCACGACCACCACGAACACCAGCACGCCCAGTTCCAGCGCCATGTTCGGATTGGTGGTGTAGAACGCGCCCGCCACCGCACCGGCAAGGCCCGCCATCGCGGCGCCCACGCCGAACACGCTCATGAAGACGAGCGGCACGTTGTGGCCCAGCGCCTCGGCCATGCGCGGACGATAGATGGCCGAGCGCACCACGATGCCCACGCGGGTGCGCGACAGCAGCAGGTAGATCACCGCGAACATCGCGATCGACACGCCGCCCATCAGCAGGCGGTAAAAGGGATAGTCCGCATCGAACACGCGGAACGCCGCGAAGTTCAGGAACTGCGGCACACGGTAGTCGACAGGGAAGTCGCCGTAGAAGAGCTTGACCAACTCGGCGACGATGAACGCCAGGCCGAAGGTCACCAGCAACTCCTGCGCGTGGCCGAACTTGTGCACACGGCGCAGGAAGAAGCGTTCGACGCCCATGCCCAGCACGCCCGAGATGATCGTGGCCAGCACGAGGGCCGCCCAGAAGCCCGTGACGGGCGTCAACGTGTAGGCGGCGTAGGCGCCAATCATGTAGAACGAGGCGTGCGCAAAGTTCAGCACGCCCATCATTCCGAAAATCAGTGTCAGGCCTGCCGACACCATGAATAGCAGCAGGCCGTAGATCACGCCGTTCAACAGCGAGACGGTAAAGTATTCCATGTCCGCTCCAGGATTCTTGCGCGGGACGCCAAGCGTCCCGCGATCGATTGCGCACGTTGTTTTTGCCCGGCCCGCGCCGGGAGTGCGCTTGTCATGTGCCGAGGGCGGCCCGCGCGCTTCTCAGCGCACAGGCCGCCGCGCCGGCATCACTTCGGACGTTGCATCTTGCAGGTGGCCTGCACCGGCGCGGACACGTCCGCCGCCGCCAGCACCTTGACCGGTTCAAAGCCCATGTCGGTGCCGTCAGCCTTGTACTTGGCGTTCTTGCCGACCTTGGACACGACCATCGGCAACTGCACTTGGTGGTCTTCGGCGCGCATCGTGTAATCGCCCAGCGCCGACTTGTAGGTGACCTGCTCCAGCGCCACGGCCAGTTCGGGCACCGACAGCTTGCCGTCCTTGGGCTTGACCTGCTTCAAGGCTTCGCCCAGGAAGCGCACGCCGATCACGGTCTGCGGCTCGGTGTAGCTGGGGTAGTGGCCGGTCTTGGACTTGTAGTCCTCGGCAAACTTCGCACCTTCCTCGCCTGCGGCCTCGATGTTGTACGGATGCGCGATGTAATGGCCCATCGCGACCTCGCCGGCGTTGGCCAGGTTTCCGACCTGATCCAGGAACACCGTGGCAAAGCGCACCTTCAGGCCGGCGGCCTGCGTGGCCTTCATGAGCAGCAGCAGGTCGTTGGACCAGTTGCCGGTGATCACCGTGTCCGGCGTGGCCGAACGGATGCGCGCGACGTAGGGCGCGAAGTCCTGGATCTTGTTGACCTCGTGCAGCGTCTTGCCCACCACCTCGTAGCCGTAGTCCTTGGCAAAGCGCTCGGTCGCGCCTTCCATGTCCTGGCCCCAGGAGTAGTTCTGGTTGATGGCGTACACGCGCTTGCCCAGCGTGCCGTCGGCCGACATCACCGACGCCAGCGCCTTCACGCGCAGGTCGGCGTTGGTGGTGAAGCGGAAGTGGTAGAAGTGGCACTTCTGGCCGGTCAGCTCAAGCGCCTCGCCGCCCACGTTCAGGAAGACGATTTCCTTGCCGGGGTTGCGCAGGTTGTGCTTGCGCACGTCTTCCGTCAACTGGCCGGAAATCGCCGATGACGACCCCTGCACCAGCACCTGCACGCCCTCGGCGGCGGCGGCTCGGAAGCGGTCCGAGGCGCCCACGGGGCCGCCCTGGTTGTCGAACTCCACCAGCTCCAGCGGCTGGCCGTTCCAGCCGCCGGCCGCGTTGATGCGGTCCAGCTCGTATTTGACGGCGGCGCGGAACATCAGGCCGGTCGAGGCCTGCGGGCCCGATAGCGTTTCGATCAGGCCGATCTTGACGGGCGCGGCGTGGGCGGTGGCGGTGGCGGCGAGTCCGGCCAGGCACAGCAGACCGGTGGTGAAAGCCAATTTCATGCGTGTCTCCTCCGTGGAACGGGAGTGTGTGATTGCGTGGGTCAGGCAGGCGCGCACGCCGCATCGCCGGCGCACCGCAAGGGCGCAACAGCGATGGGGAGTGAAGACTGGGGGATGGCGGTGGCCACGGACGCGCGAGGCGCCGGGGCGAAACGCCAGCCGGGCAGGGCATGAAGCCGCCGGGGCGTCTGAAGGTGCGCCATCGGACGTGCCGAGGGCGCGGATGCGGTCATGCTGCCGGTGAAGTTCACCTGGTTGTCCCCTGCCTGTTTATGCGGCGTGTCGCCGTGTTTTTCTGACCGACTTGCCTGAAAGCGTCAGTTGATTTACGCTTTCTCCACAAGTTGTCAGGCAACTTTATCAAGTTGTCCGATAAATCATAGGCCAGGCATTTTTCTCGTGTCAAGCAACGGATTCAGCGGTTCAATCAGAATTCGCACGGTTGCCGCGACAGCGCCGCGGACCGCAAAAAACAGCTTCAGGAGACAGGATGATTTCGTTTGAGGGGCAGGTTGCCGCCATCACCGGTGCGGGCAACGGCATCGGGCTGGCCACGGCGCGCCTCATGGCCGCGCACGGCGCGCGGCTGGTGCTGACCGACATCGACAACGCGCGGCTGCAGGAGGTTGCGGCCGAGCTGGACCCCAGCGGGCAGCGCGTCTACACGCATGCGCTGGACGTATCGGTGTCGCACGATTGCGAACGGGTGTTCGAGGCCGCGGCCAAGCATTTCGGTGGGCTGGACCACCTGGTCCACTGCGCGGGCATCTACCCGGAACAGCTCGTCAAGGACACCAGCGACGAGTCCTGGCGCACGCTGATGCGCGTGAACCTGGACGGCACGTTCTACGTGTGCCGCGCCGCCCAGCGCCATCTGCGCCATGACGGTTCGATCGTGCTGCTCACGTCGCTGGCCGCGCAGCGCGGCAGCTATGCGCACGCCGCCTATTCCGCGTCCAAGGGCGCGGTGCAGAGCTTCACGCGCAGCCTGGCGCTGGAACTGGCCCCGCAGATCCGCGTGAACGCGGTGGCGCCCGGCATCATCGCCACGTCCATGACGCACGACCTGATCGGGCAGAAGGGCGCGCAGTTGCTGGAAAGCACGCCGCTGCGCCGCTTCGGCACGGCCGAGGAGATCGCCGGGACCATCGCGTTCCTGTGTTCGCCGCTGGCGGCATTTGTGACGGGCGAGGTCATGCAGGTCAATGGCGGGATCTATATCGCTTAAAGTGCAGGAACGCGGCGTACCGGGAAAACCGGCAAATCCATAATTCCCCGGACGCTGCCGCCACGCATTCTGTCAGGACCCCACGCGAGACATTCCTATAAACATGGCCGCCGTGTCCACGCGCCGCCCTCACGTTTGAAGATCCCCATGCAGCCCAGTCAAGAACCCGATCCGACGCGCGCCGCGCCTCGCAGTTCGCTATCCGCGGCGGTGGCGGATGCCCTGGCCGACCAGATACGCCAAGGCGTGCTGGCCCCCGGCGACCGCCTGCCTACCGAAAAGCAATTGACCGAGATGCACTCGGTCAGCCGCGCGGTCGTGCGCGAAGCCCTGGCCCGCCTCAAGTCCGAAGGCCTGGTCACGTCGCAGCAGGGCAGCGGCGTATTCGTCGACCCCAATTTCCAAAAGAACGCCTTCCGTATCGCCGCGCCCACGCCCGGCGACAACCAGGATCTGGAACACATCCTGGAGCTGATGCTGTCCATCGAGGTCACGGCGGCGCGCTATGCGGCGCAGCGGCGCACCGATCCTGATTTGAAGAAGATGCGGCAGGCGCTGGTGGGCATGGAATACGCGCTCATCAACGACAAGCTGGGCGACGAGGAAGACTATCAATTCCACCAGGCGATCGTGCAGGCCACGCACAATCCGCATCTGGTGGCGCTGAACGATTATCTGGAAGCCAACGTGAGGCGCGTCATCCGCAGCGCGCGCAACAACACCGCGCGCATGTATGCCGAGCGCATGGCCGCGGTGCAGAGCGAGCATCAGGCCATCTTCGCGGCCATCGAAGCCGGCGACCCCGATGCCGCGGGCCGCGCGGCCGAGCAGCATCTGCGCAACGCGGCGGATCGGCTGCGGTTGTTTCAGGCGGAGCGCCCGGCGCCGGTGTGAACGCGGGGCCGGGCCGCTCTTACGCGAAGGTCTGCTCCATCTCGCGCCGGAACTGCACCGCCGTCGAACGTTCGTCATACTCCACGTCGCGCCAGCGGATCGCTTGCGACTGCCGCACGGGATTCTTCAGCTTGACCTTGTTCGACAGCCCCAACGGCAGATAGCCTTCCTCGACCGAATCGGGCGCCGGCATCAGGCGCCCGTACACCGTGTAACCGCCTTCACCGTCCAGAACCTGCCCGGCCTGCAGGTCGCGCTTGGCGGTGGCCACGACGTCGCCGTGCCAGCCGGCCGGCGCACCCGTCGGCTCGCGCCGCAGCCCCACGCTGGCCACACTGATGCCCAGCTCCAGACCGATCAGGTGGTACGGCTTGTACATCGCGGTGAAATTGCCGCTGGGATCGGTGACCAGGCCATATTCCTGAAAGCACCGCCGCACGTAGTCGCTATCGGCCGCCAGCGTGACGTACACGCCCCAGCGCAGGTCGCGGAACACCGGGCGGCCGTCGCGTTCCAGCGACGAAATCACCTCGACCTGGCCGCGATGATGCAGCATGCCGCCGTCCTCGCGGGGACGCAGCACGCGCGCCAGGTCGTCCACGCCGCACGGCGGAAAGTGCAGGCCCGACGGCGAGGGCAGAAGACCCGTCGCATTGGAGACGGCCGCCATCTCGATGGCGCTTTTGGTGCCGTCCAGGAAACTGTTGAACATCTGCGCGTTGAAGTCGCCCGCCGCCACCATTTCGGCGGTGAAGCCGTAATAGGGCCAGACGGTGTCGGGCGTGGACGTGTGGAATTCGGGCAGGTATTTGGTGCCCTTGCCGGCAGCCATGACTTCGAAGCCGCTGGCGCGGGCCCAGTCCACCATTTCGCAGATCAGCGCGGGCTGGTCGCCGTAGGCCAGCGAGTAGACGATGCCCGCCTCGCGCGCGCGGCGCGCCAGCAGCGGGCCGGCCAGCGCGTCGGCTTCGACGTTGACCATGATGATGTGCTTGCCGTATTCGCAGCAGGTCAGCACATGGGTGATGCCGGCGGCCGCCTGGCCGGTGGCGTCGATGACGATGTCCACGTCGGGACTGGCGATGACGGTGCGCGCATCGTCGCAGAAATAGACCTTGCCGTTCTTGTACGCGTCATTGATGCTGCTGGCGTTGAGCGCGCCTGCTGGCCAGCCGACGCGGGTCAGCGCGGCGCGGGCCCGGTCCGGCACCAGATCCGCCACCGCGACCAGGCGCATGCCCGGCGTGCGCGGGGCCTGGCTCATGAACATCGCGCCGAACTTTCCGGCGCCCAACAATGCGACTCGCAGCGGCTTGTGGTCGGCTTCTCGCTGCTTGAGCAGACGGTACAGATTCATGGCGCGGGCTCCTCCTGGGTGGGGCGTACGACTCCACAGGATAGTCCCAAACGATGACG
>NZ_DAMCTG010000081.1:0-24460 GCF_032113835.1 Achromobacter sp. | reverse complement strand
TGTCCGGGCACGTCCGCATGCTGAACAAACTCTGGCTTGGCTTCTTCCTTACCGCCGCCGTTGCCGCGCTCTACCGCTGGCTGGCCATCGGAGATGCCGAGGTGTTCCGCGAGATGGTCGCCAGCCTCTTCGACATGGCGCGCGTGTCGGTGGACGTGATGGTGCTGCTGTTCGGCACGCTGACGCTGTGGCTGGGTTTCCTGCGCATCGCCGAAGGCGCGGGCCTGGTGGAAAAGTTGGCGCACTTGCTGGGGCCGCTGTTTGCGCGCCTGATGCCCGAGGTGCCGCGCAATCATCCGGCCATCGGCCTGATCACGCTGAACTTCGCGGCCAACGGTCTCGGGCTGGACAACGCCGCCACGCCGATCGGCCTGCGTGCCATGCGCGAGCTGCAATCGCTCAATCCCAAGCCCGACACCGCGACCAACGCGCAGATTCTGTTCCTGGTGCTCAATGCGTCGTCGCTGACGCTGCTGCCCGTCACGCTGTTCATGTTCCGCGCGCAACAGGGCGCGCCGGATCCCACCCTCGTCTTTCTGCCCATCCTGCTGGCCACCAGCGCGTCCACGCTGGCGGGCTTTCTGGCGGTGGCGCTGTGCCAGCGCCTTCGCCTGGCCGATCCCGTCATCATGCTGTGGCTGGGCGGCGCGGCGCTTGTGCTGGGCGGCTTCATGGCGCTCTTGGCCAGCATGTCGGCAGCCGCGATCGCGTCGCTATCCTCGCTGCTGGGAAACCTGACGCTGTTCGGCATCCTGCTGGCGTTTCTGATCGTGGGCGCCTGGAAGAAGGTACCGGTGTACGAGGCCTTCATCGAAGGCGCGAAGGAAGGGTTCGATATCGCCAAGAGCTTGCTGCCCTACCTGGTGGCGATGCTGTGCGCCGTGGGCGTGCTGCGCGCGTCCGGCGCGCTGGATTTTCTTTTGGACGGTATCCGCTGGGTGGCCGCGCAAGCCAACTGGGACACGCGGTTCGTGGACGCGCTGCCCACCGCGCTGGTCAAGCCGTTCTCGGGCAGCGCGGCGCGCGCGATGATGCTGGAAACCATGACGCACTTTGGGGTCGACAGTTTCCCGGCGCTGCTGGCTGCGGTGGTGCAAGGCAGCACCGAGACCACGTTCTACGTGCTGGCGGTGTATTTCGGATCGGTTGGGATCCTGCGCGCCCGCCATGCGGTCGGATGCGCGCTGATCGCCGACCTGGCCGGCGTGCTGGCCGCGATCGGCGTCTGCTACTGGTTCTTTGGCTGATCGCAGGGCGCGCCGGCCGGCATCTGGCGCCCGGCCGCGCCCCGATTCAAGACTGGCTCAGTCCACCAGCAGGATCTTCATCCCGTTGGTGCCGCCGCTGTCGCGGTAGAAATCGCCCTTGGTCAGGATGACCCAGTCGCCCGTCTGCACCAGATTGCGCTTGCGCAGTTCGTCGATGGCGGCGTTGGACAGGTCCGCGGGATCGTAGTCCGAAGGCGAAAACGGAATCGTGTATACGCCGCGGAACATCGTCACGCGGTTCTGCGTCACGCTGTGCGGGCTGTAGCAGTAGATCGGCACGCCCGAACGGATGCGCGACATGATGAGCGGCGTGTGGCCGCTTTCGGTCAGCGCGATGATGGCCTTCACGCCGGGGAAATGGTTGGCCGCGTACATGGCCGCCAGCGCGATGGTCTCGTCGCAGCGCGTGAAGGTCTCGCCCATGCGGTGATGCGACTTGGTCGAGGTGGGATGCTTTTCGGCGCCCAGGCACACGCGCGCCATGGCCTGCACGGTTTCGACCGGATACTGGCCCGAGGCGCTTTCGGCCGACAGCATGACCGCGTCGGTGTAGTCCAGCACCGCATTGGCCACGTCCGAGACTTCGGCGCGCGTCGGCATGGGGCTGGAGATCATCGACTCCATCATCTGCGTGGCGGTGATGACAACCTTGTTCAGCGTGCGCGCGTGCTGGATGATGCGCTTCTGGATGCCCACGAGTTCGGCATCGCCCACCTCCACGCCCAGGTCGCCGCGCGCCACCATGACGCCGTCGCTGGCGCGGATCAGCGCGTCCAGGGCCTCGTCGTCGGCCACGGCTTCCGCGCGTTCGATCTTGGCGATGATCCACGCCTGGCTGCCGGCGGCGGCAAGCAGGGTGCGGGCCTCGTCGATGTCGCTGCCATAGCGCGGGAACGACACGGCCACGTAGTCCAGTTCCATTTCAGCGGCCAACTTGATGTCGACGCGGTCCTTGTCGGTGAGGCTGGGCGCCGACAGGCCCCCGCCGCGGCGGTTGATGCCCTTGTTGTTGGACAGCGGGCCGCCCACCGTGACGGTGGTGTGGACCTCGTCGCCTTCGACGCGGTCGACGACCAGCACGACGCGGCCGTCATCGAGCAGCAGCTCGTCGCCCACGCGGCAGTCGGTGACGAGTTCGGGGTAATCGATGCCCACGATGCTGGCGGTGCCCGCGTCCTTGGGATGCACGCGCGACAGCGTGAACGGCTGGCCCACGTGCAGTTGCACCAGCTTGTCGACAAAGCGTGCAATGCGGATCTTGGGACCCTGCAGGTCGCCCATGATGGCGACGTAGCGTCCTTGCTTGGCGGCGATCTCGCGCACCAGGCGCGCGCGTTCGCGGTGATCGTCCGCGCTGCCGTGCGAGAAGTTCAGCCGCGCCACGTCCAGCCCCGCGCGGATGAGCGCGTCGATGCGTTCGGGCGACGAGGTCGAGGGTCCCAGGGTGGCGACAATTTTGGTGCGGCGCAATACAGGCATGGCGGTCCACTCTCGCAAAAACAACGAAAGCGCTATGGTACGCCGGCCGCGTTGCCACGGGTATCATGGGTGACATTTCCGACCCTCAACACGCCCAACGACACCGTGAAAATCGTCATCGCTCCCGACTCGTTCAAAGAAAGCGTTTCCGCGCCGGATGCGGCCGCCGCCATTGCGCGCGGCGTCAAGGCGGCCTTTCCCGGCGCGCATACGGTGTGCGTCCCGATGGCCGACGGCGGCGAAGGCACGGTCGAAGCCGTGCTCGCGGCCACCGGCGGCAAGGAGCGGCAGATCACGGTCAACGACGCGCTCGGCCACAAGGTCGACGCCGTATGGGGACTGCTGGAAGACGGCACCGCCATCATCGAGATGGCAGCGGCGGCGGGCCTTGAGTTGATTGCCCCGGCAAAGCGCGACCCGATGCGCGCCAGCAGCCACGGCGTGGGCGAACTGATGCGCGCGGCGCTGGACGCGGGCGCCACGCGCATCATCCTGGGCCTTGGCGGATCGGCCACCAACGACGCGGGCGCCGGCATGCTGACGGCGCTGGGCCTGCGCCTGCTGGACGCGGGCGGCAACAGCCTGCCGCCGGGGGGCGGCGCGCTGGGGCAGCTTGCCTCGATCGACACGCGCGGCCTGGACCCGCGGCTGGCGCAGGTCCGCATCGATATCGCCTCCGACGTCGACAACCCTTTGTGCGGGCCGCAGGGCGCCTCACATGTCTTCGGGCCGCAAAAGGGCGCGACGCCAGAACAGGTGCAGACGCTGGACACGATGCTGGGCCACTTCGCCGACGTGTGCGCCCGTCATCTGAACGCCGATCACCGCGATGAACCCGGCGCGGGCGCCGCCGGCGGCCTGGGTTTCGCCGCCAAGGCGTTTCTCAACGCGCATTTCCGCCCTGGGGTGGAGATCGTCGCGGAGTTGGGCGGACTGGCCGACGCCGTCGAAGGCGCAACGCTGGTGTTCACCGGCGAAGGCCGGATGGACGCACAGACCCTGCGCGGCAAGACGCCGGCCGGCGTCGCCAGGATTGCGCAGCGTGCGGGCGTGCCGGTCGTGGCGCTGGCCGGTTCGCTGGGCGACGGCTACGAGGCCCTGCACTCGTGCGGCATCAGCGCTGCATTCAGCCTGGCCCCCGGCCCGATCACGTTGCAGCAGGCCCTGGTGGATGCCGAGCGCCTGCTTGCCGACCGGGCGCGCGACGTGATGCAGCTGTGGATGGCGGCGCAGAAACGCATGCTGTGATCGGGCGGCGGCGGCAAATAGCTGCGCCTGAAACGTTGAGGTCTTTGCCATGCACGGTGTCTGACACCCTTGCGGCGCCTTATCAATCTGGCGGTCGTTTCTTAAGGGTGTCAGACACCTCGGCGTGGAGGCGGGCCAAGATGTGGCCAAGGTGTCTGACACCCGCTGAATTGCTGTCGCATGCTGGCAGCGGTCTCCCAAGGGTGTCTGACACCGTCCCACAGCCCTGCTCCGGCGCCGAACGCCTACACGGGCAATCGGTTTCCACTCACGCCGCACCAAAAGCAATAAGGCCCCGAGGGGCCTTATTGCATTGCTCTGCCGCACCGGAAGGACATCAGTCCCGCGACAACACCCCGGCTTCGACCAGCGCATCCGACAGGCGAATATAGCGGTCCACCGAAATGTCCTCGGCGCGGGCGGTGGGCGCAATCTCCAGCGCTTCCCAGGGCACTTGCGGCGCCCAGTCTGCCAGCACGCGTCGCAGCATCTTGCGGCGCTGCGAAAAGGCGCGCGCCACCACGGTTTCGAATGCGCGCTCGCTGATGGGCCGCAGGCGGTCCGCCGGCAAGGGCACCATGCGCACGATGGCCGACACCACCTTGGGAGGCGGATCGAAGGCCTCGGGCGGCACGTCGAACAGCTTGTGCATGCGATAGCGCGACTGCAGCATCACGGACAGGCGGCTGAAATCGCCGGAGCCGGGCTTGGCCACCATGCGGTCGATCACCTCGCGCTGCAGCATGAAATGCTGGTCGCGGATGTGGTCGGCCCACGTCATCAGGTGGAACAGCAACGGGCTGGAGATGTTGTAAGGCAGATTGCCCACCACGCGCAGCTCGCCGCCGAACTGCGAGAAATCCACCGTCAGCGCGTCGGCCTCGACAACCGTCAGGCGCGATGCCTCGAACTGCTTGCGCAGGCGGGCGGCCAGATCGCGGTCGATTTCGACCGCAGTGAGATGGTCCAGGCGCTCGAGCAGCGGCCGCGTCAGCGCGGACAGACCTGGGCCGATCTCGACCACGGCATCGTCGCGGGCGGGCGCAACCGCCCGGACGATGGACTCGACGACGCTGTCGTCGGTCAGGAAGTTCTGGCCAAAGCGCTTGCGCGCCTGGTGTTGAGACATGAAAGGCCCGTAATGCGTTTAGCGGTTGTTCTGCTGGATCTTCTGCTGCTTTTCGAGGCGATTGTCGACGTACGCCTGCGCACGCAGTTGCTCGAGCCAGTCTTCAAAGGCAGGCTGGGCGCGGCGCTCGAACAGCGTCTGGCGGGCGCGCATGCGGGCCAGATCGTCGGTCGCATCGTGATCGCGGCGTTCTTCGACCTGAATCAGGTGCCAGCCGAACGGCGACTGCACGGGCTGGCTGATTTCGCCAGGTTGCAGCGCGTTCATTGCGGCTTCGAACGGCGGGACGGTTTCGCCCGGATTCACCCAACCCAGCTCGCCGCCTTGCGGCGCCGTGGAGTCCTGGGAGTACTGACGTGCCATTTCCTCGAACTTGGCGCTGCCGTTCACCAGACGCTGGCGAACCTGCTCCAGACGCTGGCGGGCCAGATCATCGCTCATGACGGTCGACGTCTTGATGAGGATGTGGCGCGCACGCGTTTGCACGACCTGCGTGGGACCCTGCGGCGCCTGAGGGCGCGCGGCCGGCTGCGGCGCCGGTTGCGGTGCGGCTTGCGGCGCCGGTTGCGGTGCGGCTTGCGGCGCCGGCGCGCGGGCCGTGCGGCTGGGCGCCGGCTGGGCAGTGCCGCGGTCCATCACCTTGATGATGTGAAAGCCGTTGCCGCTCTGGATGAGCTGGCTGACCTGGCCTTTCTGCAGATTGTTGATGGCCTTGACGAAGAGGTCGGGCCAGCCGTCCAGCGGACGCACGCCCATGACGCCGCCCTGCAGCGCCTCGGGACCATCGGACGACGCCGCGGCAAGGCTTGCGAAGTCGTCGCCGCGCTTGGCTTGCGCCAGCAGGCCCTCGGCCTTCTTGCGCAGCAGCGCCAGTTGATCGGGCGACGAGCCTTCCGGCACGCGCACCAGAATCTGCGCCAGCGCGTACAGCATGGGGCCGGCGGGCGCGGCGGCCTGCTCGGGCGCGGGCTGCGGCTGCGGCTGGGGTTGCGCCTGCTGCGCTTGCTGGGGAGCCGCGCCGAAAGCCGGATTGCGGCGTTGATCCTTCAGGAAGGCGTCGACTTCCGCGTCGGAGATGACGATGGTCGAGTCGACCGCGCGCTGGCGCAGGCGATCCGAGCGGATCTCGTCACGCAGCGCCTTGCGGTAACCGTCCCAGGACGTGCCGGACTTTTCGAGTTCCTGGCGCAGTTGCGCCACGGTGATCTTGTTGCGCGCGGCGATGGCCTGGATGGCCGTGTCGATCTGGGCGTCGTCCACGCGGATGCCGAGGCGGTCGGCTTCGTGGCGCTGCACGCGTTCCATGATGAGACGCTGCAGCACCTGGTGTTGCAGCGTCTGGGCGTCCGGCACCTGGATGCCGCGCGACTGGAGTTCGCCGGCGATGCGCTGGGAAGCGTCGCGCAGTTCGCGCAGCGTGATCACGTCCTTGTCGACGATGGCGGCGATGCCATCCACGAACTGCTCGCCCTTGGGCGCGGGCGCTTCCTGGGTCTGCGCGGCCGGAGCGGCCTTGGCGCTGTTCGCGCCGCGGGCGGTCTGCTCGGCCGCATGGGCGGCGGGCAAGCCGGCGCACAGGGCCAGCAGCAGCGCATTGCCGGAGAGGCGGCGCAAAGAGTGCAACCTACGCATCATTCATACCTTTCAAATGTGGTCCCGGCCTGCGCGGGCGGCGTGACGCGCGTGTAACCGGGGATACTTCTGTTCAGCAGGTTCATCGGGTCGGTTCCAAGGGAACCCAGGCCCGTGAGTTCAAGCTGGAAGAACAGCGCGGAGTTGGTGTCCGCCGCCGATACGGCGTAGCGCTGGTAGACCATGCGGCCTACCCAGCAGCAGTCGCCCTTGTACTCCAGGCCGGCAATGGCCTGCGTCACGCGGGGAGATTCCGTCGTGTTGGCCACCGTGCTGGACGGGCCCGAACGCAAAGAATAGTCCACCCGGCCCACGCCGTACCAGCGCTTGCTGAATGGCCATTGGACGGCCAGGCTGACCTGGTTTTGGCCCTGGGGCTGGTAGAGCACGCCCTTCTGCGGGTCGCGCTGGTAGCGGTACGCCACGGCAATCGTGGTGAGACGCTGCGGCGACCAGCGCGCGCTCACGAGCCCGCGCGACCAGTTGTTGTCGTAGGGGTTGTATTGCGCCGCAAGGTCGGTCGACAGCGAGTCGGTCAGGGCAGCGCTGGCGCCCACCAGGAAGTCGGAGCGCACGTTTTCGCGCGGGGTTTCGAAAGGCAGCGTGACTTCCTGGTCTTCGAAGTACAGGCGTTGGGCGACGCCCAGCGACATGCGCTCGAAACCGGAGTCGGCATCCAGCCAACGCGTGGTCAGCGCCGCGGTGAGCTGGTTGGCGTTGGCGATACGGTCCCAGCCGCCGGTGTAGATGTTTTCCTCGAAGGCCTGCGAGAAGCTGAAATCCGCCAGCGACGTGTCGAACACGGGCAGCTTGGACTGGTCGCGGTACGGCACGCGCAGGTAGTACAGGCGAGGTTCGAGGGTCTGCGTGGAGTTCTTGCCGAACAGGGTCGTATCCCGCTCGAAGATGAGGCCAGCGTCCACGGACATGATGGGGACAGTGCGCGACTGCGAACGCGGCAGGCCGGCTGCGTTGCCGCCGTTCAAGCCGAGCGTGTCCACGCCATACCATTTGGTCTGGTAATCGGTGTAATTGACGCCGGCCTTGGGGATGATGAACCAACCGGGACGCACGATCGGATAGGACGCCGACAGATACGTCTGAAGACGGTCGCCGTCGGGATACCGGCTTACCGCGCCGAACTCCGGCATTTTGAAACGCACGGCCGTCGAGGTCCAATCGACATCGAAGCCGCCCCAGTCGTAACGGGCGCCTCGCAGGAAAAGCTCGGGCTGCTTGTCGTATGGAGGCACCAGCGGCGCATCCGGATCCTGGAGCGTCTGATACTTATAGACCTGGGCGAAGGTGCTCCAATAGGGAGATGTCCAGCCGACCCGGCCACGCTGCGGCAGATAGGTCGTCGAGGCCTGGCTCAGGCCCAACTGCGAAATGTCTCGGAAATAGTTGTCGTCAGAGACCTTGGCGATATCCCAATCCGCGTAAAAGCCGTGGGAGAAAGTCTGCTGGTGACGCCACCAATACATCCACCGGTCTTCGCCTGTCACGTCATCGTCGGGCAAGTACGTGCCATCAAGCGAGCCGAGATAGCGCGCTCCCAGATAGCGGAACTCGCCCCCCAACTGGGTGCCGCGCTTGGAGAAGTAGCGCGGCTGCACCGTCAAATCGTAATTGGGCGCCAGGTTGAAATAGTACGGAATCGAAACGTCGAACCCGCCCTGGCTGGTCGTGCCGTAGGTCGGGATCAGGAAGCCCGACTTGCGCTCGCGCTTGACCGGGAAGGTCATGTAGGGCGACGCCAGGATGGGCACGTCCTTGAAATACAGCACGCCGCCGCGGGCCACGCCTTCGTTTTCGTCGAAGTCGATGTCGACCGAATTGGCCTTGATGTACCAGGACGGGTTCTCGCAGGGGCAGCCGCTGTACGTCACCGTGTGCAGCCGCATCTGCGACTTGCTGAAGATGTCGGCATGGTCGGCGACGGCAAAGCCGCCCGTGGCGCCCAGCCAGAAGTTGGGCTTTTCGATCTCGCCGGAATACCTGTCCACGCTGAGCGTGGCGTTGGGTCCCGTCACCAGCGTGCCGTCGCGCATCAGGCGGGCGTTGCCACGCACGTCGACCTTGCCGGTGTCCTTGCGGTAATTGATCTCGTCGCCCTTGATCACGCCGTCGATGCGGCGGACCTGCGCGTTGCCGGACAGCGTGAGCTCGTAGTCGGGGTCGCCCGAAATGGTGTCCGCTTCCATGAAAGCGGGAATGCTCTCGTCGGGCAACCGGTGCATGCGCAGGCCGGGAGAGGTGCGCAATTGCGGGGTTGACGTGACCGACGGCGCGGAAGCAGCGGTGCCGGGGCTACCTTGAGCCTGGGCGGCTCCGGCGGCGACGCTGACAACGGAGAGGATCAACCACGGAACCTTGCGCACGAATGAAAACAGCCCTTTTTGACCACGGGAGAGCCGGACAAAGGCGCCCACGGGGGGCCCAATGCTGACGGAAATGAGCCGGTATTATAGAGAAGCCGCGAACAACGCCCAGCCTTATGTTCGCCAAATCGAATTTTCCGCAATTTTGCCCTTCTGACACGGATCTTCCTTGAAAAACGATCACGACCCCCGCTTGGCGCAGGTGCGCAACTGGCTGCAAGGCCTGCCCCCTGCCCTGAACCTGGCCGTGGACACGCTGCGCCCCGCGTCCGCCGACGCAAGCTTTCGCCGGTACTTCAGGCTGGACGCCGGATCGCGCACCCTGATTGTCATGGACGCCCCGCCCCAGCACGAGGACTGCCGGCCGTTCCTGCATGTGGACAAACTGCTGGCGGACGCCGGCCTGAACGTGCCGGCGGTACTGGCGCAGGATCTGGACCAGGGCCTGCTGCTGCTGTCCGACCTGGGCGAAAAGACCTACTACCAACGCATCCAGGACGGACTGGACGACGCCCAGTTGCAGACGATGTACCGCGAGGCGCTGGCCGCCCTGGTCAAGCTGCAGAAAGCTTCGACCGACGGTTTGGGCGTCTACGACAGTGCGCGCCTGGCCGATGAGCTGAAACTGTTCCCCGAGTGGTACGTGCAAAAGCACCACGGCGTCACACTGGACGACAAGACCGCCAACGCCCTGGAAAAGATCTTCGCCCTGCTGTCGGCCAGCAACGGCGGACAGCCGCAAGTGCTGGTGCACCGCGATTTCCATTCCCCCAACCTGATGGTCTGCGACCAGCCGCAGTACGGCCCGAACCCGGGCGTCATCGACTTCCAGGATGCGCTGGCCGGCCCCATCACCTATGACCTGGCGTCGCTGGTGACCGACGCCCGGACCACCTGGGAAGAGCCACAGCAGCTCGACTGGGCTATCCGCTACTGGGAAATGGCGCGCGCTGCCGGTTTGCCCGTCGACGCCGATTTCGCCGAATTCCACCGCGCCTATGAATGGATGGGCCTGCAGCGCAACCTGCGGATCCTGGGCGTTTTTGCGCGCCTGAACCATCGCGACGGCAAGGCCCACTACCTGGCGCACATGCCGCGCGTGAACGGCTACGTCCGCCAGGTGGCGCAGCGCTATGGCGTCTTCACGCCGCTCCTGCGCCTGCTGGACCGTCTGGACGACCGCCAGGTCAGCGTCGGATACACGTTCTGATGCGCGCCATGATCCTCGCCGCGGGCCGCGGCGAACGCATGCGCCCGCTGACCGACCGCCTGCCCAAGCCCATGCTGCCGGTGGGCGGCAAGCCGCTGATCGTCTGGCATCTCGAACGCCTGGCCGCGGCCGGTATCCGCGACATCGTCATCAACCACGCCTGGCTCGGCCACGAGATCGAACGGGCGCTGGGTGACGGCGCCGCGCATGGCGTACGCATCCGCTATTCGGCCGAAGCCACCGCGCTGGAAACCGCGGGCGGCATTGCCCAGGCGCTCCCCCTGTTGGGCGACGACCCGTTTCTCGTCATCAATGGCGACATCTGGTGCGACTGGGATCCCGCCGCCGCGCAAGACGCCGCGCGACTCGTGGCGCGGGGCGGCGGCTGGCTGCTATTGGCGGACAACCCGGCGCACCATCCTGCCGGCGACTTCGTCCTGACGGCTGATGGGCGTGTGCTGGCCGAAGGCGAGCCGCGTTTGACCTTTGCTGGCGTGGGCGTCTACCATCCTTCGTTGTTCGCGGACGTCCCGCGCGGCGAAGCGGCGCCACTGGCGCCGCTGCTCAGGCAGGCGATGGGCCAGAACCACGTGCACGGCGCCCGGCATGCGGGCCGATGGACGGATGTCGGCACCCCGCAACGGCTTGCCGATCTGGACGCGGAACTGGCTGGCACGGCCGCCTGACACGGCTGCCTGACATCCACATATTTCACAATATCAAGGTGCGCAACGAGGCTTGTCTGCGCACGCATCGCCCCCGGCTAACGGGGTATTCTCTGACGCTTTGGCATGCGCGGGCCGCCTGCCGACAGGCATATACACAGGAAGTTTTCTAGGAATGGGGATGTTTGGAAGATCGCAACGGGCCACGTTCAAGCCCTCCGTATACCAACCGGGGCAACGCACGCGCCGCATGCCGCGCTGGCTCGTCCTGCTGACGGTTGGCATTGCGCTTGGCGCGGGCGGCGTGCTCTTCCTGCAAACCAACTACGGCCCGCAACGCCTGACCGTCGAACAATCCGAACAACTGCACAGCGAGCTCAGCGCCTCCAACATGGAGCGCCAGCGCCTGCAGACCCAGCTTGAAGAAGCCACGCAGCAGCGCGACGCCAACAAGGCCGGTCACGAGAAGCTGACTTCCGACCTGGCGGAAACCCGCACCAAGATCGAAACGCTGAACAAGGAACTGGTGCTGTTCCAGGACGCCATGCCGCCCGACCCCCGCGGCGGCAACCTCGGCATCCGTTCGGCCACCTTCAAGCGCGCCCCCGGCCTGCTTGACTATCAGGTGCTGGTGATGCGCGAAGACCGCACGGGCGCGCCCTTCAAGGGCACGCTGACCTTCGCCATCGAAGGCTCCTACCCCAACGGCCGCGCCGCCACCGTGACGCCGGAAGGCCCCGCGCTCACGGTCGACCGCTACGACTACGCGCTGGGCCAGCTCAAGCTGCCCGACGGTTTCACCGCGAGGGTCGTGGTGCTGCGGGTGATGGATCCCAACCAGAAACAGCAGGCGATGCGCATCTACAACGTGCGCAACTGAAGCACGTGCCGCTGAAGCCCCCTTCCCGGGCTGAACTGACCCCCAAACCCGCCCATCGGCGGGTTTTTTATCGTCTTCAAAAATTGGTTGCGCACGCAACATCCCGCGCATATAGTTGCGCAAACAACCAAACTACGGAGACGGCATGACGCTCCCATCACACGTTCCCGTCCTGATCGCCGGCGGCGGTCCGGTCGGTCTGACCCTGGCCGCCCTGCTCGCCGAGTACGGCATTGCCTCGCTCACCATCGAGGCCGATGAAGGTTATTGCAGCGGCAGCCGCGCCATCTGCATGTCGCGCCGGTCGCAGGAAATCCTGGGCTGGATCGGCGCCGACCGGCCGCTGATCGACACCGGTCTGGCCTGGACAGGCGGGCGCAGCTATTTCCGCGACCGCGAAGTCCTGCACTTCCAGATGCCGCACGATCCCCTGCAGCGGTACGCGCCGATGGTCAACATCCAGCAGTACTACGTGGAGGAATTCGCGCACCAGGCCATGCAGCGCCATCCCGACCTCGCCAAGCTGGCCTGGTCCGCGCGCGTCACGGACGTGCAACCCGGTCCGGACGGCGTATCGGTCGAGGTGGAGACGGACGGCGCCCGCCAGACCGTGCGCGCCGATTGGCTCGTCGCCTGCGACGGCGGCCGCAGCACCGTCCGCGAAGCCATGGGCCTGAAGCTGGAAGGCATGCAGTACGAAGGCCGCTACGTCATCGTCGATATCGAACAGGAATCGCAACGGCCCGTCGAGCGTCTGGCGTGGTTCGATCCGCCGTCCAATCCCGGCTCGACGCTGTTGATGCACCGCCAGCCCGGCAACGTATGGCGTGTCGATTACCAGATCCGCGACGATGAAGATCCCGACGAGGCCGTCAAGCCGGAAAACGTGCTGCCGCGCGTGCAAAGCCATCTCGACATGATCGGCGAGACCGCGCCGTGGAAGCCGCTGTGGATCTCCATCTACAACGCCAAATGCCTGACGCTGGACCGCTACCGCCACGGCCGCGTGCTGTTCGCGGGCGACGCCGGCCACCTGGTGCCGATCTTCGGCGTGCGCGGCCTGAACTCCGGACTGGACGACGCCGGCAACCTGGCCTGGAAGCTGGCGTGGGTGCTGAAGGGCCAGTCGCCCGACACCCTGCTGGACAGCTACAGCATCGAACGCGTTCATGCCACGCGGCAGAACCTGGCCTACGGCGCCAAGAGCACGGAATTCATGGCGCCGCCTGATTTCGGCTTCCGGCTCATGCGCGAGGCCGCCCTGCGCCTGGCCCTGGTGGACGATGGCGTGCGGTCGCTCATCAATCCGCGCCAGTCCGCGCCCATCTCGTATGACACGTCGCCCCTGAACCGCGAGGACCGCGCGCCAGAAGCCGGCCCTGCCGCCGCGCCCGGCCAGCCCGCGCCTGACGCGCTGCTGCAGGATGGCAATACCCCGCAATATCTGACCGCCAGCTTTGGCGCGGGCTTCGTCGCGCTGGCCATTGCGCCCGATGCGGCTTTGTCGGCGGCGTTGGACACTCTGGCTGCGGACACGCGGAACGCGCCGCATCCGCTGCGGGTGCTGCGCGCGAGCGAAGGCGGCCTGGCCGACCCGCACGGCCAGCTTGCCGCGCGTTACGGCAATCAGTCAGGCGCGGTCTACCTGCTCCGTCCGGACGGCTACGCGCTGGGCCGTTGGATCGCGCCCACCGCCGATGAACTGCGCGCCGCGCTGGCGCCCTACTACCCATCGCTGCACTTGAACGCCACCCCGAAAGGCCAAGCATGAACAACGAATCACTGGACCAGGTCTACACCAGCATGGCGCAGGCGCTGACGCGCGTCGGTGAAACGCGTGCGCCGCTCTTTCTGTCGATACTCGGGTTGTCGTTGCTGAGCCGCCTGCCTTGCGCGCAGGACGCCCTGGCGCTGCTGGCGCAGGCCGAAGCCGCCAGTCTGGAGGACGGCGCTATGGCAAACTATCCGGCCTCATCTTCCGCGGGTGCAGATCCCGCCCGCCCGACGTGAAAACGCCCCCTCTGGAACGATTCCTCACCTATCGCCTGCACGTGCTCAACAAGATCACGGACCGGGACACGAATCGGGCCTACCTTAAAGATTGCGACATTCCCCTGGGCGAGGCGCGCTGCCTCGCCGCCATCGGCCGGTTTGCACCGCTCTCGGTCAATGACCTGGCGCGCGCCGCCAACCTGAACAAGGGTCAGGCCAGCCGCTCCGCGCAGGCGCTGGTCGATCGCGGGCTGGTGGAAAAAACAGTGTCGGCGGCAGACGGACGCGGCGTAGTGCTGGCGCCCACCGCCGAGGGCATGACGCAGTACCGCCGCATCGTCGACCTCATTGCGCGCCGCAACGAGGAGATCTTCGGCTGCCTGACCGCCGACGAACAGCGGCAGTTCGGCGACATGCTGGACCGCATGATCGGCCATCTGCAAGCCGAGGCCGGCGACGCCGCGGACTGAGCGCGGCGGCAGCTTCGTTCAGGACTGTGCTTTCGGCGCCGTCGCGCCCGCGTGCTCGGCGGCTTCGTCCATGAACTGCGCCATGCGCACGTCCAGCTCGGTCACGCCGCCGGCGTCATGCGTGGTCAGCGTCACGTCCACGCGGTTGTAGACGTTGGTCCATTCGGGGTGATGATTCAGCTTTTCCGCAAACATCGCCACGCGCGCCATGAAACCGAACGCGGCATTGAAGTTGGGAAAGCGGTAGCGCTTTTCGATGGCATCGCGCTCGGCCACGGCCTGCCAGCCGGTGAGCGCGGCGGTCGCGATATCGGTGCCAATGCGGGCGGGGGGAAAATCGCTCATGACAGACTCCGTAAAGAAAGGCGGCGGCGCATCGCGCCAGCCGCCTGACAGCAAATTACGCGCCCGCGCTTATTGCCGGACCGCGTACAGGTAGATCTCCACGCGCCGGTTCAGCGCGCGCCCTTCGGCGGTCGCATTGTCGCCGATCGGATCGTTCGGACCCCGGCCTTCCACCGACAGACGCGTGCCGGCCACACCCTGCTTGGCCAGGTAATCGGTCACGCTCTTGGCGCGGTTCACCGACAGCGTCTGATTGTGCGCCAGCGATCCGGTGCTGTCGGTATGGCCGACCACCTTGGCCCGCAACTCGGGATGCTGGTTCAGCGAGCGCGCCACGCTGTCCAGCACAGGCAGCAACGCCGGCTTGAGCTGCGTCTTGTCCGTGTCGAACGACACGCCGCTCGGAATGTTGACCTTCAGGCTGCCGTCGGGCATTTCGACCACGTCGATGCCGAGCGACGATGCGCCGGACTTCTGCACGTCATCTTTCACGACTTTCCAGTTGTAGCCCACCAGGCCGCCCGCCACCGCGCCGATGCCGGCTCCGATCGCGGCGCCCTTGCCGTGCCCGATCAGCGCGCCGATGCCCGCGCCCAACGCCGCGCCCGCGCCCGTCCCGACAGCGGTATTCGTTTGCTGTTGCGTCGCGCAACCGGCCATCAAGGCGCCCGCAGCCGCAATCACGGCGATCCGGTTGAGTGTTCTTCTTGAGTTCATGGCAACCTCCACTGTCCATCCATCCAGATACCGGATCATTCCGGCGTGGATCATGCTAGCAAGGGGGAATGGGGCGCCGGGCAACATTTTGTACGCGGCCAACGCTAAGATGGCGCTTCCGATGGAGACCCCCATGACCGTGGCGCGCACCTACTTTTTCAACAGGATGGCCGGCGACGAGCTCGCCAGCTTGTGCGGCGCAAAAGCGGATTTCCACCTGGAAAACATCGACGACCTGGAACTCGCCGTCACCCGCCTTCAGTCGTTGTGCCAGGACGCCGGCATGAGCAGCGTGGTGGTGCGAGCCCCGCTCAATGCCCCGCCCTGGATCGGCGATCTGGTATGGGCGGCCGTGCCGTTGCTCGGAATGATCTGGACCTCCGCCCAGGCGCTTGACTCCGGCGTGCGCCCTCACGCGGACGCGACCTTGCGCCTGACGTCCAACACGTCGATCAGCGTCGCGTTCTCGCAATCGGCCCATCCGCCCGCGACCCCGTAAGCCACGCCTTCGCGGCCTCTCGGCGCGTGTTACCCGCGCCGGCCGAACACCATCGCCAACCCGAACAACGCCCCCAGCCCGCCGACGATGGCCAGCGACACCGACGGCTCGCGCAGATTCAGCGCCATGATGGCCGATCCCGCGCCCAGTGCGGTGATTCCGAGGCCGACCAGGCGGCCCGCCGTGGAACCATAGAAATGCGTGCGGCGCGCCGCCTGCGTGCCGGCCGGCTGGCGCGCCTGCCACGCCGCCAGCGCCAGTTCGAATTCGCGCAACAGGCGCTCGCGCCGGGGCAGGTCCACGGCGCTCACCAGCAGGGTCGGCAGGCCGGGGCGGACCAGCTTGAGGTAATCGTCCGTGCCCCAACTGGACAGCTCGCCGAAGGCGATGGGTTTGCGGCGCGAGAACTCCAGCCCTTCGGCCGTCACCTTGACGTCATTGCGCGTGGGAAATCCCCTGAACGCCACCAGCGGCGGCACGAGCAGGCCCAGCACGGCGAGCACGGCAGCCAGTCCGATCGGCCCGCGATTGAAGACCACGAGCATGAAGCTGCCCGCCGCCAGCGCGAACGCCAGGGGCACCGACAACTGGTGCCATCGCGTGTAGACCGACACCGGGATCCCTTCGTTGCTGTTCATGCGTGCGCCTTGTCAGTTATTCGCTTTCACTAGATTTGAGCCGCCGGGACCCATGGGCACCGAGCGGATGTCGGGCATGCGGTCCGGATCCGGCCAGTATTCGACCTTGAGGATCGCTTCATTGAAGATATCGTCATCGACCAGCACCTCCGTGCGCAGCACCCCGCAGCCGCTGCTCACATTGAACTGCACCGACTCGTCCCAAGGCTTGGCGGTGAACTCGACGGACTGGCTGCGATCCTTGCGTATCCAGCGCCAGGCATCCGCCCACCCTGGGCGGGAAGTCATATTGTCGACGTAGTTGTCCACCCGGTCAGCCCAGGTTTCCTCGCGCGGGCGCCCCTGCACCCACTGCATATCGGACGGCCCGCGCGGCAGCAGATCCGGGTCCGTCGCGCGCGGGGATCCCTTGCTTGCCACGATGACGCTGACGCCCGGCCCGACGAGCTTCAGGATGTATGCGTAATCGCTGTGTTCGGTATAGCCCGGCATCACCACGTCCAGCACCAGACGATCCCGACCAAAGACCTCGCCCTGCATAAAGCCCTTCCACTCCAGCATCACGCGCACGCCGAACACGGCCCAGTTGAAATCCTCAAGTTCCTCTTCGCGGGTTGAATAGAGTTCGCGCTCCTTCACGTCCGAGAACTGCGCGGAGCGCATGCAGCAACGCGTGAACCAGATCTCCAGTTCGCTTTCCTTGGCGCTGTCGCCCCAGAATTTGAAGTACAACCCGGCAGCCAGAAGGCACAAGCCCAGCGCAATCCATCCCCACACGGGAATGCCCAGCAGCACCGTGCCGCCGCTGGTGAGGCCGACCATCGCGCTGCCAAAGCCCCCCGCGCCCGCCACCACCCCGGCCGTGCTGAATGCGCCGCCCAACGAAACCAGGGCGGTGGCCACGCCGGTCAGCCCGGACAACAGCAGGAACACGGATGAGGTGGCATAGGCGCTGCCCGCCTCGTAGTTCTTCACGTCGTACTGATCGATCGCATTCAGCGCGTTGTTGGCGCCGTCGACGAACGTGGCCGCCGCCGCGAACACGGCGCCGGCCGTCCTTACGGCGGTCAGGCGCATGTTCAATTTCAGGTTCATCGTGAAGGCGGTGTTGGCGCCCACGCGTGCACCGATCGCGCCCGCGGTCACTTCGATCGCGACGCTGCCCACGCCCAGCACCCCCGACGTAATGCCGAACCATGCCTTGCGCGCGGCCTTGGCGTCCTGCACGACCTGCGCGTTGCGCAGATCCGAGACCGACGCATACAGCGCCACCAGCGTCAGCACGCCCGTCGCCCCTGCATTCGCGCCATCCTTGGACTTTGCCCACTTGACCAGGCCCGCCAGCGGCGACATGGTCGGTGCGGGCAGCGCCAGCACGGGCGCGGGCGCCGGTAGCGCAAGCGCCGGCGATGGGCCGCCGCCGGGCCGGGGCGGCGCCGCCGCCGCGGCGTTCAACTGCGCATCCACTTCCTCGGGAATGATGTAGTTGAGCGTGACCGGCGTGGAGCGTTCCGCCTGCGTGCCCATCCACCCTGACTGCATCTGCTTGCTCGCGCCGAGGCCTTCGCTGCTGCCAGCGCCCACCGTCACCGACGCCGGGTTCGGCTCCCAGACGATCTGGTGCATGTCCGCGATCATCCGCGGCAAGGTGGTCGTATGCGTGCGCACGGCCATCACGATGTTCATGCGCGCCGACATCGTCAGCGTGACCCGCGCCGCGACGCGTTCGGCGATGGGGTCGCCCGCCAGAGTCAGCCGCAACAGCTGCGTCGCCATGAACCGGCCGATCGCCGCGCCCGCCACCCGCATCGGCGGCAGTTGGCCCTTGGCCGCCCTCGCCTTGATCCAGTCGTTGTAGCTCTTGATCATCCTGCGGACATTGGAGACCTGCTTGGAGATCACCTTGCCCTTGGCCTCGCGGTCCAGAAAGCCCAGCAGCTCGCCATCGTTCGCCGCCAGCGCGCGCCAGATCGCCGCATAGGTGCTGTCGCTGTCCTCGTCCTTGAGCGAATCGTCGATGGCCTTGTGTTCGCTTTCGATCGCGCCCGCGCCATCCACGCACAGCGCCATGTCCTCTTCCAGGCGCTCGCCAGCCGCGGCGTCCTTGGGCGAATAGGCCTTGAGCGCCAGCCAGAACGCCTCGCGCCCATACCACCACGCCCAGTCCTTGCCGGCCCCTTCGATCTTCTCGCGCATGCGGTCGATCGCGACCTTGTTCTCGCTGAGCGTCTTGGCGACCTTGCCGGTATCGACGCGTTCGCGCAGGCGCCGGATCTCGTCGCCCGTGTTCCCCATCTGCTTCTGCAGCCCGTCGATGATCTGCGCGACGCCCACTTCGCGCATGCGCGTGGGGTCCAGGTGATGCTCGGCCAGCTCGCCCATGCATTTGTTGCGCCACGTCGCCACGTCGGCCAGGATGCCCACGGGGTCGCGCAGCGCCAGCACGATGCCGCCCTTGGGCGTCATCTGCCGCATCTTGGCGGCCACGGCCGCGCCCTGCCCGCCGAACACGTTCACGGCCGGCGACAGCGTATTGCCGAACAGCGTGGCGGCGCCGGCCGCGTCGCGGAACTCGATCGAGTGCTTGGCCAGATTGGCGCCGTCCTCGGCCACGCGGTAGCCGGTCTCGGGCTTGGGATACCCGCCGCCCCACACCGCCTTGGCGTCCAGCTCCACCATGATCTTCTTGCGCCAGCGTTCGTTGCGCGTCAGATCGCGGCGGATGTCGCGCGTCCACCATACGCGCGAATACCCCACCCACACCGTGCGCGACGCGTTGGCCGGCGCCTCCACATTGATCAGCGTGGATTCCAGGCCGTGACCCTCGCGCGTGCACGTGAATGTGGGCTGTTCGGACGGGCGGTTGTCGTCGTCGACCGGCACTTCCTTCATCTGGCCCGTCGCCGTCGCCGCGAAGGCACGCCAGCCGTAGCTGCGGCGCGGATCCCAGATGTACACGTATCCGGCGGTGATGGCGCGCAGCATGTAGGCGCCCTGCCGCATGGTCTCGTAGTACAGCTCCGGATCCATGTACACGCCGTCCGGCAGGTCGTTCCTGCCGCCAGGCACATAGGCGATCCGCATGGGCAGGATGGGCAGGCCCGGCCGGCCGCAGAACTTGCCCTTGCAGGGCAGTGCGTCGTAGTCAGTCGTCATGCTTGCAGATCCTCCCGCGCCTGCGCCTCGTGCGCAAACGCCTGCCAATCCTCGTCTTCCATGTCCTCGGCGGCGCGATAGAGGCGGCCGCCTTCCTCGCGCACTTCGCGCAGCAACGCCAGGAACGACGGCGCGCTTTCCAGCGGCGCGGCCAGACGCACGCGCCAGGCCGCGAACAGCGCCGCGTCCTCGTCATCGGCGATGCCGCAGGCCGCGGCAGCATCCAGCGCACGCCGCACCGCCTCCAGCGCCGGCGCCTCGTAATGCAGCCCATGCGCATTAAGCCGTTGCATGACGGCATTGACGCGGCCCAGCCGCGCCAGGCGCGGCCAATCCGGCGTGACGGTCTGCATCGGGCCGCGCATGTCCGGCAGCGCCTGCCAATGGCCGAAGCCGTCCACGCTCATCCACGTGACGCCCTCGATCCACGAGGCCGGCGCCGTACCCGCGTACAGCTCGCTCTGGAACTGTGTGGTGCGAGGGTCCCAGAACCGCAGGATGCGGACGCGCCCCTGCGCATCGCGCAGGCGCGCGCGCAGCACCAGGCGCTGCGCGACCTCGGCCAGCGGCAGATCGGTGGCCAACCATGCCGACATCGAGCGCGCCCGCCTGGCCGCCGGCGCCGGGCGCACGGCCTCGTCCACCGCCAGCCGCAGGCTGCGGTTGATCAGACGCTCGTACCGCACTTCATCCGGCACCTCGGCCAGATACAAGGGCGGCGCGCTTGCCCCTTGTGAAATCAGGTCGACCTCGCAGCGACGCAGGCCGGCCGTTGCAATGTCCAGGCCCAGCGGATCGGCCAGCGTCGAATCGCACAACAGCAGCACGCGGCGGTCGGTCCGCGCGTCCAGCACTGCACGCAGGCCCGCAATGGCGCGCTCGACGCGGGCCTCGGCGGCAGGCGTCCAATACTCGGGCGGTTGGGTAGTCACGTCCATCGTCATGCCGCCAGCGCGCCGCTGCCGGCCGCGTCTTCCAGCGCCGCGGCGCAACCTTCCATGTCGCCCTGCGGCGGCTGCGCGGGCCCGGCGCCGCTTTGCGGCCCCACCCAGTTGTGCACACCCGCCTTCAATTCCACCTTGCCGGGCGCATGCAGCTGGATGCCGCCGCCCTCGATCCGCATGTACGCGCCCGCGGCCGTCGCCAGCACTTTCTTGGACGCGTTGACGTCCACCGCGCCCTGCGCCGACACCAGCGTCACCGCCTTTTCCGCTGCCAGCCGCATACGCGCCTTCTGGCTCTGGAGCCGCAACTTTCCACCGGCGGCGTGCAGGCGAATGCCTTGCTCTTGCACCGCCCTTCCGCTGCCGCCCAGTCCCTTGGTGAAGAGCACGACGCCCTGCGCCACGCACATCGCCAGGTTCGCGCCCGCCGCCCAGTTCACGTCCGGGGCAATCTGGCACAGCGTCGCGCCGGCAACGGTGTACGCGTTATGCGGCGTGTATTGCCCGATCCCGCTGGGTGCGCTGACCTGGATGTGCGGCTGGGTGTAGGCCGGCACGCGGTGTTCCGCGTCGGACTTGGTGCCTTCGATGATGTCGCGCACCGCATTCAGCTCGCCCAGCGCCCGCGGCTTGTCGTTGTCGCCGGGCAACTGAGCCTCCTGGCGGCCGGCCGTCGCGGACAGCTCGGCGGCCTGCTCGATGGACTTTTCCATCTGCGTGATGGCCTCTTCGCTGTCCAGCAGCCCGCCCGTCGCGTCTTCGCGCCTGTGGGCGCTGATGAGCAGGCCTTCACCCGCCCGCAACGCCAGCGCTTCGGCCGTCGCCAGCTCAGCGCCGTGGCCGAGGTCCGACAGCCGCTCGTTGTCGCGCTGCTGCTTCAGGTGTCCCAGGTTCAACCGCGATTCGGCCTGCGTGGTCGATGCCGTCAGCCGGGACTGGCCCGGCGTGTCGTCCTGCACGAGCTGGTTGTAGCCGCCCATGCCCTGTCCGCTGGACGCCAACGCCTGGGTCTTGAAGCCCGACATCACCACGTTGTGCGCGTGTCCCGCTTCGCTGCCCGCGAACCAGGCGGGCGCATTGCCGGTCGCCTTGGCTGCGCCGCCCTGCACCTGGTTGTTCGCGGCATTCTCGGCGCCCGCGCCGTTGTACAGCGCGCCCACGACAACAGGCCGGTCGATATCGCCGTGCAGGAACTGCACCAGCACCTCCTGCCCCAGCCGGGGGACGAAATGCCCGCCCCAATCCGATCCCGCAACGGGCTCGGCCACGCGCACCCAGGCGCCCAACGCCTCGCTGGCGGGCGCGTTGTCGTCGCCGGCCGGATGGTCCTGGCGGCTGCTCGATGCGCTGCCCCGCTGCCAGTGGAACTGGATCCTGATGCGGTGATCGCGGTCGGTGTGCACCGAATCGCCGGCGCCCACCACCAGCGCGGTCTGCGCGCCATGCACGGTGGGACGCGGATGCAGGCGCGCGCCGTGGCCGTCGCGCGTGCTGGGCCGGTATTCCAGCGTGGCGGCAATGGCCTCGAAGCGATTGCGATAGAAGTCCGCCGTCTCGCAATCCGCCTTTTCCACAGCCCCGCCGCCCGCCGCGCCCAACGCCTGCGCCACAGCCAGCCCCAGGCTTTCGTCAAAGTTGTTACGGGCCTCGTGGCGGATGCCGATCACCACGAAGTCCGCCCCCGCGCCTTGCGAGGGCCCCCAGTGGCCCGTCAACGTGAAGCGCTGCCCCGGCGCCAACGTGCGCACGGTGCCTTCGCCCTCGAACAGCGACTGGCGAACGCGCTGCGCCGCCAGCGCGTTGTGCGCCAGCCGCTCGCCCTGCGCGCTGTCTTCGTACAGATACTGTCCGGGGTAATCCGAGTCGGCCAGTTCCAGCGCATTGGCGAACTTGTCTTCGACCTGGGCGCTGACCTTGCGCGCCTGCATGGCGCGATAGTCCCACGTGGCCAGCCGGACGGCATTGGTGCGCCATGCGCGGTGCTGGCGCCAAGCCTGGATGGAGTCCTGTTCCTCGGTGGCATCGGCGCGCTGGAAAGGAATGCTGTCCTGCGGGCCGGTCTCGAACGCGCCGTTGTGGTCCGCGATCACGATCGTATGGGTGCCGGGCTCCCCGTCGCCGCCTTCATGTTCGACCCAATAGAACAGCCCCTCTTCCGCCAGCAGACGCTCCACGAAGGCGAAGTCGGTCTCGCGGTACTGGATCGTCAGGCTGCGTTTGGCGTAGGCGTCGCGATCCTTCACTTCCCAGCGCCATTGGGGCGCCAGCGCACCCTGGTCCTTGTAGTCGCCAAACACGCTGTCGACGATATCGATCACCGACAGGTCCTGGAATGCAAAGCTGTCGCGCCGCTGGCGCAGCAGCGCCAGCCACGGCTCGATGCGCAGGCGGTATCGCGCAAAGCCGCCGTTGGCGCCCTCGAACCGCGCCTCCGTCACCAGGCCACACCACACGCGGTGTTCGTCCCGGCCCAAGGCGGTCTGCAGCTTGACCTGCGCGGCCTGGCCGATCAGCGACTTCAGCGGAATGTGCGCATCGCCGGACAGCGCATCCACCTCGAGCACGAAGCCGCCGCCGCTCAATTGCTCCCGGCCCTGCAGCCGCTCGGCCAGCAAGGTGTCCGGCCCCAGCGGTGTGGCCAGGTCCAACAGGCGATCGGCCTGCGTAAAGCCTGCGCCCAGCGGGCCGGCGGCAGCGGATTCAAGGGCCATGTCTGCGTCTCCCTCGTCAGCTCATCCGGAACCGGAACTCGCCGTTCTTGCCCGCGGTCACGCGGATCCTGGCGATGCTCTCACCCTGCGACATGCGGCCAAGCACCTGCTCGGCAATCTCCGGCAGCAGCGCGCCGTTCAGGATGTGGTCCACGTTGCGCGCGCCCGTGTCGACCTCGGTGCAGCGGGCCAGCACGGCCTCCACCAAGCCCTCGTCCCAGTCGAACGCCGCGCGGTGCGTGGCCTGAACGCGGCGTGCGATGCGGCCGAGCTTCAGGCCGATGATGTGCGCCAGCGCGTCGTCGTCCACGGGGTAGTACGGAATCGTCTTCATGCGGCCCAGAAACGCCGGCTTGAACGCCTTGTACAACTGCGGCGCCAGCAGTTCCGACAATTGCTCGGGCGACGGGCGCTCGCCGGCCGGCTTGTTCAGGCAGGCCTGCATGATGGTGCTGGACCCCACGTTGGACGTCAGGATGATGAGCGTGTTGCGAAAATCGATCTCGCGCCCTTCCGCATCGTCCATCACACCCTTGTCGAACACCTGGAAGAACAGCTCCAGCACATCGGGATGGGCCTTCTCGATTTCGTCCAGCAGCACCACGCTGTAGGGCTGGCGCCGCACCGCCTCGGTCAGCACGCCGCCCTCGCCATAGCCGACGTATCCGGGCGGCGAGCCTTTCAGCCCGGAGATGCTGTGGGCCTCCTGGTATTCGCTCATGTTGATCGTGACCAGCTTGCGCTCACCGCCGTAAAGAATGTCGGCCAACGCCAGCGCCGTCTCGGTCTTGCCCACGCCCGACGGGCCCACGAACAGGAACACGCCCTTCGGCTTGTCCGGATCTTCCAGGCCGGCACGGGCCGTGCGCACGCGCTGCGCGATGGCATGCAGCGCGTGGTCCTGGCCGATGACGCGCTCGGCCAGCATGGGCTGCAATTGCAGCACCGTGCGGATCTCGTCGTTCACCATGCGCCCGAGCGGAATGCCGGTCCAGGCCGAAATGATCTCGGCCACGATCTGGGCGTCCACGCAGGCGGGCACCAGCGGCTGCTCGCCCTGCAAGGCGCGCAGCTCGTCCATCAGGCCGGCCAGGCG
>NZ_DAMCTG010000080.1:0-25081 GCF_032113835.1 Achromobacter sp. | reverse complement strand
GCGGCGTCGGGCGACCTACGGAGACTATCGCCTCGAGGGCCGGTGTCAGACACCCAAGAAAAATAATCACCAGCGCGAAGCACCATCTCAACGGGTGTCAGACACCTAGATCATCCCACCGGTATCAAAGCCGTGACGTTACGAATGCAATTGCTACGGCCCCACGGAGCACGTCGCCAAAACACACATCATTTGTCGCATTACACGCCCCGCCCACGCGCCGATCCGCACCAACGCGCCGCTACGATGGCCGCACTCACCACCGCACCAGGAGCAAGTCATGAAAACCCCTTTCCGCCACCTAGCCATCGCCGCAGCCCTAATCGCGGCGCAGTGCTACGCAGGCGCCGCCAGCGCGCAGTGGCTGGATGCCGTAAAGGGACAGATGGAGGGCGCGGGCAAAAGCAGCGCAACCCAAGGCAGTGCAACCCAAAGCGGTTCAGCCCAAGGCGGCATCCTCCAGGGCCTCGGCAACAACCTGTCCCTGTCCTCGCTGACCCCCGCATCGGCCGGCAACGCTGCCGGCGTGCTCGAATTCTGCATGAAGAACAACTACCTCGCCGGTGGCGATGCAGAGGCTCTGAAAGACAAGCTCATGGGCAAGATTGGAGGCGGCTCGACGCAAAAGGCCAAATCGGACTCGGGATACCTGGCCGGCCTGCAAGGCATGCTCAACGGCAGCGACGGCAAATCGGTCGACCTGAGCGGCGGCGGGCTGAAAGAGGAGCTGACCCGCAAGGCGTGCGATCAAGTCCTCAAGCACGCGAAGTCGTTCCTGTAGTCGGGCGCCCGCAGCGGCGCGCCATCCCGCGCCCGCCGTTGCTCCCTTGCCCCGCCTGAGCCGCCGCTACTTCGCCGCCCCAAAAATATCCTCCCGCGCCGCGCGGCTCAACGCCACCACCGCCGGGTGCTCCAGCCGCTGGTCCGTCGTGATCGCGTAGAACTGTTCCTTCACCGCCTCCGCGTGCCCGATGGCCCGCACCCGGTACTGCTTGCACAGATACGCCGCCGTCGCCGTCGGCGCCACGAACACGCCCGTTCCCGTCTGCCCGAATGAATTCATCAGCGCGCTGTCGTCGAATTCGCCCACGATGCGCGGCCGGATATCGTGCTCATCGAACCATTGCAAGAGCCGCGGACGAATCGCGGCGTCTTCGCCCGGCAACAGAAACGGCGCCTGGTCCAGCAGCGCCGGAAATGTCCCCGGCAGGCTATCCAGCAACGACGGCGACCCAAAGAATGTCAGCCCGCATTCCCCCAGCAAATGGCTGAACCCCCGCACGTTCAGATTGTTCGGCATCGGCCGATCCGCGATCACCATGTCGAAGCGATGCACCGCCAGATCCGCCAGCAGAAACGGCAGCCGCCCTTCGCGGCAGATCAGCCGCACGTCCTGGTCCAGATGCAATGCCGGTTCGATCATCCGGTACACCATGGCCTTGGGCATGCCCTCTGCCACCCCCACCTTGAATTCCAGCGCGCGCCGCGCGGGACGCTCGCGCAGGTCGTCCAGCAGTTCGTCGCCCATCGTGAAAATGCGGTCCGCATACAGCAGCGCGTGGCGGCCCACGTCAGTCAGTTCCAGACCGCGTCCGGCGCGCCGGAATAGCTCCGTGCCGAGCGTGGATTCAAGTTCCTGGATCTGACCGCTGATCGATTGCGGGGTGCGCTGCAGCTGCTGCGCCGCGCGGGCAATGCTGCCCGCCTTGGCCACCGTCCAGAAATAGCGCAGATGCTTGTAGTTGAGAGTGACCATGGCTGATCAATCCAAAAAATCTGACTATCGGGTCATCATAATGCGGATTGTTGGAGGAATCGCCCCGCACTAGACTGGCCTCGTGCGATTGCAGTACCCGTTTTCCCATTGCGCGGCGCATGCGGCGCGATGGAAGGAGGCGCCTCATGAACCGGGTCGAAACCTTTGCAACGCTGCCGATGTGGGTGGGGTTCGTGGGATTCGTGCTGCTCGTGCTGGCGGTGGATCTGTATGCGTTCGGCGGGCGCCGCGCGCATCGCGTGTCCTCGCGCGAGGCGCTGTGCTGGGTGGCGGCGTGGATGACGCTTGCCACGCTGTTCGGCGGCCTGATGTGGTGGTATCTGGACGCCACGCTGGGCCGGGCCGTCGCGCATCAGAAGGCGCTGGAGTTCTACACCGGCTACCTCATCGAACTGTCCCTGTCCGTGGACAACATGTTCGTCTTCTCGCTGATCTTCACGTACTTCGCCGTGCCGCTGGAGCTGCAGCGGCGCGTGCTGCTGTATGGCGTGCTGGGCGCCATCGTCATGCGGATCAGCATGATCCTGGCAGGCGTGTGGCTGCTGTCCCAGTTCGCGTGGCTGTTCTATGTGCTGGGCGCCTTCCTGATCTTCACGGGCCTGAAGATGCTGTTCACCGCGGGCCGCCAGCCGGACATCGCGCGCAATCCGCTGGTGCGCTTTCTGCGGTCCACCATGCGGATCACCAAGGACTATCACGGACAGTCGTTCTTTGTCCGCATCGACGGGCTGCGCTACGCGACGCCGATGTTCGTGGTGTTGATCGTGATCGAGGCGACAGACGTGGTGTTTGCCGTGGACAGCATCCCGGCGATCTTCGCGGTGACGACGGATCCGTTCATCGTCTTCACATCCAATATCTTCGCCATCATGGGCCTGCGGGCAATGTATTTCCTGCTGGCGGACATGGTGGCGCGGTTTCATTATCTGAAGTACGGCCTGGCGTCGGTGCTGGTCATCATTGGCGGCAAGATGCTTGCCGAACAATGGGTCCACGTGCCGACGCATTGGTCGCTTGGGGTGGTTGGCGTAATCCTGCTGGCGTCGGTTGGCGCAAGCTGGGTGATGCCCGGAAGGGGCGCGCACAAGCCCGCGCGCTCAGAGGCCAGGAAGTCATGAACTGGAGGTCTGCCATGAACACGATCATTCTTGCCACCGACGGCTCGCTGCACAGCGATGCGGCGGCCCGATTTCTGGTGGAAAGTCCCCTGCTGAACCGCGACTTCGTCGTGCACGTGGTGCATTGCGAGCCCGACGTGGGCGGTGACGTCAAATCCTTCATCGACAAGGCGGACATCGCCGCCTGGCACCACGAGGAAAGCGGCAAGGCCATGCAGTCGGTGGTCGGCATCCTGAGCGCCGCCAACGTCGGCCACGAATGTCACGAGTTCGTCGGCTTCACGCCGGAGAAGATCGTCGAGTATGCGAAGCAGATCGACGCCGGGGCGATCGTGATCGGCTCGCATCATCACAGCCCGCTGATCAACGCCATCCGCGGCTCGGTCAGCGGGCGGATCCTGGCGCACTCCCCTTGTCCGGTGATGCTGGTCTGACGCGGCGGCACGGTTCGAAGCACAGGCTTGTCTGACACGGCGATCCCGCGGCGCGGGCTGCGGGGGCGCGGCAATGGTATCTTCTGCGAACCTTTCGCTTTGCTCCCTGCGCCATGTCCGACGTACCCGTTCCCGCCGATTCGCCCGTTTCCGACGAACCGGCGGCCCCGCACCGGCCCTTCATCCAGAACGCCGGCACCCGGCGCACCCTGCATTTCACGCAGCAGGAGATCCAGAGCAGCATGTCGCTGCTGAACCCCGACGCGCTCGAGATCGAATACACGCGCATGATGATGGGCTTTGTGCTGTTCAAGCCGGCGCCGGCCGACATCCTGATGGTGGGCCTGGGCGGCGGATCGCTGCCCAAGTTCTGCCACCGTTATCTGACGGGCGCGCGCACCACGGTAGTGGAAATCGATCCCGCCGTCATCGCGCTGCGCGACGCCTTCATGGTGCCGCCGGACGGCGAGCGTTTTCAGGTCATCCAGGCCGACGCGGCGCAGCACCTTGCCGGGCTGGCGGACGCCGCCGACGTGATCCTGCTGGACGGCTTCGTGGCCGGCGGCATTCCGGACGCCCTGTGTTCCACCGCCTTCTACGCCGACTGTTATCGCGCCCTGCGCGACGACGGTATCCTGGTGATCAATTTCCACGTCAATCACCCGATGCATCATGAATACCTGGACCGTGTGCGCGACGCATTCGGATCGTCGATGTTCGAGGTGGTCGACGACGACATGACGAACAGCATCGTGTTCGCGTGCAAGGGCAACCTGCTGGACAACCCGGCCGCCGCGCAACTCACGCGCCCCGCCACGATGCCCAAGGACGCGTGGCGCCAGTTGATGCCGACGATGCGGGTGATCGGGGCGACGCTGGAGCTGCGTTAATCCGGATAGCGCGCTACGCCGGGTCGCTCAGCATGATGGACAGCAGCTCCCGGGAGGCACGCGACAGGGCGCCGGGCGCGGGCGCGCCACCTTTTTCGCCGAGCGTTTTCGTCAGGTTCGACACCGTCTGCGCGACGGCGTCGTCGTCCAGCACCGTTAGTGCAGGCCCCGTCCCATCTGCCGCGACGGGCGGCGGCGTGATGTGTTTCTTGGCCGCCTTCAGCAACTCCGCCACCGGATCGGCCTTGCCCCGCGCGTTGACGCGGTCGGTCATTGCGGTGGCCAGGCTTTTGCCGCCGCTGCGGGTCCGCAGGCCCGACCGCTCGCTGGCGGCTTCCCACGCGCCGCGCTGCGCGGCATAGGCCGTCAGCAGCGCGAAGCGGTCCGCGTCGATGAGCAACGGCGATTCCGCCACCGCGATCAACAGGGACTGATACGCGGCGCTGGCGGCCGTGGCGTCGTTGCCGATCAGCGCCTTGGAAACGTCCTTCCACAGATGATGGAACGGCAGCGTCGTGGCCGCGGCGAACATGTCCGCGCCCAGCGTCGCGCGCTGCTCGAAGGCCAGCACCAGATAGTCCACGTCGTTCACTGGCTCCGGCTTGCCGGCCGCGCTCTGGCGGTGCAGCACGCCATCGACGAGTTGCAGCCCCGACAGCTTGTCCTGCGAGTCCGCGCCTGCCAGCACACGGTAGCCGCTGCGCCGCAGCGCGTCGCCATCGTAGACGCCGAAGCGCACGCTGACGCCGTCGGTGCCGAACAGCTTGGCCAGCGGCGTGAGCAGGCTTTCGCCCGTCTTGACGATGGCGCCGCCCACCGGGCCGCCCAGCATCGTGACCGCCGTGGACACGAAATCCAGGATGCCGCGCGACAGGCTGCTGTCGGCAAACCGGCACAGCGCCGCATACATCTCCAGCCCGTCGCTGGCGTACGGAACGTTGCGCGCGACATAGACGTCGCGAAACGCCACACGGCGCGCCCCGGCGTCCGGCGCGGCTGCTCCCAGCGCCTGCTGGATGAGGTCGTAGCCGACGATGTACGGAATCTCGCGCCGCGCGCCGTCCGCGCCGTAGCGCAGAAAGAACGTGCAGAGCGGCAGGAACTGGCTGAGATAGTTGCCCGCGTCGCACAGGCGCATTTCGACCAGCCGGACGCTGAAGTAGCACTGGCCGGGCAAGAAGGCGGCGCCGTCCAGGCCGGCGGCCAGCGCGGGCGTGCCGCCGGGCGGCTCGATCTCCGCGTAGAAGTTGCGTCCCGCAGGCACGGTCGGCAGCAGCGCGCCCGCGCCGTCTCCGCCCGCCGCCTTGCCGCCAATGCCGCGCAGCATGCCGAATAAACCGTCCATGACAGCTCCTTGCTCAGAGGCCATCGCCCGCGCCTAGGCGCACGCGGCGGCCACGCGCTCAGTCGCGCACGATGGCCATTGCCGATGCCCACGTCGGCAGGTCGCCCGCATCGCCCTGCGCGGCCTTGCACGCATAGCGGTAGGCCTCCGCCAGGTCCTTGGGCTGCGCCGCATCCAGGTACACGTCGTAAAAGCGCTGGATGTAGCGCGCGCAGGATTCTTCCTCCACCTGCCAGCGAAAGGCCAGCACGCCGGCCGCGCCGGCGCGCATGACCTCCAGCGCGGTGCGCACCGACGCGCCGCTGCACGAAGACAGCACCAGCAGCTTGCATTTGCCCGCTTCCATCCATTGGCCGATCAGCCGGATGGACAACTGCCAGGCCTCGCCGTCCTCGCCGGGCAGCACCAGCATCGTGCTTTCGCCTTCGGAGACCGAGTGGCCGGCGAAATGGAAGATGTCGTAGTTGCCCGTGCGCAGGCGTTCCTCGATGCGGCGTTGCAGATCCGCGCCCACGAGCCCCGCTTCATCGGCGGTGCGCACGGGGTCGATGATGAGGTGCCCGGGCGCGCGCGCGGCCAGCTCGGCAAGGTGCTCGCGCTCCTTGGCCACGGATTGCAGCGGCCCGAACTCCATCGCCGGCAGCGCGGGGCCGCCGTCCTCGCGCCGGAAGGTGACGGTGCCGAACACTGAACTGGCGTCCATGAACAGCATGCGCACTGGCTGGCCGGGCGTGCGCGCGTCCGGCTCCCAGCGCGGCGCGGGCGCCGTGCCTTCCAGATGCAGGCGCCGCGCCATCGGCAGCTCCAGACACAGGTAACGCCCGCTGTCGGCGCCGAACTCGCGGCCCATCTCGAATGGCAGGTTGAACAGGCGCGACACCTCCTGGCTCGCCAGATTGAATTCGAAGCGCAGGTCCAGCCCCGCGAAGGCCCCCGCGCCCGGCGACACTTCCTCGTCGCGCGCCCGCTGGATCAGCTTGGCGACCGGCGCGCCCAGGCTGTGCGTCACCATGGCGCTGAAGACGTCCTCGCCCACGCCGCTCAGGTCCTTGAGCCATTGCGGCGCCTTCGTCTCCCCAAGATAGGGGCTGAAGGTTTCGATGCGCCCGACCAGCGCCGAGATCCGGTCGCGCTCCTTGTACGGCATGTCCTGCGACGAATACTCGTGCCGCCCCATCTGGATGCGGTAGGTGATCGAGTGCTCGCCCACGCGGATGATCAGCCGCCGCCGGCGCTTGGGCGCCAGGGGCGTCAGGCACGTGAGCACGGTGGCGACTTCGGCGCCGCTGTTGACGCCGGCTTTCGCATCGTTGGTCCACATGAAGACCTCGGGGCGCTCCAGCACGTAGCGTTGCACCAGTTCGGGCGGGTCGACCGCCAGCACCAGCAGGGGAACCGGCGTGCGCTTGGATATCCATTCCAGCAGTTCCACAGCCGCCGCGCCGGGCTTGGCGCGCTTGGTGGCGGTGGAGCCGAGCCGCGCGTCGATGATGACAAGCCGCGGCTCGATGCGCGGCGTGGACAGGTCCCACGATTCGAGCTGCGTCTTGGCGCTTTCCAGCGATGTGCGGCGGCGCAGTTCGGCGCCCACGAACGGTGCAATGGCGGGGTACTGCTGGACGAAGCGATGCAGCTGGGCAAGGTTGTTGGCCCAGTCGTCCTCATGCTCGTCGTTCATGCTGGCCAGCAGAATGAAGTTCGGTCCGGCGGCGTCCTGTTCCATGATGGCGATTCCATGATCCCGATGGCCTAGCCGGCCCGCAGCGGCAGGATCAGCGTGAACGCGCGCCACGGCGGCGTGACGGACTCGTAGGCCTGGGGCGGCGCATCCGACAGCGGCGGGTCGGTGACGAGCGCGCCGCCGTGGTCGATCACCGTTTCCTGGATCTGGGTGATGGCGATGCTGGCGCCGTCGTGCGCCGCGCGCTCGGCGTTGAGCAGGGCATCGTCTGGCACGGCGTGCACCGGCGGGTCGGACTCCCACACCTGCTCCTCGCTCAGGGCAAAGCGGATCTCGCAGCCGTCCGGCCCGGTGTCCAGGTCGACCGTGACGCGGGCGTCATCCGCATTGCGGCAGCGCAGCAGGTAATCGATCATCGACCGGAACGCCGCGGCCAGCGCCTGCGCATCGCCGGACACGGTCGGGCCGTCACGCGAGGCCGTGTGGTTCGCGAATGCGATGCGGCGCTGGTCGCGCGCGGGCAAGGCGGTCACCACCTCCTGCAGGCGCGCGCCCAGTTCCACATCGCTGTGCGTGGCGCGCGTGCGGCGCCGCGATTCGCTGGCGCTGGCCAGCCGCTCGAACGTGATGTCGGCCTTGCCGATCTCGGCCACGATGCGCTGGCTCAGGTCGTGCGCCTGCGCCGCGACGACATCTGCCGGCGTGCCCTGGCGGGCGTCGTCGTGCAACAGCACGGTCTGCGAGGTCAGGCTGCACGCCAGCGACAACGAGGTGCGCGTCTGCCGGGCCACTTCGGCCACGGTCTCGCGCAGGTAGCGCAGGTCGCGCGCCCAGCCCAGATCCGCGATGTCGGTGAAGAACCAGATCGACATGTCCAGGCTGGGATCCAGGTCGGTCCGCGTGGCCAGCACGGAGCGCGGCTGGCCGGTGCTGTCCAGCAGCTCGATGCGCTCGCGCTTGACGGTAAAGGTGGAGGTCAACACGCCCAGCGTCGCTTCGTCGCCGACGATGGCGTAGTCGGTGATCGACGGCGACTCGGCCTGGCTGCGTCCACGCCGCGGTTCCGCGCCCAGCATGTCGGTCGCCACGCGGTTCATCTCGATGACGGCGCCCTCGCGTCCCACGAACACCACGGCCTGCTCGGTTTCCGCCATAAGACTCTGCTTGGTCTGGTTGAGCAGGTGCTGGGCCAGCCCCTCTTCCAGCGACGCGATGATCTGCAGCAGGTCGTCGATATCCGGACCCTTGAAGGCGTGCGAGACAGACGATTCCACGTCCAGCAGCCACCGTATCCGACCGTTCAGGTGGATGGGCACGGTCATGGCCGAGCGCAGCGGCCGCTTCGGTCCGCCATAGCCGTGCTGCGCGTAGATGGGGTTGCCGATGTCGTCCACGGCCAGCAGGCGCCCCTGCGCCAGCGTCGCGCCCAGCATGCCCTGGTCGGTGGGTTGCTGGTAACCGGGCGGTAGCGCGTAGGCCGGCGCCAGGCTGTGCTGCGTGACGACCTCGAACCGGTTGTCTTGGCGGTTGACGCGATACAGCGCCACATGGTCCCACGAGAAATGCTGCGCGAGCTGGACGATGATCTCGTCGGCGGCCTGGCGCAGCGAGGCAGCGGCCATTACCTTGCGTCGCAGCGAATCCGCGAATTCGGCGCGCTCGTCGTCGCGTTCCTTTTCAAAGCGCATCAGCACGGGCTCGAGGTCCAGGGTGCGCAGCATCTCCAGATGCCGCTCGCCATACGCGCCCGGCTGCCGCGAGCACAGGCTGAGCGCCGAGCTGTAGCCATCTGCGCGCGTCACGGGCAGCGTGACCGAGGCCTCGATGCCCAGGTCCTGGTAGCAGCGCACGACCTCATTGCCGGGCTCCGGCATGTTCTTCCGGACGAACGCGCCGATCTTGTCGACCCACGTTCGGCCGGAGTCCAGGAACGCACGTATCGTCGGCGGCAGGTCCATCCAGCGCGCGGGCCACAGTTCCACCCCCTCAGGGCGCACGGCGATCGCGCGAAACAGCGACACGTCGTTGCCGTAGATGCCGAACACCGCGTGTTCGAACGGGATGAGACGCCGGATCTGCTCCAGGATGCGGTCCAGCTTCGCGCGCCAGCCGCCGATCGCCGGGTCCAGCGCGATGCGCCGGATCTCGTCGCGGACGGACTCCAGTGTGCGCGACTGGATCACGGCAATCACGCCCAGCAGCTGGCCGTTGGGCGCGGGATCGGGCGTCATGACCAGCTCGAACTGCCGGTCGGCGTCGTCCGGAACGGGGATGGCGATGGTGACCGCGACCATGGCATCGCCTTCCGTGTCTTCCATGCAACGCACGATGGCGCGTTGCACCGGGCCGCCGTCGGACGGCCGGAAATGCGCCGCGAGCCGGGTGCCGCACAGCGCGTCGCGCGGCAGGCCCAGCGTGCGCGCCGCCTCGGGGTTGGCAAAGCGGATCACACCCTGCATGTCCAGCCGGAATACCGCGTAGGGCGTGCGCGCGAACCGGTGGGCCTCGGCCTCGCGGAACGGCGTGCCGTCATTGACCAGCACGATGAGTTCGCCGCTGTCCAACGTGCACAGCGGGATGAGCTGCGCGGGCACGCGCGCGCCGCCGGCGCCCCGATACACGACGTCGACGGCGCCGTCGCCCATGCGCAGCGGCTTGGCAAGACCGTAGACCTGGCTGGCCAGGCGGCCGGCGAGCGCATCGCGCGCCAGCGGCAGGACGCTGCTGGCTGCCATGATCTCGCCGGTGGCGGCCAGCACGAGGCAAGGCACGCCGACCCGGGACAGCACGCGCGCTACCTCCCCGGGCTCGCCAGAAAGGGAAAACTCGCGCAGTGCCGCGTCCCGGGGAAGCGTCGGCGTGTCGCGATAGGGTTCCGGCTCCATCTCTGTCATGACAAGACCTCTTTACCCGCCGTCACCGCTTGATGAACGCGATGACCTGCTGTTGCGTGCCCTTGTCGTTGTCGAAGCCGCCGTGCGTGCTGGAGGCCACCGGCACGACGCGGGCGGTGGCGGACGGGCTGCCGGCCGGCGAGACGTGGACCGCATCGCACGGGATGGCGGCCTCGCGAAAGTACCGTTCCATGCCCAGCAGCGGTGTGGTGGTGCCGCCTTCGAACGACTCGCTGACCAGGTACAGCAGCGAGCGCCGGTAAGGTCCGCAGGTCGGGTCGTCTTCCTCGGCGCGATCCGACAGATGGAACTGCTGGTAGCGTTTCACGCGGCTGCCCAGGTGTGGCACGACCAGGTCCTTGAAGGTCTTCATCGTGACGGCTGGCGCCATCAGGCTTAGCGACTCCAGCTCCCCGCCGTCGGCCGTCAGGCGCCTGACGAAGTGGCTGGCGACGATGGCGCCCGCCGAATGGCCCACGATGTGCAGGCGCACGCGGCCACGCGCGACATGCGTCTTGAAGTGCGTGTACAGCAGGATCATCGCGGCCTCTTCGCCGCCATTGATGGCCGCCTCGCTCATGGCTTCGGCGTTCTGCTTCATCTCGCCCCAGATCACCGTGCCGGGGCGCGCCAACCAGCGTTCAAGCCGCTGGTTCCACCAGCGTTCCAGCCGCTCGCCGATGCCGCCGGTGGTGCGCGGCACATCGCTCGCCGCGTCGCGGATGATGTTCTTCACCGTGCTGATGAAGTCCGTCTCCCACATCAGGAAGACGGGGAAGATCTGATTGTCGTAGAGCAGGGGTATCCATTCGGCGGCGGCCTCTGCCGCCGCCGCTTCTCCGACGAGGCCGCCGTGCGCGTAGACGCAGACGTCCATCGGCTTGTCCTTCAGGTTCCAGCGCTCGCGCGCCTCGCTCATATGCACGTCCACGATGGCGCGCAGGTCATCAGGCGTGGTGCGAAAGGCCCCGCTATTGCTGAGCTTGCCGTTGTTGCCGACGTTGACGATGAAGGGCGTGAGCTCTCGGTCGCGCAGTACCTTGCCCGCGGCCAGCGTCACCTTCTGTCCTTCGGTGCGCAGGCTGATGCTGTTGGCGATCCGTTCGTGTTCGTGCGTGACCACGCCCAGTTGCACGACCCAGCAGTCCATCGCGTTGCGCAGCCAGTCGTCATAGGTCAGCACCGCCATGCCGTGCGTGCCCCATTCCTCGCCCCAGGAGTTCTGGATCAGAAAGCCGTCCTGCGTGTAGCCGACGATGACGAAGGCGTGACCCTGCATCGCCATGTCCTGGCCGGTGGTCGGAATGACCCAGAACGGCCGTGTGACGGGCGTGGGTTCGTCATCGTGCGGAGTCACGCCGTGGCCGTCGTCCCAGCCGTCGTGGCAGCCCGCGCTGGCGTACAGGATGCCGACCTCGTTCAGCGCGGCGTGCATCTCCACGATGCTGCGCGTGTCGATGCGGTAATAGGCGCCCAGCGGCCGCTTCACGGCGTCCAGCCACCAGTCGTCTTCGGGGCGCTTGGCGGCCGGCGGCATGTCGAGGGTGGGGAACAGGCCCTGTGCGCAGGCGCCATGCCGGAACCACCCCTTCAATGCGCCGCGCAGGCTGGAGCCGCTGTCGTCGACCGAACCGGGGAATTCATCGTAGCGCCGGGCCATGGAATACAGCATGTAGGGGGAAATGGCGGGGCGCGAGTCGCGCTCGGATTTGCGCAGCAGGTATTCGACCACCGTGGACAGCGCAAAGCCGGTGCAGGCCGACGTTTCGCCCTGGTGCTTCACCGTCAGTCCCATCACGGGAATCATTTCCGCCTTGGGCGTGACGGAGATGTTGGGCCGGAACAGGAGGTCGCGCGCGTCGAAGGCGTCGGGTTTGGCGGACCGCTCAAAGAGCCGCGCGGCCGGGGCGTCGTCCTGCTTGCGGCGTTTGCGCGCTTTCGGGGCCGGATCTTCCGGCGCCGCGGAGGACTGCTCCACACGCTTGGTCTTCTTCTTTGCCGCGGGCTTGGCCGCTGTGCGCGCTGCCGCCTTTCGGGTCGCCATCGATAGTCCCCTGGGAGCGGGCGCGGTGGTCTTGGCAAGACGACATGACGACGATGATGCGGCGCCCATTCCAGGATATATATGCGGACCTCATCCGCACTGCTAGTAGCCGAAAGTATTAATCCTTGAATCTGCAATGGTGCTTACGCATCATGCGGCCCCCATTGCGCTCATCCAGACGGATGAGATGTGGCGTTCACCCCGCCGTCCGGACGCCCGCCGCGACGTTCACGCCGCCTTCTGAATCCGCACCGGAATCGACTTGTAGCTCGGCGTTCCGCTTGCCGCGTCCTGGTAATCCAGCGGGCAAAGATTGTTGGCTTCGGGGTAATACGCGCCCACCGACCCCGCCGCGATGTCGTGCCGTATCGCCGTCAGCCGCAGCCGCCGGTGCGTCTGGCCGGGCAGGCTGGTGATGATGTCGACCTCGTCGCCGTGCGCAATGCCGTAGCGCGCCAGGTCGGCGGCATTCATGAACAGCACGTCGCGGCGGCCGAACACGCCGCGATAGCGGTCGTCCAGGCCGTAGATGGTGGTGTTGTACTGGTCGTGGCTGCGCAGCGTGGTGAGCCGCAGGATGTTGCCTTCGACGATATCCGGATCTTCGCGCAGGCCCGCGAACGGAATGAATTCGGCCTTGCCCGACGCCGTCTTCCAGATGCGTTCGGTGGGCGGCAGCGGCAACCGGAAGCCGCCCGGGATGCGGATGCGTGCGTTGTAGTCGCGGAAATCGGGATAGATCTTTTCGATCAGGTCGCGGATGCGGTCGTAATCCTCGATCAGGTGCGCCCAGTTGACCCGGCTGCGCGGCAGCGTCGCCTGCGCCATGCCGGCGATGATGGCCGGCTCCGAACGCAGGTGCGGTGAGGCGGGCACCAGCTTGCCGCGTGAGGCATGCACCATCGACATCGAATCCTCGACCGTGACCGACTGCGCGCCGCCCGCCTGCACGTCGCTTTCCGTGCGGCCCAGCACCGGCAGGATGATCGACTGCTTGCCGATCAACAGGTGTGACCGGTTCAGCTTGGTGTTCATATGCACGGCCAGATCCAGCTGCCGCATGCCGCGTTCGCAGGCTTCGGTGTCGGGCAGCGCGATCGCGAAATTGCCGCCCAGGCAGATCAACACCTTGGCGCGGCCCGCGGCCATCGCCTTCATGGCTTCGACCGCATCATGGCCAGTGCGGTTGGGAGGCCGGAAGCCAAAGGTCTGTTCGACGTGGTCGAACATGGTGTTGTCGATCTTCTCGGTGATGCCGACCGTGCGGTTGCCCTGCACGTTCGAGTGCCCGCGCAGGGGACAGATGCCCGCGCCCGGCTTGCCGAAGTTGCCGCGCATCAGCAGCAGCGCGGCGATCTGCTGCACGTTGCTTGTGCCTTTCTCGTGCTGGGTGATGCCCATGCCGTACGTGACGATGGTGGCGTTGGATCGCGCATAGGCCTCGGCCACCAGCTCCAGGTCGCGCCGGCGCAGGCCGCAGGCCTGTTCGATATCGGTCCAGCGCGTGGCGTCCAGGTCCTGCGCGAAGGCCTCGTAGCCGTTCGTGTGCTGCGCGATGAATTTGTGGTCCAGCGTGTTGCGCCCGTCGCGGTCGGCGTCCATCAGCGCCTTCATGATGCCCTTGAGCGCGGCGGCGTCGCCGCCGACCTTGACCTGGTAGTACGTGGAGGCGATGGCCGTGGAGCCGAAGGTGCCCATCTCGATCGGGTCCTGCGGATCGGCAAAGCGCTCCAGCGAGCGCTCGCGCAGCGGGTTGAACACGATGATGGGCACGCCGCGGCGCGCGCATTCGTGCAGGGTGCCCATCATGCGCGGATGGTTCGTGCCGGGGTTGTGTCCCATCGAGATGATCAGGTCGCACTTGTCGAAGTCGTCCAGCGACACCGTGCCCTTGCCGATGCCGATGGCCTCGGGCAGTCCGACGCTGGTGGCCTCGTGGCACATGTTGGAGCAATCGGGGAAATTGTTGGTGCCGAATTCGCGGGCGTACAGGCTGAAGAGGAACGCGGCTTCGTTGGACGCGCGGCCCGACGTATAGAACTCGGCCATGTCCGGGTCCGGCAGGCCGGCAAGCGTCTGGCCGATGCGCGCGAACGCGGCGTCCCATTCGATGGGCTGATAGGTGTCGCTGGCGGCGTCGTAGACGAGCGGATGCGTCAGGCGGCCCGCGTTCTCCAGATCGTGATCGGTCCAGGTCAGCAGTTCGGTCACCGTGTGCGCGGCAAAGAACTCGGGCGTCACGCGCTTGCGGGTGGCTTCCCACGTGACGGCCTTTGCGCCGTTCTCGCAGAACTGGAATGTGGACGTATGCGCCTTGTCGGGCCAGGCGCAGCCGGGGCAATCGAACCCGTCGGGCTTGTTGGTGCGCAACAGCAGCACGGGCGCTTCGGCAATGCGCATCTGGTTGGCCACCGCCTGCGCGGTCGCCTTCAGGGCGCCCCAGCCGCCCGCCGGAGCGTCGTAGCGGTGGATGCCAATGGGTTTGCCTTGGGACATGCGGGTCTCCGGAATTCAGGAAGCGGTGCGCGCGGCGGCGGGGGCGGCGGCGAGCCGCGCGCCGCGGGCGGCGCAGTAGCGGCTGGTCAGCACCGAGCCGGCCACCGCCACGATGATGGGAACAAGAAAGGCCTGGTCGACCCGGGTGAATTCCAGGATCAGCACGACCGCGGTCAGCGGCATGCGCATCGACGAAGCCAGAAAGGCGGCGGCGCCCACGACTGCAAACGCGCCGGGCGGCGAGTCGGGCCAGGCCATGGTCCACAGGCCGCCCAGCACGACGGCCAGCGATGCGCCGACGGCGATGGCGGGGGTGAGCAGACCGCCCTCCGCGCCCGCGCGCAGCGTGCAGGCGACCACCACCACCTTCATCACGGCCAGCGTGGCGGCCAGGGCGATGGTCAGTTCATTGTCGAAACTCAGTTGCGCCGGGCCTTTGCCGTTGCCCAGCAGCGCGGGCAGATAGATCGCCAGCAGACCGATCAGCGTGAAATTGATCAGGCAGGCCACGGGCAGTTGCCAGCCCCGGGCCGCCTTGGCGCGCGCCGCGGCGGTCAGCCGCTGAAAACCGTGGGCCGCGCAGCCGAACAGCGGGCCGGCAACGATGGCCCAGACGACCAGGCTTGCGCTGATCTGCATGGCGGGCACGGCGTACTGGATGTCGTTGCCCAGGCCTGCCCACGCCACCACCGCGCCGATGCAGCAGGCGATGAGCGCCGCCACGACGGCGGGCCAGGCGAACGAGCCCAGCAACACTTCCAGCACGAACAGCGCCGCGCCGAGCGGCACGTTATAGACGGCAGCCAGGCCCGCGCCGGCGCCACAGGCGATGACGATCCGGTGCTGCGCGGGCGGCAGCCGCAGCAGCGCGGCCAACCGGCCGCCCGCCAGCGCGCCGACTTCGCGCGGCGCCACCTCGCGTCCCAGCGGCGAGCCCAGCCCGACGGTCACGATCTGCAGGATGGCGTGCGCCATCGTCGTCGCGGGGGGCATGGCTTGCGTGGGGTCCGACACCGCCTTCTTGACGCTGACCAGGGGACGCCCATAGCGATAGATCAGCCACCATCCGCCGCCGGCCGCCAGGCCGCACAGCACCAGCGCCAGCACGCGGCGCGGGCCGCTGGCCGCCTGCACGCCTTCGAGAAAGGATTCGTGACTGACGATGTGGCCGCCGCCGTAGCCGTAGGCCAGGTGCTGGACGGCGTGCAGCAGCATGCCGAGCAGCATGCCGCCCAGACCCGCGAACAGGCCGGTCAGGACTACCGCGAGCAGAAACCGCGGGCGCAGCCAGGAGGGATCATCGGGCGTTGGATCGTTCATACAGGAGGGGCTCCCGTCGTTTCGCGCGCCGACGCGGCGGGGCGCATTGCGATGAGGCAGTGTAGGGGCCGATCCTGTCAAAACGGCCACTTTCCCTCCAAAACCCATACCTATTGGTTAGGGATTCATCCCCAATTTCCTTGTTGGCGATCAAACACCGGCCAAAAATCCTCTTTATTTCAAATAGTATCCAAGTAATTCATTACTTTATACTGTCGCACCTTTTGATGGACGCGGGCGCCACGCACCAAAGCGAGGATTTAGTCCCAGTCCGATTTCAACCGATTCGAGGCGTTGTTACTGTCCCGTCCTCGATAACCCACGCGTACCGGGAGTAAAGAAGTGACGCCTTACAAGAGCACGAAATTGAGCACCGTTGTGAAGATCAGCGTGTTGACGCTGTTGTCGGCGGTGATGGCGGGTTGCGCCACCGAGCGTTCCCAAGCCGTGGCCGTGCCGGCCGTCGCGGCGGCCAGCAAGCCGTACGCGGGCGTGCGCAGCCCCATTTCCGTCGGCAAGTTCGACAACCGCACCAACTACCTGCGCGGCGTGTTCTCGGACGGCGTGGACCGCTTGGGCGGCCAGGCCAAGACGATTCTGGTCAGCCACCTGCAGCGCAGCGGCCGTTTCCAGGTGATGGACCGCGACAACCTGTCCGAAATCGCCCAGGAGGCCGCGTTCAACAAGAAGGCCGCCCAGATCAAGGGCGCGCGCTACGTCGTCACCGGCGACGTCACCGCCTTCGGCCGCAAGGTCACCGGCGACCAGCAACTGTTCGGCATCCTGGGCCGCGGCAAGGAACAGGTGGCCTACGCCAAGGTCGACCTGAACGTGGTGGATGCCACGACGTCGGAAGTGGTCTATTCCGCCTCGGGCGCCGGTGAATACAGCCTGTCCAACCGCGAAGTCGTGGGCTTTGGCGGCACCGCCGGCTACGACTCCACGCTGAACGGCAAGGTGCTGGACCTGGCCATCCGTGAAGCCGTGGACCGCCTGGTCGACGGTATCGAACAGGGCGCCTGGCAGCCCGCCCGCAACTGAGAGAGGCCCGCATGATCACTCACAACAATAATCGCCGCGCGGGCGCCGCGCGCGCGGGCCGCATACTGGCGATCGCCGCCCTGGCCGGCGTGCTGTCGGCCTGCGTGCAGCAGCCCAAGTCCATGTACAGCTGGCAGTCCTATCAGGGCTCCGTCTATTCCTATCTGAAGGATGATGGCGGCGACTACGCGACCCAGACGCTCGCCATGGAAAAGAACATCGAGACGGCGCGCGCGGCCAACGCCGAGCTGCCGCCCGGATTCCGCGCGCATCTGGGGATGCTCTACATGAAGATGGGCAACGGCGACAAGGGCGTCGAGCAGATGCAGGGCGAGAAGGCGGCCTTCCCGGAAGCCGCGCCTTTCATGGACTTCCTGCTGCGCAATGTGGGCAAGCCGCAGACCGTTGCCGCGACGGACGCGGGTACACCGGCCGCAGGGTCGCCTGCCGCAGGTTCGCCTGCCTCAGCCAAACCCGCCGCCGCTGAACCGGCCGCGCCCGCCGAGGCCGGCACATTGAAGAAGGGATCGTGATGATGAACAACCTCATGCGCGCCGGCCTCGTGGCCGTCGTGGCGCTGCTGACCGGTTGCGTGACGCCGCCGCAAAAGAACGTCGATTACACCGCGTTTCGCGAAAGCAAGCCGGCGTCGATCCTGGTGCTGCCGCCGCTGAACACGTCGGTGGACGTGGCGGCCACTGCGGCCGTGCTGTCGCAGGCCACGCTCCCGCTCGCCGAATCCGGCTACTACGTGATTCCGGTGGGCGTCATGGAAGAAACGTTCAAGCAGAACGGCCTGACGTCGCCCGACGACATCCACGAGCTGCCCGCCGTGAAGCTGCGCGAGATCTTCGGCGCCGATGCGGCGTTGTACATGACGGTCAAGCAGTACGGCGCCAGCTACGCGGTCGTGGCCAGCACGGTCACGGTCTCGATCGACGCCGAACTGCTCGACCTTCGCAACGGCGCCAAGCTCTGGAGCGGCTCCAAGCAGGTGGTGCATGCCAACAACAACAGCAACGGCGGCCTGATCGGCATGCTGGTGCAGGCGGTGGTGGATCAGGTGGTCAACAACCTGACGGACCGCAGCTACAGCGTTGCCGGCATGACGAACGCCCAACTGCTCAGCGCCGGCACCCCCGGCGGCATGCTGTACGGGCCGCGTTCGCCGCGCTACGAAGCCCAGTAAACCCGCCGGATGACGGCTTTCCGCCCGCGCGCCAACTCTGGCGCGCGGGCGGTTTTGTTTGGGGCGTGCGGATTTACCGCGCCCCGAACACCGGATAGTCCGTCAACCCGCGCGCATCGCCGCCAAACAGCGTGTTCCTGTCGTGCTCGGCCAGCGGTTCGTCGTTGCGCAGGCGGTCGGGCAGGTCGGGGTTTGCCACGAACGGCCGGCCGAAGGCGATCAAATCCGCCCAGCCCGCTTGCAAGGCATCGCGTGCGCGCTCGGCCGTGTACTTGCCGGCATAGATCAGCACGCCGGGATACACGCGGCGCAGCGCCTGCTTGAAAGACAGCGGCATGTCGGGGGCGTCGTCCCAGTCCGCTTCGGCGATGTGGATGTAGCCCACGCCGATCTCGCCCAGTCGCTTGGCGGCGGCCGTGTACGTGGCGACGGGGTCCGCATCCACGCAGCCGTTTAGCGTCGTGAGGGGCGCCAGACGGATGCCGACGCGGGCCGGGTCGCCCAGGGTTTCAACCAGCGCGCGCGCCACTTCATCCAGAAAGCGGATGCGGTTGTCCAGCGAGCCGCCGTACGCGTCGGTGCGGTTGTTGGCCTCGGAATCCAGGAACTGATTGACCAGGTAGCCGTTGGCCGCGTGCAGCTCCACGCCGTCAAACCCGGCAGCGATCGCGTTGCGCGCGGCCTGGCGGTATTCCTCGACGATGGCCTGGATCTCCGTGACCGACAGCGCGCGCGGCGCCGAGGCCTGCACGAAGTTGGGGCTGCCGTCTTCGTTCTGGATGAAGACGTTGACGCCCTCTGCTTGAATCGCAGAGGACGACACTGGCGCCTGCCCGCCGAGCAGGCTGGTGTGGCTTAGCCGGCCCACGTGCCAGAGCTGCGCGTAGATGCGGCCGCCGGCGGCGTGGACGGCGTCGGTTACGCCGCGCCAGCCGGCCACCTGGGCGGGGGTGCACAGACCGGGCGTGCCGGCATAGCCCTTGCCCATCGGCGAGATGTACGTGCCTTCGCTGACGATGAGGCCGGCGCCGGCGCGCTGCGCGTAGTAGCGCGCCATCAGCGCATTGGCGTAATCGCCGGGCTGCGTGGCGCGCGAACGCGTCATCGGCGGCATGACGATGCGGTTGGGCAGCGTCAGGCTGCCCAGCGCCAGGGGTTGGAACAGCGGATCAGCGGTGTTCATGGTTCAGTCCCACGCCGCGGCCAACCCATCCGGGCTGACTTCGCGGCCGTTGCGTTCCAGCGCGGCGATCTGCGCCATGTCTTCGTCCGTCAGGCGCAGGTCCTGGGCGAGCAGGTTGCTGGCCAGGTTGTCGCGCTTGGTGGACGACGGGATCACGGCATAACCCAGCTGCAGAGCCCAGGCCAGCGCGACCTGCGCGGGCGTGGCGTCGTGGCGCTGCGCGATCTGGCCGATGACCGGATCCTTGAGCACCTTGCCGTACGCCAGCGTCATGTACGAGGTGACGTGAATGCCCTGTTCCTTCAGGAAGGCGGTCAGCGTGCGGTTCTGCAGATAGGGGCTGAGCTCGATCTGGTTGGTGGCGATCGCTTCGCGGCCGACGGCGGCGATGGCGGCGCGCGTTTCCGCGATGGGGAAGTTGGAAATGCCGATCTGGCGGGTCAGGCCCTGCGCCTTGGCGTCGGCCAGCGCGGTCATGAATTCGTCGACGGAAACGCCGTTGTCCGGCGCGGGCCAGTGGATCAGCGTCAGGTCCACGTAGTCGGTGCGCAGCTTGGCCAGGCTGTCCTTCAGGCTGGGGACGAGCTTGTCCTTCGCGTAGTTGGGCACCCAGATCTTGGTGGTGATGAACAGGTCTTCGCGGGGCACGTTGGATTCGGCGATGGCCTGGCCGACTTCGGCCTCGTTCTCGTAGATCTGCGCGGTGTCGATGGCGCGGTAGCCGACGTCCAGCGCGTTGCGCACGGAATCGATGACGGTCTGGCCTTGCAGGCGGAAGGTGCCGACGCCAAAGGCGGGGATGCTCATGTAAAACTCCTGGGGGTGTGCGTGGCCGAACGTGCGTTGTTCGGGAATGGACGTAGTGTGCCTGCCGTATCCTTGCGGAAAAATACCGGTATCGGCGAAATACTTTTGATAAAACGTCAAATATGAAAACCACTCTCGACGAAATGCAGGTCTTCATCGCCATCGTGGACAGCGGCTCGATCACCGCCGCCGCCGACGTGCTGGGCCAGACCATCTCCGCCACCAGCCGCACCATGAGCCGGCTTGAGGAAAAGCTGCAGACCACGCTCATGCGGCGCACGACCCGGCGGCTGGCGCTGACCGAAGAAGGCAAGGCCTATCTGGAGCAGGCGCGGCGGATCATCGCGGCGGTCGAGGAGGCCGAAGAGCTGATGAACCTGCGCCGCAACCAGCCCGCGGGTCTCCTGCGCGTGGATGCGGCATCACCCTTCATGCTGCACGTCATCGCGCCGCTGGTGCCGGCCTATCGCAAGCGCTATCCGCAGGTGGAGCTGGAGCTCACCAGCAACGAAGGCAACATCGACCTGCTGGAGCGGCGCACCGATCTGGCGTTTCGCATCGGGCGGCTGAAGGACTCGTCGCTGCACGCGGTGGCGCTGGGCACGAGCCGGGTGCGCGTGCTGGCGAGTCCGGGCTATCTGGCGCGGCACGGCACGCCCCGCCGTGCGGCGGACCTGGCTTCGCACGTGCTGCTGGGCTTTGCCCAACTGGAACCGCTGAACGAATGGCCGCTGCTGGATGCGGACGGGCAGCCGGTGCATATCAAGCCGCAGGTGCGCGCGCACAGCGGCGAGACGCTGCGCCAGCTTGCGCTGAACGATGGCGGCATCGTGTGCCTGTCCGACTTCATGACGCGCGGCGACCGCGCAAGCGGCGCGCTGCAGCCGCTGTTCGTCAAGCAGCTGCTGGAAGTGCGGCAGCCGATCAACGCGGTGTATTACCGGAACACGGCGATCTCGTCACGCATCAAGTCCTTCATTGATTTCGTGGTCGAGACGGTCGGGACGCGCGGGTTCGAGGAATAGCCGGCCAGCGAAGATGTATCCAATGGCGTCCTCGGCGATGCATGCGCCGGTGGGGTCCTTATACTGTCCCCGTTTTTATTTCCCACCTTGGACACGCATGAGCATCTTCTCCCGTTTCTTCGGCCGCAACGAAGCACCCACCGGCGCCGCCGATCCCACGGATTCCAACGCCCTGCTGGCGAATCCGGACATCGCGCAGCCGTTGAGCCTGCAGGTCCTGTTCGCCGCGCCGCTGGCGATTACCGAGGCGGCGCTGACCGATGCGCTGCGCGCCTATCACCCGACGATGCAACAGGCCCGCGCCGAAATCGCGCCCGACATGCCGGAGTTCCTGGGCATGGCCGGCTGGGACAAGCACGTCGTGCGGCTGGTGGGCTTCAATGCGCCCTACCCCAAGGACGCGCTGGAAACCTGCGTGGCGCCGTCGCACTATCCGGCCACGGTGAAGGACGAGGTTCGCGCGCACGTGAGCCACATCATCCTGTACTACGCGGGCTACGAGACCGATCCGCTGGAGCAGTACGTGGCGCTGGCCGCGGTGGCGGGCGCGTTGGCGCGTTTCAAGGCGTTGGCGGTGCTGAACGAGCATGCGCATACGTCGCTGCCGGCCGGCGTGTTTGCCGACGAGTCGCTGGGCGACGAAAGCATGGACCTCCTGCGCACGTTGCCGCTGAACATGCTGTATTGCGGCTTCGTGAAGTACGACGTGGAAGGCGTGCAGGGCGTGTGGATGCGCACCTATGGCGGCGATGCGTTCGGCCTGCCGGATTTCGCGGCGCTGGCGACGGGACATGACGAGGGCGAGATGTACTCGACCATGTTCAACAACATCATGAGCTACATGCTGGAAAGCGGCGCCGAACTGGCCGCCGGGCACACCATGCAGATCGGCGAGAACGCCTACATGAAGCTGCGCGAGCCGGCCAAGGAAGAGTATTACCTGGACGGTCCGGCGCAGGTGCTGGTGGCTGAGATCATCACGGCGGATCAGATCAACACGCCGGAATAAGGCGGGTCGGACTTGGTCACAACAGGCCCGCACTGCGGGCCCGCGCCACCGCCTGCGTCCGGCTGTCTGCACTGAGCTTGACGTTCAGGTGGCGCAGATGCGTGCGCACGGTGCTCTCGGAAACGAAGAGCTGCCGCGCGATGGCGCTGTTGGAATGACCCTCGGCCAACAGGCGCAGCACGCGCAGCTCCTTGGGCGTAAGGCTTTCCGCGCATGGCGACTCGGCGGCCGGCGTGATCGGGGCCGACGCACATGGGCCGATCTGCGCCAGGTAGCGCTGCCACCACTCACGCGCGCCTTCTGACGCCAGCCATGCATGGCCGGCCGCTGACGCGGCATGGCGCTGCAGCAGGCCGGCCAGCGCCGCGCCCTCATCCACCAGCACGCGGCACAGGCCTTCGGATTGCGCCGTCTGCAGCAGCGGCGCAAGCTGCGCCGCTGCTGCACCATCGTCCTGCATGCGCGCCAGCGCCACCGCGCGAAACAACTGAAGCTTGTACGCGCGCCGCACGCGCCGCGCCGCCAATGCCTTTGCGATGTCCTGATCCAGTTCACGCAGCGCGGCGGCGGGATCGCCGTCATAGGCCGCGCAACGCATCCGTCCCAATCGCGGATACAGAAGGTCATTGGCCGGCAAACGCAGTTCTTCGACGCGGCGCCACAGGTCGGCGTCGTCGGCGCGCAGCAGTTCGTCGCGCGCGGCCTGCGGATGGCCTTGCATCAGCAGCACGCGCGCGCGCTCGACACGGGCGCTGGCCGCGATGCGCGGCAGGCCGCGCTGATGGCCCAGGTATTCCAGTTCGCCCAGCAGATAGAAGGTCTGTTCGGGATCGCCTTCATAAAACGCCACGCGTGCCTGCATCAGGTAGCCCAGGATCAGGTGGTCCGGCAGTCCGACGTCGCGGCCCAGCGGCACATACACCTGCAGCAGCCGCGCGGCCTGCGCGAGGTCACCGGTCTCGTAGACCCACGCGGCATACAGCACGCCGGCCCAGGCATTGCCGTTGGCCTGTCCATAGGCGCCCTTGCGCGTGGCCCGCACCGCCATCCGAAAGCGCGCGCCCGCCTGGCGCATGCGCCCTTCCTGCAGGTCGATGATGCCTTCGACCGCTTCGGAGTACATCAGGTTGAACGTGCTGGCGCTGCGGCTTTGCGCGCGCCGCGCGGTGTCCAGCAGCGCGCGCGCCTCGTGGTAGCGGCCCAGCACGGCGCTGACGTTGGCCATGGCGTTGGCCAGCGCCGTGTCGGTGAACGACAGCGCGTCGCCCAGGGCGGCGACGCTGGGCAGGCCCGAGGCGTAGGCATCTTCCTGGCGATCCATCATCGACAGCAGCAGGGGTTGCAATGCGCGCACGTGCGCCTGCACCGCGGGATCGGCGCTGCCGGCCAGCTTCAAGTCCGCCATCAATGCGGACGCCTCGCCGGGACCGCGCGTGAAACAGGTGGCCCATACCTGCATGGCCTGCAGCAGCGGCCGCGTGGCAAGCACGGCAGCGGGAAGCTGGCCCAGCCAACGCGACAACAGGCGCATCCGGCCTTCGGCCAGCAGCGGCTCGGCGTGCGTCTGCAACAGCGCCAGCGCGCGGCCGAAGTCGCCGCCGTCGATGGCGTGGTCGATGGCGGGTACGGGCCGGCCCTGCGCCTCGTACCAGCGCGAGGCCGCAAGATGCAGGTGCGCGATGTCGCCGGGCGCCTGCGCGCGCAGCTGCGATTGCAGGTAGCTGGCGAACAGGCTGTGATAGCGGTAATGGCGCTCGTCGGCGGCGGTGCGCGTGAGCAGCACGTGGCCGTCTTCCAGCTGCTGCAGCAGGTCCGCGCAATCCAGCTCGGGCACGAGCGCCTGGCACAGCGGCGCGCTGAGCTGCTTGAGAATGCTGGTGCGCAGCAGGAAGCGGCGCAGCGCGGGCGTCTGGCTGGCCAGCACGTCCTGCGCCAGATAGTCGGCCACGGACTGGTCGCTGCCGGAGAAACGTTCGATGAACGCGGCGGCGGACGGTTGCCGCGCGAGCGAGGCGGACGCCAGGCACAACGCCGCCGCCCAGCCCTCGGTCTTGCGATGCAGCAGTTCGACCTCGGCGGGGGTCAGCAAGGGCTGACGGCGCGCGAAGAACTGCGTGGCCTCGTCCACCGAAAAGCACAGTTGCGCGGCGTCGATTTCCAGCAACTGATTGGCCGCGCGCAGCCGGCCCAGCGCCAGTCCGGGCGTGTGCCGCGAACCGATCAGCAACCGGCCATGCGCGGGCAGGCGCCCGATCAGGTCCTGCACCAGATCCAGCACCGCGGGGGCGGTGATGGCTTCGAACTCGTCGAGCACCAGCGCGAACGGCGCCTCGTGCGAGGCCACGGCTTCGACCAGCGCCAGCGCCAGCGTGTCTTCGGATTCCTGCGCCGCGAACGCGGGGCTTGCATCGCCGGACAGCGCACCCAGCGCCGCCATCAGGCAACGCAGAAAGCGCGGGAGGTCGTTGTCGGCGCGGTCCAGCGTCAACCAGGCAGTGCGCATCGGCGTGCTTTGCAGGCGCGCCTGGCATTGCGCCAGCAACGTGGTCTTGCCGTAGCCCGCGGGACCGCGCGCCACCACCACCTTGGGGCCTTCCGGACGGCAGATCGCCTCGCACAGCGCGCGCCGGGCGACATGGTCGCCATGCGCGGTCGGGGCATTGAGCTTGCCGCTGGCCAGCGCGTGTTCCATCGAGAACGAATGACGCATGGACTTCCTGTTCAGGGACTGCCGTTTGCGGAGATCGTTGCGGGAAAACCCGCGATGCGCGCGAAAAATCGTCGCTTTGGACGAAGGCGAAATCGCGTGCCTACGATACAAAAGGACG
>NZ_DAMCTG010000079.1:5977-25449 GCF_032113835.1 Achromobacter sp. | reverse complement strand
ACTCGACGATGCGCGGCGCGTTCAAGGCCGAGATCGATGCGGCACGCGAGGCCTGGGGTGATGACGCGATCGCGGTGGTCTGCCCCGCCTTCCCGGCCACGGGCCGCACCGTCGAGCAAGGCATTCTGTATGTGAACGGCAAGCCGGTCACCGAGACCTCGGCGGCGACCGACCCGGTCACGCCCGTGACCGAAAGCCATATCCCTACCCTGCTTGGCTGCGCCCACGTCGCGCCGCTGGCTGAAGACACGCCCGAAACGCTGGCCGCGCGCATCGCGCAGGCCGGCGGCGCCGTGGTGGTGGACGCAGCCACCGATGCCGACCTGGAACGGCTGGCGCGCGCCGTCGGCCTGCTGGGCGAACGCGCCCTGCCCGTGGGCGCGGGCGGCCTGGCTGTGCCGCTGGCCCGCGTATGGGCCGGCGCCGACCAGACCGCGCCCGTGGTGGTCGTGGTGACCTCGCAGCACAGCGCCGCGCGCGGCCAGGCCGCCGCGCTGCAGGCCGCGGGCGCCGACACCTGGAGCCCGTCGCTCGACCAACTGGCCGACGACGCGCAGTGGCAGGCCTGGAGCCAGCCGCTGCTGCAGTCGCACGCGGTGGCCCCGCTGGAAGCCGGCACCATTCTGCTGCTGGCCCCCGAAGGCCAACGCGCGGGCCTGGATTCCGATACGGTCGCCGACCGCCTCGGCAGCCTCGCCGCGCAATTGATTGCCGCCTCGCGCGCGGCAGGTGTCGTCGCCACCGGCGGCGACGGCGCGCGCAGCGTGCTGGTGGCCCTGCAGGCCAACGGCATCGCGCTGGTGGACGAAGTGATGGGCGGCGTGCCTTTGGGCACGCTGACCGGAGGCACGGCCGCTGGCCTGCCCGTGGTGACCAAGGCCGGCGGCTTTGGCACCGAAGACGTACTGGTTCGCGCGGTGCGCGCGATCCGCGACAGGAGATTCAAGCGATGACACAAACCCCTCCCGCGAAGCTGCCCCTCTTGGCTGTGACCTTGGGCGACGTAGCGGGCATCGGGCCGGAAATCACGGCCAAGATGCTCATGGGCCACGACGAGCTGCGCCAGAAGGCGCGCCTCTTCGTGGTCGGCGATGCAGACGTCATGGCCAATGCCGTGCGCAATCTGGGCGCCGATCCCGCCATCGTGCGCAAGATCGAACGTCCCGCCGACGCCACCAACACCCCGGGCGTGATCGAAGTGCTGCAGGCCGGCCCGTCGCTCGCGCACGTCAAGCTGGGCGAGATCAGCGCGGACGCCGGCGACGGCTCGGTGCGCTTCGTCACCACGGCCTGCGCCCTGGCGCGTGCCGGCGAGATCGACGGCATCGTCACCGCCCCGCTGAACAAGGCCGCCATGCACGCCGCCGGCCACAAGTGGCCCGGCCACACCGAACTGCTGGCCCATGAGTTCGGCGTCAAGACCTTCTCGCTGGTGCTGTCGGCCGGCGACCTCTACATCTTCCACGCCACGACGCACGTGTCGCTGCGCCAGGCCATCGAAGACGTGAACCCGGCCCGCATGCGCGCCGTCCTGCGCCTGGCCGGCTCGTTCGCCACCGCGCTGGGCCGCGCCGACGAACCCGTCGCCGTCGCTGGCCTGAACCCGCACGCCGGCGAGAACGGCATCTTCGGCAGCGAAGACGCGGACATCCTGGCGCCCGCTGTGGCCGAAGCCAACGCCGCCGGCATCCTGGCCGCCGGTCCCATCCCGGCCGACGCGCTGTTCCCGCAGGCCGTGCGCGGCAAGTGGAAGTTCGTGATCGCCTGTTACCACGACCAGGGCCACGCGCCCTTCAAGTCCGTGTACGGCGACGACGGCGTCAACATCACCGTCGGCCTGCCCGTCGTGCGCGTGTCCGTGGACCACGGCACCGCCTTCGACATCGCCGGCAAGGGCATCGCGCGCGAAGACAGCCTGATCCTGGCCGCCGAGCGCGCCGCGCATCTGGCCCCGGGCTGGACGCATGTATGGGAAACTGCGCGGGCACAAACCGGAGGTTGATTCCCATGGCGCCCGCCACGCACGACGCATTGCCCGATCTTGACCGCGCGGGAGACATCCCGCTGCACGCCCAGGTGGCGTCGCGGTTGCGCGGATACATCCGCACGAACAAGCTCGCGGCGGGCGCCGTGCTACCCAGCGAAGCGGCGCTGTGCGACCGCTTCGGCGTGGCGCGCAGCGTGGTGCGCCAAGCCCTCGCGGCACTTGCCGCCGAGGGCCTCATTCAACGCGAGACCGGCCGCCCCGCCACCGTGGCGGCGCCGCAGGAACACCGCCGCCTCGTGCAGCGGTCCACTGGTCTGTACGAGCAGTTTGCCCAGTCGGGCGTGGCGCTGCGCACCCGCGTGCTGGCGCTAGGCCCGGCCGAGCCGCCCGCCGAGGTCGCCGAGTTCTTCGGCACCACCCGCCTTCTGATGCTGGAACGCCTGCGCCACGTGGCCGAAGCGCCGCTGGCCTACGTGCGCACCTGGCTGCCCGCCGATGCGGTGCCCGGCCTGCGCGCCGAGCACCTTTCCGACGCATCCCTGCACGGCGTGCTGACGCGGCAATTCGGTCTGCGCCCCGGCGCGGGCCGCAACCAGATCCGCGCGGTCGCCGCCGACAGCGACCTGGCCGCCCTGCTGGACACGCAGGCCGGCACGCCGCTATTGATGCTGCAGGGCCAGGGCATGGACCAGCACGGCAAGCCGCTGGAATGGTTCACCACCTGGCATCGCGCCGAACAGCTGGTGTTCGACGTGGACGTCAGCATGGGACATGAAAGCGTGCAACCCCGGCTGCATGAAACCGCGCCTGAGCCGCAGGCGCCGGTCAACGGACAGGACCCGCTGGCGCGCGCGCAGGCGCTGGTGGCGGAGTTATCGGCGGAGCTGGCGCGGTTGCGTGGGCAGTCCTGATTCGCCACACCGTTCGCGCGAGGCGGTTTTCAGCGTTCTGAGCCGCTGCGCGGCGCGGGCGATTTAGAGCGCTTGTAGGCGCTTTAATGCACTTTCAAGCGCTTCAAGCCGCGTTCCCTCCATTCCGGCTCGCCTTCCAGGCCGCTAACACCCTGTCGCAGATCGCCGGCGCCTCGCCGACATAATTCGCCGGATCGCCCAGACGATCCAGGTCATCGTCGCTGAGCAATCCGCGCGTCGCGGCATCGCTTTCCAACGCCGCACGCACTGCATCCCTGAGTGAACGCTTGTTCGCGACCGCATCGCGCGACGCGCGCTCCACCAGCGCATGCGCGGGCAGGCGGCCCAGCCGCGTGCCCAGCGCCAACATGTAGGCCTCGCCCAGAATGAGACCGTCAGTCAGCGCCAGGTTCTGCGCCATCCGCTCGGGATACACCTCTAACCCGTCCAGCACGCCGGTCAAATGGCGCAACGCCCCGCCGGTCAGCGCGGCAATCTGGGGCAGCACATCCCATTCGGCCTGCCAGCCGCCCAACGCGCGTTCATGTTCCTGGATCATTCCCGACAGCATCGTCGACACCAGCGGCGGCACGCGGACCGCAGCGGCCAGGATGGCCGCGCAGCCCACGGGATTGCGCTTGTGCGGCATGGTGCTCGAGCCGCCACGGCCTGGGCCGGACGGCTCGCTAACTTCACCGATCTCGGACTGCGCCATCAGCGACACGTCGCGGGCGATCTTGCCCATCGTGCCGGTCAGCACACCCAGCGACGCGGCCAAACTGGCAAGCCGGTCGCGATGCGTGTGCCAAGGCATCGCGGGTACGCCCAGGTCCAGCTCGGCGGCCAGCGCCCGCGTCACTTCAGCCCCCGCCGGCCCAAGACTGGCCAACGTGCCCGCGGCGCCGCCGAATTGCAGCAGCGCGATCTGCAACGCATCTTGCCGCACGCGTAGCCGGCTGCGTTCCAGCGCCTCCAACCAACCCGCGGTCTTCGCGCCGAACGTCGTGGGCAGCGCATGCTGCAGCCACGTGCGTCCGACCATGATGGTGTCCCGATGCGCGCCGGTCAGCCGCGCGCACGCAAGCGTGGCGCGGGCCAGCCCCGCGTCCAGCCTGGCCGCCACCTGCCGCATCTGCAGAACGAGCGCGGTATCCAGAATGTCCTGGCTGGTCGCTCCCCAATGCACATAGCGGGCGGCTTCGGCATCCGCGCGCGCGACGGCCGCGGTCAGTTGCTTGACGAACGGGATGGCGATGTTGCCCGCCGCCACCGCAGCCGTGGCGAGGCCGTCCAGGTCCAGCATGTCGCTGGCCTCGCCGCCGCGGCAGACCTCATCGATGACCGCCGCCGCGCTTGGGGGAATGACGCCGCATTGCGCCTGTGCGCGCGCCAGGGCCGCCTCCACAGCCAGCATCTGGCTGATGGTTGCAGCGCCGGAAAACAGCGACAGAATTTCGTCGTCCGAATAGATGGCTTCGGTAATCCCTGAAAGATGGCTCATCGTGCATCCCTCATCGCGCGCCCGCTCAGATGTCGAAGAACACGGTTTCGTCCGAGCCCTGCAGGATGATGTTCCAGCGCAGAACGCCCGCCTCCGCCGTTTGCGCCACCAGCGTGCCGCGCCGGCTGGCGGGCACCTTGGACAGGATCCAATCCGCCTCGTTGGCGCCGGCCTCATCCGGAAAGTACATTCGCGTCGACAGATGCTTGAGCAGGCCGCGCATGAAGACGGACACCACCAGATGCGGCGCCTGCAGTTGTCCGTCGGGTGCGGGCACACGGCCCGGCTTGATCGTGGTGAAGCGAAAGCCGCCGTCTGGCTGCGTGGCCACACGACCAAAGCCGCCGAAGCCCGCACTGCCCTCGCCATGCCGGGGATCGTCAGGATGCCCATACACGCCGCGTGCATCGGCCTGCCATATCTCGATCATGCCGTCCGGCACCGGATTGCCCTCGCCATCGATCACACGTCCTTCGATGACAACCGGCGCCGTGCCCAGGTCGCCGCGCCCTTCCGTCAAATCGTCGCGGTTCAGCCCGGAAAGGCCGATATGCAGATAGGGACCGACAGTCTGTGAACTGGTGGGATAGAGCATGCGTTACTCCATGGGCGTGGCGTTGCGGCCGCGCAGGACGATGTCGAAGCGATAACCCAGCGCGTACTCGGGAACGGTGGTCTCCCAGTCCAGCGCGGCAACCAGCCGGTTGCGCGCCTTCGCGTCTGGCACGCACTGGAAGATGGGGTCGAATTCCAACAACGGATCGCCGGGGAAATACATCTGGGTGACCAGTCGCGTCGCATAGGCGCGGCCAAACAGTGAAAAGTGAATGTGCTGCGGACGCCACCCGTTGTAATGGTTGCCCCACGGGTACGCACCAGGCTTGATCGTCTTGAACTGGTAACGCCCCTGCGCGTCCGTGACGGTTCGCCCTTCGCCGCTGAAGTTCGGATCAAGCGGCGCATCGTGCTGATCGCGCTTGTGCAGATAACGGCCCGCGGCATTGGCCTGCCAGATCTCGATCAGCGCGTCCGGCACCGGCCGGCCGCTCTCGTCCAGCACCCGGCCGGACACGATGATGCGCTCGCCGATGGCCTCAGCGGTCGAAACGCGGGTCAGGTCGTTATCGCCCTGCCTGACGAACGCCGCACCAAACATCGGCCCTGTGACCTCCGAGAGCGTCTGCGGCACGACGATCAGCGGTTCGTTCGGCGACCGCAAACGGGTGGACCCGTACGGATCGAAACGGTAGCCCGGCTGGGTGTCCCAGAAGGGGCGCCGGTATTGAGCAAGATCGGACATTGCGAAAAATCTCCAATTAATCAGGCTTCACGATGCGCGGGCGTGCGGCGCGGCAGGCGCGTGGCGCCTACCCGCCAAACCAGCGCGCGGGAATGATCACCAGGGCCGGGAAGGCCACCATCAGGAACATGACAAGAAACTCTGCGGCCATGAACGGCAGGACGCCGCGCGTCACGTCGTCCATCTTCATCTTCCCGACGCCGGCCACCACGTTGAGCACGGTGCCCACGGGTGGCGTGACCAGGCCGATCGAGTTGTTGATGATGAACAGCACGCCGAAATACACCGGATCGATGCCCGCCGCGCGCACCACCGGCATCAGCACGGGCGTCAGGATCAGGATGGTCGGCGTCATGTCCATAGCCGTGCCCACCACCATCACCAGCACCATGATCGCGGCCATCAGCAGGATCTTGTTGCCCATGAACGGCTGCAGCATGTCCACCACTTTGGACGGCAGATCGGCCACGGTGATCAGCCAGGCACTGACCATGGCGGCGGCGATCAGGAACATGACGATGGCGCTGGTCTTGGCTGCCGATACGAACACCGCGTAAAGCTGGTTGAGCTTGAGCTCGCGGTACACCAGCGTCGACACCAGCAAGGCGTAGGTCGCGGCGACCACCGCGGCTTCGGTCGGCGTGAAGACGCCCATCCGCAAGCCCACCAGGATGATCACCGGCAGCATGAGCGCCCAGATCGCCTTGCGGAACGCGGTGGCGATTTCCTGCGGCGATTTGCGGGGAGGCGGCACGATCTTCTCGCGCCTGACCAGCCACGCCCACGTCAGCCACAACGCGCCCCCGATCATCAGACCGGGCGCAATCGCCGCCATGAACAGCTTGGAAATGGACACGTTGGCCGCCACGCCGAAGATGACCAGACCAATGCTGGGCGGAATGACCGGACCGATCACGCCGGTCGCGGCAATCAGGCCGCCCGCGGTCTGCTTCTTGTGGCCGGCGCTGACCATCATGGGCAGCAGCAGCGCCGTCAGCGCGGCGGCGTCCGCCACGGCTGATCCCGACAGGGCCGACAGCAGACAGCCCGCCATGATCGTGACGTAGCCAAGCCCGCCCTTCACATGTCCGACCAGCGCAAGCGCAAGATCGACGATGCGGCGGGACAGCCCGCCCACGTTCATGATTTCGCCGGCCAGCATGAAGAACGGCACCGCCAGCAACGGAAAGCTGTCTGCCCCGCCAATGACGTTCTGCGCCAGGATCTGCGCGTCGAAGATGTCCAGATGCCACATGAGCGCCACGCCGCTGGCCAGCAACGCGAAGGCAATGGGTACGCCCAGCGCCATCACACCCAGCAGCGATCCGATGAACACGGCGATCGTCATGCGCGTCTCCCCGGCGCGCCGTTGCCGGCATCCTCGAGAATCTGCTTGAGCTGCACCGCCTCTTCAGATTCCTGGACCATGATCAGGTCCTGGTCCTGCAGCTTGCCGGCGAGCACGCGGTACAGATCCATGGCGATGATCAGGCCCGCCATGACGGAGAACACCAACCCGGACACGTAGACGATGGCCATCGGCAGGCCGCTCACGGGCGCGCTGACGTCGGCATTGATCACCGCCTGATCCCAACTGCCCTTGAACATGAGGCTCACGATGTACAGCATCAGGATCTGCCCCACGACCAGGCAGATCTTCTTGCCGGCCGTTGGCAGCTTGGCCACGACCATGTCCATGCCCAGATGTCCGCGCTCTTTCAGGGCGATGACCGCCCCCAGAAAGGTCAGCCAGATGAACATCCAGCGCGACAGCTCTTCCGACAGCGTGATGCCGGAATTGAAGCCGTAGCGCGCCACGACATTGCCGAAGACCAGCACCACCATCGCTGCCAACAGCAAGGCGATGGCGAACTCAAGCACGCGGCAGACGGCGCCGATGAACCTGTCTATGACGACCATGGCCAGCCTCCTTGCGGCTTCGGATGCACGTGCGCCCGCGTCATGCCTTGGCGTCCTGCAAAAGGCCGACCAAACCGCGCAAGGCCGTCAGATAAGACTGGGGCCCCAACCCCTGCACCGTGCCGCGCACCGCGGGCGAAATGATCGAATGCGCGCGCCAGGTCTCGCGCGCGGCGATGTTCGACATGTGCACTTCCAGCGTCGGAAACGGCATGGCCTTGATGGCATCGTGCAGCGGCACGCCGTGCTGGGTCAGTCCGGCGGGATTCACGAGGGCGCCCTGCGCCGAGTCGATGTTCTCGTGCAAGAAGTCGATCAACGCGCCTTCATGATTCGATTGCAGCGTCGACAACTGGACGTCCAGTTCCGCGGCCAGCGCCGCCAGGCGGTCGTTGATCTCCGCAAGCGTCGTGGTGCCGTAGATGTGCGGCTCGCGGCGGCCGAACAGGTTGAGGTTGGGGCCGTGCAGGACAAGGATCTTCATGATGGGAATGCCAGTGCGGGTTACTTGCGGATGCGGGCGAGTTCGTCGTTGTAGAGCTTCACGATCACGGGGTCGTAGCTGCTGGTGAAGTGCTCGATCACTGGCTTGACGACCTGCTGCATGCGGGCCTTTTCGCCCGGTTCGATCGTGTTGAATTGGATGCCCTTCGCCTGCAATTCCGTGACGGCTTTCTGCGCGGCGGCGCGGCTGACCTTGCGCTGATAGCCGCGTGCTTCGTCGGCCGCCTCTTGCAGGATCTTCTGCTCGGCGGGCGACAGCTTGTCCCAGAACTTCTTGCTGACCAGCACGATGTTCGCGGCGTACACGTGGTTGGTCGCACTGACGTACTTCTGCACTTCGTAGAACTTGTTGGACAGGATCACCGAATAGGGATTTTCCTGGCCGTCGACCGCCCGCGATTCCAGCGCCCCGTACAGTTCGGCAAAAGGCATCGGCACGGGATTGGCCTTGAAGGCCTTGAACGTGTCGAGGAAAACGGGGTTCGGAATCACGCGGATCTTCAGGCCCGCCAGATCCTCCGGCTTGCCGATGGCATGCTTGGAATTCGTCACATTGCGAAAGCCCAGATCCCAGAAGCCCAACGCGACCAGGCCTTTTTCCGGAAGCTTGGCGATGAGGGCCTTGCCCAGCGGGCCGTCCAGCAGCGCGTCGGCCTGGCCGAAGTCCGTCACGGAAAACGGCAGATCGATCAGCCCGAACTCCTTGACGATGCCCGCCAGCGACGTCGAGGCCGGCGCGGACATCTCCTGCACGCCGCCCTGCAGCCCGGACTGCTGCTGCATTTCATTGCCAAGCTGCGAGGCGGGAAACTCCTTTACCTTCAGCTTGCCACCGCTCTTGGCCGCCACCAGTTCAGTGAACTTCTGCACCCCGGCGCTGACGGGGTGATCCGTGTTGTTCAGATGGCCAAAGCGTATCGTTCGTTCCTGGATGTCCTGCGCGGCGGCTGTCATGGCGGTCGCGCTCAGGGCCGCCGTCAATGCGATGCGGAAAAGGCTGGTCTTCATCGTTGTCTCCGGTGTTATTTGGAATTTTTTCGATGTCTGGCAAGACTCGGTAGTGGAATGTAATTCCGAGTGGAATAGTTTTCCACCTAGGGTTATCATCCATCACCCCACAAACTTGTTGAGATGACATGGCCGGAGTTCTCGAACGCGCGCTCGCCGTCATGGAGTACCTGTCCTCCAGACCCGAAGGCGTGCCCCTCGCTTCCCTTGCCCAGCAATTGGAGATTCCGCAGAGCGCCGCGCACCGTCTGCTGACAGACCTTTGCCGCTGCGGTTATGTGCGCCAGATCCGGGATCACGGCGACTACGCGCTGACGGCCCGGGTCGCCTCCATCGGGTTGAGTTATCTGGCGGCGACAGGCATCGTCGACATCGCCCAGCCGCTGGTGGATCGCCTGGCGGACATCTCAGGCGAACTGGTGCGGCTCGCCATCGTGGATAACGAAGAGCGGCTGACCTGGGTTGCCAAGGCGCAGGGCGCACGTCACGGTCTGCGCTACGACCCCGAGATGGGATCCGAAGCCAGGCTGTCGTGCAGCGCCTCCGGCCACGCGTGGATGCTGACTATGACCGATGAACGCGCGCTGGACCTGGTATCGCGGCAAGGTTTCGGTTCGCCGGAGGAATACGGTCCCAACGCCCCCACCACCATCGCGGCGCTGACGAAGATGCTTCAGGCCGGGCGCAAGCGCGGCTACGCGATGATCAACGAGGTCTTCGCGCCGGGCATGACTGCGATGGCGGCGCCAGTGCAGCGCAAGGGCGAAGCGGCCATCGGCGTGTTGAGCATCGCCGGCCCGGCGATGCGCCTGACCGAAGCGCGGATGGAAGCGTTGGGTCCCGACCTGCTGGCGGCCGCGCAGGAACTGGCACTGGCCAGCCTGGCGTCGCCGATGTTCAGGACGCGCTTTCCGATGCAGGGCCGTAACGACGGAGACGATGTTTCCGCGGATTAAGCAGTCGGCAGATCTTCACCCTGCGCAGGACCATTTCCCCAGGTGCCCACGCGCGCCGATCGCAGCAGCGGCGAGGCGTCCCCCGCCTGCGCCAGCTCGCTTGCCGCGCGCAGCAGCGCTGGCCCGAATTTCTCCATGGCCTTAAGGGTCAGCCGTTGCGACGGACCCGCCACCACCAGGATGCCGGTGCTTTGATGCCCGGGGCGCCGGATAGGCGCCGCCATCGCGCTCATGCCGGCCGCATAGACGTCCTGCAGAACGCTGTAGCCGCGCCGCCGATGCGCGTCCAGGCTGGTCAGCAACGCACGTATCGACGTGGGCGCGTTCGGCCCGAAGTCCCGCGGTTTTCCCAGCCCCTGTTCGGTGACATAGGCAATCGCCTGGTCTTCGGGCAACGTCATCAGCCACGCGTGGCCGGCCGCGCTGCAGGACAGGCGCAGGTCGATGCCCATGTCCGGGTCATAGAGCAGCCCTGACTTCGCGCCCTGCGCCTTGGCCACCAGCGTCAGACGTTTGCCGTCCACGATGGCCAGGCGCACGAGTTCACCGGTTGCCGCGGCAAAACGGTCGATGACCGGCTGGGCGATGTCGATCACGCCGGACCGGCTCAGAAAACTCAAGCCCATCGACGCAAGCTTGGTCGTCAACGCATATTCCCCGCGCACCGACGTCTGCCGGACGTAGCCGAATTTCATCAGTTCATGCAGGGTCCGGTGGCATCCGCTGCGCAATTGGTGCAGATCGTCCGCAATGTCGGCCAGATTGGCGCCGTCCGGATGGGCGGCCAGGTATTCAAGCAACGCCAGTGTTTTTTCGATTGCCCCGCTCATTGCGTTCTCCGGTTCACCGCCGACGAATTGTTCAATTTTTGAATTCGATCAAATTTTGAACGGCATTCAAAATTATGCCCTATGCTCGCAGCCGGGTATTCACACAATGACCCGCCGCCAAAGCTGCATCAACCGGACCTCCAACGACAACCGAAGAAGGTGCTTGTGATGAATTCAAAGAAAACGTGCTTGCGCATCGCCGTGAATGCGGCAGCGACCGTCCTGGCCTGCCTTGCCGTGGCGGGAACCGCAGCCGCGCAGGACATCAAGGCGCGCACGATGAAGTTCGCGTTCAGCCTCGCCGCGGACCATCCCCTGGGCCAGGGCGCGCAGAAATTTGCCGATCTGGTTGCGGAGAAAAGCGGCGGCAAGATGAAGGTGTCGATCTACGCCAATGCGGTGCTGGGCGGCGATCCCCAGAATCTGTCGGCCGTTCGCGGCGGCACGCTGGACTTCACCTCGATGGCGACAGGTCTCTTGGCCGGCATCGACAAGCGGTTCATGGTTTTTGACCTTCCGTTCCTGTTCAACGACGCACGCGAGGCGTACGCGGTCTCGGACGGACCCGTCGCCCAGCGCCTTTTGAATGGCCTGTCCGATCACGGCCTGATTGGCCTGGGCATCTGGGACCTGGGCTTTCGCAACATGACCAACAGCAAGCGCCCGATCGCGCAGGCGCAGGATCTGCAGGGCTTGAAAATGCGCGTCATCGCCGCGCCCGTCTACATCGACATGTTCAAGACGCTGGGCGCCAATCCGGTGCCCATGACGTTCGGCGAAGTCTACGGCGCGCTGGAGTCCAAGGCCATCGACGGCCAGGACAACCCGGTGGGCGTGATCCTGTCCGCCAAGTTTGCCGAAGTCCAGAAATACCTGTCGCTGACGCGCCATATTTACACGGGCATGCCGTTCCTGATGAGCCGCAAGACGTGGGACAGCATGTCGGAAACCGAGCGCAAGATCATTCTGGAAGCGGCCGCCGAGGCCAAGGCGGAAGAACGGCGGATCTCGCAGGCCAAGGAAGCGGTGGCCATCGACGATCTGCGCAAGGTCATGCAGGTCAACACCTTGACGCCTGAAGCGGTCGAGCGCCTGCGCGGCGCAGTCAAACCGGTGGTGGACAAGTTCGCGGGTGAAATCGGGTCAGACGTCATGCAGCAGGTCACCGCGGAACTTGCCGCTTTGCGGGCCAAGAACTGACCATGGGCATGCTCGGAAAGGCAGCGATCGCAATGTGGTGGGACATTGCGCCGGCGTGGCGCGCGGAGTTCGAAGACTGGCATACCCATGAGCACTTCCCGGAGCGCATGGGCGTTCCCGGGTTTCTGCGCGGCACGCGCTGGACCAGCGCGCATGGCGGCGAAGGATTCTTCGTGATGTACGAACTGGACGCCTACGAGACGCTGGTCTCGCCCGGCTACCTGGAGCGGCTCAACGCCCCCACGCCATGGTCCACGAAGCTCATGCCGCAACACCGCAACATGATCCGCAGCCAATGCCGCGTGGTCGAGAGCGTCGGCGGCGGCTTGGCCAGATATGCGCTGACGATTCGCCTGTCCCCCCAGCCGGGTTCGGAGGACGCGTTGCGAGCGTATCTGAAGGCGCATGCGACGGCGGCGGCGGCACAGCCCGGATTGACCGGCGCCCATCTGATCGTGACGGACACGCCGGCAATGAACGCCACCACGGAACAGAAAATACGCGGTGGTAAAGACCGCGCGGCCGACTGGATCTACGTCGTCAACGGGTATGCGATCAACGCGGTGACGGCCTGCGACGGCGACATCCTGAACTCGGCGCAGATGCGCGCCCTGACGGGCGATGCCCCAACGTGGTCAGAGGTCTATTGCCTGTCCCACACGCTGGAGGCGGCGGGGGCAAGGTAGACTCCCTGCCCCGCCCCCGCGCGCGGCACCGTCACCAGCCGGCGCGGTGCCGCTCACCGCACCATACAAGGCCGCTTGTTGTCGAACTTCCAGTTGGGCACCAGATACTGCATCGCCGTGGCATCGTCGCGCGCGCCCAGGCCGTGCTGCAGATAAAGCTGGTGAGCGCGTTCGATCGCGTCCATGTCCAGCTCGATGCCCAGGCCGCCGGTCTGCGGCAGCTCGACGTACCCGTTGCGGATCTGCAGTGGATTGCGGGTCAGGTGCTGGCCGTCCTGCCAGATCCAGTGCGTGTCGATTGCGGTCACACGGCCCGGTGCGGCCGCGCCCACGTGCGTGAACATCGCCAGCGACACGTCGAAGTGGTTGTTGGAATGCGAGCCCCAGGTCAGGCCGAAGGCCTGGCAGGTTTGCGCCACGCGCACCGAACCCTGCAGCGTCCAGAAATGCGGGTCGGCCAGCGGAATGTCGACCGATTGCAGCGACAGCGCATGCGCCATTTCGCGCCAGTCGGTGGCGACCATGTTGGTGGCGGTCGGCAGGCCGGTGGCGCGGCGGAACTCAGCCATGACTTCGCGGCCGGAAAACACGCCTTCGGCGCCGCACGGGTCTTCCGCATACGCCATCACGCCATGCAGATCGCGGCACAGGCGCACCGCGTCCTTGAGCAGCCAGCCGCCGTTCGGGTCAAGCGTGACGCGTGCTTCGGGAAAGCGCTCGTGCAGGGCGCGGATGGCCTCGACCTCTTCCTCGCCGCGCAGCACGCCGCCCTTGAGCTTGAAGTCCTGGAAGCCGTAGCGGTCCTGAGCCGCCTCGGCCAGGCGGACGATGGCCTCGGGCGTCATCGCCTTTTCGTGGCGCACGCGCAGCCAGCCTTCGGCGTCGGGCGCCGACTGGTACGGCAGCGGCGTCTGCGTAACGTCGCCCACGTAGAACAGATAGCCCAGCATCTGCACGGACGTGCGCTGCACGCCTTCGCCCAGCAGCGCCGCGACAGGCACGCCCAGGTGCTGGCCCAGCAGGTCCAGCAGCGCCGATTCCACCGCCGTCACGGCATGGATCGCCACGCGCAGGTCGAAGGTCTGGGCGCCGCGGCCCTCGCTGTCCCGCCCGGCGAACGCCTGGCGCATCTGGTTCAGCGTGTGCTGGTAGTTGCCGATGGAGCTGCCCGCGATCAAGGCGCGCGCGTCCTCCAGCGTGTTGCGGATTTTTTCGCCGCCGGGGACTTCGCCCACGCCGGTGTTGCCCGCGCTGTCGGTCAGGATGACCAGGTTGCGCGTGAAGTAAGGCGCGTGGGCGCCGCTCAGGTTGAGCAGCATGGAGTCCTGGCCGGCGACCGGCACGACGCGCATGCCGGTGATCGTGGGCGTCTGGGATGCTTGGGATGCGTGAAGAGTCATGATTGCTTCTTGAAAAAGCCCGGCCGCCACGGCCGGGCGCGTTGCGTCATTGCACGGAGATGCCGCCGGTCTCGATGACCTGCTTCCAGCGGGCGCTTTCCTGCTGCTGGAATTTCGTGAAGGCTTCGGGCGAGTTGGCGACGACCTCCAGGCCGATATCGGTGAAGGGCTTGCTGATCGCCGGATCCTTCAGGGCGGCGGTCAGGGCGGCGGACAGCTTGTCGCGCACGTCGGCGGGCAGGTTCTTGGGGGCCACGACGGCCTGCCAGGCGTAGACGTCGACGCCCGGCACCGACGCTTCGGCGAACGTGGGCACATCGGGCAGCACCGGCGAACGCTTGGAACCCGTGACGGCGATGGCCTTGAGCTTACCGGACTTGATGTGCGGCAGCACGGCGTTCACATTCTGGAACGACATCTCCACCTGGTTGCCCAGCAGATCGGAAATGGCCGGCGCGCCGCCCTTGTACGGCACGTGCAGGCCCTTGGTGCCCGTCTTCTGCCAGAAGAGTTCCGCGGTCAGGTGATCGGACGAGCCCGCGCCCGACGTCGCGAAGCTGATCGCGCCCGGCTTTTCCTTCAGCAGCGCCAGCACGTCCTGCACGCTGTTGATCTTGGAGGCGAGCTGCGGGCTGACCACCAGCACATTGGGGGTCTGCACGGCCACCGTCAGGTAAGTGAAATCCTTGGCCGGATCGTAGGTGATGCCCTTCATCAGGTGCGGGGCCACCACCAGCGGGGCCAGCGACGTAACCATCAGCGTGTAGCCGTCCGGCGCGGCGCGGGCGACTTGCGAGGCGCCGATCGTGCCGGTGGCGCCGGCCTTGTTTTCCACCACGAACGACTGCTTAAGCTGTTCGCCCAGCTTGTTGGCCAGCGCACGCGCCACCGAATCGGTTGCGCCGCCGGGCGGGAACGGCACGACGACGGTGACGGCCTTGTCGGGCCAGGCGTGCGCCACGCCGGCTGCGGCCATCAGGGTCAAACCAAGAATCCACTTGCGCGCATTGCTCGTCATTTCTGTCTCCGGTTTAAGTTCTTTTATGTACGTTAACGTTAACATTTTTTTTGTTAACGTTAACATCACGGCATTGTTAGGATATTTCGTCGTATTCGCCGTCCGCCATCCGGACAAACCCTGAGCAGACCCGGCCCGCAAAGGCGGCGTCTGCGGTTAGGCTTGACGCCAGTTTCACGCCACGCTTTTTGTCCCTTTTTCAATGCGCCCGCCCCGAATGCCGCCAGCCGATTCCCCCTCCCGCTCGTCAGAGCGCGCCAACGTGACCGTGCGCGAGGTGGCGCAGGCGGCCGGGGTGTCGATGATCACCGTGTCGCGCGCCATCAATACGCCGCAGCAGGTCTCCCCCGCCACGCTGGACAAGGTCAACGCCGCAATCCAGGCGTTGGGGTACGTGCCCAACCTGATGGCCGGCAGCCTGCGCCTGTCGCGCAGCAATCTTGTGATGGTGCTGGTGCCGTCGATCGCCGGTTCTCTGTTCGGCGGCATGCTGACCGCGCTGACGCAGTCGCTCGAGGCCAAAGGTTTCCAGCTCATGGTCGGCCAGAGCGGCTATCACTCGCCGCGCGAAGACGCCCTGCTGCGCGCCATCATCGGCCGCCGTCCCGACGGCATCGTGCTGACGGGCGTGATGCACTCCCCGCAGGGCCGGCAACTCCTCAAGGCGTCCGGCATCCCCATCGTGGAAACGTGGGACGCCACGGACGCCCCGATCGACATGCTGCTCAGCCTGTCGCACGACGCGATCGGCGCCGCAGTCAGCCACTACCTGCGCGACACGGGCAAGACGCGGCAGGCGGTGCTGAGCGGCGACGACCACCGCGCGCGGCTGCGTGCCGAGAGCCTGGTCCGCGCCGCCGTCGAATCGGGCCTGCCGGAACCGCTGGTGCACTACATGCCCGCGCCGACGACGCACGCGCAGGGCCGCGAAGGCCTGCGCGCCTTGCAGCGCTCAAACCAGGGCATCGACGCGGTGTTCTGCAGCTCGGACATGATGGCCGCCGGCGTCCTGACCGAGGCCGCCGCGCAAGGGCTGGACGTGCCGCGGCAACTGGCCGTGATGGGCTTTGGCGACATGGAAATCGCCGCGTCGATGTCCCCCGCCATCACGTCCGTACACGTGGACGGCGCCGCCATCGGCGCGCAGGCGGCCGAGATGATCGGCCTGCGCGCGAACGGCCAACGTCCCGCGCAATCAGTGGTGGAAATCGGCTTTCGCATCGTGACCCGCGAAAGCGCGTAAACCTGGCCCGCGGCCTTGCCGCAGCGCATTGTTGTCGCCCGGACAACACCGTGCGTCCCTGCGCGGGTCTACCGCGCCGCAAGCGCCACCTCTAGGATCTGTCCTGACCGGCCACGCACCGCGCGCGGCGATTCCAGGAGATCCCACATGCCCACGCCCGCCATCGCCCCGACCGCCAAGACGCAGGGAGCGCCGCATGCTGCCGCATGAATGGATCGCGCAATACGGCGTGCTGGCCGTATTCCTTAACGTGCTGGGCGCATCGCTCGGCCTGCCGCTGCCCGTCATGCCCACGCTCATCGCCGTGGGCGCCAGCCAGGCGGCCACGGCCGGCACAGCGGGCCACGTTGCCCTGCCGCTGGCCGTTGTGCTGGCCGCTGCGGTGCTGGCGGGCGTGCTGGCCGACCTGCTGTGGTTCCGCGGCGGCCGACGCTACGGGCCGCGCACGCTGCACACCGTCTGCAACCTGTCGCTCTCGCGCGAGGCTTGCATCAGCAAGACCGAACGCTTCTTCAACCGCTGGGGCGTGCGCCTGTTGATCGTCGCGCGCTTCATGCCCGGTCTGTCGATGGTGGCCGTGCCGTTGTGCGGCGCCAGCGGCACGCGGCTGCGGTCGTTCGTCTGGCACGACTGCGCGGGCCTGGCGTTGTGGGCCACGGTGGGGTTGGTGCTGGGCGCGGTGTTCTCCGCGCGCGTGGAAGCGTTGCTGGCGGCGTTGAGCGCGCTGGGCGGGCGCGCGTCTGTCGTCGCCATCTCGGCGGCAGCGCTTTTCCTTGCGTATCGCTATGCCCGGCGCGCGTGGGGCGTGAAGACGGCGCGCCCGGCCGGCCCGACCGCTCCTTGAACGGACGTCTGAAGGCAATCGGGAATCGACATCATGCACCTCGGAAAATCCTATCGCCTGTGCGAATTCGTCGTCTGGACGCGCCGGACCATCTACGGCCTTGCCGCCCTCAGCCTTGTGCCGGTGCTGCTGTATCAGGTGGCGGGCATGAAGTGGCTGACGTTGCCGCTGTCGGTGGTGACGCTGCTGGGCACCGCGACCACGTTCGTGGTGGGCTTCAAGAATGTGCAGACCTACACGCGCACGGTCGAGGCGCAAAAGATCTGGATGGGCATCGTCAGCGCCAGCCGTGCGTGGGGCGTGCTGTGCGGCCACTATGCCGGCGACGCCGGGCGCGACGCGGGGTTGGTGGACCGGCATCTGGCGTGGCTGACCGCGCTGCGCTATCAACTTCGCGCGCCCCGCGTCTGGGAGTCGATGCGGAACCGGCCGAATGCGGAATACGGCAAGCGCTACGTGATCCCCGAGCGCCGCATGCCGCTTGAGACCGCGCTGGCCCGTTATCTCCCCGCAGCGGAAATCGCGGCCGTGGCGGCGGCCGACAACAAGGCGGTGCAGTTGCTGGACGGGCAAGGCCGCGCGGCAAGGCAGCTGCTGGACGAGGGCACAATCACCACTTCGGAATACGCCGATCTGAACGGCCGCCTTCGTGACCTGCTCGACCTGCAAGGCCAGGCCGAGCGCATCAAGGATTTTCCCTATCCGCGCCAGTACGCCATCATCAACACGCTTTTCGTGCGCGCATTCTGCGTGGCCCTGCCCTTTGGCCTGACCGCCCAGTTCGACCAGATCGGCGAGGCCGCCGGCGGCTTCATGCAAGGGCAGATGGCGTGGCTGGCGGCGCCGTTCAGCGTCATCATTTCGTGGATCTACACCTCGCTGGAACAGGTGGGCCAGAGCACCGAAAACCCGTTCGAGGGCAACGCCAACGACGTGCCGATCAGCCAATTAAGCACGATGGTGGAACGGGATCTGAAGCAGATGCGCGGCGCCACGGCGCTGCCGCCGCTGTGCACGAATGACATCGTGCTGTAGCCCGCGCGAGTCAGGATGGGGGGCCGGCATGGACGCCCGGCACGCTTGTCGCAGGCAGACCCCTGCGGCAAAATACCTGCCTCCCTCCTCCCTCGTCCCGGCGCTGGCCCCCTCCATGACCGACTCTGTCGCCCTCTTCGACCAGCACCGTTCCCGCCTTTACGCCATCGCCTACCGCATGCTGGGCGCCGTCGCCGAAGCCGAAGACGTGGTGCAGGAAGCCTGGCTGCGCTGGCACGGCGCCGACCGCGCCGTCATCCAGAACCCGGAAGCGTGGCTCGTGACCGCCACTACACGGCTGTCCATCGACCACTTGCGCGCCGCCAAGGCCGAGCGCGAGAACTACGTGGGCGTCTGGCTGCCCGAGCCCATGCTGATGGCGGCGCCATCAACGCCGGAACAGATCCACGAGATGGCCGACGACGTGTCGGTGGCGTTTCTTTTCATGCTGGAACGGCTGTCCCCGGATGCACGCGCGGCGTTTCTGATGCGCGACGTGTTCGACGCGGACTACGAAGACATCGCGCAGACCCTGGACAAGAACCCGGCCGCCATCCGCCAGATGGTGCGGCGGGCGCGACAGCAACTACGCCAGGGCGCACCCCGCGAAGCCGTGCCGCGCGCAACGCTGCAGCGCCTGTTGCAGGCATTTGCCGATGCGATGCAGCGCAGCGATTTCAACGGGCTGCTTGCTTTGCTGAGCGACGACGCCGAACTCATCGGCGACGGCGGCGACAAGGTCACGGCATTTGCCAGCCTGGTCGGCGGCAAGCGACTGGCGCAGCTGTTTTATGCGGGCAAGCGCCGCTATCGCGATGCCTTGGACGTCGAGGTGGTGCAGGTGAACGGGCAATGGACCTTGCTGCGTTTCATCGACGGCGAGCTGGAATCCGTGCAGTCTTACGAAACCGATGGCGAGCGGTTGACGCGGGTTTTGGTGCAACGCAATCCGGATAAGCTGGCTCGAATCGCTGCTTCGCTCAAGCGTGCCTGATGAATTCTGGCTGGGGGTTTTTGAGTTCTTTGGACGCCCGGGGCGGGGGTGGAGGTTTTTGGGTTCTTTAGACGCCCGGAGCGGGGGTGGAGGTTTTTGGGTTCTTTAGACGCCCGGAGCGGGGGTGGAGGTTTT
>NZ_DAMCTG010000079.1:0-5877 GCF_032113835.1 Achromobacter sp. | reverse complement strand
TGGGTTCTTTAGACGCCCGGCGCGGCGTGGGCCTGGGGTGGGCGGGGCTCCGATTGCGGTCCGGAGCCTTCGCTCCGGACTTCCCCGTGCTCAACCTCGTCCGCCTTCGGCTCCCTTCGGTTTCCGCCGGGCGCATCTAAACGCCCCGCCCACCCCAGGCCCACGCCACACCGGGCTCGAGTTGCCTGATCTTTACGGGCGCCGGGGCGACTTGAGTTCTGAAGGTTCTTGCACACACTGGTGAGGAAGAGAAGCGTCTTGCGGGGCCCGCCCCCGGGCGGCCGCGCGGGCGGCCTTCGTGGGCTTACGCGGCGTCTTGCGCCGTGGTGATGACGCTTCGCGTGTGGCTACTTCTAGGTCAGGTGTCTGACACCCAGGTGAGATTCGCGTCATACCAAGCGCATCTCCCGAGGGTGTCAGACACCGTCAGCGATGACGCTTCGCGTGTGGCTGCTTCTGCGTCAGGTGTCTCTTCTGCCTTAGGTGTCTGACACCCTGGTGAGATTCGAGTCATACCAAGCGCATCTCCCAAGGGTGTCAGACACCGGCAGCGGCAGACGCTCTCGCGACTTCACGCGGCGCCGACCCTAATCGTCAATTGAACTCCAGTGCCCGATGGGCGGCGCGCGTATAGGTCGGCAAGTTGTGGCAGGTCGTCATCGCGCGCCGCCCATCACCGCCCCTCCCCCCGTGACGACGCCTAGCAAACCAACCACCACCAGCGCGCAAGCGCACACCGCCACGACGTCCCCCCGACCCAATGCCGGGTTGCCGCCGTCCGGGCGGCAACCCGGCGGCCCCGCAAATCCCCTTCCCTGCACACAGGTCTTACAGCGCCCCAAACCAAAGACCCTCGTAGCACGGCGTCGTGGTCACCGGGGAGGCGAGCGCCGTCGATGCGCCCGAGGGAATCTGAAGGGAGCCGAAGGCGGACGAAGATGACGAAGGGGACGTCCGGAGCGAAGGCTCCGGACCGCAATCGTGGGCGATCGCCTCCCCGGTGACCGCGGCGTCGGGCGACCTACTGTGACTGCAACGCCCTAAGGTGAACGCGGCGCGAAGCGACCTAACGCCCCCCCAAACGCCAACCGACCTACAAACGTTGGTGCATACCAGGCAACACCGTGATCCCCTGCACGGACCTACCGCCCCGCCCCCCACCCTCCTACGATGAACCCGTCACCCCACCAAGGACAAACCATGTCAAACCTCAAGAAATTCGCATTGCCCTTCATCGCCACAGCCGCGTTACTCACCCAGCCCGCTCAAGCCGCCTCCCATCACGCCCAGGCCACGCCCAAGCCAACCGACCCCGTCGTCACCGAAGTAATGACAAAGGCCCTGCCAGACATCCCCGGCAAGGAAGCCCTGATGCTCGTCGTCGACTACCCGCCCGGCGGCGCAGACCCCGTCCACCGCCACGACGCCTCCGCCTTCGTCTACGTCCTGGAAGGCACGATCGTCATGCAGGTCAAGGGCGGCAAGGAAGTCACCCTCAAGCCCGGCCAGACCTTCTACGAAGGCCCCGACGACATCCACACCGTGGGGCGCAACGCCAGCCAGACTGAGCCGGCCAAGTTCGTGGTCGTCCTCATCAAGAAGCAGGGCGCGCCCGCGCTGACCCCGGTCAAATAGGGACACCGCGGCCGGATGCCGCCCCTCGGACCGTCAGCAGGCCTTCCCCCCGGGGAAGGCCTTTTTTTTGCGCCTGATGTCACAAGATTGCGGCGCGCGCCGTCTTAGCTGTAGGATCAACCCACTTGCGGCGCCGCCACCATGTCGACACCCTGCCCTCCCTCCTCGGACACCCCTTCGATCGGACCGGATTCCCTGGCCGACAGCTTTGCCACCAGCTATGCCGGTGTCATGGCTTTCATCGCCGTCGCCGCCGAAGGCAACTTTGCGAAGGCGGGCGACCGGCTTGGCATCGGCCGCTCGGCCGTCAGCCGTAGCGTGCAAAAGCTCGAAGACCAGCTCGGCACCCGCCTGTTCGTGCGCACCACGCGCAGCACCTCGCTCACGCCCGAGGGCCAGCGCTTCTACGAACAATGCCACCCCGGCGTCGAGCGCATCATCCAGGCCCTGGACGACATGCGCGATCTGCGCGAAGGCCCGCCGTCGGGCCAGTTGCGGGTATGCGCCACCGTGGGTTTCGGCCGCAAGGTCGTTGCCCCGCTGCTCAAGGGGTTTCGCGAGGCCAACCCCGGCATCTCGGTCGAGCTGCTGCTGGACGACGGCCCCACCGACTTCACCACCGACCGGGTCGACGTGTCCTTCCGCAACGGGCGCATGGAAGACAGCCAGGTGATCGCCAAGAAGATCATCCCGATGCAGATGATGCTGTGTGCCTCGCCCGCCTATGCCGCCGCGCACGGCCTGCCCGCCAGCGTCGACGACATCGCCGACCATGCCTGCGTGAATTTCAAGCTGGCGTCGGGCCGCGTGTTCGAGTGGGAATTCAAGGTGGCCGGCCAGCTACGCAAGGTGGCGCCGCCCGCCATGCTGACGTTCAACGACGCCGATCTGGTGCTGCAATCGGTGCTGGATGGTCACGGCATTGCGCAGATGGCCGCCTACCAGGTCTGCGACCACCTGCGCGCCGGCACGCTGGTCGCCTGCCTGCCGCAATACGCGCCCGAGGACCGTGGCCATTACCTGTGTTTCCTGAGCCGCCAGCACCTGCCGGCGCGCATGCGCGTGTTCATCGACTACATGACCGAACAGATCCGCGCGATGGACCTGCAGATACTGGACAGCATGCTGGTGAAGCAGGCGTGAAGCAAGACGCGCTACTGCGTCAGCGCGACCACGCTTTCAATACCGCCCTGCGCCATTTTGGAATACGGACAGAGGCGTTCGGTGTTGCGCACCAGTTCCTCGGCAAGGGCCTTGTCCAGGCCGGGCAGGTGGATGTTGACGTCCGCGGTCAGCGCAAACAGGCCATCGACCGGGTCTCGCCCGAACGAAATGGTGGCCGTGACCGAGGCCTCGGGAATCGACAGGCCCGACCGCTCGGCCAGCATGCTCAGCGCGCCGTGAAAACACGCGGCGTAGCCGGCGGCAAACAACTGTTCGGGGTTGGTGCCCCCGCCCGTGCCGCCCAGCTCCACCGGCAGCCGCAATTCCACGATCAGTTCGCCATCGTCCGAGATGGCGATGCCGGAGGCGCGGCCATGCGCGGCCTCCCCGCCGCGCACCGTCACGCTGGTGGTGTACAGGGGACGGAAGTCGCCGCCCCGGTACTTGTCCAGGAGGCTTTGGGGAGGAGGCCGCAGTTTGCTCATGAAGGTCCTTGTGCCCGCCGCTACTTTCTTGCGCCCGAACGGCTGAACCAGGTTTCGAAATCGATCTCGCCCAGGCGCGGGCTGGATCCCGGCACCAGCGTGCCGTCGTCGAGCAGCGCGCCAAAGTAGCGCACGCCGGCGTCCGCCTGCACGGTGCGAGTGTCCCCGATTCTACCCATGTAGCGTTGCGCCAGTTCCGACAACCTGACCTTCTCGGGACCGGCGATTTCCACGATGCCGTTCACCGGCGCGCCCAGCGTGGCGTCGGCCATGGCCAGCGCCACGTCGTCGGACGCGATCGGCTGCACATAGGCGGACGACAACCGCACCTCGTCGCCCTGCGTGCCCGATTGCACGATGCCGCCCAGGAACTCGAAAAACTGCGTGCTGTGCACGATGGTGTACGGCAGGCCGGCGGCCTCGATCAGGTCTTCCTGCGCGATCTTGCCGCGGAAGTACCCGCTTTCGGCCAGGCGGCGCGTGCCGACCACCGACAGCGCGACGTGATGGCGCACGCCGGCGCGCTTCTCGGCGGCCAGCAGGTTGCGGCCCGAGGTCTGGAAGAATTCCAGCACGGCCTTGTCTTCGAAAGACGGCGAGTTGGCGACGTCGACCACCACGTCAACGCCGGCCAGGGCCGCATCCAGGCCTTCGCCCGTGATGGTGTTCACGCCGGTGGCGGGCGAAGCGGCGATAGCTTCATGGCCGCGGTCGGTAAGCAGCTTGACGAGCTTGGAGCCGATCAGGCCCGTGCCGCCGATGACGAGGATTTTCATGATCGTTCCTTAGTTGAATTGGGCCTTGTCCAGCCCGTATGCCTTGTCGGCCGAGCCCGGAACCGTCTGGAAGCCCACGTTCAGGCGGTTCCAGCCGTTGATGGCCATGATGGCAAAGCTGAGGTCCGAGATTTCCTTTTCGGACAGTTCACCGCGCACGCGCTCGTACACCTCGGTGGGCACGCCGTGCACGCCCAGCGTGGTCAGCGCTTCGGTCCATGCCAGGCACGCCCGTTCGCGCGTCGAAAACTGGTTCGATTCGCGCCAGATGGCGACGTGGTGCAGGCGCAGTTCGCGTTCGCCGGCGATTTTGGCCTGCTTGATGTGCATGTCCAGGCAGAAGGCGCAGCCGTTGATCTGCGAAGCGCGGATGTCGACCAGGGTCAGGATGGACTCCTCGATCGCGCCGGCCTTGGCCAGCATGCTGAATTCGACAAATTTCTTGAACAGTTCGGGCGACTGGGCAAAGGCGTTGAGACGTTGGCTCATGGTGACTCCTGGGTGGGTTGGGCGCTTCCCCGATGGACTTACGGGGGTGTTGCGCTGGTTTGTTCGACGCCCAAATCGTAGGCCGGCGCGCAGCGCGGCAGTAGCCCCGGCAGAGGGACCACGATGTTGCCGCAATGACAACAATCGGCCCGCGCGATCACGCCGAAAATACCCTGGCAATCAAGGCTCGCGCCCGGAAATCAACATGAACAGAAACGCTATCTCGATGCAGGACATCCACTACTTCGTGGAAGTCGCCAAGCGCGGCAAGCTGTCCGCCACCGCCGCCGAACTCGGCATCCCCGTGGCCACGCTGTCTCGGCGGCTGACGCAGCTGGAGCAGACGCTGGGATACAAGCTGCTGAACCGCACCACCCGCAGCATCGGCCTGACGGCGATCGGCCAGCAGTATTTCGACCAGTGCGCAGTGCACGTCGAAGCCGCCCTGTCTGCGCACGAAAGCATCCATTCCAGCCTGAATCATCTGGCCGGCACCCTGCGTGTGTCGGTGATGCCGGGGCTGACCATGATCCTGCCGGCGGTGCTGAAGGAACTGCGCGAAACCTATCCGCAGATCTCGTTCGAGGTGGAGCTCGGCTCGGCCGGCGCCGCCCGCAACGGCCAGCCCTTCGACCTGATGCTGCGCACGGGCGAGCTCGAGGATTCCGCGCTGATCCAGAAACACGTCGCGCAGGTGCAATGGATTCTCGTGGCGGCCCGCAGCTATCTGGACCGCTTCGGGCGCCCGACCTGCCCGGAAGACCTGGGCCTGCACGAGCGCATCGTCACGGGCGGCCTGCCGGACTGGACGCTGGGCGAAGGCGACAGCCTGCTGAATGTTCGCGGACCGACCCACATCGGCACGAACAGCGCGGCGCTGGGCGTGCAGCTGGCCACCGCCGGGCTGGGGATCGCCTGGATGCCCAGCCATCAGGCGCTGTCGCAAACGCTGCGGGAACTGGCGCTGGAACAGATCCTGCCCGACTGGAAACTGCCGCCGGCCACCATCTACGCCCTATCCGACAACCGCGTCACGCCGGCGCGGGCAAAGGTGTTTCTGGATACGCTGCAACGGCATCTGGGGGTGAATTAGCGCCGAATTAGCTCGCATCCCGGCGTCCGAAGCATTCTTGCCCCGGTGTCTGACACCCGGGTGAGATCACCTTCATCCTGCCCCGCCGCATCAAGGGTGTCAGACACCTCCATTACAAACGTGCCCTCGGCGTCCCCCGGGTGTCTGACACCCTGGTGAGACAACCTTCATCCTGCGCCACCGCAGCAAGGGTGTCTGACACCCCCATTACAAGCGTGCGCTAGGCGCCCCCGGG